>NZ_JBYSYL010000007.1:193581-336544 GCF_058783235.1 Achromobacter sp. FW305-C-28 | reverse complement strand
CACCCCACTGTGCGTGATCATCGAGCCAGTCTCTGATCATCCACACGTTGCGCTTCTTCCAAGATTGGAGTTGTTGCCCTCAAAGCAACCACTCAACCAGTTACGCCTGACGACCATAGCAAGGTGGTACCACTCCTTCCCATCCCGAACAGGACAGTGAAACGCCTTTGCGCCGATGATAGTGGACGGACGTCTGTGAAAGTAGGTCATCGTCAGGCTTTTATTCCGCAAAACCCCATAGGCTCTCGCCTGTGGGGTTTTGTCTTTGTGGCGACGAAAACTTGGCAAGAGAAATTCCGAGTCGCGGCGCCACAAACGCGGCAATACAAAAAGCCCCTGGGCGGCTGCGCCGCCCAGGGGCTTTTGCGTGAGCATCGTGCATGGAATACGCTCAGGCCAGCGGTGTACCGGTGTAGTCTTGCCGGTCGATGCCGTGACGTTGGAGCTTGTCGTAGAACGTCTTGCGGGGAATGCCCAACGTTTCCAACGTGGCGCGTACATCGCCTTGATGGGCCGTGAGCGCTTCGCGGATGAGTTGGGCTTCGATGCGTTCCATCTTTTCGGGCAGTGTGCCAGGCGCCGTGTCCTGGACGGGGGCCGTGCTGGTGGGGGCATTGAGCACACCCAGGACGAAGCGTTCGGCAAAATGAGCCAGTTCACGGACATTGCCAGGCCAGTCGTGGCTCAACAGATGATGCTTGATGTCGGCCGGCATGTCGGGGATGTCGCGCTGGAAGCGGCGTGATGCATGGCCCAGATAGTGTGCGAACAGAAGCGGAATGTCTTCGCGACGTTCGCGCAGCGGCGGAATGCGGATGGTGACGACGTTCAAGCGATAGAACAGGTCTTCGCGGAATTTGGCGCGAATGGCTGGGCTGCCGAGATCTTCCTTGGTGGCGGCAACGACACGCAGATCCAGGTTGCGCACATCGTTGCTGCCCAGCGGCGTGATCTGCCGGGATTCCAGCACGCGCAACAGCTTGACCTGCACGGCAAGCGGCATGCTTTCGATTTCATCCAGGAACAGGGTGCCGCCGCTGGCATGCTCGATGCGGCCAATGCGCCGTTTTTGGGCGCCGGTGAACGCGCCGGCCTCATGACCGAACAATTCGCTTTCGATCACGCTTTCGGGCAAGGCGCCGCAATTGATGGCCACCAGCGCATGGTGGCGCCGGCGGCTCAAGCGGTGCAGTGCGGTGGCAACGACTTCCTTGCCGGTGCCGGTTTCGCCTTCTACCAGCACGTCCACGTCGGCATCGGCGATATGACGCAGCGTCTGCTTGATACGTTGCATGGCTGGCGTGGTGCCGATGAACGGCACTTCGTCGGCTTCCACGGCAAAGGCGGCCTCGCGCAGCCGCCGGTTTTCCAGCACCAGGTGGCGCTTTTCGGCGGCATGCGTGATGGCCGTGACCAGACGATCGGGCGGGTAAGGCTTGGCCAGGAAATCGTAGGCGCCGTCGCGCATGCATTGCACGGCGGTGGCGATGTCGCCGTGACCGGTGATGAGGATGACGGGAATTTCCGGATCGATGGCACGCAAGCGTTGGAACAGCTGCAGGCCGTCGATGTCGGGCATGCGGATGTCGGTAACGACCACGCCGTCGAAGTCGCGGTTCAGCGTCGGCAAGGCGCTGCGTGCGCTGGCGTGGGGCTCGACTGCAATGCCGTGCAGCTTCAGCGTCTGGACATTGGCACGCCGCAGGTCTTCGTCGTCGTCGATGAACGCGACGCGGGGTGCCGGCGGCTTGCCCGAGTTGCCTGTGAATGTGGGACCGGACGATGGCCCGCCGGGCGGCACGCCTGCGGCGGCTGTTGTCGTAGAGGGAGAGCCCGCCGGCAAAGCGCTGTCGGCGGCCGTCGGCTGGGAAGAAGAGGAATCAGGGGCGCGGGTCATGGATCGTGGGCGGCGACTTGCGCAGCGTGAGCGTGAACATCGCACCGCGGCCAGGGCCGTGGGGTGCGGGGAAAATGGCGTCTCCGGGGTGGGCGGCTCGCAGGTCGCCGCCGAATTCGGCGATGATGTCCCGCGAAATGACCAGGCCCAGCCCCAGGCCTTCGGCCTTGGTCGTATGAAAGGGGGTGAATAGCCGTGCGCTGGTTTCGGGTGACAGGCCAGGGCCGTTGTCATTGACGAACAGCTGCACCGAGGCGCCCATGTCCTGCATGGCGATGATGATGCGCCCGTCGGCCTGACCTTCCAGCGCGTCCATGCCGTTCTGCAACAGGTTCACCAGGACTTGCTCGAGACGAATGCGATTGGCCTGTACCCGGTAGTCGGGTTCGGTGGGCGGGCGTTGCAGTACGACGCCCTGGCGCCGGGCGCGGGGGCCGACCAGGAGCAGCGCGCCGTCCAGCGCTTCTTTGAGGCTGGTGGGGCCGACCGAGGCGCCCGCTTTGCGTGAAAAGGCCCGCAGCTCGCCAGTGATGTGGCCGATGCGCTCGGTGAGCGAAGCGATGGTGCCCAGGTTTTCTTGCACCGAGGCGGTGTCCTGGCGCCGCAGGAATTCAGCGGCGTTGTCGGCATAGGCGCGAATGGCGGCGACGGGTTGGTTGACTTCATGCGCCACGCCGGCGGCGACCTGGCCAAGCAGGGCCAGCTTGCTGGCCTGCACCAGTTCGTCTTGCATGGTGTGCAGCCGCGCTTCGGTGCGTTGGCGTTCGTCCATCTGCGTCAGCAGTTGCTGATTCACTTCGCGCAGTTGGGCGGTGCGTTCTTCGACCTGGGCGGCCAGTTGCGCTCGCACTGCCGCCTGTTGCGCGGTGCGTTCGCGGTTGCGGTGGCGACGATACAGGAAGATGCCGATCACGGCCGACAGCACCGCCTGGACGAGCAGGGCGCCGAGCTGGGCGTTGGCGGTGGCTCGGTTCAGGGCGGATTGCACGGGCGACAGCAGGTGCAGTGTCCAGCCCGGCGACTCGACAATGGGCAGCGTGGTGTGCAAGAGGGGCGCGCCTGCAGCAATCTGGGGCAGGGCTTCGTCTGCGCGCACCAGTTGGCCGCCGTTGACGGTTTTCAGTGGCGGACGCAGTGGCAGCGGCTGGAACATCGCGTCGCCGAATTGCAGGCTGGTACGCAATGTCTGGGCCATCTCGGGCGCCAAGGGCGACAGGACCCGGAAGCGCCAGTCGGACAGACTGCCCAGCAGCACCACACCATGCTCGTCGGTGACGAAGATCGGGGCGTTCGATTGCCGCCAATCGGCTTCGAGATCTCGGAAATCGACCTTCAGCACCACCACGCCCAGCATGGTGCCGTTGGTGTCGTCCACGCGTCGTGACAGATACAGGCCGGCCTCGTGGCTGATGGTGCCCAGCGCGAAATGCTCCGCGGAGCCATGCGCCACGGCGCCCTTGAAATAAGGGCGGAACTGGTAGTCGACCCCGACAAAGGTGGCGGGCTCGCGCCAGTTGCTGGCGGCGATGGCGTAGCCGCTCTGATCCAGAACGTAGATGGCCGATGCGCCGACGCCACGACTCAGCGCGTCGAGCTTTTCGTCCAGCGATTCGATCTGGGCGGGCGTGGGGTTCTGCAGCGTGGCGCGCAGGTCGACATCGCGGGTCAGCACGAACGGCAGGGCGCGGAATTTATCCAGGTTGTTGCGCAAGAGGGCGGCGTTGATCTGCCCAGCGCCGCGGGCTTGCAGCGCGGCTTCCTTCAGGGCGCCGTCACGCGCCCAGTCACTGGCGGCGTGCAGGGTGCCGAAGACAATGCCGACCGCAAGCAGGATCAAGAGTGCCCAAGACCAGGTAAGGCCACGCGGCCTGGCGGCCGCCTGCGCGCTGGCCGGGGGCAGGCCGTCCGATGACGGGTGGGCGGGGGCCCGGGGCGGTGATGGGTCGGGAGGCATAGGCTTGTGTGGTTTTCCGCACATTTTATCTGTTTTCTGTGTGGAATTTCGCCAAATTTGACGTGCCAGCGCTTCAGGAATGGAAAGAAAATAAGCAAAATCAATGGCTTGGGGGCGGATTCACGATTGGCGCCACCTGGCACGGCATTTGCATATACCTCAGTAAGCCTGGCGGCATTGCGCACCCGGGTGAAATGGCCTGCGGAGATACGCAAGGCTTTAAAAGAGATAACGCCCCGGCAGCCATTGCATCGCATCGCAAGGCGCTTGGGGCCCCTGGTGGGGACAAATCCCAATGATCGAAGTAGATCAAGTCGCGCCTGCGCGCAAGCTCAAGTTCTATCAAATCCTGTACGTGCAGGTGCTCTTCGCGATCGCGATCGGCATCTTGCTCGGCTACTTCAAGCCTGAACTCGGCGAGTCGATGCAGCCGCTGGGCGACGGGTTCATCAAGCTGGTCAAGATGATCATCGCACCGGTGATCTTCCTGACGGTCGCCACCGGCATCGCCGCGATGAGCGACCTGAAGAAGGTCGGCCGCGTGGCGGGCAAGGCCATGCTGTACTTCCTGGTGTTTTCGACCCTGGCCCTGATCGTGGGCATGGTGGTGAGCCACATCGTGCAGCCGGGCGCCGGCATGCACATCAATCCGGCCACGCTGGACCAGAAGGCGGTGTCGGGCTATGTCGCCAAGGCGCATGATTCGACGATCACCGGCTTTCTGCTGAACGTGATTCCCACCACGATCTTCAGCCCCTTCGTCGGCGGCGACATCCTGCAGGTGCTGTTCGTGGCCGTGCTGTTCGGCATCGCGCTGGCGCAGGTGGGCGAGCGCGGCAAACCCGTGCTGGATTTCCTGACGGCGCTGGCCCAGCCGATCTTCAAGCTGGTTGCCATCCTGATGAAGGCGGCCCCCATCGGCGCTTTCGGCGCCATGGCGTTCACCATCGGCAAGTACGGCATCAAGTCCATCATCAACCTGGCGATGCTGGTGGGCACGTTCTACGCGACGGCCGTGCTGTTCGTGGTGGTTGTGCTGGGTATGGTGGCTCGCTACAACGGCTTTTCCATCCTGAAGCTGGTGCGCTACATCCGTGAGGAACTGCTGCTGGTGCTGGGTACGAGCTCGTCGGAAGCGGCCCTGCCGACCCTGATGCAGAAGATGGAACGCGCCGGGTGTTCGAAGTCGGTGGTCGGCCTGGTCGTGCCTACCGGTTACTCGTTCAACCTGGATGGCACCAACATCTACATGACGATGGCAGCGCTGTTCATCGCCCAGGCCTGCGACATTCCGCTGTCGCTGGGTGACCAGATCCTGCTGCTGCTGGTGGCGATGCTGAGCTCGAAGGGCGCGGCAGGCGTGACCGGCGCGGGCTTCATCACGCTGGCCGCGACGCTGTCGGTGGTGCCGACGGTGCCGGTGGCCGGCATGGCCCTGATCCTGGGCGTGGACCGCTTCATGTCGGAATGCCGCGCGCTGACCAACCTGGTCGGCAACGCCACGGCCGCCGTCGTGGTGGCGCGCTGGGAAGGCGAGCTGGACAAGGACAAGCTGCATGCCGCGCTGGAAGGCGAGGCCCCCGCCGCGGCAGACCCTCAAGCGATTGCGCGCGTGTCGACCTCGCAAGGTTGAACGCCGCGACAAGTTGCACCTGGCGTTCAATGAGAGCGGCGGGGCAGCAAAGAAAAAGCCCCCGAGCCGACTGGCCGGGGGCTTTCTTCTTGCCGATCCGTGTCAGGGAATCTGGATCCCGGCGCTACGCAGCAGATTGGCGGTTTCGAACAGCGGCAGGCCCATGACGCCCGTGTAGCTGCCGTCGATACGCGAGATGAAGGTGCCGGCCAGGCCCTGGATGCCGTAGGCACCGGCCTTGCCAAAGGGTTCACCGCTGTCGCAATAGCGGCCGATTTCGTCCTGCGTCAGCGCGCGCATCCAGACGTGGGTAATGGACACGGCCTCCAGCAGGCGATCGCCCGTCCAGAGCGCGACGGCGGTATGTACCTGATGCGGGTTGCCGGACAGGGCGCCGAGGATGCGGATGGCATCGCCCCTGTCGGCCGGCTTGCCCAGCACCTGGCCGTCGAGGATCACGGTGGTGTCGGCAGCCAATAGCGGCAGGGCAGGCAGCGCCTGGGCGCCCAGCCAGTCGCGGCCGCGCAGGGCCTTGTCGCGAGCCGTGCGCTGGACGTAGTCGGCGGCGCTTTCGCCGTCATGCTGGGGTTCGTCTTCGCCGGGCGGCGCGGGCACGCGCAAGACCTCGTGGGCAAGGCCGATCTGCGTCAGCAGTTCGCGTCGCCGCGGACTGGCGGAAGCCAGATAGAGGCGAGCGGGCAGGGCGGGAGCGGATTCAGTCATACGGGGCCAGCTGAGGGGCTGCCACGCGCCTGGCTGGGACGCCGGGCGCGGATCAGGCGCGGTGATAGGGGTGGTTGGTCATGATGGCCCAGGCGCGGTAGAGCTGTTCGGCCAGCACCACGCGCACCATGGGATGCGGCAAGGTCAGGGAAGACAGCCGCAACTGGCCGCTGCACGAGGCCTTGAGGTCGGCATCCAGGCCATCGGGGCCGCCGACCAGGAAAGCCACGTCCTGGCCACCGGCTCGCCATTGTTCGAGCTTTTGCGACAGGGCCATGGTGGTCAGGTCGCGTCCGCGTTCGTCCAGCGCCAGGCGCAGGGCGCCGGCGGGCAGCGCGGCGTCGATGCGCTTGGCTTCGGCGGCCATCATCTGGGCGGGTGTCTTGCCGGTGGTGCGCGGTTCAGGCTTGATTTCGCGCAGTTCCAGCGCGCAATCGGGCGGCAGGCGCTTGGCGTAGTCGTCCCAGGCGGTCTGCACCCAGTCCGGCATGCGCGTGCCAACCGCGGCGACGATCAGTTTCACGCCGCGCCTTACTGGTCGGCGTCGTCGTAGGCGCCGTCGCTGACGATCGGCGCCGCCCGGGTGGATTCGGGCAGCAGTTTGACGCGTACCGGCTTGCCGCCCCAGATTTCTTCCAGGTTGTAGTACTGGCGGATGACGGGCTGCATGATGTGGACCACGAGGTCGCCCAAGTCGACGACGACCCATTCGCCGGTGTCCTCGCCTTCGATCGTGATGCCGGACAGGTCGAGTGCGCGGCCGCGATCCGCCACGCTGGAGGCCAGCGCACGGGTCTGGCGATTGGAGGTGGCGCTTGCAATCACGACGCGATCGAACAGGCTCGTCAGATGCGTGGTGTTGAAGACCTTGATGTCTTGCGCCTTGACGTCTTCGAGGGCGTCGATGACGGCGCGTTGGAGTTTCTGTATATCCATAGCTGCAAATATAACCCGCGCACGGACAGCAGGTGCCGGTTCCGTGGCGCTGTGCGCCCAGGCGGGTGAGGGTTTATCGGTAAAGATGGTGCGCCGCAATATACGCGGCGACGGGGCCGGCCAGGAGGCCATCGGTGGATTCGCCCTGCGCCAGGCGCTGGCGGATCTGCGAGGCCGACACCGGCATCGGGGCAAAAGGCAGTTCTTCGAGCGAGTGGCCCAGGCTGCCGAGCCAGGCGGCCAGATCGGCAGGCGGCGTCAGCGGCGTGCCGGGGCGCGTGGCCACGGCCAGGTCCACCAGGCGGGAGATTTCCTGCCAGTCGCGCCAGGTGCAGAAGTTGGCCAGTTGGTCGGCGCCGAGCAGCCAGACGTAACGAGCGTCGCCCGGCAGCGACCGCAGGGTGTCGATGGTGTAGGTGGCGCCGCCGCGTTCGAGCTCGATGGGGTTGACCACCAGCCCGTCGTGTCCGGCGATGGCCAGTTCGAGCATGTCGCGGCGCTGTGATTCGGTAGCGTGCAAGGCGGCCCGTTGCCACGGATTGGCCGCGGGGATGAGCTGCACCTGGGCCAGCCCCAGCGCGCGCAAGGCATTTTCGGCCAGGGCGATGTGCGCGACGTGGACGGGGTCGAAGCTGCCGCCCAGGAGTCCGATGCGCTTCACACCCAGTCCCGCGGGGTCAGATAGGCGGCCAGTTCGGATTCCGGGGTGCCGGGTTCCGGGTGCCAGTCGTAGCGCCATTGCGCCAGGGGCGGCATGGACAGCAGGATCGATTCGGTACGGCCGCCCGACTGTAGCCCGAACAAGGTGCCGCGGTCGAAGACCAGGTTGAATTCGACATAGCGGCCGCGCCGGTAGGCCTGGAAATCGCGTTCGCGTTCGCCGTAGGGCGTGTCGCGGCGACGTTCGACGATGGGCAGGTAACTGGCCAGGAAGGCGTCGCCCACCGAGCGGGTCAGGGCGAATGATGCGTCGAATCCCGGGGCGTTCAGGTCGTCGAAGAAAATGCCGCCGATGCCGCGGGTTTCGTTGCGGTGCTTGAGGAAGAAGTATTCATCGCACCAGCGCTTGTAGCGCGGGTAGTAGTCGGCACCGTGGCCGGCCAGGGCGTCGTGGCAGACCGTATGAAAGTGGCGCGCGTCTTCTTCGAACGGGTAGTAGGGCGTGAGGTCGATGCCGCCGCCAAACCAGAACACGTCGGCTTCGTCGTGGCCGGGGCGGGCCGCGGCCACGAACATACGCACGTTCATGTGCGTGGTGGGCACGTACGGATTGCGCGGATGCAGCACCATGGACACGCCCATGGCTTCCCAGCCGCGTCCGGCCAGCTCGGGACGATGGGCGCTGGCCGACGGCGGCAGCTTCGTGCCCTTGACGTGGCTGAACAGCACGCCCGCGCGTTCGAATAGCGCGCCGCCTTCGAGCAGCCGCGACAGGCCGCCACCGCCTTCGGCCCGAGTCCATTCGTCGGCGCGGAAGGCGCTGCCTTCCGCGGCCTCGAGGGCGGCGACGATGCGGGACTGCAGGCCGGTGAGGTAGTCGCGGACCGTGGCGACGGGCAATGCGTTCATCGGCGCTTTCCGGTTACGCGTTGGACTTGGGCTTCTGCTGGGACGGCTTCAGTGCGCGCCAGCCGATGTCGCTGCGGTACTGGCGGCCGTCGAAGTGGATGCCGTCGATGGCTTCGTATACGCGGTCGCGCGCCATTTTGACCGAGTCGCCCAGCGCGGTGACGCACAGCACGCGGCCACCGGTGGTCTTGGTGTCTTCGCCGTCCAGTTCGGTGGCGGCATGGAACACCATGCAGTCATCGGCGTCGGCCGGCAGGCCGCGGATGACGTCGCCGGTGCGCGGGGTGTTCGGGTAGTTGTGCGAGGCCAGCACCACGCCCAGGGCCGTGCGGCGGTCCCAGGTGATGTCGGCACGGTCCAGCGTGCCGTCCACGGCGTGCTCGAGCACGTCAAGCAGGTCGCTCTTGACGCGCATCATGATGGGCTGGGTTTCAGGGTCGCCCATGCGGCAGTTGAATTCCAGCGTCTTGATGTCGCGGTCGGGATCATCGCCCGGGGCGATCATCAGGCCGGCGTACAGGAAGCCCGTGTAGGGAATGCCGTCGCGCGTCATGCCCTGCACGGTCGGCAGGATGATTTCACGCATGATGCGATGGTGCAGTTCGGGGGTGACGATGGGGGCGGGCGAATAGGCGCCCATGCCGCCGGTGTTCGGGCCCTGGTCGCCATCCTGCAGGCGCTTGTGGTCCTGGCTGGTGGCCAGCGCCAGCACATTGCGGCCGTCGCACATGACGATGAAGCTGGCTTCTTCGCCCACCAGGCATTCTTCGATGACGACGCGTGCGCCGGCGGCGCCCATGGAGCCATCGCCCAGCATGGCGTCGACGGCGGCATGCGCCTCTTCGAGAGTGGCGGCGACCACCACGCCCTTGCCGGCGGCCAGGCCGTCGGCCTTGATGACGATGGGGGCGCCTTCCTGGTCAATGTAGGCGTGGGCCAGGGCCGGGTCGGTGAAGGTCTCGTAGCGCGCGGTGGGGATGTTGTGCCGGACCATGAAGGCCTTGGCGTAATCCTTGGAGCTTTCCAGCTGCGCGGCGGCCTTGGTCGGGCCGAAGATCTTCAGGCCACGGGCGCGGAAGACGTCCACGACTCCGGCGGCCAGCGGCGCTTCCGGGCCGACGACCGTCAGGGCGATGCCTTCGCGCTGGACGAAATCGGCCAGTTCTTCGGCGTTGGTGAACGGGATGTTCTCCATTTGCTCGGCCCGTTGCGTGCCGCCGTTGCCCGGGGCGACGTACACCTTGTGTACGCGCGGGGAGCGGGCCAGTCGCCAGGCCAGGGCATGTTCGCGGCCGCCAGAGCCAATTACCAGGAGTTTCATGTTGCGTGAGTCTTAAGGTTGCCAGTCGAGTGTCGCGAGACACCTGCCCGAGAAATAGGCCACGGACCCGGGCGGGCCCGGGTCCGGTGACAGCGCGGCGCCTGGAAGGCGGATGCCTTCAGTGCGCCAGGGTCATGGAATTACTGCGCTTCGTCGAAAATGACGGTGGTATAGACTTCCTGCACGTCGTCCAGGCCTTCCAGGGCGTCGAGCAGTTTTTGCATCTTGATGGCGTCTTCGCCGGCCAGCTCAGTTTCGTTCAGGGCCTTCATGACGATGCCGTCGACTTCGGCCTTCAGGCCGGCGGCGTCGAAGGCGCTGCGCACGGCGGCGTAGTCGGGCGGGGCGCAGACGACTTCGATCACGCCTTCTGCGTCGGTCGTGACGTCTTCGGCGCCGGCCTCGAGGGCGGCTTCCATGACCTTGTCTTCTGGCGTGCCAGGCGCGAACACGAATTGGCCGCAGTGCTTGAACATGAAGGCCACCGAGCCTTCCTGGCCCAGGTTGCCGCCGTTCTTGGCGAAGGCGTGGCGCACTTCGGCGACGGTGCGGGTGCGGTTGTCGGTCATGCAGTCGACAATGACGGCCGCGCCGCCGATGCCGTAGCCTTCGTAGCGCACTTCTTCGTAGGCGTCGCCGTCGGCGCCGCCCGCCCCGCGCTGGATGGCGCGCTGGATGTTGTCCTTGGGCATGTTGGCGTCGGTGGCCTTGTCCCAGGCCATGCGCAAGCGCGGATTGCTGTCCGGGTCGGGGCCGCCGGCGCGCGCCGCCACGGTGATTTCACGAATGATCTTGGTCCAGAGCTTTCCGCGTTTGGCGTCTTGGCGGCCTTTGCGGTGCTGAATATTGGCCCATTTGCTGTGTCCGGCCATGGCTTCCCAGATAAATTGTCTGCAAAAACGGCATTTTACCGTGCCGGCGGCCTGTGCGCCCGGGACCCCGTCGCCTGTGTCCATATTGCCACGCACAAGCGCCACGGCAGGCTCTACACTTGGGCATCTGATACCCCCCGGCCCGGAGAGTTGCCCATGCCCGACCCCATCGTCATCGCCAAGAACGCGCAGACCGAGTTGGCGCTGCTGCCCGCCCTGGCCAACCGGCACGGCTGCATCACCGGGGCCACCGGCACCGGCAAGACCGTCACCCTGCAGGTACTGGCCGAATCCTTTTCCCGCCTCGGCACCCCGGTCTTCATGGCCGACGTCAAGGGCGACCTGACCGGTATTTCGCAAGCGGGGGCGGCCAGCCCCAAGTTGCAGGAACGCCTGAAAAACCTGGGCCTGGCCGAGCCGGCCTGGGGCGCCAGCCCGGTTTCGCTATGGGACGTGTTCGGCGAGCAGGGCGTGCCGGTGCGGGCCACCATCACCGATATGGGCCCGCTGCTGCTGGCGCGCATCCTGGAACTGAACGACACCCAGGAAGGGGTGCTGACCCTGGTTTTCAAGGTGGCCGACGACGAAGGCCAGTTGCTGCTGGACCTGAAAGACTTGCGGGCCATGCTGCAGAACGTGGCCGACCGCGCCGCCGAACTCAAGACCCGCTACGGCAATGTGTCTTCGGCCAGCGTCGGCGCCATCCAGCGCGGCCTGCTGGCGCTGGAATCCCAGGGGGCCGAGAAATTCTTCGGCGAACCCATGCTGGACGTTGCCGACCTGATGCGCACCGACGCCCAGGGCCGCGGCATCGTCAACGTGCTGGCCGCCGACAAACTCATGCAGGCACCGCGGCTGTACGCGATTTTCCTGTTGTGGCTGTTGGCCGACCTGTATGAAAAGCTGCCCGAAGTCGGTGACGTGGAACAGCCCAAGCTGGTGTTTTTCTTCGACGAGGCGCACCTGCTGTTCAATGACGCACCGCCGGCACTGCTGAACAAGATCGAGCAGGTGGTGCGACTGGTGCGTTCCAAGGGCGTGGGCGTTTATTTCGTGACACAAAACCCGCTCGACATCCCGGATACCGTGCTGGGCCAGTTGGGCAACCGGGTACAGCATGCGCTGCGCGCGTTCACGCCGCGTGACCAGAAGGCCGTCAAGACCGCCGCGCAGACGATGCGGCCCAATCCCGGCCTGGATATCGAAGCGGCCATTACCGAGTTGGGCGTGGGCGAGGCCCTGGTGTCGCTGCTGGACGCCAAGGGTCGGCCGATGCCGACCGAGCGCGCCTGGATTGTGCCACCCGCCAGTCGCATTGGCCCCGCGACCGACGCGGAACGCCAGGCCTTGCGCCAGGCTAGCCCGATGACGACGAAGTACGGCCAGGCCATCGACCGCGAATCCGCCTACGAGGTGCTGGCCGGGCGCGCGTCGGCGCCCGTCAGGCAAGACCCGGCAGCCCCCGTGCCGACGGCGGGGGCGCCGTCGCCCGCTCCAGCCCCGGAAGACAAGGGCGGCGGCTTCATGGATGGCCTGAACGATGTCCTGTTCGGCTCGACGGGGCCGCGCGGCGGCAAGCGCGACGGTGTGGTGCAGTCGGTCGCCAAGAGCACGGCGCGTTCCATTGCCCGCGAACTCGCCCGCGGCATACTCGGTTCGTTGCTGGGATCCAAAACCCGCCGCTGAATTCTGTATTCCATCTCTGGAACACCCGCATACCCCCAAGTTTTGTAACTGGGGGTATTGCGTTGCCGCCATTTATGCCTATGATTCTGGGCGGTGTAACCCAGGAATCGAAAGGACAGAGCGGTGGCGAAGAAACACAAGATTGCAGTGCTTCCCGGAGACGGTATCGGCAAGGAAGTCGTGCCGGAAGGCCTGAAGGTGCTCGAGGCCGTCGCGACGCGCTTTGGCATCGATTTCCAGTGGGACCACTTCGACTGGAGCTGCGATTATTACGCCAAGCACGGCAAGATGATGCCGGACGACTGGCAGCAGCAGATCGGCCAGCATGAGGCGATTTTCTTCGGTGCCATCGGCTGGCCCGCCACCGTGCCCGACCACGAGGCCCTGTGGGGCTCGCTGTTCAAGTTTCGCCGCGAATTCGATCAATACATCAATTTGCGTCCGGTGCGTCTGATGCCCGGCGTGCCGTCGCCGCTGGCCGACCGCAAGCCTGGCGAGATCGATTTTTTCATCGTTCGTGAAAATACCGAAGGTGAATACTCCAATAGCGGCGGCATCCTGTTTGGCGGCACCGAACGCGAAGTGGTCATCCAGGAAAGCGTATTTACCCGCATCGGCGCCGACCGCGTGCTGAAATTCGCGTTTGAATTGGCACAAAAGCGGGGCAAGCACCTGACGGCGGCCACCAAGTCCAACGGCATTTCCATTTCGATGCCCTGGTGGGACCAGCGGGTGGCCGATATCGCCGGGAACTATCCGGATGTGCGCTGGGACAAATACCACATCGATATCCTGTGCGCGCATTTCGTGCAGCACCCCGACTGGTTCGATGTGGTCGTGGCGTCGAATCTTTTCGGCGACATCCTTTCCGATCTGGGCCCCGCCTGCACGGGTACGATCGGCATCGCGCCGTCGGCCAACCTGAACCCGGAACGCAAGTTTCCGTCCCTTTTTGAACCTGTGCATGGCTCCGCCCCCGACATCTACGGCAAAGGCATCGCCAACCCGATCGGCCAGATCTGGAGCGGCGCGCTGATGCTGGACTTCCTGGGTTACCCCGAGGCCTCGGCGGCCGTCGTCCGCGCCATTGAAACCGTGCTGGCCGATGGCCCGCGCACGCGCGACATGAAGGGCACGGCTTCCACCGCTGAAGTAGGCGATGCCATTGCGTCGCTGATCGCGGCGGGCTAGCCGTGCGTTTCGAGGGGGCCGAGGACATGGTCGACTCCATTGCTTCTACCTCCACTCAGGTGGGTGGCAGCCGGGCCGACCGTTTCGCTCGCAAGCTGTTCCGCATGATGCGGTCGCGCACGCAGCGGCATAACCAGCATCTGTGGCCGTTCGTTCGCATCTGGCGCAATTCGGCCGGGGTGATCAGCGGCTTTCGCGCCTTTGGCCGGTCGTTGCCCATCACGCCGCTCGAGCAGGGCTACGACCCGGCCGACGACGAGATGCACCTGATCCTGAGCGGACCCTCTATCGCCGAGATTCCCTACGACCGCCTGAAGATCCGGGCGGCCATGGGGGTGAACGGCTCGATCGCGCTTGCCCGCAAGTTCGATCTGCCGTTCAAGTATTACTGCATCATCGACCAGAACTTCGTCCGAGATCGCATTGATCTGGTGCGCGAGATCGTCGCCTGTGACCTGACGCTGTATGTGTTGCCCGAAGTGCTGCGCTACATCATGCAGGGCATTCCGCAAGAGTTGATCCGTTGCCGCATCTGCATCATCGAGCTGATCTCCGAACGCGCCTACCAGCGTAGCGCGGCGCCTGCCGTGCTCAAGCGCATGGTGGCGGCCTCGCCCGATCTGCAACTGCTGGACGCGAAGCAAGGGCTGGGCTACAGCTTCAATGCGTCGCTGGGCGTGTTCGACGCCGACACGGTGGCCTACGTGGCGCTGCAAGTGATGATTTCAGGCGGGGCGCGCAGGGTGTACCTGCACGGCCTGGACCTGACGTTGCAGCACGGCATGCGCTTCTACGACGAAGGCGCCACGCCGCAGACCAGCCGCCTGGCGCGCAATTTTGCCCGCCTCATCGAGCCGTCGTTCCGGTTTGCCGCGCAGCAATGGCGCGGCCGCGGCGTGTCGGTGATCAACCTGTCACCAGTCAGTGCGATACCGCCGGATGTGATCGAACGGCAAGACTGGCAAGCCTTGCTGAAGAACTGAAAAAAGGGCCTGGCAATTTCTTGCCAGGCCCTTTTTTTCACCGAGTGTGCCGTGCGCGTCAGTGGGCGCCCGCCGCGGCTTCGGCCGCACCGCCGCCACCGCCCGCCTTGGCCGAGCGCGGTTTGGCGAACCAGACCAGGCCGATCAGCATCAGGAAAATCACCGCCGAGGCGTAGAACACGTCGACGGCCGACATGGTGAACGCCTGGGCATTGATCATGCGATCTACCGTGCTCAAGGCCTGCTCGTGGGACATGCCCACGCCGTTCTGCAACGCGTTCAACGTCTGGTCGAACGCCGCCTGGCCGGGTTTGGCGGCCTCGGTCAGCTGCGAGTGGTGCAGGGTGGCGCGGTTTTCCCAGAGCGTGGTGGCAATCGACGTGCCGAACGCGCCTGCGGTCAGCCGCAGGAAGTTCGACAGGCCGGAGGCCGCCGGAATGCGCCAGGGCTCGATGCTGGACAGCGTGATCGAGGTGAGCGGCACGAAGAACGCCGCCATGGCCGCGCCCTGGATGATCGTCGGGATCATCAGCGTACGCACGTCGGTCTGGGTGTTGAAACCCGACCGCATGAAGCAGACCAGGGCGAAGATCATGAACGCGGCCGTGACGATCTGGCGCGGGTCGCGGGTGGCCAGCATCTTGCCCACCATGGGCGTCAGCAGGATCGCGAGCAGGCCCACGGGCGCCGTCACCAAACCGGCGTAGGTGGCGGTGTAGCCCATGTAGCTTTGCAGCCAGAGCGGCAGCAGCACCACGTTGCCGAAGAACACGCCGTAGGCGACCGCCAGCGTCACCGCGCCGACGGTGAAGTTGCGGATCTTGAACAGACGCAAGTCCACCACCGGATGCGCGTCGGTGAGCTCCCAGATCAGGAAGAACACGAACGCGACGAAGGCGATGGCCGCCAGGGCGATGATGGTGGGGCTGGCGAACCAGTCCAGTTCCTTGCCCTTGTCCAGCATGATCTGCAGCGAACCCACCCAGACCACCAGCAGCACCAGGCCGAGCTTGTCGATAGGCAGCTTGCGGGTGAGCGATTCGCGGTTGCCGTAGATGCGCCAGCTGATCCAGGCGGCCAACAGGCCTACCGGGACGTTGATATAGAAGATCCAGGGCCAGGTGTAGTTGTCGGAAATCCATCCGCCCAGCAGCGGCCCGGCCACGGGCGCGACCAGGGTCGTCATGGACCAGACCGCCAGTGCCATGCCCGCCTTGGACTTCGGGAAGCTGGCCAGCATCAGCGTTTGCGACAGCGGGATCATCGGGCCGGCCACGGCGCCTTGCAGTACGCGGAAGGCGATCAGGGCTTCGAGCGACGGCGAGAAGCCGCACAGCCAGGAGGCCAGCACGAACAGTAGCGTGGAGATCAGGAACAGCCGCACCTGGCCGAAACGCTGGGTCAGCCAGCCGGTCAGCGGCACGGTGATGGCGTTGGCGACGGCGAACGAGGTGATGACCCAGGTGCCCTGGCTGGAACTGACGCCCAGGTCGCCGGAAATCGTCGGGATGGAGACGTTGGCGATCGAGGTGTCCAGCACGTTCATGAACACCGCCGTGGACAGCGCGATCGATCCGATGATGCGGGTCGCGCCTTCCAGCGGCGGGTAGGTGCCGGGCGGGAGTACGGTCGGTTCGGCGGGGGCGCCGCCGGCCGCGGGCTGTGCGGGGGTGCTCATGGGAGCGCTTCCTTACTTGGCGCTGCGCGCCGAGCCTTCTTTGCTGGCGGGCGACTGGGCCGCCTGCGGGGTGAATTCGTCAGAGGCGAGGTTGGCCTGGATGATCTTGTTGATCATCGCGTCCACTTCGTCATGGGCAGGTTCAAACGCGCGGGTCGACCAAGCCGGTTCCTTGCGGGCGGCGGCGGTCAGGGCTTCGCCTTCCTGCTTGCCCACGTCCACTTCGACGTCCATCGACAGGCCCACGCGCAGCGGATGCGTCTTCAGGTCGTCGGGGTTCAGGGCGATGCGCACGGGTACGCGCTGCACCACCTTGATCCAGTTGCCGGTGGCATTCTGGGCGGGCAGCAGGGCAAAGGCGCTGCCCGTGCCGGCATCCAGGCCGGCGATGGTGCCGTGATACGTGACCGAGCTGCCGTACAGGTCGGCCACCATCTTGACCGGCTGGCCGATGCGCATCTTGCGCAGCTGGCCTTCCTTGAAATTGGCTTCGACCCAGACCTGGTCCAGCGGCACGACGGTCATGAGCGCGGCGCCCGGGGCCACGCGCTGGCCCACCTGTACGCTGCGGCGGGCGATGACGCCGCCGACGGGGGCGGGCAGCACGGTGCGCGATTGCGCCAACCACGCGTTGCGCAGGCCGGCGACGGCCTGGCGGACGTCGGGGTGGTCCGCCACGGTGGTGCCTTGGGTCAGGGCCTGGTTGGTGGCCAGCTTGGCGCGCGAAGCGGCCAGCGCGGCGCGGGCTTGCGCCAGGCCGGACTGGGCGGTTTTCAGGGCGGCTTCGGCGTGCAGGATTTCTTCGCCGCTGACACCGCCGGACTTGGCCAGTTGCTGGCGGCGGCTGACGTCGCTCTGGGCGCGGGTCAGTTCGGCCTGGGCACGCAGGATATCGGCATTGCGCAGGTCGACATCGGCTGCCAGCGCATCGTTCTGCACGTAGTAGGTACGGACCTGGCGCACCATCTGCGCCAGCTTGGCCTCGGCCTGTTGCAGGGCGACTTCGGTGTCGGCCGGGTCCAGCCGCACCAGCGGCTGGCCGGCGGCGACCGTTTCGGTGTCGTCGGCTTCGATGGCGATGACCGTGCCGGGCACTTGCGGCGTGATCTGCACCAGGTTGCCGTGCACATAGGCATCGTCGGTGCTTTCGAAGTGGGCGCCGAACAGGGCCCACCAGATGCCGTAGGCGATCGCGAGGATGATGAAGACCCCGGTCGCGGTCAGCAGCAGGCGTTTGCGGGCGGGATTGGTCGTAGGAGTAGTGGCTGCGTTCATGACGTCTGAATCCGGAGCGTTCAATGAGTGGAGTTCGTGGCGGGCGCGGGCTGGGTAGCGGGCGCGGGGGCGTAGCCGCCGCCCAGCGCGTTGGCCAGGTTGGCATCGAGCTGGTAGGCGCGGATGCGCAGGTCGGTGTCCAGGCGGGCTTGCGTCAGCACGCCGGTCTGCGCGATCAGCACGGTCAGGTAGTTGCCCATGCCGGCCTTGTAGCGGTTGACCGCCAGTTCGTAGGCGGCCTCGATGGCTTCGCGGGCCTGGTGCTGCTGGGTTTTTTCTTGCTCAAGCAGGCGCAGGCCGTCCAGCGCGTCGGCCACCTGGTGCACGGCGTCCAGTACGGTCTGGTTGTAGTCAGACACCGCCAGATCGGCGTCGGCGCGGCGGCCGGCCAGGTTGGCGTTCAGTTCACCGCCGTGGAAGATCGGCAACGTGACGGCCGGGCCGATGCCGGCGGTGCGGCTGGCGGCGCCCAGCAGGTTGCCGGTGCCCAGCGCCTGGAAGCCGACGAAGGCCGCCAGGTTGACGTTGGGGTAGAACTCGGCGCGCGCGCTGTCGATCTGGTGGCGCGCGGCTTCGGCGCGCCAGCGGGCGGCAACGACGTCCGGGCGATGACCCAGCAGGTCCAGCGGCACGCTGTCCGGCACGCCTCCGCCAGGGGCGGTCAGCGATACGGCGACCAGCGACTGGCCGCGTTGCGGGCCCGCGCCGACCAGCGCCGCCACCTGGTTGCGCAATTGGGCCAGGGTGGTTTCGTTCTGGGTCAGTTCGACCCGGCCGGCGGCCAGCGACGATTCCGCCTGCTTGACCTCGACCTGGGTATCCAGGCCGGCCGAGTAGCGGCCGCGCGTCAGCGACAGCACGTCTTCGCGCTGCGTCAGCACGCGCTTGATGACGTCGCGCTGGGCAAACGCGTTCTGCAGATTCAGGTAGGCGCGCACGGTGGCGCTGGCCAGCATGTTGCGGGCGGCCTGGGCATCGGCTTGTGCCGCGGACTGTTGCGACACGGCGGCCTGCAGGCGCGAGCGGTTCTTGCCCCAGAAGTCCAGCTCGTAGCTGAAGTCCAGCGCCAGCCGGTTGTCGCTGACGACCGACCCGCCCAGCGGCGCCGGGTAGATGTAGTCGCTGGACAGGTGCTCGCGGGTCAGCGAGTAGTCGGCGTCGACCCGGGGCAAGAGGGGCGCGCGGGCAGTGCCGACCGCGGCATTGGCCTTGGCCAGGCGCGCCTGGGCGGCCGTCATGGACGGGCTGTTGGCCAGCGCTTCGTCCATCAGCGTGTTGAGCTGGCTGTCACCGTAGCGCTGCCACCACTGTGTTTCGGGCCAGGCGGTGGCCTGGGCAGTCAATCCCAACTTGGCTTCGTCCAGGACCGCGACGGGCGTGGGCCCGGGTTCCATCAGGGCGCAACCGCTCAGGGCAAGCACTAATGCGGTAGAAAGAAGGCGTTTCATCCTGACAATCTGCTGAAAGTAATTGATTAATCTGTATTTGCCTAGGCAAATATTACGTCAAATAAAGCCCCTGTCTCCAGGGGCGGCAGGCGCTCGTTGAAGCGCCGTCAGCGCTCGGGCGCGACGCCGGATGCGGAGCCGTTGGCGATCATGCGGCGCATGAAGTGCATCAACTGCGCGACTTCATCGGTGGAAAAACCCCGCAGGTGGTGATTCAGGACGCGGGCGATGTTGGGCGGAATGTTGCGCGCCTTTTCTTCGCCGAGTTCGGTCAGTTCGATCTTTACGACACGCCGGTCCTGCTGGCTGCGGGCCCGCTGTAGCAGGCCTTTGGCCTCGAGGCGGTCGAGTGCGCGGGTCATGGCGCCCGTGTCCATGCCGTTCAGGCGGGCCAGTTCGGCGGGCGTGTCGGCGCGGCCCAGGTACAGCATGGCGATGGGCCGCCATTGCATGGCGGTCAGGTCGAGCGGCGCCATTTCCTGATCCAGCATCCGGTTCAGGGAGTTCGCGACCAGCTTGATCAGGTAGCCGGCGTTATCCTCTGTCATGCAGCGGGTGTCCCCGCGGTAATGAATCGGATTTTCGGAAGAATCAGGGCGTGACGAGGCATTCATGCTGCGAATTTTACTGCCTAGTCAGTAATTGTCAAGGCTGCTATTTGGGGACGCCCTCCGGGGCGTTTTCGGCCGCGGCAGGCGCCTTGCGCAGGCCCGACCAGACAATGGCCGCCACGATCAGGGCGGCGCCGGCCATCATGCGCACGGTGGGCTGCTGGCTGAACAGCACCCAGGCAAAGGCGATGGCGTAGACCGGTTCCAGCGCGATCACCAGGCCGGCGCTGCGCGCATTCAAGCGGGTCAGGCTGGAGACGAACAGGAAATGCGACAGGCCGGTGCAGAACACGCCCAGCAGCGCCAGCCAGAACCAGTCCACGGCGGGCAGGGCGGGCAATTGGCCGGCCGCGAACGGCAGCATGACCAGCGCCACGATCAGGTTCTGCCAGCAGGCCACCTGCATCGGATCCATGCCGGATGCCGAACGCCGGTTGCTCAGGGCGAGCAGGGCGAAGGTCAGGCCGGACAACAGGCCCCAGGCCAGGCCGATGGTGCCCTGGTCGGCCAGGTCGAACGACGGCGTCACCAGCACCAGCCCGGCGGTGACCAGGCCCAGCAGCAGCCATTCGGCCAGCCGCACGCGTTCGCGGAAGATCAGGCCTTCGAACAGCGTGATGAAGGCGGGAAAGCTGGCGAATCCCAGGGTGGCGATGGCAATGCCGCCCACTTTCACTGAAATGAAGAAGGTGACCCAGTGCGCCGCCAGCAGGGCGCCGGCCACCACCAGCACGAACAGCTGGGCCGGGGTCAGGGCGCCGAGCAGCGGGCGGCGGCGCATGCGGGCGAACAGGCCCAGCGAGATCACGGCGAAGACGGCGCGTCCCAGGGTGATGACCGCCGCGCTGGCCTGGATCAGCTCGCCGAAAACGCCGGTCAGGCCGAACAGGATGGCAGCGATATGGATGTAGGTCAGGGCGCGATGTCGGGTCATTCGAGGCGGAAGGCGAAGGCGGAAAGCGGCTAAAAAAGCGCGGCCGGGCGTGCAATTGGACATGCACTGAATCTAAAATCATCGCATGAATCGCATTGCCAGGCTTTTGCCGGTCTCCCGTCCCTCCAGCCGCGCGGCCGGCTTTTTCATGGCCGCCCTGGGCGCCGTCCTGTTTTCGGGCAAGGCCATCGTCGTCAAGTTCACCTACCGCTACGGTATCGACGCGGTCACGCTCATCGCTTTTCGCATGCTGTTCGCCATGCCCTTCTTCGCGGCGGTGGCGTGGCACCAGTCGCGCCTGGCGGCCCGCGGCCAGATCGTGGTCATGACCTGGAAGGAACGCCTGCAGGTCTGCCTGCTGGGCCTGCTGGGGTATTACCTGTCCAGCTTCCTGGATTTCCTGGGCCTGCGCTATATCACTGCCAGCCTTGAGCGGCTGATTCTGTTCCTGTCGCCGTCGCTGGTCGTGCTGCTGTCCGCGTTCTGGTTCAAGCGTCCGGTCGAGCGGCGCCAGTGGCTGGCCATGGGGCTGTCTTATGCGGGCGTGGTGCTGGTGTTTGCCCATGATCTCAGCTTCGGTGGGTCCGCCGAGGTGCTGACAGGGTCTTTGTTCGTTTTCGGTTCGGCGCTCAGCTATTCTGTGTACCTGATCTGCTCGGGCGAACTGATCAAGCGCGTCGGGCCCACGCGGCTGGTGGCCTATGCCATGCTGGTGTCCTGCGTGGCCTGCATCGTGCAGTTCTTCGTGGTGCACCCCGCTTCCGTGCTGGTCCAGCCCCTGGGCGTCTACGGCTATTCGATCATCCACGCCACCCTGAATACGGTGGCGCCCGTCTTCATGCTGATGTGGGCGGTGGCTCTGATCGGCGCGCCGACTGCGTCGCTCCTGGGCATGATCGGGCCGGTGTCGGTGCTGTTCCTGGCGTCGTGGTTCCTGGATGAACCCGTTACCGCATGGCAGTTGGCCGGCACCGCGCTGGTCCTGGCTGGCGTATTCGTATTGATGGGGGGCGGGGCTGCCAAGCCGCCGCCCGCCGCGCCGGGCGGTTCGGCCCCCGCGCGCTGAAGTCTGGTTTTCTCGGTTGATTCGCAACATTTCAATGAAAGGAGGCCAGCATGGCCAGCAATCTCGTCAAGGCAATCCGTATCGAGCAGCACGGTGGTCCCGAAGTCCTGAAACTCGTGGAAGTCGAAGTGCCGCCGCCCGCCGCCAATGAGGTCACCGTCGACCAGCACGCGGCCGGCCTGAACTTCATCGATATCTATTTCCGCACGGGCTTGTATCCCCATCCGCTGCCGCACGGCCTGGGCTTCGAGGGCGCGGGTGTGGTCACCGCCGTGGGCGCCGACGTCAAGCACCTGAAAAAGGGCGACCGCGTGGCCTATGGCCAAAGCCCGATCGGCGCCTATGCCAAGGCCCGCAACGTGCCCGCCAACCAGGTCGTCAAGGTGCCCAAGGGCATCGGTTTTGACGAGGCCGCCGCCCTGATGCTCAAGGGCCTGACCGTGCAGTACCTGTTCCGCCAGACGTACCGCCTGCAAGGCGGCGAAACCATCCTGTTCCACGCGGCCGCCGGCGGCGTGGGCCTGATCGCCTGCCAATGGGCGCGCGCCCTGGGCGTGAAGCTGATCGGCACCGTGTCCAGCCCCGAGAAGGCCGAACTGGCCCGCGCCAATGGCGCCTGGGAAACCATCGACTACTCGCGTGAAAACGTGGCCGAGCGCGTGCTCGAACTGACCGGCGGCAAGAAGGTGCCGGTGGTCTATGACGGCGTAGGCAAGGACACCTGGGAAACCTCGCTGGACTGCATCGAGCCGCGCGGCCTGATGGTCAGCTTCGGCAACGCCTCCGGTCCGGTGGCGGGCGTGAACCTGGCGGTGCTGAACCAGAAGGGCAGCCTGTACGTCACGCGTCCGTCCCTGGGCGTGCACGTGAACACGCTGGAAAAGCTGCAGGCCGCCTCTGAAGAGTTGTTCGACCTGGTCCTGAAAAAGAAGATCAAGGTTCGTATCGACCAGCGCTACAGCCTGGAGCAGGCCGGCGAAGCCCAGACCGCCTTGGCTTCCCGCAAGACCACGGGCGCCACCGTGCTGATGCTGGACTGATCCTCCCGCCTGTCCTGCAGGTCCCGCAACGGCGGAACGCAATGCGCGTTCCGCCGTTTTGCCTGGGCGTGCGCACCGGGACAAAACCCCATGCACGGGCGGACAAGCCAGCGGGGTGACCCGTTGCTATCCTGGCTTCAACCTCATTCGTTGGAGCCCTCCGCATGCCGTCCGCCCGCCCCACCGCCAGCGCTTCCCCGTCCGACCGCCCGGAATTGGCCGCCATCCGCGAATTCATGCTTGTCGATGGCAAACCGCTGCGCGAAGGGCAGGGCGAACCCATCGCCGTCTTCAATCCCGCCACGGGCGAGGTCATTGCCCACCAGCTGGATGCCGGTCCGGCCCAGATCGACCTGGCCGTGCAGGCCGCGCGCCGGGCGTTCGCCGCGGGTCCCTGGCACGACATGCTGCCCGTCGGCCGCGAACGCCTGTTGCTCAAACTGGCCGACCTGGTCGAGCAGCATGGCAACGAACTGGCCCGCCTTGAAACCCTGAACAACGGCAAGCTGCTGGGCGTGGCCCAGGGGCTGGAAGTGGGCGCGGGTGCGCAGTGGCTGCGCTACATGGCCGGCTGGGCTACCAAGCTCACGGGCGATACGCTTGCGTTGTCCATCCCGTTTCCACCGGGTGTGCAGTACAGCGCCTATACCTTGCCGCAGCCGGTGGGCGTGGTGGCCGCCATCATTCCGTGGAACTTCCCGCTGTTGATGGCCATCTGGAAAATCGCACCGGCGCTGGCCGCGGGTTGCACCGTGGTGCTCAAGCCGGCCGAAGAAACCCCGCTGACCGCCTTGCGGCTGGCAGAACTGGTGCTCGAAGCCGGCTTTCCGTCCGGCGTGGTCAACGTGGTGACGGGCCGAGGCGAAACCGCCGGGGCTGCCCTGGTGGCGCACCCCGGCGTCGACAAGATCGCCTTCACCGGGTCCACCGAAGTCGGCAAGCTCATCGGCCGCGCCTCCATGGACGACATGAAGCGCGTTTCGCTGGAGCTCGGTGGCAAGTCGCCCGTGATCGTGCTGGACGATTGCGATCCCGACGTCGCGGTGCAGGGCGCCGCGGCAGCCATTTTCTTCAACCAGGGCCAGGTCTGCACCGCCGGATCGCGGCTGTACGTGCAAAAGGGCCTTTACCCCAAGGTCGTTCAGGGCCTGGCCGATCTGGCCGCCGGCATGAAGCTGGGCTCAGGCTTCGACCCCACCACGCAGGTTGGGCCGCTGGTGTCGGCGCGTCATCAGCAGCGCGTCATGGACTACATCGGCATCGGCCGTGCACAGGGCGGACGGGTATTGGCGGGCGGTCTTGCGGGCGAGGGCGCCGGCTATTTCGTACGGCCCACCGTGTTTGCCGACGTGTCGCCCGACGCCCGCATCGTCCGTGAAGAAATCTTCGGACCGGTGGTGGTGGCGCAGCCGTTCGACACGCTGGACGACGCGGTACGGCTCGCCAACGACAGCGCCTTCGGCCTGGGCGCCAGCCTCTGGAGCAACGACCTGTCCCGCGTCCAGCGCCTGATCCCCCGCATCGACGCGGGCACGGTCTGGGTCAATACCCACAACATGCTTGATCCCAACATGCCGTTCGGCGGCTTCAAGCAATCGGGCATCGGCCGGGAACACGGCCGCGCCGTATTGGATATGTATCTGGAAAAGAAGTCCGTTTGCATCGCTTACTAGACTGACGGCCGCGCGCATCAAGCCGGGATATACCGGCGTACGCGCGTGCCGCGACACCAAGGGGAAGGGCATGGCAGGCAAGACTATTTGCCGAGGCCGGGCAAGCGCAGCGTTTCTGCTGGCATGCTTGGCAACGGCGCAGACCGCATGGGCAGGAGACCCCAGCGCACGCGACTGGATACCCGCACCGGTGGGCACCAACATCATCGCCGGCTACCTGACGGGCCTGCGCTCGTCGGGCCTGTATTCGGCGGGCAAACGCGTGGACGGCGCCTCGGTGGACGTCGACGCCGTCATCTACCGGCAGATGCACTATCGCGAGTTCTTCGGCAAGACCGTGCAGCTGGAATTCATCGTGCCGATGTCCCGCACCACGATGGAATTGCCGGGCGCCTCGCGCGACCGCCAGACCGGCATTGGCGATGTCACCCTGGGGTCGGCCATCTGGCTCTACAACAACGAGCACACCAAGACCTGGTTCGCCTGGGAACCCTTTGTCGTGGTGCCTCTGGGGCGCTACGACGGTTCGCGTCCGGACACCTCGCCGGGCAAGAATCGCTGGTCCACCGTCCAGGACTTTTCCTTCGTCAAGGGCGTGGGGGAATCGACTTTTCTGGAAGCCATCGGCGAGGTCGAGATCTACGGACGCAATACCGACTGGATGAGCCAGACCCTGAAAAAGGATCCGTCCTTCCGCTTCTTCGCACTGGCCTCGACCAACCTCACGCCCAATACCTACACGGGCATCCGCTATCGCTTCGAGACCGGCGGGCGCGAGCGCGTCAGCGGAGAAACCGTCACCAGCCGCGCGCGCAACCACCAGCTGGCGCTGGAATTGACCCACCAGATCAACGACGCCAACCAGATCCAGATGCAGTACATCCACGACCTGAAGGTCGAAAACGGTCCGCGCATGCGGGGCGTGCAGATGCGCTACGTCTATGCCTTTTAGGAGCAACGGACATGACAGGAGACATCCAATGACTGCGCTTTGTGCGGATACACGCGGCCGGCAGACCGCGGCACGAGCTGGCCGGCGGGCCGGCGTTCAGGCGGGAAGATGGGCATTGTGCGCGGCCCTGGTCGCCGCGGCCGGCCTGGCCCGCGCCGACCTGCCCAACGAGGAACTCAAGGGCGGCACGCGCCTGCCGCCGGCCACGCCGCACCGGCTGTACGTGATGGATGCGGTGTTCAACCACCTGGTCGACAGCCGCATCAACATCTACGACGGCGATACGATGAAGTTCCTGGGGCTGGTGCCCGCGTCGTTCAATGGCCACATGACGGTGTCCGCCGACGGCAAGGACATCTACATCATGACCACCTACTACGAACGCCTGAACCGCGGCAAGCGCACCGACGTGGTCGAGGCCTGGGACGCCGAAACGCTGACGCCCAAGTACGAGGTGCCGATTCCCGAAAAGCGCGCCCAGGCGCTGAACTACCGCAACTACTTCCAGCAAAGCTCGGATGGCGGCCTGCTGTTCGTGCAGAACGCCACGCCCGCGTCGTCCGTGACCGTGGTTGACGTCAAGGCCCGCAAGTTTGCCGACGAAGTGACGGCCGCGGCCGGTTGCTGGAGCATCATCGTGCCGCCGTCGCGGCCACGCAGCTTTGCCAGCATCTGCGGCGACGGTACCTTCGTCACGGTGGACCTGGACGCCGCCGGCAAGCCATCGGGCCAGCAGCGCAGCAAGCCCATGTTCGACGTCGAGAAAGACCCGATCTTCACGCACACCGGCAACGTGGGCGACACCTTCTATTTCGTCTCGTACAACGGCAATGTCTACAGCGCCGATTTCAGCGGCCAGGACGCCAAATTCGCCGAGCCCTGGTCTTTGCTGGACAAGTCCGGCAAGGATCGCGGCTGGCGGCCGGGCGGCTACAACCTGCTGGCCGTGAATCGCAATACCAAGCGCCTGTATGTCGGCATGCACCCGAACGGCGTCGAAGGCTCGCACAAGACACCGGCCGCGGAAATCTGGGTCTATGACCTGGCCACGCAAAAGCGGCTGGCGCGCATACCGGGCAAGAACGCGCTGTCGATGTCGGTCTCGCAAGACGACAAGCCGCGCCTGTTCACGCTGGATGGCGGCAACGTCAACATCTACGACGCCACGCCCGCCGCACCCGTGTTCAAGGGCACGATCCAGGGCGCCGGCGAAACCGCGCTGCAGGTCGAACCGCAACCCGGAGGCGCCCAATGACCGATCCCGTCCTGCTTTACGCGGCCAGCGCCGCGCTGGCCTGCGTGCTGCTGCTGGGGGCGCTGGAAAAGCTCAAGGACATGACCGCGTTTGCCGCGGCCGTGGCCGCCTACGAGATCGTACCGGCAGGGCTGGGGGCCGCGTTTGCCTGGGGTTATGTCCTGGCCGAGGCCCTGGCCGGGGCATTGCTGCTGGCGCCCGCCAGTCGGCCGATGGGCGCCTGGCTGGCGTTAGGGGTGCTGGCCGTGGCGACGGCCGGCGTGGCGATCAACCTGGCGCGTGGCCGCCGCGATATCGACTGCGGTTGCGGCGGCCCCGCATTTCGCAGCGCCGCGGCGCGTGGCGCGGGCCTGTCCTGGTGGATGGTGCTGCGCAACGGCCTGCTGGCGCTGTGGACCTTGCCTGTCTTTGCTGCTGCCCAGGGGGCATCGCGCAGCCTGCAATGGGCCGATGCCGCTTCGGTCTTCGGCCTGGCCATGAGCGCCGTGGTCCTGTACTTCACTGTCAATCACTTGCTGGCTTCGCACCTGAAGCTGCAGCAGCTGCATCACTAGAACCAAGGAGCAACACATGGAAGCCTTGATCATCTCCAATTTCCTGCTGTGGGGCGTGGTGCTCTGCCTGCTGCTGGTCATTCTGGCGCTGTCGCGCCAGATCGGCGTGCTGTACGAGCGCGTGGCCCCGATGGGCGCGCTGACCATGGACAAGGGGCCCGCGGTCGGAGACGCCGCGCCGCGTTTCGAACTGCCTGACCTGCTGGGCCGTCGGCTGACCATCGGCGAACGCGGCCAGCACAGCCAGTTGCTGTTCTTCCTGTCGCCCACCTGCCCGGTGTGCAAGAAGCTCTTGCCCATCCTGAAGTCCGTGGCCGGCACCGAAAGCGCCTGGCTGCGCATCGTGCTGGCCAGCGACGGCGAAATGCCCGAGCACCTGGCTTTCTACCGGCAGGCGGGGCTTGAGCGCTTTCCGTACCTGCTGTCTACCGAGCTGGGCATGAAGTTCCAGATCAGCAAGCTGCCGTATGCCGTGCTGATCGACGAGACCGGCGTCATCCGCGCCAAGGGCCTGATCAATTCCCGCGAGCAGCTCGAAAGCCTGTTCACGGCCAAGGAACTGGGTGTGGCGTCGGTGCAGGAATTCCTGGCTGCCGGCTCGCTGGACGAGACCCGTATTTCCCGCAAGGAGAACAATAATGCTCTGGTTGGATAAGCTTGGCGAGCGCGCGACGCGCTCGATGGCGCACGCCACGTCGCGGCGCAGCGTGCTGAACCGCATTGGCAAGGTACTGGTAGGCACGGCGTTTCTGGTGCCCGTGCTGCCGGTGGCCCGGTCGGCGCCCGCAGCCGCCAAAAAGCCGCAAACGGACGAAACCGCCTGCGATTACTGGCGCTACTGCGCGGTGGATGGTTTCCTGTGTTCCTGCTGCGGCGGCAGCACCACGTCGTGCCCGCCAGGTACGTCGCCATCGGCCGTGTCGTGGGTGGGCACTTGCCACAACCCGATGGACGGCAAGGACTACCTCATCAGCTACAACGATTGCTGCGGCAAGACCGCCTGCGGCAAGTGCATGTGCGCAGCCGCCGAGCGCGAGCGGCCGGGCTACCAGATGTTCCTGCACAACGACGTCAACTGGTGCATGTCCAACGAGTCGTCCATTTTTCACTGCACGACTTCCGTGATCGTGGGATTGGCCAAGAAGCAGCCATGAACAGGGCAAGCTCGGGTTCCGGCAGACGGCGACGGCGCGGCGGGGGAGGCGCGCTGCCCGCCGCGGCAGCCATGGGGGTGCTGGCGGCTGCGGCTGCGCTGGCCGGTGAGGCGTCGACCTCCGGCGTTCCCTACGAGGCGCCTTCCTCCGCCAAAGCTTCCGTGGCGGGAAAGCCCGTGGCGGGAGCGCCCGTCGCCGGAGCGCCCGCCGCCGGAAAGCCCGTCGCCGGAAAGCCCGTCGCCACCCATTCCCCCGATTCCCTTGATGCGTTGCGGCAGGCCGCGCGTGCCGACTACGTGCTGAAATGCGCCGGCTGTCATCGGGTCGATGGCCGGGGGAGTACGCCGCATGGCATTCCGGATTTTCGTAATTCTGTGGGGGCGTTCGTGCATCTGCCAGCGGGACGCGAGTACCTGATTCGCGTGCCGGGGGCGGCGTACTCGCCATTGAGCAACGCGGACCTGGCGGCGGTATTGAACTGGGTGCTGCTGACCTTCAGCCCCGCTCAGCTTCCCACCAATTTCCAGCCCTATACCGAAGCCGAGGTGGCGGCCGCGCGCCCAAATCGCTATCCCGATGTGGTGCCGGTACGCCACGGCCTGGCGCAGGAACTGGCCAAGCAAGGGTTCACTTTGTCTGATTATTCCTACGGTAGCGCCCGGAAACCCTGAGACTGCGCGGTTTTTAGGGGTTGTCACGGATACTCCACGGCCGGCGCTCGGTGATAGAAAGAAGCCAGCCATTTGTTCCTAGCCGCGCGCCGGAGTCTTCATGTCCCATCGCCTCGTACGCAGCGCGCCCCAGCAGTTCCGGGATTGCGCCAGCTGGAAAGACAACATCAGCAACACCTTCGTGCCGCTGGAAGTGTCCGCGGCCAATCCGCAGCGTTTCCGCAGCAGCGTGGCGGTCGATTCACTGGGCTGGATGCAGGTCTGTGAAATGCATACGGGTGCGCAACGGGTACGCCGCACCAAGTTGCTGGCCGACCGCGCCGAGGCATCCGGCTACAAGGTGACACTGCAACTGGCCGGGCGCAGCGAAATTCGCCAGGCTGCCCGCAGCGCCTTGCTGATGCCGGGCGATTGGGGCATCTACGACACCACCCGGCCCTACGAGGTCGATGTTGACGACGACGCGCATTTCCTGGTCATGCAGGTGCCGGGCAAGCAATCCGAAGCCTGGCAGCCGTTCATCCAGAATGCGGTGGCGCGCAGTTACAGCGCCCGCCACGGTTGCGGCCGCATGGCCATGGACCTGCTGCGAGTGGCCCTGAGCGAACACGCGCACCTGTCCGATAGTGCCGCGCGAGACGCCGCCAATGCGGTCATGCAGATGATGGGGTTGGATATCAGCGAACGCGCCGGCGGATTGGCCGAGCAGGACCAGGTCGACATGCGCCAGGCGCAACTGCGTCGCGTGCAGCAATACCTGGTCGACAACCTTCACGATCCCGACCTGTCGCCGGCCAGCGCCGCCGTGGCTTTACGCGTGTCGCGCCGCTATCTGTACAACCTGTTCGCCCAGGCCGCCACGACACCGGCCGATTTCATCCTGAGCGCCCGGCTTGAGCGCTCGCGCCATATGCTGGGTGATGCCACGCACACGACACGGCAGATCGGCGACATCGCTTTCCGCTACGGGTTTTCGGACGCCGCGCGTTTCAGTCACGCGTTTCGCAATCGGTACGGCGTGTCGCCGTCGGAGTACCGGCGCGGACTTAGAGGTTTTCCTCGTTGATGAGGTCTTCCTTGCCGTAGAACTTCACCCCGATGTGGATGCGCTCGCGGCCCTGGGCGCGCCGATGGCGGTTGGTGTCGCGCAGCGAATACACGCAGCCGCAGTATTCCTGCTGGTAGAAATTTTCGCGCTTGCTGATTTCGATCATGCGGGACGAGCCGCCACCCTTGCGCCAGTTGTAGGTCCAGTAGATCAGGTCGTCGTAGCGGGCAGCGGCGCGCTCGCCGCAGCCGTTGATCTGGTTCATGTCTTTCCAGCGCGAGATGCCGAGCGAGCTGGTGATGGTGTCAAAGCCGTGTTCGTGGGCGTACAGCGCGGTGCGTTCGAAGCGCATGTCGAAGCAGGCCGTGCAACGCTCGCCGCGTTCGGGGGCGTTTTCCATGCCCTTGACGCGATCGAACCAGTTGTCCATGTCGTAGTCGGCGTCGATGAACTCGATGCCGTGCTGCTCGGCGAAGCGGATGTTCTCCTGCTTGCGGATCTCGTACTCTTTGACCGGATGGATGTTCGGGTTGTAGAAGTAGATCGCGTAGTCGATGCCGGACGCGGTCATGGCTTCCATGACCTCGCCAGAGCAGGGCGCACAGCACGAGTGCATCAGCACTTTGCTGCGGCCGGCGGGCAGGTCGAGTTTGGGGCGCACGAGTTCGGACATGGTCTGGCAGGCAAGTAAGGCGGAAAACTCCTTATTTTACGATGAGTTGCCGCTTTTGCACGGGACGCCCCTAGCCGGCGGGCGGGAGCGTCCCCGATTGTTCAGCCGAACACCGCCTGCCAGAGTTCGCGCACGGCGGCGCGCTCGGCCTGCAGCTGGTCGGGGGCGACCCGGGCCTTTTCCACGCCTTGCATGCGCAACTGGTGCTGGATGCGTCGCAATACACGGTAGGCGTCGCCCGCGCGCGCTGCCAGGGCAGGGTCGATCAGGCCCGCCTCGCCGGCCAGGCGCAACAGCGTGATGTTGCCCAGATTGCGCACCAGCACGGCGTGCGTGCCCGCATGGCACAGCACCAGGTACTGCGTCACGAATTCCACGTCGACCATGCCGCCGCTATCGTGCTTCAGGTCGAACTTGCCGCTGCTGTTGGGGTGGCCGGCGTTGATCTTCTCGCGCATGGCCAATACTTCGTCGCGCAGCGCGGCCGCATCGCGTGGCATCACCAGGATGGCCTCGCGGATTTGCTCGAAACGCTCGCCGACGGCTGCGTCGCCCGACGCGTAGCGGGCCCGAGTCAGCGCCTGGTGCTCCCAGGCCCAGGCGTGCTTTTGCTGATACTGCTCGAAGGCCTCGACGGACACGGCCAACAGGCCCGCATCGCCGTCCGGGCGCAGGCGCAGGTCGATTTCGTACAGGCGGCCTGACGAGGTCATGGTGGACAGCCACGAGGTCATTCGTCGGCCCAGCTTGGCATAGACCTCGGACGCGTCCTCGCGTGGGTCCTCGTACAGGAACACCAGGTCCAGGTCCGACGAATACCCTAGTTCCTTGCCGCCCAGCTTGCCGTAGGCGATCACCGCGAAATGCGGCGTGGCGCCCGGCAGCTTGTTGACCAGCGGCCAGGTGCGATGGATGGTTTCGGTGAGCAGCAGGTCGGCCAGCGCCGACAACTGGTCGGCCAGTTTCTCGACCGTCAGTTCTCCTTCCAGGTCTTGCGCCAGCAGCTGGAAGCTGGCCTGGCGCTGCACGTCGCGCATCAGGTTCATCTGGCGTTCGATGTCCGGATCGCCGTCGGGCAGGCGGCAGGCGTCCAGATCGGCGCGCAATTGCCGGGCAATCTGGGCGAAGTCCAGCGGTTCGAACAGGGTGCGCCAGTCGATCAGGCTGTCCAGCAGCAGTGGATGCTGCGTCAGGTATTGGGCCGCCCAGGGGCTGGCGGCGACCATGCGGGCCACCCGCGCCAGGGTGTCGGGATACTCCGCCAGCAAGGCCAGGTAGGCGCTGCGCTGGGCGATCTTTTCGATCAGGTCGAACAGGCGCACGGCCGCGTCCAGCGGGGCCGGCGTCTGGCGGGCGGCGCGCAGCGCGGCGGGCAGCAGGACTTCCATGCGGCGGCGACTGCTTTCCGGCAGGCTGCGGATGCGATGGCTGCCCAGCAGGGTTTCGGTGCGGCGCAGCAGGTCGTCCGCTTCGTCGCCGAAGGCTTGGCGGATCTGCTCGGCCAGTTCGCATTCGCTGTCGGGTTCGTCGGTCGCCGGGTCGCTTTGGGCATCGGGCGCATTGGCCGTGTCCTCGCTGTCCATGCCTACCATCCGGAACACGTTGCGGAAGGTCTGCGAGACGAATTGGCGGTGCGCGGCCAGGGTGCTTTCGAAATCTTCCGGGGTGAAGCCCAGCGCAGCGGCCAGCCCGGCGCGCAGCGTGGGGTCGCCGGGCAGCAGGTGGGTCTGTTCGTCTTCGCGGTATTGCAGCGCGTGTTCGGTGCGGCGCAGGAAACGGTAGGCCTCTTCCAGGCGACGCGCGTCGTCTTCGGGCACCAGGCCGGCGACGCATTCGGCGTGCAGCGCTTCCAGCAGGCCCCGCTTTTGCAGGGCCGGCATGCGGCCGCCACGGATCAGCTGGGCCAGTTGCACCACGAATTCGATCTCGCGGATGCCGCCATCGCCCAGCTTGATGTTGTTGGCGCTGTCGATGCCGTTGCGGGCCATGGCGCGCCGCTGCCAGTCCTGGCGAATGCGCTCGCGCAGGGCGCGCAGCGCGGCCAGCGCGTCGAAGTCGAAATATTTGCGGTACACGAAAGGCACGCGCAGGCTTTCCAGCTGGCGCGCCTGGGCCGCGCTGTCGCTGCCCTCGAACGCCTGGGCGGGCATCAGCCGCGCCTTCAGCCAGGCGTAGCGTTCCCATTCCCGGCCCTGGCCGATCAGGTAGTGTTCCAGCGCATCCAGGCTCCAGGCCAGCGGGCCGGCATCGCCGTCGGGACGCAGGCGCAGGTCGGTGCGGAATACCTGGCCGTTCGCATCCACCTCCGACAGCACGGGCATCATGCGCCGAGTCAGGCGGCCGTAGAACTCGTGGTGGCTGATGCGGCGCGGGCCGTCGGTGTCGCCTTCCTCGCCATACAGCATGATCAGGTCGATGTCGGACGAGACATTGAGCTCGCAGCCGCCCAGCTTGCCCATGCCCACGATCAGCATTTCCTGGGGCTGCCCGGTGGCCGGGTCGCGCGGCACGCCATGCACGGCAGCCAGGTCGGCCGCCACGCTGCGGTAGGCGGCTGCCACCGCCATGTCGGCCAGGGTCGTCATCGCGCCCACCACTTCTTCAAGCGGCGCCTGGCCAGCCAGGTCGCGCACGATCAGCGTGCTGAACACCCGTTCACGCAGCTTGCGCAGCACCTGGCGACACAGGTCCACCGGCAGCACGGCCGGCGCGCCGGGGCCTGCCAGCTCGGCCTGCCACTGCGCCAGCCGCTCGGGGGTGACCGGCAGGCGCACGGCGTCTTCCAGCCAGGCGGCCAGGTCCGGATGGGCGTCCAGGCGGCGGCGCAGGTGGCCGGACCAGGCCAGGGCAGGGGCAAGCAGGGAGGGCGTGGACATGGGTATCAGGCGAGAGACGAATGGGCGCGTTTCAGGTATAAGTGGGGACGATACCGCAAGACATATTCTCCTGCCCACCGATCCGTGTCTGTTTCAAAAAAAGTGCTCTGCTGCCTGTTCTGGGCGGCGCTGACTATCTATAGCGTCGTGGCCATCGGGCTCTTGGGCGTGCGCTATTGGGTCTTGCCGCGCGTGGACCAGTGGCGGCCCCAGATCGAAGCCTACGCCAGCCAGGCGTTGGGCGCACGCGTCTCGATCGGCGCCATCAAGGCGGATTGGCAGGGGCTCAATCCCCGGCTGGAACTGTCGTCTGTCCAGGTGCACGACGGCGTTGCGGCGCCGGTGCTGACGCTGCCGTCCGTATCGGCAGTACTCGCCTGGCGCAGCATCCTGACCCTGTCGCCCAAGCTGGTGCGCCTGCGCCTCGAGCAGCCTGAACTGACCCTGCGCCGCGATACCGATAACCATCTATGGGTGGCGGGCCAAAGCATCGACCTGAACGCCAGCGATCACCGCTCGGACCTGGATCACCCCGCGCTGCGCTGGCTGACCGCGCAGCGCGAATTGCTCATCCGCGGCGCCACCATCCGCTGGCAGGACGAAATGCGCCAGGCCCCTGACCTGGTACTGAGCAATGTCGATTTCCTGGTGCGCAACGGCAGTCTGTCGCATCGTTTCGTGCTGCGCGCCGATGCCGATCCGGCGCTGGGCCGCAAGCTGGATCTGCGCGGCGAATTCAATCGCAGCCTGTTCGCGGGCGATGCGTCCAATCCGGCCAACTGGAGCGGTGAACTCTATGCGGCCCTGGACGACGCCGAGCCGCAGGCCTGGGCGCCCTGGGCGCCGCCGCCTCCGATCAAGGGGCGCATCAGCGGCCGGGCCTGGCTGCAGCTGGATCATGGCAAGTTCACCACGTTGACGGCAGATGTGGCGGGGCGCGGCATCGGCTGGACCGCTGCCGCCGGCGGCCCCGCCGTCCGCAGCGGCTACGGCCAGCTTCGCATCGAAGGCACGCCGGGCGACTTCATTGAAAGCGACAGCGTGCCGCTGGCGCGCAGCCCTGGTGCCGCGAATCTGTCGGTCAAGGGGCGCGTCGAACAATTGCACGTGGCGCTGCCCGGCGTATTCGAACAGCCCGAGCTGGTGGCCGACGAACTGGCATTGGATGCCCAGACCAAAGGCGCCGATGCCAAGAACTGGTTCGTGGACGTCGGCCAGTTGCGCGTCGCCAACAGCGATCTGGATGTCCACCTGCAAGGCCAATGGCGCAAAGAAGGCAAGAGCGGGGCGGGCAGCGTCGACATGCGCGGCACGCTGGTGCGGGGCAAGATGAACGCCATCCACCGCTATCTGCCACTCGAGGTCAATGCCGACGCACGCGAGTGGCTGGCCACCGGCTTGCCCGCCGGCCAGATGGAATCGGCGGCCATCATCCTCAAGGGGGACCTGGACGAGTTTCCCTTCGGGGCGCCGGGTTCGACGGGCGAATTCGTCATCGCGGGCGCCTATTCGGGCGCCAAGGTCGACTACGCGCCGGCACGCAGCCATCGCAAGGGCTGGCCGATGCTCGAAAACCTATCCGGCAGCTTCCGGGTCGACAAGGTCGGCCTGGTACTAGACAGCCCCGGCGGCGCGGTGGCCCACACCGGCCCGGACCAGACGGTGACGCTGGGCGCGGTGACCGCCAGCATTCCCGACATGGAGCACAACGCCCAGTTGACGGTCAACGGCGACACGAGCGGTACCGTACCCGCCTACCTGGCGCTGGCCGAAAACTCGCCCCTGGGCGACCTGCTCGACGGGGCGCTGGACGAAGCCCGGGGCACCGGCAACTGGCGCATGCCGCTGAAGTTGAAGGTGCCGCTGATGAACACCGACGATACCCAGGTCGAAGGCAAGATCCAGTTCGCGGACAACACGTTCACTTTCATGCCCGAAATGCCCTTGCTCAGCCAGATGCATGGCGACCTGGAATTCTCGGAAAAAGGCGTGCATACCAAGGAAATCCGCGCGCAGTTCCTGGGGGGACCGGTCAAGATATCGGGCAGCCTGTCCCAGCCCAAGGATGTCTTGCGCTTCGATGGCGTGCTGGCGGGATCGGGCCTGACGCAAATCAGCAATACGCCGTCGATGGCACGTTTTTCCGGCAAGGCCGCCTACAAAGGCTCGGTGGGCTATCAGCGCGGCGGATCGGTCGAACTGGCGATGGAAACCGATCTGGTCGGCATGGCGATCAACATGCCCGCGCCGGTGGGCAAGCCGGCGGCCACGGCGCAGACGCTCAAACTGCAGTGGGGCGCCGCGCAGGATCGCGGCGCCAAGGGCCGCCGCTGGCTCACGGCCAGCCTGGGCGAGAATATCAATGCGCTGTTCGAACGGGACCCGACGGATTCGTCGCCCTCGTATTTCGCCCGCGGCACGCTGGGCATCGGTCGTCCGGCCAGCCTGCCCGAGCGCGGCCTGAGCCTGAGCGCCAGCCTGCCTGAACTGGACATGGACGCCTGGGAGACCGTGTCCGACGGCTTCAGCCCGCCACCCGTCAAGGGACGCCCCGCATCCCGTCCGCTGTTGCCACAGCCCGAGCGGGTCAGTCTTGCCACGGGGGTGCTGCGCACCAGCGGCTATACCCTGAACGACCTGACCTTGTACGCCACCCGTCCGGCCCCGGCGCAGTGGCGCGTAGACCTTGAATCGCGCCAAGCGGCCGGTTCGCTGTCCTGGCGCGAGGCCTCGGGCGCGATCGCAGGCCAGATCACGGCCCGCCTGAAGCACCTGGCGCTGGGCGGTGCGGACGACGCCAACGAGGCCGACAAGGCCTTGTCGTCGGGCAGCGACCTGTCCGACATTCCCGCCATCGACCTGCAAGCCAAGGAATTCAGGCTGTATGGCAAGAACCTGGGCGAATTGCAGGTACTGGGCACCAATCTGGAACGTGGTCGCCAATGGCGCCTGGACAAACTGTCGATCACCAACGACGCCGCCGCGCTCAATGCCACCGGCGCCTGGCGGCTTGAAGGTCCGGACCGCGGACTGACGGTCGATGCCACGGTCAAGTTCGAGAACGTCGGCGGCTTCATGGATCGTATCGGCTTCGAACACGTGGTGTCAGGCGGCACGGGTAGCGTCAAGGGCAAGGCCACCTGGCGCAATCTGCCCTGGACCCACAATATCGCCGATGTTGTCGGCGACGCCGAGATCAGCCTGGACAAGGGCCGCTTCATGCACGTGAACTCGCGCACGGCCCGCTTGCTCGAATTGCTGTCGCTGCAATCCTTGCAACGCCTGGCCCGCCTGGACGTGAACCCCACCAGCCTGCTGCGCGACGGTTTTCCGTTCGATACCGTGCGGGGCCAGGTCAAGATGGCCGACGGCTCGCTGACCACCGAGGGCTACAAGCTGAACGGCCCGGTGGCCGCCATCGTGCTGGCCGGCGGTGTCAACATCGTGCAAGAGCGCTGGAACCTGAAGGCGGTGGTCATTCCCAACCTGGACGCCAGCGGCGCGGCCATGGTGACGGCGCTGGCCGTCAACCCGCTGATCGGCCTGGGGGCGTTCGTGACGCAATGGCTGCTCAAGCAGCCGCTGGCTCGCGCCATGACCCTGGAATACGCCGTCACCGGCAGTTGGGACGATCCGCAGATCGATCCCATCGACGCCTCGGGCAAGCCGGCGCCCAAGCAGACGCCCAAGCCGCGCAGCCTGGAAGAGTTCATCGAACATTGACTGGGCGGCCCGCGCCGGGCCTGACATTGCGATACAGACCGTACAGACAGCAACGCGGCTCTGCCTATAAGCTGCGTCAGTCCCAATACTGATGGAGCTGACAAGATGCCCACGTCCCGCATCCGCACGGCAACGGCGGTCGCATTGATGAGCGTTTCCGCCTGGGCCCAGGCCCAGAGCCTGGTGCTGCCCACCATTCCCGAGGCCACGGATGCCATTGTCGACATGCTGGAGGGCACCGGCCTGTCGCGCCCGTCCAAGGTCAAGCTGGGCACCTGCGTGGCCGCCGAAGAAGCGACCCACCCGGGGCAGGTCGCTTGCACGGTGGCGGTGACGATGGGGGCGGCGGTCAATGAGAACCAGATGGACTTCTACAAGCAGGGCAAAAAGTGGAAGGCCCAGCCGAGTTCCTCCCAGGACAAGCTGCCATTTCCCGATCCCAAGTTGCAGTGAACACCGGGCTGAATGCGGGCATGAATGCGGGCACTGAAGCAGGCCCGCCGATCGCTGGCCCAAAGACTGACTGAAACGCCGTCCCATAAAGCATTTGGCGAGGACCGCCTTGGGGCTGTCCTCGCCAAATCGATATCCGTCGCGAAAGACCGGCTTACTTCTTCTTCATCATGTCGAAGAATTCGGCGTTGGTCTTGGTGGCGCGCATCTTGTCCAGGATGAATTCCATGGACTGGACTTCGTCCATGTCGTGGATGAACTTGCGCAGCACCCAGACCTTTTGCAGCAGGTCCGGGGCGATCAGCAGTTCTTCGCGGCGGGTGCCCGACTTGTTCAGGTTGATCGACGGGTAGACGCGCTTTTCAGCCAGGCGACGTTCAAGGTGGACTTCGGAGTTGCCCGTGCCCTTGAATTCTTCGTAGATGACTTCGTCCATGCGGCTGCCGGTTTCGATCAGCGCGGTGCCCAGGATGGTCAGCGAACCGCCTTCCTCGAGGTTGCGCGCCGCACCGAAGAAGCGCTTGGGGCGCTGCAGGGCATTGGCATCCACGCCGCCGGTCAGCACCTTGCCGGAAGCCGGCACGACGGTGTTGTAGGCGCGGGCCAGGCGGGTGATCGAGTCCAGCAGGATCACCACGTCTTTCTTCATTTCGACCAGGCGCTTGGCCTTTTCGATGACCATTTCCGCGACCTGCACGTGGCGGGTGGCGGGTTCGTCAAAGGTCGAGGCCACCACTTCGCCGCGCACGGTGCGCTGCATTTCGGTCACTTCTTCCGGGCGCTCGTCCACCAGCAGGACGATCATCACGGCGTCGGGGTAGTTGGTGGTGATGGCGTGCGCAATGTGCTGCATCATCACCGTCTTGCCCGACTTGGGGCTGGCGACGATCAGGCCGCGCTGGCCCATGCCGATGGGGGCGAAGACGTCAAGAATGCGGCCCGTGAGGTTTTCTTCGCTCTTGATGTCGCGTTCCAGACGCATGGTCCGGTTCGGGTGCAGCGGCGTCAGGTTCTCGAACATGATGCGATGCTTGATCGCTTCGGGCGCCACGCCGTTGACCTTGTCCACCTTGACCAGCGCGAAATAACGCTCGCCATCCTTGGGCGTGCGCACTTCACCTTCGATCGAGTCGCCGGTGTGCAGGTTGAAACGGCGAATCTGGGACGGCGAGATATAGATGTCGTCCGTGCTGGCCAGATACGAGGTCTCGGGCGAGCGCAGGAAACCGAAGCCATCGGGCAGGACTTCAAGCACGCCGTCGCCAAAGATCTGCTCGCCTTGCTTGGCGCGCCGTTTCATGATGGCGAACATCAGCTCCTGCTTGCGCAGGCGGTTGGCGTTCTCGATTTCCAGGCCAGCGGCCATTTCCAGCAGCTGCGAGACATGCAGCGCCTTCAGTTCGTTGAGGTGCATCGCGGTGAGTGGTGGGGGAAAAGTAAAGGAGGGTTCTGGCGGCGCGCCACGGACGGGCTCGCGCGGTATTGAATGAGCGCCGCCACCAGGGCGGCGCCTTCGTTCACAGCACGCAGTTTACAACGCGCCGTCCAGGAATGCGGTGAGTTGCGACTTCGACAGCGCGCCAACCTTGGTGGCGGCAGCCTGGCCGTCTTTAAAGAGCATGAGGGTGGGAATGCCGCGGATGCCGTACTTCGAGGCGGTACCCTGGTTTTCGTCCACGTTCAGCTTCGCGATCGTCAGGCGACCCGCGTACTCGGTGGCAACTTCTTCCAGGATCGGGGCAATCATCTTGCAGGGGCCACACCAGGCAGCCCAGTAGTCCACCAGCACCGGCTGGCCGGATTTCAACACATCGGCATCGAAGCTCGCGTCACTGACGTTCTTGATTTGGTCGCTCATGATGGTGATTCTCGGTTCGGCAGCAAAAGGCGCGAAAAAAGGGACGCGCCTTGCCGTTGTTCTTGTTTGTGGAATGGATTAAAGCATACCACTGTCAATAACGACAGTCATACCACTGTTTATAACAACAGGGTTTGCTGCTTTTGTGTAGGATGTTGCGGCGCAGTTGTCGTGATCGGGGGGTTGAACCCGGCTACGCTGGCTGTGTCTATCGTCATCCTACCGAATTCGGAGCTGGTCAGGTCGTGCGCATTCCACCCGGAGCCGCGCAGAATCTGGGCTTATCCGTAAAATGTCGGTTTTTTTCCACAGATGTTGGGGATAACTTGGCCACTCCACGTTACAACGAGGCGTCCATCCGCGTCCTGAAGGGGCTGGAGCCCGTGCGCCAGCGCCCGGGCATGTACACCCGCACCGAAAACCCCCTGCACGTCGTGCAGGAGGTCATTGATAACGCCGCAGACGAAGCCCTGGCTGGCTACGGCAAACAGATACAGGTCACGCTGCATATCGACGGCAGCATTTCCGTCGAAGACGACGGCCGCGGCATTCCCGTCGGCCTGCACCCCGAAGAACACGCGCCCGTCGTGGAACTGGTGTTCACCCGCCTGCACGCGGGCGGCAAGTTCGACAAGGCCGGCGGCGGCGCCTACGCCTTTTCCGGCGGCCTGCACGGCGTCGGCGTGTCCGTCACCAACGCCCTGGCGACCCGCCTGGAAGTCGTGGTCTGGCGCGACGGGGCGGTCAACCGCCTGGTCTTCAAGGGCGGCGACGTCGCCGAACCCCTGGCCCCCTACGACCAGGGCGGCCGCAAGAAGTCGGGCACCCGCGTGCGGGTCTGGCCCGACGCGAAGTATTTCGACAGCCCCAATATTCCGTTGGGCGAACTGACCCATCTGCTGCGCAGCAAGGCCGTGCTGCTGCCGGGCGTGAAGGTGCTGCTGGTCAATGAAAAGACCGGCGACACCAAGACCTGGCAGTACCAGGACGGCCTGCGCGGCTACCTGGCCGAGGCCCTGTCCGGCGCCGAACTGATGGTGCCGTTCTTCGAAGGCGAGCAATACGCCGGCGCCGATCACGAGAACTTCGCCGAAGGCGAGGGCGCCCAGTGGGTCGTGGCCTGGACCGAAGACGGCAACGCCGTGCGCGAGTCGTACGTCAACCTGATCCCCACGCCGGCCGGCGGCACGCACGAATCCGGCCTGCGCGAAGGCCTGTTCGGCGCGGTCAAGGGTTTTGCCGAGCTGCACAGCCTGCTGCCCAAGGGCGTCAAGCTGCTGCCCGAAGACGTGTTTGCCCGCGCCAGCTTCGTGCTGTCGGCCAAGGTGCTCGACCCGCAATTCCAGGGCCAGATCAAAGAACGCCTGAACAGCCGCGACGCCGTTCGCCTGGTGGGCGGCTTTTCCAAGAGCGCGCTCGACCTCTGGCTGCACAGCAATGTGGAGTACGGCAAGAAGCTGGCCGAATTGGCCATTCGCCAGGCGCAGGCGCGCCAGCGTTCGGCGCAAAAGGTCGAAAAGCGCAAGAGTTCCGGCGTGGCCGTGCTGCCGGGCAAGCTGACCGACTGTGAGTCCAGCGACGCCAGCCGCACCGAAGTCTTCCTGGTCGAGGGCGATTCGGCCGGCGGGTCCGCCAAGATGGGCCGCGACAAGGAATTCCAGGCCATCCTGCCGCTGCGCGGCAAGGTGCTCAATTCCTGGGAAGTCGACCGCGACCGCCTGTTCGCCAACAACGAAATCCATGACATTTCCGTCGCCATCGGCGTGGACCCCCACGGGCCCAACGATTCCCCGGACCTGTCCGGCCTGCGCTACGGCCGCATCTGCATCCTGTCGGACGCCGACGTCGACGGTTCGCACATCCAGGTGCTGCTCCTGACGCTGTTCTACAAGCACTTTCCCAAGCTGGTCGAAGCCGGCAACGTGTTCGTGGCCAAGCCGCCGCTGTTCCGCCTGGATGTGCCGGCGCAGGGCAAGCGCCCGGCGCGCAAGATCTACTGCCTGGACGAAGGCGAGCTTGAAGCCGCGCAGGACAAGCTGCGCAAGGAAGGTTCGCGCGAAGGCGCCTGGGCGGTCAGCCGCTTCAAGGGCCTGGGCGAAATGAACCCCGAGCAGCTTTGGGAAACCACCATGAACCCGGATACGCGCCGGCTGTTGCCGGTGGGGTATGGCGACCAGACACCCGAAGACACCACCCGCATGTTCGACATGCTGATGGGCAAGGGTGAATCGTCGCAGCGCCGCGCCTGGATCGAAGAGAAGGGCAACCTGGCGGAGCTCGACATCTGATGGCGCTGGCCCCGTTGCCGCCCGCGTCCATGGCGGTCGATCTCACGGCCGACGACTACGCCGATTTCTCGGCGTACGTCTACAAGCGGCCGGAGCTGCGGCGCCGCCGCTATCGGTCGCACCTGCGCTTTGCCGTGCTGATGATCGTGGTGCTGTTCGCGTACCTGGCCTGGCAGACCTGGGGCGGCAATGGGCCCAACTGGGGCCTGATGCTGCCCGTGTACTTCGAGGGCCTGGCCGTGGGCCTGGGCATTCTGGTGCTGCTGGCGCTGGCCTACGAGTTCGTGCTGCCGGGGCTGGTGCGCATGAACACGCGGCGTATGCTGGCCAAGCGGCCCGACGGCCTGTTCCTGGGCCGCCATCAGCTGGTCTTCGGGCCAGGCGGCATCGAGGACACCGTCGCTGGCGCGTCCGGGCAGCTCGCCTGGGGCGATGTGCGCCGGGTCGAGGAAACGCCGCAGCATCTCTACGTCATCCTGGGCACCCTGCAGGGCGTGATCATCCCCAAGCGCGGGCAAGACGCCGCGACGCTGGATGCCGTGCGCGCCCAGTTGCGCGCGCACGTGGCCGATATCCAGCTGCTGGACGCCGCGCGTCCCCAATGACGCCGTTTCAATGAATTTGTCTACCTGAAACCATCATGACCGACAGCAATCAACACGGTTTGTTCGACGCCGCGCCCGAAGAGGGCGGCGATGCCGCCATCACCCTGGCGCGCTATGCCGAACAGGCCTATCTGGACTACGCAGTATCCGTGGTGCGGGGCCGGGCCCTGCCGGACGTGGGCGACGGGCAAAAGCCCGTGCAGCGCCGCATTCTGTACGCGATGCAGGCCATGGGCCTGGCTGCAGGCGCCAAGCCCGTGAAGTCCGCGCGCGTCGTGGGCGACGTGCTGGGCAAGTACCACCCCCACGGCGACCAGGCGGCCTACGACGCCATGGTGCGCATGGCGCAGGATTTTTCCCTGCGCTATCCGCTGATCGACGGCCAGGGCAATTTCGGTTCGCGCGATGGCGATAACGCCGCCGCGATGCGTTACACCGAAGCGCGCCTGACGCCCATCGCCAAGCTGCTGCTGGACGAACTGGACGAAGGCACGGTCGATTTCGTGCCCAACTACGACGGCAGCCAGCAAGAGCCCCAGATGTTGCCCGCACGCCTGCCCGTCATGCTGCTCAACGGCGCATCGGGCATCGCGGTCGGCATGGCCACCGAAATTCCGCCGCACAACCTGCGCGAAGTCGCCCAGGCCTGCGTGGCGCTGATCAAGCATCCGCAACTGCCGGACGCCGAGCTCTACGGCATGATCCCGGGCCCCGATTTCGCCGGGGGCGGCCAGATCATCACCCCCGCTGCCGATATTGCGCAGATCTACGCGGGCGGGCGCGGTTCGCTGAAAGTGCGGGCCCGCTGGACGTTCGAGGAAATGGCGCGCGGCCAGTGGCAGTTGGTGGTCACCGAACTGCCCCCGGGCACGTCGGGCCAGAAGGTGCTCGAGGAAATCGAGGAAATCACCAACCCCAAGGTCAAGAGCGGCAAGAAGAGCCTGACCCCCGAGCAATCCCAGGCCAAGGCCGTGATGCTGAATCTGCTGGACGCCGTGCGCGACGAATCCGGCAAGGATGCCGCGGTGCGCCTGGTGTTCGAACCCAAGACTTCGCGCGTCGATCGCGACGAATTCGTCAACACCCTGCTGGCCCAGACCAGCATGGAAAGCAGCGCCTCGGTCAACCTGGTCTGCATCGGCACCGATGGCCGTCCGCGCCAGAAGGGCCTGCGCGACGTCCTGGTCGAATGGCTGGCATTCCGCACCAATACCGTCGTGCGCCGCACCCGCTTCCGCCTGGACAAGGTCATCGACCGCATCCACGTGCTGGAAGGCCGCATGGTGGTCTACCTGAACGTCGAAGAGGTCATCCAGACCATTCGCGAATCCGACGAGCCGCGCGCGGCCCTGATGGAACGCTTCAAGCTGTCCGAGCGCCAGGCCGAAGACATCCTGGAAATGCGCTTGCGCCAGTTGGCACGCCTGGAAGGCTTCAAGATCGAGAAAGAACTCGAAGAAAAGCGCAAGGACCAGATCGGTCTGCAAGAGCTGCTGGACAACCCCAACACCCTCAAGCGCCTGCTCATCAAGGAAATCGAGGCCGACGCCAAGCAGTATGGCGACGACCGCCGCACCCTGATCGAAACGGCCGAACGCGCCGTGCTCGAAACCAAGGTGCTGGACGAACCCGTTACCGTGGTGGTGTCGCAAAAGGGCTGGCTGCGCGCCCGCCAGGGTCACGGCCACGACAAGTCGCAATTCGCCTTCAAGCAGGGCGACGACATGTACGGCGCCTTCGAATGCCGTACCACCGACACGCTGATCGCCATGGGCGACAACGGCCGGGTCTATTCGGTGCCAGTGGCCAGCCTGCCGTCGGCGCGCGGCGACGGCCAGCCGGTCACCACCATGATCGACCTGGAAAGCGGTTCGCGCATCGTGCACACCATCGCGGCGGCGCCCGACAGCCGCTGGCTGCTGGCCACGCGAGGCGGCTATGGCTTCTCGGCCAAGCTGTCGGACATGATCAGCCGCCAACGCGCCGGCAAGCAGTTCATCACGCTGGAAGCGGGCGATGAACTGCTGCACCCCGTGCCCTTGTTCGATGGCGCCAAGCAACTGGCCTTGCTGTCGCAGAAGGGCAAGTTCCTGGTGTTCGGCCTGGACGAGGTCAAGGCGCTGTCCGGCGGCGGCCGCGGCACCATCCTGATGGGCCTGGATGGCGCGGACAAGCTCGACCAGACCGTACCGATCGGTGCGCTCGGCCTGCGCGCCGCGGGCATCTACCGCAACAAGCACACCGAAGACATCCTGGTCGGCGACGCGTTGGCCATCTATGTCGGCAAGCGTGCTCGCAAGGGGCGGGCGCTGGATGTGCGGCCCAAGCAGCCGTTGCTGTCGCCCGTGCTAGGCTGATCGCGGCGGGATGCGCGGCATCCATGAAGGCGGCGTCTGCGGGCGCCGCTTTTTTTTGGCGCGGTGGGGGCTGTGCCTGTCGTCGGCGTGGCAGGCTTGACCTCGGGGAGGTGGGTGATATTTAATAGATAGACCAATCAGTCTATTAATAAAATCCACGATTCACGGACCGCGCCGCCTCACCCTCATGCGAAAAATAGACCCCGCCAGGCAGCACGAGCGTCGCCGCCAGATACTGGCCGCCGCGGCCGAGTGCTTCGCCGAACACGGCTTTCACGCCACGTCCACCGCGCAGATCTGCGCGCGCGCCGGCATGAGCCCGGGCAACCTGTTCCATTACTACGCCAGCAAGGCCGAGATCATCGAGGCCCTGATCGCATCGGACACCGAGGCGCTGCGCGAACGCCAGCAAGGTGCAGACGCCGAACCCGATGCGCGCGCGGCCCTGACCCGCTGGATCGGCGACAACCTGGCGCAGTACCAGGACCCTGCCTTCGTGCGCCTGGGTATGGAGGTGCTGGCCGAAGCGGTGCGCAATCCACGGGTTCACGCCCTGGTCATGGCCAACGAAGCCGAACGCAAAGCGGCGCTGACGGCGTTGCTGACGGCCGTTTGGCGCCTGCTGCCGCCCGACGCGCTGCCGCGGCCCGTCGCGGAAATGGCCGACATGCTGTTGTTGCTGCTCGATGGTGTCTACAGCCGGTCGGTGGTCGACCCCCGATTCGATGCGGCTGCGGGCGGCCGGCTGCTCGATGGCGCGTTGCAAGGGTGCCTGCCGCCGTTATCGGCGGGCAACGGCAAAACGGGCAAAGGCACGACGGGAGAGGGCGCATGAGTACGCCTGTGCAAGCGCCGCAGACGGCGCGACCAGTGCCCGAGGCGGGATGGCCGGGGCGGCAGGGCGGCGCGCAAGCCGTACCCCAACGCCTGGCGCACGTCGATGCGCTGCGCGGCTTCGCGCTCTTCGGCATCCTGGTGGTCAATATCGGCGTGTTCGCCTCACCCTTCTACGCCAGCGGGATTCCCCATCCCGACTTCTCGCGGCCGCAGGACCACTTGGTGGGTTGGCTGGTCGCGTGGTTGTTCGAGACCAAGTTCTACCTGCTGTTCTCGTTCCTGTTCGGGTACAGCTTCACGTTGCAGATGGCCGCGGCCGAACGCAGCGGGGCCGCCTTCGCGCCGCGTTTTTTCAGGCGGCTACTGGGGCTGGCGGCGCTGGGCCTGGCGCATGCCGTGCTGTTCTATCAGGGCGACATCCTGCTGACCTATGCGCTGCTGGGCCTGATATTGATGGCCTGCCGCGGCATGGAGCCGGGCCGCGCGTTGCAACGGGCGTTGTGGCTGATCGGGCTGGTATCGCTGGCCTGGGCGGCGCTGGGCGCCTTGAGCCTGCTCGATCCGGCCGGCACCGAGACGTTCAGCCGCGCCGCGGCCAAGGTGTCCGCCGCCGACGCCCTGGCGGCGATCGAGGCCTATCGCGGGACGGTCATGACCACCATCGCCCGGCACTGGCAAGAGTTGACCTCGGTCACCTGGGCCACCGTCGTGCTGGTGCAGGGCCCGTTCGTGTTCGCGATGTTCCTGGTGGGCTACGCCCTGGGACGCAGGCAGGCGTTGGCCGACCCGTGGCGCGAGCCGCGCGTGCTGTGGCTGCTCTGCGCGCTGGGCGCATTGCCGGGGCTGGCGGGGTCCGCGTTCTACGCGACCACCAGCCTGGATACGGCACGGGTGTGGGAAACGCTGGGCCTGGCCGCAGACCTGTTTACCGCGCCGTTGCTCAGCATGTCGTACGCTGCGGCCTTGCTGCTGGCGATGCGCACGCGTCCCGGCGCCTGCCTGGCGCGCTGGCTGGCGCCGGCCGGCCGCATGGCTCTGACCAACTACCTGATGCAATCGGTGGTGTGTGCGGGGCTGTTCACGGCGTGGGGGCTGCGGCTGTCCGGCAGCGTGTCGCCGGGCATGACGCTGCTGATTGCCACGATGCTGTTCGCGGCGCAGTTGCCGTTGTCGGCTTGGTGGCTGCGCCGCCACGCCTACGGCCCGGTCGAATGGTTCTTGCGCGCGCTGACCATTGGCGCGTGGCCGGCCTGGCGCCGCTTGCCCGCGGAGCGGGGCGGCTAGGCCGGCCTCTGGGGCGCGGCCCGGGTCTGAGCCGGACGGCGCCGCCGCACCGGCAGGGGCGGTGAGGTCGATCCGGCGCCAGCCAGGTGTCTTCCGGCAGCCGTCTCAGCGCCCGGCGTCGGCGATGGCCGCGTCGATCGCGCCGGCCAGCCGCTCGGTCAACTGGTCCAGCTCGTCGTCCGAGATGATGAAGGGCGGGGCCAGCAGCACGTGGTCACCCTGGCGGCCGTCGATGGTGCCGCCCATGGGGTAGACCATCAGGCCGCGCGCCATGGCTTCGCGCTTGATGCGCGCGTGCAGCGTCACGGCCGGGTCGAAGGTCTGTTTGCTGGCGCGGTCGCGCACCAGTTCCACGCCCATGAACAGGCCGCGCCCGCGAATATCGCCCACGTGCGGATGTTCGCCCAGCGCCTGCTGCAGGCGTTGGCGCAGGCCCTCGCCTTGCGTGCGTACTCGCGCCAGCAGGTTGTCGCGCCGGATCACTTGCTGCACCGCCAGCGACGCTGCGCAGGCCATCGCGTGGCCCAGGTAGGTATGGCCGTGCTGGAAGAAACCGCTGCCTTGCTGGATGGCCTGCACGATGCGTTCCTGCGCCATGACGGCGCCGATCGGCTGGTAGCCGCCGCCCAGGCCCTTGGCGATGGTGATCAGGTCGGGCGTCACGCCTTCCTGTTCGACGGCGTACAAGGTGCCGGTGCGGCCCATGCCGCACATGACTTCATCGGCGATGAACAGCACGCCGTGGCGGTCGCAGACGTCGCGGATGCGGCGGAAATAACCGGGCGCGGCCGTCACGGCGCCCGATGTGGCGCCCACGACGGGTTCGGCCACGAAGGCCATCACGGTGTCGGAGCCCAGCCGTTCAAAAGCCTGGTCCAGCTCTTGTGCCAGGCGGTCGGCGTACTGGTCGTCGGTTTCACCGGCGCGCTGGTCGCGGTAGGCGTAGCAGGGAGACACGTGTTCGACATCGATCAGCAGCGGCGCGAACTGGGCGCGGCGCCAGGCGTTGCCGCCCACCGCCAAGGCCCCCAGCGTGTTGCCGTGATAGCTCTGGCGCCGCGCCACGATGTGGCGGCGCTGCGGCTGGCCGATTTCGACGAAGTACTGGCGCGCCATCTTCAGCGCGGCCTCGATGGCTTCCGAGCCACCCGACACGAAATACGCGTGCGACGTGCCGGCAGGGGCATCGGCGACCAGCATGCCGGCCAGTTCCTCGGCGACCTCGGTCGTGAAGAAACTGGTGTGGGCATAGGCCAGCGCATCGATCTGCGCATGCATTGCCGCCTGCACGTCGGGATGGTTGTGCCCCAGGCAGGACACCGCCGCACCGCCTGAGCCATCCAGGTAGGCGCGGCCTTCCTGGTCATAGAGCCAGACGCCCTGGCCGCGCACGGCGACGGGCGGCGTGCTGCGCAGGGAACGGTGTAGAACGCGGGTGCGGGTCATGGCTGGGGTCTCCAGTGGCGTGGGAAGCGGGGGAAGGGCTAAGGGGCGACGCGGCGTCTGCGCGTCGGTTCGCGCCAATAGGCGCCGTCGGCTTGCAGGCGGGTTTCGATATCGGCCAGGCGTTGCAGCACGGCGTCGCCGCCGCGGGCCGCCAAGCGCGCGATCAGGTGTTCGGCCAGGCCCAACAGGCCGGCAGTGCTATGAAAGAAAGAGCCCGGTCCGCGCTGCGCGGGCGCCTCGGGACTGCTGTCCTCGGCCGCCGGATCGTCGGGCCGTGTGAATCGCAGCACGTGGTCTGCCGCTTGCGCCACCGGATTCTTGACGCTGTCCGTCAGTGCCAGGACCGTGACGCCGCGGGCGGCGATCTGGCGGGTCAGGCGCACGGTGGCTGCCGGGTACGGCGCTTGCGAAATCACCACCAGCGCATCGCCTTCCTGCAGGCTGTCGGCGTCTTCAGCTGACGCGCCACCCAAACCGTCGATCAGGATGCCGTTGCGGCGCAGCAGGTGGTAGGCGTAGCGCATCTGGAAGGCGATGCCGAATGCCGATCGCGTGCCCAGGAAACCGACCTGGCGCGCGGCCAGCAGCGCAGCGACAGCCGCGTCGAACGCGGCTTCGTCATTGGCTTGCCAGATCGACGCCATGGCCTCGGTTTGCAATTGCGTCAGGGTGTCGTGGCCGCGGCCGCCAGCCTGGCCCGCGTGCGAAGCCTGCAAACGCGCCGCGCGGTCACGCAGACTGGCGTCCGACGCACCGGCCAGCGCACGCTGGAATGGGGCGCGAAAGGCCTCGTAGCTGTCGTGCCCCGCCGCGCGGGCCAGCCGCAGCATGGTGGCCGGCGACACGCCGACGGCCTGCGCTTGCCGGCGCATCGACCACAGCCCGACCTGGGCCGGATTGGCCAGCACCCAACGTGCTGCGCGCTGCATTTCGGCGGGCAGGGTGGCGCTGATCTCGCGCAGATGTTCTTGCAGGGCGGTTGTCACGATGGCGTCGGGAACCAGAACGATATAAAACAAATGCTACATCTATATCCAAGTAAAAAACAGATGTTTTATTTGCGAACTGTACGACAACTCCGACAAACCGTAACGTGGCTGTCCCCCTGGGAACGCCCTTGGGGACATGCCGACAAATAGCGCGGAAATGATTACAAAATGGCCGGTGATCGGGTTTGACACAGGGATAGGTCACCCATATCATTCGTATAGAAATCAATTTAGCTGAACTAATTCAGTCATGAATAAACAGACCGTAACCGACCCCTCGCAGCAGTACGACCTGCGCATTTTGCGGGCACTGCGCCGAATCACGCGATCCATCGCGTTGCATTCGCGCCAGTTGTCTGCGGTCAGCCACATCACGGCGCCGCAGCTCATGTGCCTGCGCACGGTCATCGCCAACGGCCCGCTGACGGCCACCGCGATCAGCCGCGAAATCCATGTCAGCCCCAGCACGGTCGTCGGCATTCTCGACCGCCTGGAAGACAAGGGCCTGATCCGCCGCGAACGCGGCCGCGAAGACCGCCGCATCGTCTTCGTGACCGCCACCGACGCCGGCCGCGAGCTTGCCCAGCAGGCGCCGTCGCCGCTGCAAAAGCACCTGGCTGATGCGCTGAACGCGTTGCCCGAGCTGGAGCAGGCCACCATCACGCTGTCGCTCGAGCGCATCGTGGCGCTCATGGAAGAAGAGAGCGGGGTCGCAACGGATACCCATGGCGACGTGTCGTCGCCCATCCTCGAGGTGCCCACCGGCGGGGCGCCTCCCGAATCGGGACTGGTTGTATGAGAACAAACGAACTGATCGACCCCATCAACTCAAGTGCCGTGGCGCCGGCGGCGGGCAGCGAAACGCATCTCCTGCGTGAGCCCCGCCGCAAAGACGGCGCCGCGATCCACCAGCTTATCTCCGAGTGCCCGCCACTCGATGTGAATTCCCTATACGCGTACCTGCTCCTGTGCGAGCACAACCGCGGCACCTGCGTCCTGGCCGAAAGCGCCGGAGGACGCATCGATGGATTTATCTCCGCTTACGTGCTTGTCGACAAGCCGGACGTGTTGTTCGTCTGGCAGGTTGCCGTGCACACCCGCGCACGCGGCCAACGGTTAGGCCGCGCCATGCTTCGGGAGCTCTTGCGACGCAAGGGGCTCGAGCATGTTCGTCATCTTGAAACCACGGTGGCGCCTGACAACCAGGCATCGCGCCGCACCTTCTCCGGCCTGGCCGGCGAGCTGGGCGCCCACGTTTCCGAACAGCCCTTCTTTGATCGGCAATTGTTCGGCGGCGCGGACCACGACGACGAGATGTTGTTGAGGATAGGCCCGTTCACGTTGCCCGCGCCGTAAGGCCGGGAACCCTGCGGGTCCTTATCGAAAACCGGGATGGCTGTTCTGATCCGGATGCGCCTGGCGCGCATGCGGAGGGGCTCTGGCCGTCTGTCAACTTATGAGATGAAAGGGAGGATTAATCACATGGACTTGAAAATCTTTGACCGGATGGAGTCGGAAGTACGGGGCTACATCCGTTCGTTCCCCGTGATCTTCAGCCAGGCCAGGGGCTCGACGCTGGTCGACGAGGACGGTGGCGAATACATCGACTTCTTCAGCGGCGCCGGCACCTTGAACTACGGCCACAACAATCCGGTGCTGAAGGAAAAACTGCTCGAGTACGTGCAGTCCGATGGCGTGGTCCACGGCCTGGACATGGCCACCAGCGCCAAGAAGAAATTCCTCGAGACCGTCGACCGCGTGCTGCTCAAGCCGCGCAACTGGCAATACACCCTGCAATTCACCGGCCCCACCGGCACCAATGCGGTCGAGGCGGCCCTGAAGATCGCGCGCCAGGTCAAAGGGCGGCCCAATGTGATTTCCTTCACGCACGGCTTTCACGGCGTCAGCGGCGGTTCGCTGGCAGTGACGGCCAACATGAAGTTCCGCGATGCGTCCGGCTACCCGCTGGCCAACACCACCTTCATGCCCTATGACGGTTACTTCGGGCCGGACGTGGACACCATGGCCTACCTGGAACGCATGCTGGAAGATCCCAGCAGCGGCATGGACAAGCCAGCCGCCGTCATCGTGGAAACAGTGCAGGGCGAGGGCGGCGTCAACGTGGCCACGCTGCGCTGGCTGAAGGAACTGGACAAGCTGTGCAAGCGCCACGACATGTTGCTGATCGTGGACGATATCCAGGTCGGCTGCGGCCGCACCGGCACGTTCTTCAGCTTCGAGGCCGCCGGCATCCGCCCCGACATCATCACGCTGTCCAAGTCGCTATCGGGCTTTGGCCTGCCGATGTCGCTAGTGCTGATGAAGCCCGAGCTCGACATCTGGAAGCCGGGCGCGCACAGCGGCACGTTCCGCGGCAACAACCTGGCCTTCGTCACCGCGACGCAGGCACTGGAAACCTACTGGGCCAACACCGCATTCACCGCGGACATCCAGCGCAAGGAACGCCTGGTGCGCGACTGGCTGGAAAACCTGGTCCACAGCTACCCCAACGCCGGCCTGTCGGTGCGCGGCCGCGGCCTGATCCAGGGCCTCGTGTGCAACAGCACGCCCGCGCTGGCCAACCGCATCGCCGCCAACGCGTTCAAGCGCGGCGTGGTCATCGAAACGTCAGGCGCGCATGACGAAGTTCTGAAGCTGCTGCCCGCCCTGACCATCGAGGAAGAGCTGCTCACCAAGGGCCTGGATGTGATCGAGGCCAGCGTGGCCGACGCGCTGGCCGAAGAAGGGCAGTCCGCCCGCATTCTCAAATTTGGAGGAAAACGTCAATGATCGTACGCAATGTCAAAGATGTGATCGGCACCGCCGATGAAGTCCGCACCGATACCTGGGTCAGCCGCCGCGTGCTGCTGAAAAAGGACGGCATGGGATTTTCCTTCCACGAGACCACCATCTTCCCCGGTGGCCGCACGCATATCCACTACAAGAATCACCTGGAAGCGGTGTGGTGCATCGAAGGCGACGGCTCGATCGAGACCATCGCCGACGGCAAGAAATACGACCTGGGGCCTGGCGTGGTCTACGCCCTGAACGAGCACGACGAGCACTGGCTGTGCGGCGGCAAGGAGCCGCTGCGGGTCATCTGCGTCTTCAACCCGCCGCTGACGGGCCAGGAAGTGCACGACAAAGAGGGCGTCTACGCCTTGCCTGAAGCCCACGCGAAAGCGGCCTGATACAAGGAGGTTCGCATGATCTCACCTGCACAGGATCCGTACGCCTCCCGTACGGATCGAAGTTCCGCCATCATTTCCCGCCAGGACCCCGTGGTCTACGGCGAAGGCAGCTACGCCAACGCCCTGAGCGGCGAACAGATCGGCTCTTACGAGCGCGACGGCTTTCTGCTGCTGGAAGACCTGTTCTCGGAAGCCGAAGTGCGCGCGCTGTCGGCCGAGGTCGAGCGTATGACGCGCGACCCGTCGATCATCCGCCGCGAGGAATCGATCACCGAGCCCGGCAGCAACGCCGTGCGTTCCATCTTCATGGTGCACGTGCTGAACCCCGTGTTGGCGCGCCTGGTGCGTGATCCGCGGCTGGTCAACGTGGCTCGCCAGATTCTGGGGTCCGAAGTCTATATCCACCAGTCCCGCGCCAACATGAAGCCTGGCTTCAAGGGCAAGGAGTTCTACTGGCATTCGGATTTCGAGACCTGGCACGTGGAAGACGGCATGCCATCGATGCGCGCCCTGAGCTGCTCGGTGTTGCTGACCGAGAACAACGACTGCAACGGCCCGCTGATGCTGGTACCCGGGTCGCACCGCCAGTTCATTTCCTGCGTCGGCGAAACGCCCAACGAGCACTACAAGCAATCGCTGAAGAAGCAGGAATATGGCGTGCCGGATCCGGTCAGCCTGCAATTGCTGGTCGAGCAGGGCGGCATCCGCTCGATGACCGCCAAGGCCGGTTCGGTGGTGTTTTTCGACTGCAATACCATGCACGGCTCGAACAGCAACATCTCGCCGTGGCCCCGGTCGAACGTGTTCATGGTCTACAACAGCATGGAAAACACGCTGGAGCCGCCCAAGTACGGCCTGACCCCGCGCCCCGAGCACATCGCCACGCGCAAGGCGTTCAAGGCGGTGACGCCGCTGGATGCCCTGAAATTGGTAGGTTGAGGGCCCCCACGCCGCGCTTTGCGCTTGCTGCCCCCCCCGTGGGGGGCTTCATTCTCTCAGCCCAGGTCCGCCTGGGCTTTTTTTCGTCCATCCGCTATGCTTTGCCGCTCTTTTCCACGCCTGCATCCTTTGCCATGTCCGCCCGCATCCTCAGCCTGCATATCTATCCGATCAAATCCTGTGCCGGTATCGATCTGGCCGAGTCGCCAGTGGATCGCGCCGGCCTGGCGCATGACCGCCGCTGGATGGTGATCGGGGCCGACGGCCAGTTCATGACGCAGCGCCAATGGCCCGCCATGGCGCTGATACGCACCGCGCTGACCGCCGATTCGCTGCGGCTGTCGGCGCCCGGCATGACGGATCTGGATGTGCCGCTGGATGGTTCCGGCCTGCAAGCTGGCGTGGAATCGGTGGGCGTCTGGAAGGACTTCATCGACGCGCGCCGCGAAAGCGAGGCGGCGGCCGAGTGGTGCACGGCTTTCCTCAAGACGCCATGCCGCCTGTACAAGGTGGACGAGGCCGCGGCCCGACCCGCCAAGCCCGAATGGGTGGACAAGTGGACCGACGGTCACCCGGACCTGGCGGATACCTTCAGCGGCGACCATTTCTTCGGCTTCGCCGACGGGTTCCCGCTGCTGGTGGCCAACCAGGCGTCGCTGGACGACCTGAACGCCCGGTTGCAGGCCAAGGGCGTGGCGCCGGTGCCGATGGACCGTTTCCGGCCGAATATCGTCGTGCAGGGGGAATGGGAAGCCTTCGAGGAAGACCACACCGCCATGATCACCGCCGGCCCGGTCGGCATGGCGTTCGTCAAGCCGTGCACCCGCTGCTCGATTCCCGATATCGACCAGCGCACCGCCGTGCAGCACGATGAACCCGGCCGTACGCTGGCGGGCTATCGCAACCTGGATATCGGGGTGGTGTTCGGCCAGAATGCCATCGTCGATGCGCCTGCCGGCGCCCGCCTGAAGGTGGGCGACAGGGTCGAGATCGAACTGGACTTCTGACATCGGGCCGGGCCTGGCCCGGCCGGTTCAATCCCTTTCGCCAGGGCGAGTGCCCGCCGAGCGGTGGACGTTTTCGGGCCATGACGATGGCCAATGCTGCCATTTTGGATGGCAAACGCCGCCAAGTGGCTTTTGGACCGGCCGGCAGGGCGTTCCATTGCGGCAAAAAATATAGAATACCGGCTTCCGACGGCAGAAACCGGGTGCCGCGCGGTTCTTGGCCCGCGGGACTACCCGCCCGCAGGCGTATTCGCATTCATTGCATCACTTCGCGCGCCGGTACGCGAAACCAGGATATTTCTATCATGCAACGCATCATGCTGCGGGCAAAGCTCCACCGCGTCACGGTCACCGAAGCCGATCTTCACTATGAAGGCTCGTGCGGCATCGACGAAGACCTGCTGGACGCTGCCGGCATGCGCGAGTTCGAACGCATCGAGCTCTACAACATCAACAACGGCGAACGCTTCGACACCTACATCATCAAGGCGGCCCGCGGCAGCGGCGTCATCTCGTTGAACGGCGCCGCCGCGCGTCGCGCCCAGGTCGGCGATCTGATGATCATCTGCACCTACGGGCCGATGTCGGAAGAGCAATCCGCCACCCACAAGCCGCAGGTCGTGCTGGTGGACGACGCCAACCGCGTCAAGGAAATCCGCAAGTTCCCGGCCTGAGGCCGGGCCGGGCGGAGCGCCAGGGGGCGCTCCGTCAACCCTGATACGTTTCATCATGAGCTTCCAGGTCATCATTCAACCCAGCAAGCATCAATTCCCGGTCGAGCCCGGCCAGACCGTGCTCGACGGCGCCCTGGCCGCGGGCATCGTCCTGCCCTACAGCTGCCGCAACGGCGCCTGCTCCACCTGCAAGGGCAAAGTGGTGTCCGGGGAGTTCGACGCGGGCCAATACCCGGCGCAGATCCTGTCGCCCGAGGAACTGGCCGACGGCTACACCCTGTTCTGTCAGGCGCGGCCCGCTTCCGACCTGGTGGTCGAATCCACCGAGGTCCGCCTGGCCAGCGACATCCAGATCCGCAAGCTGCCCTCGCGCGTGCAGACCCTGGAGCGCGCCGCGCCCGACGTCACCGTGCTCAAGCTGCAATTGCCGGCTTCCGAGCAGTTCCGCTACTACGCCGGCCAATACATCGAAGTGATCCTGAAGGACGGCCGCCGCCGCAGCTATTCGATGGCCGGCGCGCCGCATACCGGCAGCCCGCTGGAACTGCACATCCGCCACATGCCGGGTGGCTTGTTCACCGACCACGTGTTCGGCGCCGGCGATACGCAGATGAAAGAGCGCGAAATCCTGCGCCTCGAGGGCCCGTTCGGCTCGTTCTTCCTGCGCGAAGACAGCGACAAGCCCATCATCCTGCTGGCCAGCGGCACGGGCTTCGCACCCGTCAAGGCCATCGTGGAACACATGATCCACAAGAACATCCGCCGCCCGGTCTCGCTGTACTGGGGCGGACGACGCCCGCGCGACCTGTACATGGATGCGCTGGCGCAGTCGTGGACTGAGGCGCTGCCGGATTTCCGCTACGTGCCCGTGGTGTCCAACGCGCTGCAGGAAGACAACTGGACCGGCCGCGACGGCTTCGTCCACGAGGCCGTGCTGCACGACATCGCCGATATGTCGGGGTACCAGGTCTATGCCTGCGGCGCGCCTCCCATGGTCGATGCCGCCCGGCGCGAATTCAGCGCCCAGCGCGGCCTGCCGCCCGAAGAGTTCTACGCGGACGCCTTCACGTCCGAGGCCGACCTGGCCAAAGCCGCGCCCTGATCCATCCCGGGGCGTGAGCAAGCAAAAAGGGGCGAATCGGCAGCGTGATCCAGGCTGACCGATTCCGCCCCTTTTTTTGATGTTTTCAGCCGTAGGCGAGGGCGGGACGTCGGGGTAAACTGCGATGTCACCTTGGCAGCGGCTTGCCGCGGGGCGCGGACATCGTGTCCGCGGACCCAGTGGGTACGCAAGGAGCAATGCGGGCATGAAAGTAGCGGTATTGGGTAGCGGCATCATCGGAATCTCCAGCGCCTGGTGGCTTAGCCAGGCAGGCCACGACGTCGTGGTCATCGACCGCTGCACCGGACCCGCCCAGGAAACCAGCCTTGCCAACGGCGCCCAGATATCCGTGTCCTATGCGGAACCCTGGGCCAACCCGCAAGCGCCCCTGAAACTGCTCAAATGGATGTTCCAGGACGACGCCCCGCTATTGTTCCGGCCGCAGCTGGATTGGCGGCAATGGATGTGGGGCCTGGCCTTTCTGCGCGAATGCCTGCCGGGTCGCCTGGCGCCGAACATCCGCGCCATGGTCCGCATGGCCGAATACAGCCGCGCCACCCTGCGCAGCATGCGCACTGAGCTGGGCATCGAATACGACCACCTCGAGCGCGGCATCCTCAATTTCTACCGCGATCCGCACGAATTCGAAAACTCACAACGGGCCGCCGGCCTGATGCGCGACTTCGGCGTCGAACGCCGCGTGGTGTCCACCGATGAGGTCATTGCCATCGAGCCGGCCCTGGCGCCGCACCGCAATACCATCGTCGGCGGCGATTTCACTCCCGAAGACGAAAGCGGTGACGTGCATCTGTTCACCGTCGCCCTGGCCGAGCGCTGCGCGCGGGCCGGCGTCGAATTCCGCTACAGCACCCGCGTCACGCGCCTGATCACCCAGGGCGGCGCGGTGCAGGGCGTCGAACTCATCGAACCCGACGGCCGCTACGGCACCCTGGCCGCCGACGCCTACGTGGTGGCCATGGGCAGTTTCAGCCCGTCGTTGCTGCGCCCGCTGGGCATCCCCTGCAACGTGTATCCCGCCAAGGGGTACTCGGCCACTTTCCCGGTCTTGAAGGCCGATGGCGCGCCGACGGTCAGTCTTACCGACAGCAGCCACAAGGTCGTTTTTTCGCGCCTGGGCGATCGCCTGCGCATGGCGGGCACCGCCGAACTGTCCGGCTATTCCCGCGGCCTGAATACCGGCCGCTGCGAAGCCATGACGCGGCTGGCCCGCGAACTCTTTCCCGACGCGCTCGACTTCGAGCGCGTCAGTTATTGGTCGGGCTTGCGCCCGTCCACCCCCTCGAACGTGCCTATCGTCGGCCGCAGCCGTATCCCCAATTTGTATATCAATACCGGACACGGTACTCTCGGTTGGACGATGGGCGTTGGCTCGGGCCGGGCTCTGGCAGACCTGCTCAGCGGGCGTCGCCCAGAACCGGAATTCCCTTTTCTTGGTCTATGAACCTATGAAGAAATTGCAATTGGCGGGCGTTGCCCGCGCGATGTTCGCCAGCCGGCGGGCATGGGTGTTTGGCGCCGCCATGGCGGTAGCGGGCGCGGCTAATGCCGCGCCTGTCGAGATCCAGGTCTGGCACACGCTGCCGGAGGCCAACAAGGCCGAATTCGAAAAGCTGGCCAAGCAGTACAACAAAGAGCAGGACCAGGTCAAAGTGACCCTGCGCGGCTTCGATTCGCAAGCCGCCCTGCAGCAGGAAGCGACCGCCGCGGTCAAGGCCAAGAAGGCCCCGAACCTGGTGCAACTGAACGACAACCATTCGCCGGAAGTCGTGGCCGAGCACAAGGCCATCCTGCCGATGTACGAATTGCTGGCCAAGTACCCCGTCAAGGACCTGAACTGGTTCGTGCCGGCCACCAGCAGCTTCATCCGCGACGGCAAGGGCCGCCTGCTGGCCTTCCCCTGGATGGCCGAAGTGCCGGTGATGTTCTACAACACCGCTGCCTACAAGAAGGCGGGTCTTGACCCCAACAAGCCCGCGCGCACCTGGACCGCCCTGCAAGGCGAACTCCTCAAGCTGCGCGACGTGGCCGATCTTGACTGCCCCTACGCCTCCAGCGACCAGGTGTCGATCCACCTGGAAAACCTGGCGCCCGTGAACAACCAGCAGTTCACCAGCAACAACAACGGCCTGGATGCGGTCACCAAGAAGAGCGCGGCGCCTGCCATGCAGTTCGACACGCTCTACATGCGCCACATCTCGCTGATGGTCAGCTGGAAGCGTTCGCTGCTGTTCATGGCACACTCGGCCGACAACACCTCGGACAAGCTTTTTGCCAAGGGTGAATGCGCGGTCCTGACTGGCAATTCGGGCTCGTTCGGCCAGTTCCTGAACACCAAGGGCCTGTCGTTCGGCGTGGCGCCGCTGCCTTACTACGACCAGGCCACCCAGACCGGCGGCCAGCCGTTCGTGAGCGGTTCGGCGCTGTGGGCGCTTGAAGGTCGTCCGCAAGCCGAAGAAAAGGCCACGGCGCAGTTCCTGGCTTGGCTGTCCAAGCCCGTCATCGCAGCGGAATGGCACCAGCGCACCGGCTACCTGCCGCTGACTGAAGCTGCGTTCCGTGCATCCGATGTGTCGTTCTACAAGAGCATTCCCGGCGCCCAAGCCGTGGTGGCTTCCATGAGCACGCGTCCGGTCGCCAACAGCCGCGGTTTCCGCATGGCCAACTACGACCGCATCGAGCCCGTGTTCAACCAGCAGTTGAACGACGCGCTGGAAGGCAAGACCCCCCCGGTCTCGGCCCTGAACAACGCGGCCAACCAGGCCCGCAGCATCGCGACTCAGCGTTAAGCATCGCGCCGCCTGCAAGGCCAGAAAGCCCGGTTTTCGAACCGGGCTTTTTTTCGCCCTGCGTACATGCCAGTCTGTTGCGGCGACTGGCCTTGCTCCACCATGGCTACACCGCGATCCGTTTCCGGTTCGCCTTTTGCTAGCGGTGAAGCATGGTTCGAATACTCCTATTGGCGGTGGGTCTGTCCGGTCTGTCGGGCTGCGCGTTGCCGCTGGCCTCGCGCTCGGCCAGCACGTCCTGGCAGGCTGCCGGGCCGGCCGCGCAAGGCTTTCGCTTTGACTGGCGCTTGTCCGGCGATCCCGCCGTCGCACCCATGCAGGTGTTCGACGATGGCCGCGAAACCTGGCTGCAGTTCGCGCCGGGCCAGGCGCTGCCCGCCATTTTCGGCGTGGGGCCCGATGGCGAGCGCGCCTTGCCTTATGTGCGTCGCGAGCCCTACGTGGTCCTGGCCGGCGGCTGGCGCGCGCTGGCGTTTCGTGGCGGTCGCTTGTCGGCGCGCGCGCAACGCGGGCAGGATGTCGCGGTGCTTGGCAGCGCGCCGGCCGCATCGGCGTCGCCGGCGGCGCTCGCCATTCCTGCCGGGCAGGCGCAAGGCGGGCCGCTGGCTTCCCTGCACCCGCCGGAGGCAGAGGCTGCGCTACCCCTGGCGGTTGCCTCGGCGGCGTCGCCGCCACAGGCCGCCGTGTCGCCGTTTCGCGCCGCGCCGCCCGATGCCACCTTGCGTGCCGTGCTGGCACGCTGGGCGGATGCAGCGGGCTGGACCTTCCAGCCGCAGCACTGGGCGGTCGATGTCGATATCCCGCTGGCCGCCACGGCTGATTTCCCGGGCGATTTCAAGGCCGCAGTGCGCGGCTTGCTTGCCTCGACCGAGTTGGCGGACAAACCGCTGCAGCCTTGCTTCTATGGCAATCGGGTATTGCGCGTCGTGCCGCTGGCGCAGTCGTGCACCCGGTCTATCGCTACCCCGGGGGCCGCATGAACCGCCGCCCGCTCATCATCCTGGCGCTCTTCGCCCAACTCGCCGGGTGCGCACTGACCCAGCAGGTCACTGACCTGCGCCGCGCTGCCGAGCGCAAACAGGCCGACGCTGGCGCGCGCCACCAGGCGTTTGCCGACAGTCTTACTGACCGCAATACCCGGCAGTCCGCCCAAGAGGTGGCCACGCCCTGGCTTGCTGGCAAGCCGCAACCGTTGGCGCGAGAGGTCTCCCTGCCGCCGGCCTTGCGCGAAAACGTGCAGACCACCCTCATGCTGGCCGACGATGCCGACTTGTCCACGGTGGCCCAGCGGCTGGCCGCGGCCACAGGCATGCCGGTGCGTGTCCGCCCCGATGCGCTGCTGCCGCTGGATCTGTTCCTGCCGCGCCTGGCGGTCAATGGCGCCCTGGATGCTTCTGTTGCACAACGCTTTGAAGTCCGCGCCGGCGCGCAACCGCTGGCCGACCTGCTCGATGTCGTGGCGGCGCGCTATTCCGTGCATTGGCGCTATGAACACAACGCGCTCGAGTTCTACCGCACCGATACCCGGGTCTTCGATCTGCGCGCCTTGTCGCTGGCCAGCAAGGTGGATGTCCGCCTGGGCCGCGCGGGCCGGGCCGAGGCCGAAGGCTTCGAGAACACCTCCAGCACATCGCTGTCGGGCGGCGAACACAAGGCATTGGCCATCCTGCGTGCGCACGCGCAGGCATTCCTGACCCGTTCGGGCGTCATCGCCGATCCGGTCGAAGGCGAAACGGCGCTGGTCATCACCGACACGCCCGAGGCCCTCGAACGGGTAGGGCGCTATTTCGAGCGCGAGAACAAGGCGTTGACGCGCCGGGTCAGGCTCGTGTTCGAAGAAATCACCGTGATTTCCCGCGATTCGGCTTCTGGCGGCATCGACTGGAACGCGGTCTATGCGGCGGCAGGGGGCGCGGCACGCCTGGCCATGCCGGCCATGCCGGTAGCCGGCGCCGGGGCACTGGAAGTGGCTGCCGGCCGCGGTCCTTTCGATGCGTCCCGGGCCATTCTTTCCGCGCTCAGCGCCTCGGGGGCAGTCGTGCGGCACAGCAGGGTGCCTGTGCTGACCCTGAACCGCCGGCCCGTCACGCACGCCGTGCGCACCACGTTCTCGTATATCGACCGCGTCCAGAGCACGGCCGTGCCGGGCATGACGGCCGACGGCGCCAACAGCTCGTTGCCCGCGGTGTCCATCAGCCAGAAAGAAGAAACCGTCGGTTCGTTCCTGACGCTGGTGCCGGATATCCAGGAAGACGGCCAGATCCTGCTGTCCATCGCCTACGACAACGCGGTGGCCCAGCCCTTGAAAACGGTCACCTTCGGCGAACGGGGTAACCAGGTCCAGGTGCAGCAGATCACGGTGGACGGCAATGGCACCGTGCAACAGATCGAACTGCGGCCCGGTCAGCCCGTCATCGTCTCCGGCTTTGACCGCAGCCAGGATCAGCATGACCGCCAGCGCCTGACACCGGGGGCACCGTTGGTGGCGGGTGGCCAGGACAGCGCCACCTCCGAGCGCGTGACCACCCTGATCCTGGTCACGGCCCAGGTCGAAGAAGGTTTCTGATGCCCTCACTCTCCAGGACGTTGGTATGACGCGCGCACCGCAAATCCTTCTTGTCGACTGCCCTGGCACGGATCGTGCGCTGGCGTTCGGTTTGCGCTGGCACGCGCTGATCGGCACCGACGTGGCCGCGTTGGCCCGTTCGCGCGGCCGCCGTCTGCGAGCGACGCATTACGTCGTGGCAGGCTCGCCCGCCACGGTCGCCGGGTACGGCCGCGGCACGGTGCGCCGGGCATGGCGTTGGCGCCGCGCGGGCGCTGGCAAACCCGCGCCACGCTGGTTGGCGGCCGCTCAATTATTCGCGCTGCGCTACCCCGATGGCGGCCACAGCCTGGTTTGCCTGCCGGATGGGCAGTATTGGCTGGTGGCGGCTTATGCCGGCATGGTGCTGTCGCAGGCAGATCGTCTGTTCGGGTCGCACGACGAGGCGCTGCGCGAGCATGCCCGCCTGTTGCTCGCGCGGCCCGAGTTGCCGGGCCGCGACGGCGACGAAGTCTATGCCGCGTTGCTGCCGATGGGAGATGCCGCCGCACAACTGGTCGTGCTGCCGTCGCGCTGGAGCGCGCTGCCGCGGGCCTTGCGCCTGTTCCTGGCGTGCCTCGCGCTGTCCGTGGTTGCGCCTGCCTTGTGGCGGCAATGCCTTGCGCCGCATCCGCGCATCACGGCGCCGTCTGTCGCGCCGCAGGAAGCGGCCGAGGTTGCCGCCCGCGCACGGCTTGCCCTGTTGAGCGCGATTCCGGCCCATGGCCCCGATGAAATCGCCCGCGTGCTGGTGGGGTTGGTGAAGGTGCCGATCGAAGTCCAGGGGTGGGCCCTGCGGCGCGCGCAGTGCGATGCGCAGGCCCGGCACTGGACCTGCCGCGCCGATTACGCCAGGGTGCATCCGCAGGCGACCAACCAGGGCCTCTTCGCCCGGCTGCCTCGTGGCTGGCGCGTGTCGTTCAATCCGCTCGAAGACGCCTCGCTCTCCTGGCAGGTGGCATCCGATGCCAGGACCCTGGCCGATCTGCCGCTGCCCACACCCTTGCAGGTCGATACCGGCGTGGCCGTGACGCTGCAGCAATTGCGGCCGGCGTTCAGTTCGATCTTCATGGCGCCCGCGGTGCTTGCGCTGCCGGCAGCCGCAGGCGTGGCCGCGGCGTCCGCCGCCGCCGCGCCGACGTCCGCGATACGTTCCCGGGCGATCACGCTCGCCGGACCCCTGCGGTCGTTTGCCTTGTTGCCGGGCCGCCTTGGCGTGGCGCACTGGTCCCGGCTGGCCTTGAACATCCAGCCTCAACTTCGCTCCAGCCTCGCTGCAAGCACGCTGGTCGCAGAACTGCAGGGAGTCCTCTATGAACAGGAATAACCTTTGGCGGCGGTCTTGCCGTGCCATGCCATGGCGCGGGGTATGGGCTGTCGCGGGCGCCGCGGCGTGGGCCGCCGGGACGCAGGCGCAGCCCGCCGTTGACGCGGCCGACCCGCAGGCGTGGCCTGAAGCCGAGACGGTGCGCACCCTGTTGCGCGCCGACGCCGCCGCCGCGCTCACCGAATGCCGGGTGCCGGGCATCTGCCCGGCCAACGGCGCAGCGGCTTCGCGCGCGCCCATGCCCGCGCCGGTTCCCGACGACGTGCGCGTGGCGGCCATCTTCGGCGTGGCGCGGCATCTGCAGGTCGACCTGCTCGTCAATGGCGCCTTGTTGCGCTACCAGACAGGCCGGGCTGCGCCGGTGGCCGGCGCCCGGGTGGCGCAAGCGTATCAATTGGTGGCGGTCGACGGCGGTTGTGTGCGGCTGCGCCGCGACGACCGAGATGTCCGCGCGTGCCTGGACGCCGGGAGCCCCGCGCCATGAATACGCCTTCCGCTTTCCCTGGCGCGCTGGGCGCCGCCATTTGCCCGCTCGATGCGCCCGAAGACATCGCGCGGCTTGACCCCGCGTTCTCGCGGGCCCTGGGCCGCGAGTTCGACCTTGCCGCGATGGCGGGCCGGCTATGTCCGGTATTGCTGGAAAACGGCGATGTCGCGATCTTCGCCGTCAAGGAATTCTGCGTGGGGGACGCCATCGACGAGGTCGAACGCATGGTGCGGGCGCAGGGATACCGTCTTGCCAAACCGTCACGCTATCTACTGCCGGCCGCATTGCTGCTGATGGTCGCGCGCGGCCAGCTGGCCGTCCAGGGCCTGGCGCGGCGCGACGGCAGCCGACAGGCTGCACGCACTTCGGCGCTGGCGGCGTTGTTCCTGGACATCGTCGCGTGGGGGGTTACCCAGGGTGCCAGCGATGTGCACATCAACGTGAATCAGCGGCGCGATGGCTGCGAGATCCGCTACACCATTCATGGTGAATACGTCGTTGCGGAACGATTCTCCGGCTTGTCCAACGCCACCTTGCTGGAAGTGTTGGCCGTGGCCTGGATGGATGTGCGGGGCGGCAACGGCGCGGTGTTCGATCCCGCGCTGGAACAACAGGGACGCATCGCGCTGGAGTTGGCCGGTACGCCGGTGGTGTTGCGGTGGGCATCACTGGCCACCGATGCCGGGCCTTCGGTATGCCTGCGCATCCTGCGGCTGGACGCTGCGGGCGGGCAAGACCTGCACGCGCTTGGCTATCTTCCCGGCCAGGTGGCGACCCTGCTGGGCGCGCGTGAGCGCGAGGGCGGCGCCATCGTGCTGGCCGGCGTCGTGGGGGCAGGCAAGTCCACCACGTTGGCCGCACTGATGCGCGGCATCGAACCCACCCGCAAGGTCATCACGCTGGAAGATCCGGTCGAATATGTCATCGGCAACGCGTTGCAGAACAGCCTGGGCGGCGCACTGGCCGTGTCCGGCTGGCCCGCGTTCGACGCCAAGCTCAAGACCATCAAGCGCTCGGCCTTGAACGATCTGCTGATCGGCGAAATCCGCGATATCGACACCGGCCGCGCCTTCATGGACCTGGCCAGTTCCGGCATCAGCCTGTACGCCACCACGCATGCGGGGTCTGCGGCAATGATCCCCGAGCGGTTGGCGTCCGAGGCCGTCGGCGTCTCGCGCGAGCTGCTGGCAGCGCCCGGCATTCTCAAACTGCTGGTCTACCAGACGCTGCTGCCCAGGCTGTGCCCGGCCTGCGCCTTGCCCGCCGCCCAGCTCTGGGGCCCGGCGCAGCGGCGCCATGCCCCCGGCCAAGCCGAGCACTGGCGAAACTGGATGGCTGTCCTCACGCGTACCTTCCTGCTCGATGCGGCCGCGCTCAAGGTGCGAAACCCGGACGGCTGCGCCGATTGCCGCCGGCCGCACATGCCCGACCTGAACGGCACGATCGGGCGCAGCGTGGCGGCGGAAATGATCGAGCCGGAACGCGCAGCGGGCTTCCTGGACTGCGTGCGCAGACGCGACTATGGGCCATTGCGGCCCGCGGCCAGGGCGGTGCCCGACGCCTCCTGGCGTGACGAAGCCACACGCGGCGCCAAGGCGCTCAACAGCGCGCTGTTCAAAGTTGCCCAGGGCGAAGTGGATCCGCGTGCACTGCCCCGGCGTTTCGATCTGGCGCTGCCCGGTGGCGTGGCCGGCCGGCCGGAGGCCCCGCATGGCTGACTCTCTACTGCGGGCCCTGGCCTGGCGCCGGCATTTCAACATCAACCTGGGCCTGCGCTGGGATGCATGGCGCTTTCTGCCGCACCGCGCCGATTACTACGAATACCTGGCCGACCTGATCGACGGACTGCAGGGCCGCCGGACCCTGCGAGACCTGTTCGAGGACGATGCGCGCCGCTACGGTCCCGGTACCGCCCGTGGTCGCCTGTCGCAGTATTGGGCCGGGGCCTACCAGGATGCCGGCGGCGATCTGGGCGCGGCCTGGCAGGGCACCTTGCCTGCGGCGGAATGCCTGCTGCTGGCCTGTGTGCAGGACGAGGGCGGCGATCTTTCCGCCGCGCTGCGTGATCTGGCGCGGGCGGCCAGGCTGGCTGCCGAAGCGCGCTTTGCCTTGGTGTCCACCGCGGCCGCGGGCGTGGTGGCCGCGGTGGTGGCGCTGGCCATGCTTTGCGCCATTCCGTTGTTCACCGCGCCGCGCCTGCAGCAGGTATTTCAGGCGTTGCCGGCAGAAGACTACGGCCGGCAGACCCGTGCGCTGTTTGCGCTGGCCGCGGCGGCCCGTCAGTGGCTGGCGCCGTGGCTGGTCCTGGTGGCGGGCCTGGGCGGGCTGACCCTGTGGTCATTGCCGCATTACACGGGGGAGGCCCGGGCCTGGCTGGACAAGCGGCTGATCTGGCGCCTGCACCGGGATTTTCAGGCCATCCGCTTTCTGTCCCTGCTGGCCGTGCTGGTGCGCCAGCACGGCGCCGCCGATACGCGGCTGCGGCGCGCGCTCACCGTGCAGGGGCGGGGCGCGCAGGCCTGGCTGGCCATGCATCTGGAACGCATGCTGATGCGCATCGACGCCGGCGCGACGGACGCGCAGATCTTCGATACCGGCCTGCTGGACCCGGAAACCTGGTGGTTCATGGCGGACATGATGGGGGCGCTAGGCATGGAGGCGGGGCTCGAGCGCGTGCGGCACCGGGTCGAATCCCGGCTGCTGGCGCGGGTACGCCTGCAGGCTGCCGTGTTGCGTTGGGCGTTGCTGATCGGTTCGGTCGCCACCGCGTTGGCCATCACGTTGTGGCACTACGCCGTCATCGACGAATTGCGCCTGGCGCTCACGAATTTCTATGCCAGCCGCTGATCGCGGCAGGACTCATTGCGGTAGCGGTTGGTTTTTCACCATGGAGAGGCGAATGGAACGGTTCAGGGCAGGCATCGCGGGCGGCAGGCGCGAGCGGGGTTTTTCGTTGGTGGAGGTGTCCATCGTGACGGCGATCGTCTTATTGATCGCCATCGTCGGCATTCCCGCCATCGGCAGTTATGTCATTGAAAACAAGGTGCCCAAGGTGGCCGAGGAGCTGCAGCGCTTCATTGTCAGCATGCGGGTCAACGCGCAGGGCGGCGGCGTCACGCCCTATGCCGGCCTGGATACCGGGGCCATGGCCAACATGCTGCGCGACTCCAGCGTGCTGTCGGTGCAGGGCAGCGGCCCGTCGGCGCGCATCGCACATGGCTTGGGCGGCAGCGGCACGGGCAGCAGCGGCGTGGTGCAGGTGGCCGCCACGTCTCTGGCCGGTGCGGGCGTGGGGGCGGCGTTCACCGTCACCTTGAACAACGTCAGCAATGCCGCCTGCCCGGCGCTGGCGTCCGTGCTGCAACGCGTGTCCGAGGTCATCTCGATCGAAGGCGACAACGGTTCCGGGGTGGTCAAGAATGCCCTGGCCGTGCCTGCCGTGCCGTATCGGGCGGCATTGGCCCAGACCCGTTGCAGCCAGGGCGACACCAATACGTTCGTGTTCACCGCCAAATGAGTGCCCGTATGAGCGCCGGTACGAGGTTCGTGGGTCACCCCAGGGGAACTGGCGGGCGCCCAGCTGCCGCCTTGCGGCGGACCAGAGTCGGGCAGGGCGGTTTTTCCCTGCTCGAACTGGCCCTGGCGCTGGCGCTGACGGCCATGATAGCGATCTGGGCCTCCAGCCAGGTGGCGCATCGCATCGAAGATTCCGCGGCGCGCGCGACCGGCATCTGGCTCGCGCAGGTCCGGGGCGCCATGGAGCAGGTGCTGCTGCGGCATTTCGACTCCTGGGCCGACGGCCGGGGACCGGCTGCCGCGGACGGTTCGCCGCTATTTGCCGATTCCCTGGCGCCTTCGCTGGATGAATTGCGCCGGGCCGGCGCGTTGCCCGCCGGCTTTCCGTTGCAGTCTGCCCTGGGCTTCGGCGCGCGTATCCAGATCGTGCGCACGGCTTCGTGCCCGGCGCAGCCCTGCCGCCTGGACGCGCTGATCTACAGCGACCAGCCGCTCTTGAAATCAGGGACGCAATATTCCGATGTGGCGGCCATCGCGGTCGTGATCGAGGCTGCAGGCGGGTACGGCGGCGCGGTGTGGCCGACGGCGCCCACCGCGTTGCGGGGCGCCGCCTTCAGCTTCGGCAATCCCGTTGCACCGGGCGGGGCAGCCTATCCGGCGGGCACGGTCGTGTCCTGGGCCGGCCTGGAGCGCTCCGAGGCGGACAAGTTCGTCAAGCTGCGCGACGCCCGTGATCCCGACCTGCAAGGCGGCCTGACCGTCGCCGGCCGGCTCAAGGGCGGGGAATACCTGGAACTGCAAGGGCTGGCCGGCGCGGGCCAGGACTGCCGCATGGCGCCCGCGGGTATCGCTCGCGCGGCGTCGGGCGAATTGCTCAGTTGCCAATCCGGCCTATGGCAAGAGGCCAGCGGCGGCGGGTTCGGCGGCGCATTCAGCATCAATCACCCGCGTGGCTGCTTCCAGGCGTCGGGCGAATCCACGGCCAATCCGCGCACCGGCACCTGCAACTGCCCGGCCGGCTACTCGGCGGTGATGGTGTCGGCAGGCGGAGTCTGGGATGCCGAAGTGGGCTGGACGACGGGGTATATCTGCATGCGCTGAGGGGCGGGCAGGCCCCGGCAGCGCAAGCCACCGACTACCCTCTATAATCAAAGATTCGCCTAAATCCTGCTTCATCCAAGATGAAATCCTCCGAGATTCGCCAGCAGTTCCTGCAATTCTTCAAGTCCAAGGGACACACCATCGTTCCTTCGTCGTCGCTCGTGCCGGGCAACGATCCGACCCTGCTCTTCACCAATTCGGGCATGGTCCAGTTCAAGGACGTGTTCACGGGCAAGGAATCGCGGTCGTACACGCGCGCCACGTCGTCGCAGCGCAGCGTGCGCGCTGGCGGCAAGCACAACGACCTGGAGAACGTGGGCTACACCGCCCGTCACCATACGTTCTTCGAAATGCTGGGCAATTTCAGCTTTGGCGACTACTTCAAGCGCGACGCCATCCAGTACGCCTGGGAGCTGCTCACCCAGGTCTACAAGCTGCCCGCTGAAAAGCTTTGGGTCACCGTCTACCAGGAAGACGACGAAGCCTACGACATCTGGGCCAAGGAAGTCGGCGTGCCGGCCGAGCGCATCATCCGCATCGGCGACAACAAGGGCGCGCGCTACGCCTCGGACAATTTCTGGCAGATGGCCGACACCGGCCCCTGCGGCCCCTGCTCGGAAATCTTCTTCGACCACGGTCCCGACATCTGGGGCGGCCCCCCGGGATCGCCCGAAGAAGACGGCGACCGCTACATCGAAATCTGGAACCTGGTGTTCATGCAGTTCGAGCGCGATGCCGCCGGCAACATGCCGCGCCTGCCGCGCCCCTGTGTCGATACCGGCATGGGCCTGGAACGCATTGCCGCCGTGCTGCAAGGCGTGCATTCCAACTACGAAATCGACCTGTTCCAGCACCTGATCGCCGCCGCTGCCCGCGAAACGGGCGTCAAGGACCTGGAAAACAACTCGCTCAAGGTCATTGCCGACCACATCCGCGCCTGCTCGTTCCTGATCGTCGACGGCGTGATTCCCAGCAACGAAGGCCGCGGCTACGTGCTGCGTCGCATCGTGCGTCGCGCACTGCGCCACGGCTACAAGCTGGGCCAGACCAAGCCGTTCTTCTACCGCCTGGTGCCCGACCTGGTCGCCGAAATGGGCGAAGCCTACCCCGAGCTGGCCAACACGGCCGAGCGCGTGGCGCAGGTGCTCAAGCAGGAAGAAGAGCGCTTCGGCGAAACCCTCGAACACGGCATGCGCATCCTGGATAGCGCCCTGGCCAGCGTGCCCAAGGGCGGCCAGCTGGACGGCACCACGCTGTTCACGCTGTACGACACCTACGGTTTCCCGGTGGACCTCACCGCCGACATCTGCCGCGAACGCGAAGTCGACGTCGACATGGCCGGCTTCGAAGTCGCCATGGAACGCCAGCGCGACCAAGCCCGCGCCGCCGGCAAGTTCAAGATGGCCGAAGGTCTCAGCTACGAAGGCGCCGAAACGCGCTTCGAAGGCTACGAAAAGCTCGAACTCGACAACGTCAAGGTCACCGCCTTGTATGTCGACGGCACCCAGGTCAAGCAAGTCCAGGCCGGCCAAAGCGCCGTGGTAGTGCTGGACGCTACCCCGTTCTACGCCGAGTCCGGCGGCCAGGTGGGCGATACCGGCCTGCTCGAAGCTGCAGGCGTGCGCTTCGCGGTGGCTGACACCCTGAAGATTCAATCCGGCGTATTCGGCCATCACGGCACCCTCGAAGCGGGCACGCTGTCGGTGGGCGATACGCTGCTGGCGCGTGTGGACGCGGTGCGCCGCGCCCGCACCGTGCGCAACCACTCGGCCACCCATTTGATGCACAAGGCCTTGCGCCAGGTGCTGGGCGCCCACGTGCAGCAGCGCGGCTCGCTGGTCGATCCCGACAAGACCCGTTTCGACTTCGCACAAGATGCGCCCCTGACCGCCGAGCAGATCGCGCGCGTCGAAGCCATCGTCAACGCCGAAGTCCTCGCCAACCAGCCCACCGTGGCCCAGGTCATGGCCTACGACGACGCGGTCAAGGGCGGCGCCATGGCGCTGTTCGGCGAAAAATACGGCGACACGGTGCGCGTGCTTGATATCGGCTTCTCGCGCGAACTGTGCGGCGGCACTCATGTCAGCCGCACCGGCGACATCGGCCTGTTCAAGATCGTGTCCGAAGGCGGCGTGGCCGCCGGCGTGCGCCGTATCGAGGCCATCACGGGCGACAACGCCCTGGCCTGGGTGCAGAACCAGAACGCCTTGCTGACCCAGCTGGCCGGCATGCTGCGCAGCACGCCCGCCGACCTGCCGGCCCGCATCGCCCAGGTGCAGGACCAGGTCAAGCAGCTCGAAAAAGACCTCGAACAATCGCGCAACAAGCTGGCTGCCAGCGCCGGCAACGACCTGGCCAGCAGCGCCGCGGTCGAGGTCAAGGGCATCAAGGTCCTGGCCGCAGGCATCGGCGATGTCGATCCCAAGGCCCTGCGCGGCATGGTCGACAACCTGAAAGACCGCCTCAAGCCCGCAGTCGTGCTGCTGGCCACCGGCTCGGCCGATGGCAAGATCAGCGTGGTGGGCGGCGTGACCGCCGACCTGACCGACCGCATCAAGGCCGGCGACCTGGTCGGCTTTGTCGCCAGCCAGGTGGGCGGCAAGGGCGGCGGCCGCCCCGACATGGCCATGGGCGGCGGCACCGACATCGCAGCCTTGCCGGCCGCGATCGCCAGCGTGCAGAAGTGGGTCGATGAGCGCCTCTGACATGGTTGCCGAGTCCGGCGCGCAAGCGCCGTCCTTCGACCAGGACGTGGATGCCAGCGGGCTGACCTGCCCGCTGCCCATCCTGCGCGCCAAAAAAGCCTTGGCGCAGATGGAAAGCGGGCAGGTGTTGCGCGTCATCACCACCGACCGCAATGCCATCCGCGACTTCCAGGCCTTTTGCCGCCAGACCGGCAATGCGCTGGTTGCCCAGCATGAAGCCGACGGCCGGGGTGTGCACTACCTGCGCCGACGCTAGCCGCTATCCGTTCCCATGAAAAAGGCCAGCCTTTGTCGGGCTGGCCTTTTTGTTTTCCGGCGACGCGCCTATTTGTGAATGGCTGCGGCGACTGCCTGGGTGATGGTGAAGTCCACCAGATCGCCTTCTTTCAGCTGTGCCAGCCGGGCCTGCATGGCGGGGTCCTGCACCTGGATCGTGCGCAGGGCACCTTGCGGCCCCTTCAGGGTGACCAGGTTGGCGCTTTTGTTGATGTGCCAGATCTCGGCCGTGATACGGGTCTGGCGGCCGGCGGCGCCACCGGGCTTGGCACCCTTGGCGCTACGGGTGGCGGCGGTTTCGGTGACGACTTCGGGGGCGCCCGTGCCGGCCGGCCGCACGTCCACGGCCACCGATTCGTAGTAGTCCAGTGTCAACGTGTCGCCAGGCTTGATCTGCTTGAAGTTGCGCACGTCCGGGCCGGCCTGTACGTCAACGACGTTGCCGTTGTTGCCTTGCAGTGTGATGGTCCGGGTAGCGGGGTCTACCGCCGTCACCTTGCCCGTGGTGGTGGTCAGCGCCGCGCCGAGCACCCGGGCCGACGCCGTCAGCGGCATCGCCAGCATGCCCGCCAGCAAACCTGTCAAAGCCAGTCGTGCGACAGGGGTGAAGACAGCTTTACGGTTCTTCATGTTGCACCCTCCGGAAGAGGAAGTTTGAGGGAAACGCCGATTTCTACAATCAGGTATATTCTTCAAACGCGCTGACAGGCAGCACAGGGGCGCCCAACGGGCTACACTCTGTCTGCGGCGGGCTCCGGCCCGTATTTAGGGATTTCTAGAATACCCGCATGTGGTGTTTTAGAACACAAATCCCGCGCGACTCCCGATTTTTCAGCACCTGCATTTGCCAGTCGGCTTGTTTAAGTGCTAGAATTTCCCGTTTTTCACAACTAATTCAAGGGATTACCTATGGTGGTGATTCGCCTGGCCCGCGGTGGGTCCAAGAAGCGTCCGTTCTACAACCTGGTGGCCACCGATTCGCGTAACCGTCGCGACGGCCGTTTCATCGAGCGCGTGGGTTTTTACAACCCCGTTGCCAACGAAGGTACGGAAAACCTGCGCATTGCGCTGGATCGCGTGCAGCACTGGACCAGCAACGGCGCCCAGCTGTCGCCGGCTGTCGAGCGTCTGGTCAAAGACTACTCGGCCAAGGTTTCCGCCGCGGCTTAATTGCCCGCGTCGTTTAGCCTGAACCCTGCTAGTTTTTACTACGCTAGATAAAACCGACTGCCCGATACATGTCTGATGCCGCAACTTCCAACGCGGCGCCTGCGGACTTGATCGAGCTGGGTCGCATCACTGCGGCCTACGGTGTGAAAGGCTGGGTCAAGGTGCAGCCGCATTCGGCCAACGCCGAAGTGCTGCTCTCAGCTTCTCAATGGTGGTTGACTCGCCCTGTGCCTGAATTGGCGCGGGGCGCTGTCGCGTCTGCGCCTGTCGCATACAAGATCGTGCAAGTCCGTTCGCAGGGCGCCACCGTGGTGGCGCAGTTGAGCGGCATCGCCGATCGCGACCAGGCAGAAGCCCTGCGCGGTTTTTCCGTGCAGGCGCCGCGCGGTTCCTTCCCCGCGCCCAAAGAAGACGAATACTACTGGGTCGATCTCATTGGCTGCTCGCTGTATACCACGGCAAGCGGCGAATCCGCGCTCATCGGCGTGGTGGACGAAGTCCTTGATAACGGCGCTCATGCCGTCTTGAAGGTCTTGTGCCAGAAGGTGGGGGCTGATGGCCCCGAAACCCTTCTGAATGCCAAGGGAAAGCCCGCCGAAATGCTCGTTCCGTTCGTACGCGCGCACATACACGCCGTCGACCTGGCTGCTCGCCGCATCGATAGCGACTGGCCCGCGGATCTCTGATGCGCATTGACGTCGTTACGCTCTTTCCCGAAATGTTCGGGGTGGTGCGCGACCTGGGTGTCACCGGCCGGGCGCATGCCCAGGGCCGGTGGTCCCTGCATGCCTGGAATCCGCGCGATTTCACGCACGATATACACCGTACCGTGGACGACCGCCCTTATGGCGGCGGCCCCGGCATGGTGATGATGGCGGCCCCGCTCGAGGCCGCCGTCGGCGCTGCCCAAGCCGCACGCGCGGCACAAGGCCTGGCGCCGGCCCCCGTTGCGCTGCTGGCGCCGGTGGGCAAGCGCTACGATCAGGCAGGCGCCGAGGCCCTGGCCGCCAGCGATGGCCTGATCCTCATCTGTGGCCGCTACGAAGGCGTCGACCAGCGCTTCATCGAGCGCTGCGTCACGCATGAAATCTCGTTGGGCGACTTCGTCTTGTCCGGCGGCGAAATCGCGGCGCTTGCCGTCATCGACGCCGCCGTGCGCTTGTTGCCCGGCGTCCTGAACGACGGCGATTCTGCCCTGCAGGATTCCTTCAACGACACCTTGTCCGGCTTGCTGGACAGCCCGCATTACACGCGGCCCGAGGTGTACGAGGGCGCGTCCGTGCCCGCGCCGCTGCTCAGCGGCCACCACGCGAATATCGCGCGCTGGCGCCGCGAGCGTTCCCTGGCGCTGACAGTCACCCGCCGGCCTGAACTCATCGAGTCGGCCCGCGCGCAAGGCTGGCTGACCCTGGCCGACGAGCGTTATCTGGCCGAGCTGGCCGGCGAACCCTTGCCCGAGCCGAAGAAAAAGCGCCGTTTCTCCAAGCCCAGGACGGCGTGATTCGTTGCGGTGCGCCGCTGGCGCACGCGCAGTCCTGCCATGGCTCGAGAGGGCCGCGCGGCAGGGCGCCCTGGTGTCTGACCTTCTAATCCGCATTGCCCCACCGCTAGGGATGTTCCTAGGTTGTGGCGCTTTCCCGCGCTCCTTAGTATTGAAAATTATATAAAAATGAAATTTTCACATGAGCCGATCCTCTTCCTCGTTGCGCATCGATTCGCCGCTGCCCAAGCCGGCCGCGTTGGCGGGGCGTCCCGAGTCCGCGGTGGATCTCTGGTTGGGCCAGCAACTGCGTCAATTGCGCAAGGGGCAGGGTCGTTCGCTGGCTGATGTAGCCCAGGCTTGCGGGATGTCGCTGGGCCTGCTCAGCCAGATCGAGCGGGGTTTGAGTTCCGCCTCGGTCAAGACGCTGCATCAACTGGCGCGCGAGTTCGGGGTATCGGTCAATGCCTTGCTGCGCAATGCCGAGCACACCGAAGGCGAAGACGGCGGCCGGGTCGCCCGGGCCGGCACGCACCGCTACATCGACCTGCGCGAGAAGGGCATCGTCAAAGAGATGTATACGCCGCCGGCCTGCCGCAGCATGGACCTGTGCCGCTGCACCATCGAGCCGGGCGGTTCGACCGGCAACGAGCTGTTCGTCACGGGGCAGGGCGAGCAGATCGGCGTGGTGCTAAAGGGTTCACTCGAACTCTGGGTGGGCGACCGCGTCGTCCTGCTCAACGAGGGCGACAGCTTTTGCTACGCCAGCAGCACGCCGCGCCGCTGGCGCAATCCCGGGTCGCAGGCGACCGAGGTCATCTGGGCCATTTCCAATATCACTCAAGCCGCGAGGGACGAGACGCAACGGGCGCCCTGAGCGCGCGGGCAGTAAAGCGGCGCGATGACACTGGGGATCATCCGCCTTCCGGGCAGCGCCTGGAACTCTTTGCCACGATGAGGAAATGTCATGAAATTCAAGACTCTGGTTGTCTCTGTATTTGCAGCATTGTCCATGGCCGCGGGCGCGCAGGCCCAAACGGTGGTGAAGGTGGGGTCCACGCCCACCGGCAGCCCGTTCACGTTTCTCGATACCAAAACCAACAGCATCGAAGGCGTGATGGTCGACATCGTGAAGGCAGTCGGCAAAGAGGCCGGGTTCGAGGTGCAGATCGAACCCATGGCGTTTTCCGCGCTGATCGGCTCGCTTACGTCCAAGCGCATCGACATCGTCTCGGCGGCCATGTTCATCACGCCGCAGCGCCAACAGGTGGTGAGCTTTTCCGAACCCGTGTATCGCTACGGCGAAGGGTTGATGGTGCTCAAGACCGACAACAAGGAATACAAGTCCTTCGCCGACATGCAGGGCATGACGGTGGGCGTGCAGGTGGGCACCGCCTTTGTCGAACCCATCCAGAAAAGCGGCGTCTTCAAGGAAGTGAAGCTTTACGACAATCCGCCGGACATGATGCGAGATGCCAATGCCGGCCGCATCCAGGGCGGCTTCATGGACTTCCCCATCGCCGCCTACATCCTGACCCAGGGCAACTATCCCAACCTGAAAATGGCGCAGTCCTACCAGCCCACCGTCATGGGCAGCCTGGGGCTGGCCACGCGCAAGGACGACACGGCCTTGCTGGACCGCATCAACAAGGCGCTGACCAAGCTGAAGGCGGACGGCTCCATCGACCGCATCCTGAAAAAGTGGGGCCTGGGCGCCTGACGCCGGGTTGAGGGCGGGGCCGCCTGGGCATGCGCCCGACCTGCGTGCAGCGTGCGCGCGGGCGGGCCGGCCACGGCTGGCGCCTGCAAGCGCAGTCTTGTTGGGGTGATGAGGCATGACCGAATTCTTCAAGGACGCGGCGGAATACCTGCCGATATTGCTGCAAGGCGCCAAGCTCACCATTTTGGTGACCCTGGGCTCGCTGGCCTTGTCCACGGTGTTGGGGCTGGTGTGGGCGCTGATGCGCGTCTCGGGCAACAAGTACCTGGCCAAGTTCAGCGCGGGCGTGATCAACCTGCTGCGCGGCATCCCGATCATCGTGCTGCTGTTCTACATCTACTTTGTCATGCCGGACATGGGGGTGTCGCTGACGGCCGTGCAGGCTGCCATCATCGGTTTGGGCGTGGCGTATTCGGCCTACCAGGCCGAGAACTTTCGCGCCGGCATCGAAGCCATCGACCGCGGGCAGATCGAAGCCGCCATGGCCATGGGCATGAGCTGGAGCCTGACCATGCGCCGCGTGGTGCTGCCGCAGGCCGTCAAGATCGTGCTGCCGCCTTACGGCAACATCATGATCATGATGCTCAAGGACTCGTCGCAGGCGTCCACCATCACGGTCGCCGAACTTGCCCTGCAGGGCAAGCTGATCGCCGTATCCACCTTCAAGAACGCCACCGTGTTTTCGCTGGTGGCGTTGATGTACCTGGTGATGTGCGTGCCGTTGATCCTGCTGGTGCGGCACCTGGAAAAAAGGAGCGCCGCCAAATGATCGAACTCAAGGGAGTGCGCAAGAGCTTCGGTTCGCTGGAAGTGCTCAAGGGTATCGACGCCGAAGTCACCAAGGGCGAGGTCGTGTGCGTCATCGGGCCATCTGGCTCGGGCAAGTCCACCATCCTGCGCTGCATCAACGGCCTGGAGCGCTACAACGCGGGCAGCATCACGGTGGATGGCGAGCGGGTGGACTGCGACGCCGCGTCCATCGTGTCGATTCGCACGCAGGTGGCGATGGTGTTCCAGCGCTTCAATTTGTTTCCCCATCGCACCGCGCTGGAAAACGTGGTGGAAGGGCCGATCTACGTGAAGAACGAACCGCGCGCGCAGGCGCTGGAATGGGGGCGCGAGCTGCTGGCCAGCGTCGGGCTGGCCGACAAGGCCGATGCCCATCCGCCGCAGCTCTCCGGCGGCCAGCAGCAGCGCGTGGCGATCGCGCGGGCGCTGGCCATGCGGCCCAAGGCCATCCTGTTCGACGAACCGACCTCGGCGCTGGACCCGGAACTGGTGGGCGATGTGCTGGGCGTGATGCGCAAGCTGGCCGAGGCGGGCATGACGATGGTGGTCGTGACGCACGAGATGAGTTTCGCCCGCGAAGTTGCAGACCGCGTCATGTTCTTTGATGGCGGCGTGATCGTGGAGCAGGGCGCCGCCCGTGAAGTGCTGAATCATCCGCAGCACCCTCGCACGCAGGACTTCCTGCGACGCGTGCTGCATCCCATGTAAGGAACCGCCATGTCGCAGACGCCGTTTCCCCTGTCCCCGTCGCTGTGGGCCGCCACGGCCGCGCCGCCGCCCGACACCCAGCCGCTGACGCAATCCACCCAGGCCGACGTGCTGGTCGTCGGGGGCGGGTATGCCGGCTTGAGCACCGCGCTGCACCTGGCCGAGCAGGGCGTTCGTACGGTCTTGCTGGAAGCGCGCGAAATCGGTTTCGGCGGTTCGGGTCGCAACGGCGGCCAGGTCATCCCGGGGCTTAAGTACGATCCGGATGCGCTGGTCGCCATGTTTGGCGCCGAGGCCGGCGAACGCCTGGTGCGCTTTGCCGGCGCCACCGCGGATTCGGTCTTCAACCTGATCGAGCGCCATGCAATGGACGTGCCGCATGTGCGCCAGGGTTGGATCCAGGGCGCGCACAACCCCGCGGCGCTGGAACTGGCACATGCCCGCGCGGCGCAGTGGGCCCGCCACGGCGCCGATGCGCAGCCGCTGGACAAGGCCGAAGTCTCGCGCCTGATCGGCACCGACCGGTACCTGGGCGGCTGGGTCGACCGGCGCGCAGGCGCCATCCAGCCGCTGAGCTACGCGCGCGGCCTGGCCCGGGCAGCCTTGAATGCCGGCGTTGTGATCCACACCGATACACCTGTCGCCGGCCTGCGCCGCGAGGGCGGCAAATGGACCGCCACCACGGCGGGTGGCGCGACCGTCATCGCCGACCGCGTGGTGATGTGCACCAACGCCTATGGCGCCGACCTGCTGCCGGGCCTGAAGCCCTCGATCATTGATGCCAATACCTTCCAGGTGGCCACCACGCCGCTGCCCGAACGCCTGCGCGCGGGCATCTTCCCCGAAGGCCATGTCACGTCGGATACCCGCAATCTGCTGCTGTACTTCCGGCTGGATCACCAAGGGCGGCTGCTGATGGGCGGGCGCGGGCCTTTCCGCGAACCCAAGGGGCCCGAGGACTGGGCGCACCTGGAACGGGTGATGGTGAAGATGTTCCCGCAGGTGGCGGGCACGCCGTTCGAATACCGCTGGTGCGGCCGCGTCGCCATCACCCGGGACTACCTGCCGCACCTGCACGAGCCCGAACCCGGCTTGTTGGTGGACATCGGCTGCCAGGGGCGCGGTGTGGGTCTGCAGACCAGCATGGGCCGCGCCATGGCGCAATACCTGGTCAGCGGCGATGCGAAGGCGCTGCCGGTGCCGCTGTCGCCGGTGACGCCGTTTCCGCTTTACGGCCTGCGCCGGCTGTACGTGAATGCCGTGGTGACCTGGTATCGAATGACCGACGGTGGCGTCTAGGGCGGCGATCGGAAGGCGGATTCAGCGGCCGGATTGGCGGGCGAAAAAAAGCCCCGGAACGGGTCCGGGGCTTCGGTGTGCATCAGGCGTGGCGCCCGCCAGGCCTCAGTTGCCCAGTTTGCCGCGCTGTTCGCGCACCTTTTGCAGCGTTTCGCCGAACTGCGCGACGCGGGCCTTTTCCTGCTCGACCACGGCTGCCGGGGCGCGTTCGACGAAGCTGGCGTTGGACAGCTTGGCGTTGGCCTTGGCGATCTCGCCTTCCAGGCGCGCGATTTCCTTGTCCAGGCGGATGCGTTCGGCCGCCACGTCGATCTCGACGTGCAGCATCAGGCGGCTGGCGCCCACCACCTGCACCGGCGCGCCGGCATCGGGCAGGGCATCCAGCACGTCGACCTGGCTCAGCTTGGCCAGCGCGGCCAGGTAGGGCGCGTTGCGCGTCAGCGTGGGCGCATCGCCCTGGGCGCACAGCGGCACCTTCTGGGCGGGCGACAGGTTCATTTCGCCGCGCAGCGCGCGCACGGCTTCGACCTGGGCCTTCAGTTCGGCCACATCGGCTTCGGCGGCGGTGTCCACGGCGGCCGGGTTGGCTTGCGGGTAGGGCTGGACGCTGACGCTGTCGGCGACGCCTTCCTTGCGCTTGCCGGCCACGACCGAGACCTTCTGCCACAGTTCTTCCGTGATGAACGGAATGATGGGGTGGGCCAGGCGCAGCACGCCTTCCAGCACGCGGATCAGCGTGCGGCGCGTGCCCAGTTGCTGGGCCGGCGTGCCGGTCTGGATCTGGACCTTGGCCAGTTCCAGGTACCAGTCGCAGTATTCGTCCCAGATGTAGCGGTACAGCGCGTTGGCGATGTTGTCGAAGCGGTAGTCGGCAAAGCCGCGCGCTACGTCGGCTTCCAGGGCCTGCAGCTGGCTGACGATCCAGCGGTCCACGAACGACAGTTCACCGGTTTCCGGGCCGGTCAGGTCGTGGCCTTCGGTGTTCATCAGCACGAAGCGGGTGGCGTTCCAGAGCTTGTTGCAGAAGTTCCGGTAGCCCTCGCAGCGCTTCAGGTCGAAGTTGATGTTGCGGCCCAGGGTCGCGTAGGCGGCCATGGTGAAGCGCAGCGCATCGGTGCCAAAGGCGGGGATGCCGTCCGGGTATTGGCGGCGCGTGGCCTTTTCGATGCTGCCCGCCTGCTTGGGGTTCATCAGGCCGTAGGTACGCTTGGCCACCAGGCCGTCCAGGTCGATGCCGTCGATCAGGTCGATCGGGTCGAGCGTGTTGCCCTTGGACTTGCTCATCTTCTGGCCGTCTGCGTCGCGGATCAGGCCGTGCATGTAGACGTGCTTGAACGGAATCTGGCCGGTCAGGTGCGTGGTCAGCATGACCATGCGCGCCACCCAGAAGAAGATGATGTCAAAGCCCGTGACCAGCACGCTGGACGGCAGGTAGCGTCCCAGGTCGGCCGTCTTGTCGGGCCAGCCCAGGGTGGTGAAGGGCACCAGGCCCGACGAGAACCAGGTGTCCAGCACGTCCGGGTCGCGCGTGAGCGCGCCCGTCACGCCGGCGGCGCGCGCCTGCGCTTCGGCTTCGGCCTGGTCGTGCGCCACGAACACCTGGCCGTCTTCCGAGTACCAGGCGGGAATCTGGTGGCCCCACCACAACTGGCGCGAGATGCACCAGTCCTGGATGTTGTTCAGCCACTGGTTGTAGATGGTGGTCCAGTTGTCCGGATAGAACTGGATGCGGCCGTCGGCCACGACTTCCAGCGCCACTTCGGTGATGCTCTTGCCCGGGTTCAGCGTACCTTCGGGGGCAGGCTTGCTCATGGCCACGAACCACTGGTCGGTCAGCATGGGTTCGAGCACGACGCCGGTGCGGTCGCCCTTGGGCTGCATCATCTTGTGCGGCTCGACCTTGACCAGGTAGCCGTCGGCTTCCAGCTGGGCCACGACGGCCTTGCGGGCCTCGTAGCGTTCCATGCCCTGGAACTGCTTGGGGCCGTTTTCGTTGATGTGCGCATCCAGCGTGAAGATGACGATCAACGGCAGGTCGTGGCGCATCGCGCAGGCGTAGTCGTTGAAGTCGTGCGCGCCGGTGATCTTCACGCAGCCCGTGCCGAATTCAGGGTCGACGAAATCGTCCGCAATGATGGGGATGTTGCGGTCGCACAGCGGCAGTTCGACCTGCTTGCCTACCAGGTGCTTGTAACGCGGGTCTTCGGGGTGCACGCACAGCGCGCCGTCGGCCAGCATGGTCTCGGGGCGGGTGGTGGCGATGGTCATGCCGCGCAGCGTCACCGTCTGGCCGTCCTTGTCGACGATGGTCTGCGGACCGTCGACGAAGGGGTAGAGGATGTGCCACATGTGGCCGTCGGTTTCTTCCGACAGCACTTCCAGGTCGGACACGGCGGTCAGCAGCTTGGGGTCCCAGTTGACCAGGCGCTTGCCGCGGTAGATCAGTCCCTGTTTATGCAGGCGGACGAACGTTTCCACCACGCCGCGCGACATGCGGTCGTCCATGGTGAAGTATTCGCGCGGCCAATCGGCCGATGCGCCCAGGCGGCGCACCTGGTCGGTGATCGTGCTGCCCGATTTTTCCTTCCATTCCCAGACTTTTTCCACGAATTTCTCGCGGCCCAGGTCGTGGCGCGAAACCTTCTGGGCGTCCAGCTGTCTTTCAACCACGATCTGCGTGGCGATGCCGGCGTGGTCCGTCCCCGGAATGAATACGGTGTCGTCGCCCAGCATGCGGTGGTAGCGGATCAGGCCATCCATGATGGTCTGGTTGAACGCGTGGCCCATGTGCAGGGTGCCCGTCACGTTGGGCGGCGGGAACTGGATGGCGTAGGGCTTTGATTCCGTCCCTGTTTTTACGTGCGAACCGGCAGCGAAATACCCGCGCTTGTCCCACTCGTCATACCAGCGGGATTCGAGTTCGGCGGGTTCAAAGCTCTTGGAGAGTTCCTGGGAGTCGTTCGCGGTGTTCGCGGCGTTCGGGGGAGCGGCTTGGGTCATTACAGGGTTCCGGCAGACAGGGCGCCCGGTCGATGGATACGGGCAAGCAAACCGCTCATTTTAAGATGTAATGCGGTCGTATCGGCGTGTTAGAATACCGGGTTACTGTAAACCTTTTAGAAGTCCCTGAATTCATTGAAGTTTCGCCAAAAATTTGGGGGGCTCGAAGTCAGAGACTCAAAGGGTAGGCAGTGTCGAATCCCCGCCTGGGTCATCGTCACAGGCGGCCGGGCCGGTCCGGGGCAAGCATTTGTTCCGAACCGCTTCTCGCGCCCACAGCGCGATGCGCCTTGAAGGGTGACACCAACAAGCGCAGGCCGCGCCAGGCAATCATAGAAACCAGTCAGCAATCAGTTTTCGGAGTTCTCATGTCCATCCAACGTACCCTCTCGATCATCAAGCCCGACGCCGTCGCCAAGAACGTCATCGGCCAGATCGTCGGCCGCTTCGAGCAAGCCGGCCTGAAGGTCATCGCCGCCCGCCTGGCCCAGCTGTCGCGCGCCGACGCCGAGCGTTTCTACGCCGTGCACAAAGAGCGCCCCTTCTTCAAGGACCTGGTCGACTTCATGATCTCCGGTCCCGTGTTCGTGCAAGTGCTGGAAGGCGAAGACGCCATCCTGAAGAACCGCGACCTGATGGGCGCCACGGACCCCAAGAAGGCCGCCCCGGGCACCATCCGCGCTGACTTCGCCGACAGCATCGACGCCAACGCCGTGCACGGCTCCGACGCTCCGGAAACGGCCGCCGTCGAAGTGGCTTTCTTCTTCCCCGAAATCAACATCCACAGCCGTTGATTTCCCGGAAACCGTTTTAGATATCTAGCTTTACCCAGGTCATGGAATCCGTCGAACGAATCAATCTGCTGGGGCTGGACGGCTCCGCCCTGTCCGAACTCGTCGGGCAGTGGGGCGGCAAGCCGTTTCGCGCCCGTCAGCTGCAGCGCTGGATGCACCAGCGCGGCGCCGATTCGTTCGACGCCATGACCGACCTGGCTCGCGACTTCCGCGGCCAGCTCGCATCGAATTGCCGCATCGAGGCCTTGCCCGTCAACATCGAGCAGCGCTCGACCGACGGCACGCGCAAGTGGCTCTTCGACGTGGGGCAGGGCAATGCCATCGAAACCGTCTTCATCCCTGAAGACGACCGCGGTACCCTGTGCATTTCCAGCCAGGCCGGCTGCGTGGTCAATTGCCGCTTCTGCTCGACCGGGCACCAGGGCTTCAACCGCAACCTGAAGACCAGCGAAATCATCGGCCAGCTGTGGTGGGCCAAGCGCGTGCTCGAAGCCGACATCGGCACGGCACGCCTGGAAGGCGCCCGCGCCACCGAAGACACCCGCGTCATCAGCAACGTGGTCATGATGGGCATGGGCGAACCCTTGCTCAACTACGACCAGGTCTTGCCGGCCCTGCGCCTGATGCTCGACGACAACGCCTATGGCCTGTCGCGCCGTCGCGTCACGGTGTCCACCTCGGGCGTGGTCCCCATGATGGACCGCCTCTCGCAAGACTGTCCGGTGGCACTGGCCGTATCGCTGCACGCGCCCAACGACGCGCTGCGCGACGAGCTCGTGCCGTTGAACAAGAAATACCCCCTGAAGGAGCTGCTGGCCGCGTGCGAACGCTATCTGGCGTACGCCCCGCGCGACTTCATCACTTTCGAATACTGCATGCTGGACGGCATCAACGATACCGACCAGCACGCCAAAGAACTGATACACATTGCACGCCAGATTCGCTGCAAGCTCAATCTGATCCCGTTCAATCCCTTCCCCGCGTCCGGCCTCAAGCGCTCGTCTTCCGCACGCGTCAAGGTGTTTGCCCAGCGTCTGATGGACGCCGGCATCATCACGACCGTACGCAAGACCCGGGGTGACGATATCGATGCCGCTTGTGGTCAACTGGCGGGAGAAGTGCGCGACCGTACCCGAATCACTGAACGGAACGCCGCGCAGCGCCAGACCATACCAATTAAACAGGTGCATGCATGACGCAGGATTTCGCTTCTGCAGTTTCAGAGACGTCCACGGGCGCCGCAAGCGGCTCGGGCAATGTGGGTTCGGCGCTGCGTACGCTGCGCCAGTCCAAGGGTTGGTCGCTCGACGAAGTGTCCAGCCGCATCAAGTTTTCCACCAAGCAGATCGAGGCCCTTGAAAACGAGCAGTGGGCCGATCTGCCCACCGGCGTTTCGCTGCGCGGCCTGATCCGCAACTACGCCCGCCTGCTGGGCGCCGATGCCCAGGCCATCGTGGATTCGCTGGACCCCAAGGCGCGCGCCACTGGCCCCGTCAAGCTCAGCCCGGGCGCGCTGCATTCCGCGCATTCCATTCCCCAGTCCAGCGCCGACGACGACCGTTCGTCGTCGACCTCCTGGGGCTGGCTGATCGCCATCGTGCTGGTGCTTGCCGCCGGCGTCGCCTATGCCTTCTGGCAGGGCTGGCTGCCGCAGCACTGGCTCGCGTTCGACTGGCTTCCCAAGCTGTCCAAGTAATTACCGGTTCCGCCGATGCAAGATTCCTCTCTGCCTTGCCAGGATGCGCCGCCGCCCTCCGTGGGCGCGGCTTCCCGCCGACACACGCGTGCGGTGGCGGTCAAGTGGGGCGACCGTACGGTCATGGTGGGCGGCGATGCGCCCGTCGTGGTCCAGTCCATGACCAACACCGATACCGCCGACGCGATCGCCACGGCGATCCAGGTCAAGGAACTGGCGCTGGCCGGCTCCGAGCTGGTGCGCATCACGGTCAATACCCCCGAGGCGGCCAAGGAAGTCGTGGCCATCCGCGAACAACTCGACCGCATGGGCGTCAACGTGCCCCTCGTCGGCGATTTCCATTACAACGGCCATAAGCTCCTGACGCAGTTTCCGGAATGCGCGCAGGCGCTGTCCAAGTACCGCATCAACCCGGGCAACATGGGCGGGGGCAAGCGTCGCGACGACAATTTCGCCCAGATGATCGAAGTGGCTTGCCGCTACGACAAACCGGTGCGCATCGGCGTCAACTGGGGCAGCCTCGATCACGAGCTGATGGCCCGCAAGATGGACGAGAACAACCAGCGCGCCCAACCCTGGGAAGCGCAGGCTGTCATGCGCGACGCGCTGGTCGTGTCTGCCATCAGCAACGCCCAGCGCGCCGAAGAACTCGGCCTGCGCCGCGACGCCATCATCCTGTCCTGCAAGGTCAGCCACGTGCAGGACCTGATCGCGGTCTATCGCGACCTGTCGGCCCGCTGCGACTACCCGCTGCACCTGGGCCTGACCGAAGCCGGCATGGGCAGCAAGGGCATCGTGGCGTCCACCGCCGCGCTGGCTGTGCTGTTGCAGCAGGGCATCGGCGATACCATCCGCATCTCGCTCACGCCCGAACCCGGCGGCGACCGCAGCCGCGAAGCCGTGGTAGCCCAGGAAATCCTGCAGACCATGGGCCTGCGCGCGTTCACGCCCATGGTGGTGGCCTGCCCCGGTTGCGGCCGCACCAGCAGTACGTTCTTCCAGGAACTGGCCGACAGCATCCAGTCCTACCTGCGCCGGCAGATGCCGGTATGGCGGGCACAATACCCCGGCGTCGAAAGCATGAACGTCGCGGTCATGGGCTGTGTGGTCAACGGGCCTGGCGAAAGCCGCCACGCGGACATCGGCATCAGCCTGCCGGGCACCGGCGAGGTGCCGGCCGCGCCGGTATTCGTCGACGGCGAGCGCACGGTCACCCTGAAGGGCGACCATATCGCCGAAGAATTCCAGGCCATCGTTGAAGACTACGTCGCGCGTCGCTACGGCGCGCTCGCCTCTCATTAAAGAAAGGGTGTCGCCGCCAGCGCGCTTGCCAGCGCGTGATGCGGCATGATCAAGATGACTCAAGCTTTCCAGAAAGTCGCCGCCATCCGCGGCATGAATGACGTGCTGCCCGGGCCCAGCGCCCGCTGGGAGCAATTCGAGGAAATCGTGCGCGGCTGGCTGCGCGGCTACGGCTATCGCAATGTGCGTACGCCCGTGCTTGAGCATACGCGCCTGTTCACGCGCGGCATCGGCGAAGTGACGGACATCGTCGAAAAAGAGATGTACACGTTCACCGATGCGCTCAACGGCGAATCGCTCACCATGCGGCCTGAAATGACGGCCGGCATCGTGCGCGCCTCGATCGAGCACAACATGCTGTACGACCGCCCGCAGCGCGTCTACTCCATCGGTCCGGTGTTCCGCCACGAGCGCCCGCAGCGCGGCCGCTACCGCCAGTTCCACCAGATCGACGTCGAAGCCCTGGGTTTTGCCGGCCCTGACGTCGATGCCGAGCTCATCGTCATGCTGGCTCGCCTGTGGAAGCTGCTGGGCCTGACCGACGTGCGCCTCGAACTCAATTCGCTGGGCCAGCCTGCCGAACGCGCGGCGCATCGCGCCGCCCTGATCGCCCACCTGGAAAAGCACAGCGACATCCTGGATGAAGACGGCAAGCGCCGCCTGTACACGAATCCGCTGCGCGTGCTGGACACGAAAAATCCCGCCATGCAGGAAATGGCCGACAGCGCGCCGCGCCTGTTCGACTTCCTGGGTGAGGAATCCCGCGCGCACTTCGACGGCGTCTGCCAGCGCCTGACCGACGCCGGCATTGAATACCGCCTGAACCCGCGCCTGGTGCGCGGACTCGACTACTACAACCTGACCGTCTTCGAATGGGTCACCGACCGCCTGGGCTCCCAGGGCACGGTCTGCGGCGGCGGCCGCTACGACGGCCTGATCGAACTGCTGGGCGGCAAGGCCGCGCCCGCGGTCGGTTTTGCCATCGGCATGGAGCGCCTGCTTGACCTCTGGGAACAGAGCGTGCAGGTCGATGCCCCGGCCGAATGCGACGTCTATGTGGTGCACCAGGGCGAAGACGCCCAGCGCCTGGCTGCCCGGGTCGGCGAAGACCTGCGCGATGCCGGCCTGTCAGTGGTCGTGCACGCCGGTTCGGCCAGCTTCAAGTCCCAATTCAAGCGCGCGGACGCCAGTGGCGCCCGGGTTGCGGTTATCCTTGGCGCCGATGAAGTGGCCTCGCAGACCGCCAGCGTCAAATTCCTGCGCGCCGACGCCCAGGGCGACGCCGCGCAGCAGCAAGTCCCGTTGGCGGCCTTGGCCGAAGTATTGAATCACAAGGGTTAGGCATGGCATACGATCTCGAAGAACAGGAAAAACTCGACGCCATCAAGGCATGGTGGGCTCGTTACGGCACCCTGATGGTGTCGTTGCTGACGGCTGTGGTGGTGGCGTGGGGCGGCTGGTGGGGCTGGAAGGCTTATCAATCGCACCGCGCGAACCAGGCCATGGGCTACTTCGAAGCCCTGGAAGACGCGGCCCGCCTGGGCGGTGCCGATTCGTCCGTGCGCATCAAGGCCGCCGCGGCGACCTTGCGTGACCAATATGGTTCCACCGGTTACGCCGCCCGCGGCGCCCTGGTGGCGGCCCAGGCGCTGCAAGCCCAGAAAGACCTCGACGGCGCGCGCCAGCAGCTCGAATGGCTGGCAGGGCAGGCCAAGAACCCGGCCATGCAGGCCGTGGCGCGCCTGCGCCTGGCGGGCCTGCTGCTCGACCAGAAGCAATACGATGGCGCCCTGGCGCAGTTGAACAATGCCCCGGCAGCCTTCGCGGCCTTGTTTGCCGATCGCCGCGGCGATATTCTCGCTGCGCAAGGCAAGCGCGATGAAGCGCGTGCCGCATGGCAAAGCGCCATCGATGGCCTGGGTACGGCAAATCCGCTGACCCAGGTTGTGCAACTGAAACTGGATGCCCTGAGCGGAGCCTGACTGTAATGCGTAAATTTGCCTTTGGCCGTACGTGGCGTGGCGCGGTTTGCCTGACGGGCCTGCTGGCCCTGGGTGGCTGCGGCCTGTTTTCCCATGACGACGGCCGTTACGACCCCGCTCCGCTGACCGAATACAAGGCCGGCATGTCCGTGCGCCAGGTCTGGTCCACATCCATTGGCAGCGGTTCCGGCCTGGGCTTTGCGCCCACCGTGCTGGGCAGCGCGATCTACGCCGCCACGCCCGACGGCTCGGTCGGCAAGTTCGACCTGCAAAGCGGTCGCCCTATCTGGAAGGCCCAGGCAGGCGTCAAGCTCACCGCCGGCGCCGGCAGCGACGGCACCACTACTGCCGTGGCTTCGCCCGACGGCGACGTGGTCGCTTTCGACGACACCGGCAAGGTCAAATGGAAGGTCCGCGCCACCAGCGACGTCAATATCTCGCCGGTGGTGGGTTATGGCATCGTCGTCGTGCGCAGCGGCGACTATCGCATCCAGGCCTTCGACGCCAACAACGGCGAGCGCCTCTGGAGCGTCCAGCGCCCCGGTCCGGCTCTGGCCCTGCGCAGTGTCGCGCAGATGGTCCTGGCCGAAGGCCTGGTCATCACCGGCCTGCCGGGCGGCAAGCTGATGGCCATCGCGTCGGATAGTGGTAACGTCCAATGGGAAGGCACCGTGGCCACCCCGCGCGGCGCCAGCGACCTCGAACGTCTGACCGACGTGGTCGGCGCGCCCCGCATTGCCGGCAACCTGCTTTGCGCGGTGGCCTACCAAGGGCGTATCGTGTGCTTTGACGTCACGGCTGGCGGCCGTCCGATCTGGGCCAAGGACTTTTCCAGCGTTTCCGGCATGACGCTGGACGAGCGCTTTGCCTACTCGGCCGACCAGAACAGCGTGGTCAACGCTTTCGCGCTGGATAACGGCGGCAACGTCTGGAAGCAGGCTGCGCTGAAAAACCGCCAACTGACGGCGCCTGCCGTGCTGGGCGGCGCACTCGCAGTGGGCGACCTGGATGGTTACGTGCATTTCCTGTCGCGCAGCGACGGCAGCCTGATGGCGCGCCTGTCGGTTGGCGGCGGCGCCGTCGTATCGCCGCCCCAGACGACTCCCCAAGGTGTGCTGGTCCAGACGGGCAATGGCAATCTCGTCCTGATCGGCACCAACTAAACCCTAAAAAACAAAGCCTTACACCGTGTCCTTCAAGCCTGTCGTTGCCCTGGTCGGTCGCCCCAATGTGGGTAAATCGACCCTTTTCAACCGCCTGACGCGATCGCGCGCCGCGCTGGTGGCCGATTTTTCCGGCCTGACCCGCGATCGCCACTATGGCGAGGGCAGGGTGGGCGATATCCCCTTCATCGCCATCGACACGGGCGGTTTCGAGCCCGTCGCCAAGGACGGCATCCTGCTGGAGATGGCCCGCCAGACCCGGCAGGCCATCGCCGAGGCGGACGTGGTGGTGTTCCTGGTGGACGCCCGCGCGGGCCTGAATGCCCACGACCACGAAATCGCCACCCTGCTGCGCAAGTCCGGGCAGCAGCGTGTGCTGCTGGCGGTGAACAAGGCCGAAGGCATGGGCCTGGGCCCGGCCATCTCCGAGTTCCACGAGCTGGGCCTGGGGCAACCCTATCCCATCTCGGCCGCGCACGGCGACGGCATCGTCGACCTGATCGAGCTCGCGCTCAAGGACCTGGCCGAACCGCCGGCCGAAGAGGAAGTCGCCGAAGAGGGCGAGCACGATCACCGCATCAAGCTGGCCATAGTGGGGCGCCCCAACGTCGGCAAGTCGACGCTGATCAATACGCTGATGGGCGAAGAGCGCGTCATTGCATTCGACATGCCCGGCACGACGCGTGACGCCATCGAAATCGATTTCGACCGCGATGGCCGTCGTTACACGCTGATCGACACCGCGGGCCTGCGCAAGCGCGGCAAGGTGTTCGAAGCCGTCGAGAAGTTCTCGGTCATCAAGACGCTGCAGGCCATCGAGGCCAGCAACGTCGTGTTGCTGATGCTGGACGCGCAAACCGAGATTTCCGAGCAAGACGCCCACATCGCGGGCTTCGTGCTGGAAACCGGCCGTGCGGTGGTGGTCGCCGTCAACAAATGGGACGGCCTGGATGGCGAAGAAAAAGAACGCATCGAACGCGAATTCCAGCGCAAGCTGCGTTTCCTGTCGTTTGCCCGGGTGCACACCATTTCGGCTTTGCGCGGGCAGGGCATCAAGCCGCTGCTGAAGTCCATCAACTCGGCCCACGCTGCCGCGTTTGCCAAACTGTCCACGCCCAAGCTCACGCGCGAGCTTCAGGCCGCCATCGAGCAGCAGCAGCCGCCCCGCAAGGGCATCTTCCGTCCCAAGATGCGCTATGCGCACCAGGGCGGACAGAACCCGCCGCTGGTCGTCATCCACGGCAACGCGCTGGACGCCATTCCGGATTCCTATCGCCGCTACCTGGAAACTCGCTTCCGCAATGCGTTCGATCTGGCTGGCACGCCGCTGCGCATTGAATTCAAGTCCTCGCACAACCCCTACGCGCAGGAAGACTGACCCATGAGCCGTTTCTGGAGTCCCGTGGTCGGGACGCTCAGCCCGTATGTCCCGGGCGAGCAGCCCAAGCTTCAGAACCTGGTCAAGCTGAACACCAACGAGCATCCTTACGGGCCGTCGCCCAAGGTGCTCAAGGCGATCCGCGCGGCAAGCGACGACACCCTCAAGCTGTATCCGGACCCGTCGTCCGATCGCCTGCGCCAGGCGATCGCGACCACGGTCGGCGTGGAAGCGTCCCGCGTGTTCGTGGGCAATGGTTCTGACGAAGTGCTGGCCCATGCCTTCCTGGCGCTGCTCAAGCACGAGCGTCCGCTGCGCTTTCCCGACATCAGCTACAGCTTCTATCCCGTTTACTGCGGCTTGTACGGCATTGCCTACGAGACCTTGCCGCTGACGGACGATTTCCGTATCGACGTCGACGACTACCTGCCCGCGCGCCATGGCCAGGCCGGCGCGATCATTTTCCCGAATCCCAACGCCCCCACCGGGCGGGCGCTGACGGTGGCGGAAATCGAGCGCATCGTGGCCGGCAATCCGGACGCCGTGGTGGTGGTGGACGAGGCCTATGTCGATTTCGGCGCCGAGTCCGTCATTCCCCTGACCGCACGCTACGACAACCTGCTGGTGGTCCAGACACTGTCCAAATCGCGCTCGCTGGCCGGTCTGCGGGTGGGCTTCGCCGTGGGCAGCCCCGAGCTCATCGATGGGCTGGAGCGGGTCAAGAACAGCTTCAATTCGTACCCCGTGGATCGCCTGGCGTCGGCTGGGGCAGTGGCGGCGCTTGAGGATACAGAGTATTTTGAGAAGACCCGCCAGGCCGTGATCCAGACTCGTGCACGGATGGCGGCGGGTCTGGCGTCGCTGGGCTTCGAGGTGCTGCCGTCCAGCGCGAACTTCGTGTTCGCGCGGCATGCATCCCGGGATGCCGCGGAACTGGCCGCCGGACTACGCGCACGCAGCATCATCGTGCGCCATTTCCGGCAGCCGCGCATAGACCAGTTTCTACGTATTACAGTGGGCACCGATGAGCAGTGCGAACTGCTTCTGAAAGCGCTCGCCGAGGTCGTCTGAACCGCGGCCAGCAAGGCTTTTCCGGCGGAAAACTCTGGTGTCATCTTCACTTCCGACACAAGTGGCACGGGCCGGGAAAACCCTGTAGAGTACATGTTTCGGCGTGCTCCACCAGTACACGGCGCGCCACCACTCAATAACAAACAAATGGAGCCTGGCCAATGAGCAATAAAGGGCAAACTCTGCAAGATCCGTTCCTGAACACCCTGCGCAAAGATCATGTGCCGGTGTCGATCTACCTGGTGAACGGCATCAAGCTTCAAGGGCAAATCGAATCTTTCGACCAGTACGTGGTGCTGCTGCGTAACACGGTCACGCAAATGGTCTACAAGCACGCCATTTCCACCGTTGTTCCCGCCCGCGCCGTGAATTTCCAGGTGGAAGTCCCTGCTGAGTAATCTCGCTCCTGAAGTACCTTTTATTGCCCGCCGGACGGTCGACGTCGGCGGGCATTTTCGCTTTGGCTCCAATATGGTGCATGTATGCGCGCACTGATTATCAGCGTGGATCTCGGTGATCCCGACTTCACGGCCCACGCCGAAGAATTCGCGATGCTGGCGAAGGGGGCGGGCGCCGAAATCGTCGGCACCCTGACTGCTCGCCGCGACCGTCCCGACGCCAAGTTCTTCATCGGTTCCGGCAAGGCCGACGAAGGCGTCGGTATGGCCCAGGCGCTGCTCGCCGATATCGTGCTGTTCGATCAGCCTCTGTCGCCCGCCCAGCAGCGCAACCTGGAGCGCCTGTTCAATCTGCGCGTGGTGGATCGCGTCGCGCTGATCCTCGATATCTTCGCGCTGCGCGCCAAGAGCCATGAAGGCAAGCTGCAGGTCGAACTGGCGCAATTGCAGCACTTGTCCACGCGCCTGACGCGCATGTGGAGCCACCTGGAACGTCAGCGCGGCGGCATCGGCATGCGCGGCCCCGGCGAATCCCAGCTCGAAATGGACCGCCGCATGATCGGCGCCAAGGTCAAGACGCTGCGCGAGCGCCTGGACCGGGTCGAACGCCAGCGGGTCACGCAACGGCGTGCCCGGGCGCGCGGCGGCGCCCTGTCGGTGTCATTGGTTGGCTACACCAACGCGGGCAAGTCGACCCTGTTCAATGCCTTGACCCGGGCCGACACCTACGCGGCGGACCAGCTTTTCGCCACGCTGGACACCACGACGCGCCGCATCTGGATCGAAGGGGCGGGCAACGTCGTTGTGTCGGATACCGTGGGTTTCATCCGCGACCTGCCTCACGACCTGATCGCCGCGTTCCGCGCCACGCTTGAAGAAACGGTGCACGCCGACCTGCTGCTGCACGTGGTCGACGCGGCCAGCCCGCAGCGCGACGAACAGATTTTCGAGGTCAATAAAGTCCTGGCTGAAATCGGCGCTGCCAACGTTCCGACCATTCTGGTATACAACAAGATCGACCGGGCCGGTTTGGAACCCCGAGTGGAGCGCGACGCCCATGGTACGATTGCGCGAGTATTTGTAAGCGCCACCGAGCGCGCCGGTCTGGACGCGTTGCGCGGGGCAATGGCGGAGACCGGACAGATTGTGGGAAACAATGCCTCGAATTATCAAACTCTTCAATCTGAATGACCCCGGTTGGGGTCGTGGAAACAACAATGGCTCCGAGCCGCCGCCCAAGCGGCCTCAAGGCAACGGAGACGGTCCCCCAGACCTCGATGAGGTCTGGCGCGATTTCAATAATCGCATCGGATCGTTATTCGGCCGTAAGGGCGGGGGCGGCAACAATCGCCCGGGCGGCAATCGGGGCGGCATGACGCCGCCTTCGCCGCGCGGCGCACGCATCGGACTGGGAGTGATCGCCCTGGTCGCGGTCGGCATCTGGGCGGCCAGTGGCTTCTATATCGTCCAGGAAGGCCAGGTCGCCGTCGTCACCCAGTTCGGCAAGTACAAGAGCACGTCGCAGGCCGGTTTCCAATGGCGCCTGCCGTATCCCATCCAAAGCCACGAAATGGTCAACGTGTCGCAACTGCGCACGTTCGAAGTCGGTTTCCGTGGCGGTTCGCGCAACAAGGTCCTGCCTGAAGCGCTGATGCTCACGACGGACGAGAACATCGTCGATATGCAGTTCGTCGTGCAGTATCGCCTGCGTGCGGATGGCGCACCCGACTACCTATTCATGACCCGCGACCCGGACGACTCCGTGCGCCAGGCGTCTGAAACCGCCATGCGCGAAGTGGTCGGCAAGCAGTCCATGGACTTCGTCCTGTACGAAGGCCGTACGACCGTGGCTTCGCAGGTCCAGACGCTGATGCAGCAGATTCTCGACCGCTACCAGACCGGTGTGCAGGTCAGCACGGTCGCCATCCAGAACGTGCAGCCGCCCGAACAGGTGCAAGCCGCGTTCGACGACGCCGTCAAGGCGGGCCAGGACCGCGAGCGCCAGATCAACGAAGGCCAGGCCTACGCCAATCAGGTCGTGCCGCTGGCCAGTGGTCAGGCCTCGCGCATGACCGAACAGGCCGAAGGCTACAAGGCCAAGGTCGTGGGCGATGCGCAAGGTAATACGTCGCGCTTCACCAGCATCCTGGGCGAATACGAGAAGTCGCCCGTCGTCATGCGCCAGCGCATGTACCTGGAGAGCATGCAGGACATCTTCACGCGCGCCAGCAAGGTCATGGTCGACACCAAGAGCAACAACAACATGCTGTATCTGCCCTTGGACAAGATCATGCATCTGGCGGCTCAGGACGCCAGCAAGTCCGCGGTAGGCAACCCCGGTTCGCCTGCATTGATCAGCCCGCCCGTCCAGCCGCCCCTGCGTGGCAGTGCGGTGCCGGTGCCCCAGCCTTCCGGCAGCAGCAATAGCAACGCGCTGCCCCGCGACCGTACGTCGCGCTAACCCGGAGGAGTCCTGATCATGCAACGTCTTATGCCTATCCTGGTCGGCCTGCTCATCGTGCTGGCCGCCCTTTCTTCCTGCGTGTTCGTGGTGCGCGAGCGCGACTACGCCCTGGTGTTCTCGCTGGGTGAAGTGCGCAAGGTCATCAATGAACCCGGCCTGTACTTCAAGGCGCCGCCTCCGTTCCAGAACGTGGTGACGCTGGACAAGCGCATTCTCACCATCGAAACCAACGAAGCCGAGCGTATCCAGACTTCCGAAAAGAAGAACCTGCTGATCGACTCGTACGTCAAGTGGCGCATCGCGGACCCCCGCCTGTACTACGTGACCTTCGGCGGTAACGAGCGTGCGGCGCAAGAGCGCCTGCAAGCCCAGATCCGCGATGCCTTGAACGCCTCGGTCAACGTGCGCACCGTGCGCGACGTGGTGTCGACCGAACGCGACAAGATCATGGCCGAAATCCTGACCAACGTCGCCAAACGCGCCGAGCCGTTGGGTGTGCAGATCGTCGACGTGCGCCTGCGTCGCATCGAGTTCGCACCCGAGATCTCGGAATCGGTGTACCGCCGTATGGAAGCGGAGCGTACGCGCGTCGCCAACGAACTGCGTTCCATCGGCGCGGCCGAGGGCGAGAAGATCCGCGCCGAAGCCGACCGCCAACGCGAAGTGATCGTGGCCCAGGCCTATGCCAAGGCCCAGGGCATCATGGGTGAGGGCGACGCCGCCGCCGCCGCGATCTATGCCCAGGCCTACGGCAAGAACCCGCAGTTCTACACGTACTACAAGAGCCTGGAAGCCTACCGCGCTTCGTTCTCGAAGCCGGGCGACGTGCTGGTGGTCGACCCCAGCTCCAGCTTCTTCCAGTTCATGAAGGACCCGGCGGGCCAGGCCCTGACGCCGGTCACCGTGCCCGCCGCGAAATAAGGCTTTACCGCCCGCGGCAGCGCATAAGCCCCTTGGTCAGCCAAGGGGCTTTTTTCTGCCGGATTGCGCAATAGGGGACGGCGTTACGCCCTGGATACCCCGGCTGGCGCTCACGGCTGAACCATGTACAATACCGCGTAAGCTAGAAAACATTCCGCAGCGGCTGAGCGGGCTTACGCCCCCTCAGCCGCTTTTTCGTTTGGGCGACGCCCACGCATCTCTAGGCGTTATTCAGGTAAACATTCATGGGTAACTGGTTGCTGCCCGAGAGCCTTGCCGACGTACTTCCGGCAGAGGCCCGGCGCATCGAGGAATTGCGCCGCGAACTTCTCGATCTGTACCGTACTTACGGCTTCGAGCTGGTCGCGCCGCCCCTGGTCGAGTACATCGATTCATTGCTGTCCGGTACCGGCAGCGATCTGGATCTGCGTACCTGCAAGCTGGTCGACCAGCTGTCGGGTCGCACGTTGGGCGTACGCGCCGACATGACTCCCCAGGTGACGCGCATCGACGCGCACTTGTTGAACCGCGCCGGCGTTACCCGCCTGTGCTATTGCGGCAACGTGTTGCATGCCCGCCCGGCGGACCTGCTGTCCAGCCGCGAGTTGCTGCAGATCGGTGCTGAAATCTACGGCCATGCCGGCTTTGAAGCCGACCTGGAAATCATCCAGCTGGTGCTGGAAACGGTCGCCATCGCCGGCGTGCGCAATCCCCGTCTGGACTTGTGCCATCCGGGCGTGCTGCGCGGCATCGTCGAATCGGATCCTGCTGCCGCGGCCGTGTCCCAGGACATCATCCGCCTGATGCGTGAAAAAGACGTGCCGGGCCTGGTCGAGCTGGCAGAGCGCAAGCCCGGCATGCGCGCCGAAACCCTCAAGGCGCTGCAACTGCTGCCCAAGCTGTATGGTGGTCCCGAGGTGCTCAAGCAGGCGCGCCGTGACCTGCCTTTGCTGCCGGATGTGGCTGCCGCGCTGGATGCGTTGCAGGTGCTGGTGGATGCCATGCCCAACGTGGCGTTCGGCATCGATCTGGCCGACGTCAACGGCTACGGCTACCACTCGGGCGTGAAGTTTGCGCTGTACGCCGAAGGCTGGCGCGATGCGCTGGTGTCTGGCGGCCGCTACGACGATGTCAGCCGGGCGTTCGGGCGTGCGCGTCCGGCCACCGGCTTCAGTCTTGATTTACGCAAACTGGCGGCAGGTTTGCCGCCAGCGGAACGGGCGCGTGCGGTTCGCGCGCCCTGGGGGCAAGCCCCCGCCCTGACCGAGGCGGTTCGCCGCCTGCGCCGGTCGGGTGAGATTGTCGTTCAGGTATTGCCCGGTCACGAGCAGGATCAGGACGAATTCGTTTGCGATCGCGAGCTGGCGCTGCAAGACGGCGCCTGGACGGTCAGAACGCTGTGACTAACTCCCTCTCGGTAACGAGGGGGCCGCGGGGAGATTTCCGGATTTCCCGAGAAACTCGATATTGATTCGTAACATGAGCAAGAACGTAGTCGTAATCGGCACCCAGTGGGGTGACGAGGGCAAGGGCAAGATCGTTGACTGGCTGGCGGAATCCGTCCAGGGCGTGGTCCGCTTCCAGGGTGGCCACAACGCTGGCCATACGCTGTGGATCAATGGCAAGAAGACGATTCTTCGCCTGATTCCGTCCGGCATCATGCATCCCGGCGTCACGTGCTTCATCGGCAACGGTGTCGTGCTGTCTCCGGAAGCCCTGCTCAAGGAAATCGAAGAGCTCGAGGCCGCCGGCCTGGATGTGCGCTCGCGCCTGCGCATTTCCGAGATCTGCCCGCTGATCCTGCCGTACCACGTGGCCGTCGACAAGGCGCGCGAAGCGCGCAAGGGCGAAGGCAAGATCGGCACGACCGGTCGCGGTATCGGCCCGGCCTATGAAGACAAGGTTGCTCGTCGCGCGCTGCGCGTGCAGGACCTGTTCAACCCCGCTTTGTTCGACGAAAAGCTCGCCGAAGTGCTGGATTACCACAACTTCGTGCTGACCCAGTACCTGGGCGCCGAAGCCGTCTCGGCCAACGAAGTGCGCGATCAAGCCATGGCCCTGGCCCCGGCGATCGCCCCGATGGTCGCGGACGTTTCCAGCACGCTGTTCGCCATGCAACAGGAAGGCAAGCGCCTGCTGTTCGAAGGCGCGCAAGGCGCATTGCTCGACGTCGACCACGGCACCTACCCCTTCGTCACCAGCAGCAACTGCGTTGCTGGCGCCGCTTCGGCGGGCGCGGGTGTGGGTCCCCAGTCGCTGGACTACGTCCTGGGCATCACCAAGGCCTACACGACACGCGTCGGTTCGGGCCCATTCCCCACGGAACTGGTCGACGAAATCGGTACCCGCCTGGCCACCATCGGCAAGGAATTCGGTTCGGTCACCGGCCGTCCGCGTCGTTGCGGTTGGTTTGATGGCGCCGCCCTGAAGCGTTCGGTGCGCCTGAACGGCATCACCGGCCTGTGCATCACCAAGCTGGACGTGCTGGACGGTCTGGAAACCATCCAGCTGGGCGTCGGCTACCGCGTCAATGGCGAGTTCCGCGACGTGCTGCCCTACGGCGCCCACGCCGTGGCTCAGGCGCAACCGGTGCTGGAAGAGCTGCCTGGCTGGAGCGAATCGACCGTCGGCATCACCGAATACGACAAGCTGCCTGAAGCCGCTCGTCGCTATCTCGAGCGCGTGGCCGAAGTCTGCGGCGTGCCGATCGACCTGGTGTCCACCGGCCCCGACCGCAACGAAACCATTGTGCTGCGTCACCCCCTGAAGGGCTGACATCGGGTTATTATTCCCAAGGCCGCCGCCGGTCTCATACCGGCGGCGGCCTTTTCGTATTTTCACGCAGGAGATCCTTGCCTATGAGCGCGCCGACCAATGACGATAGCCATCTGTGGGTGACGTGGGACGACTACAACCGCTTGATCGAGCGCCTTGCCTTGCAGGTGCATCAGTCCGGTTGGGAGTTCGACAAGATTTTGTGCCTGGCGCGCGGCGGTATGCGTGTCGGCGACGTTATGTCCCGTATTTTTGATGTGCCGTTGGGCATTCTGGCGACCAGCAGCTACCGCGAAGCGGCCGGCACCAAGCAGGGCGACATGGATATCGCGCAGTTCATCACCATCACGCGTGGCACCTTGTCCGGGCGGGTGTTGCTGGTGGACGACATGGTCGATACCGGCAAGACGTTCATGAAGGTGTACGACCACCTGAAGAGTCAGTTCGCCGACATCACCGAATTGCGCAGCGCCGTGCTGTGGTGGAAGGGGCATTCCCAGGCGCAGCCCGACTATTACGTCGACAAGCTGCCCACCAATCCCTGGATTCACCAGCCGTTCGAAGACTACGACAGCCTGCGCCCGCATCAGCTTGAGGCCTGGATCCGCAAAGGGTCGAAGGGTTGAAGTGTTTCAGGGGACGGAATGCCTGGCAATGTATGGCGCCAGACCGTTCCCCTGGTAGTCAAAACGGCCGTGACCATGCTAGAATCGCTGGTTATCGCTAAACCGAACTTGGCTTGTTACTCTTTGGGTAGTCTTTGGGTAACGGAAACAGCCAGCCAAAGTTAGCGCTGCAAGGCGTCTGGGGGCAGGGTTTGTCCCTGCCGGAATCCACACGAAACCATGCAGCGCTGCTGGCAAGCAAGCCAGGTTTGTCATCAACTTTTGTTACCCTACAAGCAGGCCAATCACTTTATGCCTATCGTTCGACTGAAGGAAAACGAACCGTTTGAAGCCGCTCTGCGCCGCTTCAAGCGCACCATCGAAAAGACCGGTTTGCTCACCGAGCTGCGTTCGCGCGAGTTCTACGAGAAGCCCACGGCCGAGCGCAAGCGCAAGCATGCCGCCGCTGTGAAGCGCCACTACAAGCGCATCCGTAGCCAACAACTGCCCCCGCGCCTGTATTGATCTTTGATTCCAGAATCTATTGATTCCAGAATCATTCATCCAGGAACTACTCGCCCGGGTCGACGTCGTCGACGTAGTCGGGCGGTATGTGCAGTTGCGAAAGGGTGGGGCCAACTTGCTTGGCCTATGCCCCTTTCATAACGAAAAAAGCCCATCGTTCACTGTCAGCCCCACCAAGCAGTTTTATCACTGCTTCGGTTGCGGAGCGCATGGCAGCGCCATCACCTTCCTGATGGAACACACGGGCGCCAGTTTCCCCGAAGCCGTGCGTACGCTCTCGGCTTCGGCGGGAATGACGGTCCCCGAAGAAAATCGCAGCCCCCGCCAACAGCAGGAAACCGCGCGCCGCAAGGCCGAGGAATCCCGCCATACGCAGGTGCTGGACGCCGCACAGGCCCACTATCTGAAACAGTTGCGCGCATCGCCGGCGGCGATCCGCTATCTGAAACAGCGTGGCCTGACCGGCGAGATTGCCGCGCATTTCGGCTTGGGCTGGTCGGGCACCGATCGGCACGGGCTGTCGCAAGTCTTTCCCAATTACGACGACCCCACCCTGGTGGAGTCAGGACTCGTCATCGAATCCGAAGACGGCCGCCGCTACGATCGCTTCCGCGAACGGGTCATGTTCCCGATCCGCAATGCGCGCGGCAGCCTGATCGGTTTCGGCGGCCGCATCATCGGCAAAGGCGAGCCCAAGTATCTGAATTCGCCCGAAACCCCGCTGTTCTCCAAGGGCCAGGAGCTATACGGCCTGTGGGAAGCCCGCCAGGCGATTCGCCAGGAAGGGCAGATCATCGTGGTCGAAGGCTACATGGACGTGGTGGGCCTGGCGCAGCAGGGCATTGCCAACGCGGTGGCCACGCTGGGCACGGCCACCACGCCGGATCACGTCAAGAAGCTGCTGCGTTCCAGCGACAAGGTCATCTTCAGCTTTGATGGCGACGGCGCGGGCCGGCGTGCCGCGTGGCGCGCCCTGCAGGCTTGCCTGCCGGTGTTGCGCGACGATATCGCCATCCGATTCCTGTTCCTGCCGACCGAGCACGACCCGGATTCGTACGTCCGCGAGCTGGGGCCCGAGGCCTTCCGTGCGTGCCTGGGCGAGGCGGTGGCGCTGTCGCGCTTCCTGCTCGACGAATTGGCATCGCGGCACAACATGGACGAGGCCGAGGGTCGCGCGAGTTGCCTGCATGAAGCCAAGCCCTTGTTGGCGGCTATCCCCGAGTGTGCGTTGCGCGTGCAGATCGAACGCGAGATGGCCAAGCTGGTGCAACTGACGCCGGAAGAAATGGCGCAGGTGCTGGCGCAGCAGCCGGCCAAGCCTTTCGGTGCGCCGGCCAAACCCGCGGCGGGCGAGGCCCACCCGGCCGCGCCCCAGCACGATGGTGGCCATCCGGATGCAGGCTACGATTTTGGCGGGCACGATTTTCACGACATCCCCGCCGACGACGGCGAATACGTCGATGTCGGCCAGTTTTCATCGCCGGGCGGTGAGCCGGGCGGCGGGGGCAATTGGGGCGGCGGTTCCGGCAAGCAAGACTGGAAAAGCAAGGGTGACTGGAAAGGTAAGGGCGACTGGAAGGGCAAGGGCGACTGGAAAGGCGGCAAAGGCAATTGGAAGCGTCGCGACGATGTCGGTGGCTTCGAGGGCCGTCGCACCATGCCGTCGCTGGCCAAGCGCTTGCTGGGACTGCTGCTTGCTCACCCTGAGCTGGTGGACTCCATGGGAGACCAGCAGCTTGAAGTCATCGACCATGGCCCCCATCTAGGATTGGTAAGGGACTTGATCATGCTGGCGCAATCCAGCGGCGCCCGCCATGTGGGCGCCCTGTTGGAGGCGGCAGACCCGGATTCGGACCTGGCGACCGTGCTGAAGGGGCTGCGCGCCGACATCCTGTCGCAAGAGGATCTGCCTGATCCGCAGACCGAGTGGGATGACGCCCTGCGCAGGATCGAATTCGATTGGGCCAAGGCCGAAATGGCGAAATTGGCGGCCACGGGTTTGACGACCGACGAGCAGCGCAAGCGCTATCTGGAGCTGTCTGGCCGTATGGCGGTACTGAAAGGTGCCGGTGTGCGGTAAATGCGGTAAAATCAAGGGTTTTCCGCAGCGAACAGGCGTTGGTAGCAGATTTTGCAGTACTGAATATCAGCTGAATCTGTGGGTGGCCTAGAGCAGTAGCTCGAGGGCAGGGAAAAGAGAACAGGAAAAAATACGGCGAGCGGAATCTATTTCCTCTGCCGGAATCTAATAGTTAATCAGTTTGACGGGCAGGCAGGCTGAAGTATCCGCCAGTAGGTATTTGCCAGCAGTAATGGTAATGGCAGTAGTGTCGCCAGTGGCATCGCCAGTAGTTCGGGCGAGAGACCCGGACCAGTACCGGATGATCGGGAAAGTCCCAGGGCGACGCAGCGGAAAAAAAGCGGACGTGCGCGTCAAATTTGTTACATAGTTAATTACTATAGCTGAGCGGTGAATTACGCAGTTCGGCGACGGGTATCTCCGTGTAGCGTTTGTGGTTTGGGTGCTGTGTCTATCTAGCTGCCAAGGGCAATGACCCGTTAGCAAGCACAGCCTATTTATAGGCAGACAGCCCCCCCAACGCCCGGGTTCCGCCGCCGGATGAGGCCATGCACGTCAGGCGCCCAGCCGGTATTGCACCGGAACGGCGCCAAGCGGGCTCGCAAGAGCTGGCGCTGCGAACAACGCAGCCGCAGGGCCTCAGCCGATTCACCAGTTTTACCCGTATTGACGCCGCAAAGGGCCTTTGCCCGGAGGCGGCGTTGTACGGTGCAACATGCCCAAACGGGTTGCGACGACCACGGAAGCGACTATGACCAAATCCACCGGCAAATCCTCCTCTGCAATTGATGCGACCGACACGCAGGCCACGACGGCCAAGCGTGTCGTCAGCATGGCGGCGGAAAAAGCGCCCGCCAAGACGGCGGTGAAGGTCGCCAAGCCTGCAGCCAAGACGGCCGCCAAGAAGGCGGCGGCGAAGACGGCAGCGGCAGACAAGCCCGAGAAGGTGACCAAGGCTCGCGCCAAGAAGGCCGAAGACAAGCTCGCCGACCTGGTCGGCAGCGCGCGTCCGGTCCCTAGCGGCCGCCGTCCGGGCCGCCCCGCCAAGAACGCGAACAACGATTCCGACGGTTTCGATGACGCGATGGACGGCGAAGGCGAAGTGTTGCCTGACCTGAAGCCGCCCAAGCGCGGTGGCAAGCGCGGCAAGGCAGATCCCAAGGATCTGATCGCCCGCGGCCCCGTCACGCCCGAAGAATACGAAGCCCGCCGCAACCGCCTGAAGCAGCTGATCAAGCTGGGCAAGGATCGCGGCTACCTGACCTACGGCGAAATCAACGACCATCTGCCCGACGACCTCGTCGACGCGGAAGCCATCGACGGCATCATCAGCACCTTCAGCGACATGGGCATCGCGGTCTATGACCAGGCGCCCGATGCCGAAACGCTGCTGATGAGCGAAAACGCACCGGTCGCGTCCAACGACGATGACGTCGAAGACGAAGCCGAAGCCGCCCTGACCACCGTGGACTCCGATTTCGGCCGCACCACGGACCCCGTCCGCATGTACATGCGTGAAATGGGTTCGGTGGAACTGCTGACCCGCGAAGGCGAAATCGAAATCGCCAAGCGCATCGAAGACGGCCTGAAGCACATGGTCATGGCCATCTCGGCCTGCCCGACCACCATCAACGAAATCCTGGCGCACATCCTGCGCGTTCGTGATGGTCAAGCGCAAATCGACGAAGTGGTCGACGGCCTGGTGGATCCGGAAGACGGCGAAGAATACGCCGGCGCCGGTGTCACCGCCGACGAAGACGAAAGCGACGACGGCCCCGCCGGTGGCATGTCCAGCAAGCAGCTGGAAGACCTGCGCGTGAAGGCCTTGGCCAAGTTCGACGAGGTCAGCAAGCAGTTCGACAAGATGCGCCTGTCGTACGAGAAGGACGGCTACAAGTCGGACGTCTACGTGCGCGCCCAGGAATCGATCCAGAACGAACTGATGGGCATCCGCTTTACCGCCAAGATGGTGGAAAAGCTGGCCGACACGCTGCGTAACCAGGTCGAAGAAGTGCGCCAGCTTGAACGCGCCGTCCTGCACACGTGTGTGGACCGTGCCGGCATGCCGCGCACGCACTTCATCAAGGTGTTCCCGGGCAACGAAACCAATCTGCAGTGGGTCGTGGACGAAGTGGCCGCCGGCCACCCGTACGCCGAAACGCTCGAGCGCCAGATCCCCGCCGTCCAGGAACTGCAGCAAAAGCTGATCGACCTGCAAACGCGCGTCGTGCTGCCGCTCAAGGACCTGAAGGACGTCAACAAGCGCATGGCCACCGGCGAAGCTAAGGCTCGCAAGGCCAAGCGCGAAATGACCGAGGCCAACCTGCGTCTGGTGATCTCGATCGCCAAGAAGTACACGAACCGCGGCCTGCAGTTTCTGGACCTGATCCAGGAAGGCAACATCGGCCTGATGAAGGCGGTGGACAAGTTCGAGTACCGCCGTGGCTACAAGTTCTCGACGTATGCGACGTGGTGGATTCGCCAGGCGATCACCCGTTCCATCGCCGACCAGGCACGCACCATCCGTATTCCGGTCCACATGATCGAAACGATCAACAAGATGAACCGGATCAGCCGTCAGATTCTGCAGGAAACCGGCGCCGAGCCGGATCCCGCGACCCTGGCGCAGAAGATGGACATGCCCGAGGACAAGATCCGCAAGATCCTGAAGATCGCCAAGGAACCGATCTCGATGGAAACGCCGATCGGCGACGACGACGATTCGCATCTGGGCGACTTCATCGAAGACACTTCGACGCTGGCGCCTTCCGATGCCGCGCTGCATGGTTCCATGCGCGACGTGGTCAAGGAAGTGCTAGACTCTCTGACCCCGCGGGAAGCCAAGGTTCTGCGCATGCGTTTCGGTATCGAAATGAGCACCGACCAGACTCTGGAAGAAGTGGGCAAGCAGTTCGACGTCACGCGTGAGCGCATCCGCCAAATAGAGGCTAAAGCGCTGCGCAAGCTGCGTCACCCGAGCCGGGCCGACAAGCTGAAGAGCTTCCTGGAAGGGCAGTAAGTTTCCTGGGCCTCTAGCTCATGCCTGGTTAGAGCAGCGGACTCATAATCCGTTGGTGCCGAGTTCGACTCTCGGGGGGCCTACCAAAGAAAGTCGCGGGTCTCGGAGCAATCCGAGGCCCGTTTTCTTTTGCGTGGGGAATTTCTTGCCAATTTCGCCAAGCGCTTGTTTGATCGACTCGGTAGCCAAGTGGCTATAACGCTTGGTGCTGGCTGCAGACTTGTGGTCCAGGACAGTGCCGACCCTGTATTGAAGACACCCTATTCCTGGCAGTCTGCTTGCTGGGAGTGAATGATTCGCCCGTAGGAAAGGTCCACTTCCTGTGGCTTGGTGGCAGTCCCCATGGCGAAGCTCATCTTCCTGGAAATCTTTAGCCCCAGGTCCGGGTCATTCGTCCATTGACCGGCTTGATCGTTGTAGAGCATCACAACGGTTCGGTGCCTGCCTTGATGGGGTCGAAGTATTCGCCCTTAAAGGCTAGATGCAAGTCAGCCATGAGAATGCCTATTGGTTGAGTTTCTAGAATTCTCTGTTCCGTTGGTGGGATATTTGGCAGAATCAAAGCCCGGCCTTAATTCCACGCGGAAGCCCATGAGCAAACTCAGAGTTGCCTTGAGCAAAGTACTTCGAGTCGCGCGAAGGCACTGGCGCCCCTTCGCGCTGGGCGTCCTGATAGTGCTCACCGCTTCCACGGTATGTACTTTGTATGTTGTTGGTTCTGATCGAGCGGAACGAGCTGCGCTATTTATAGGCGGTACCCTCATCGGCATGCTGTGCATTGCCATGTGGGTGTGTAAACGCTGACGGCTATTCATTCTCGCCCTCCACCTTTGGTGGGGTGGGTGCCGTGCTCCGTTGGCGGATGGACAGCGCACGGCCAGCGCAGGGACCCATCACCAGTGGGGCAAGAGCAGACCGGAGCGGCCTTGTCCGCCTGGGGCAGACAATCCGCAAACTCGGGGGCTGCCAAAGAAATCCTGCGAAATCAGGTACCGACAGCCGCCAGTCATGGCGGCAGTTTTATTTTGGGCATCGGCTACGATCAACGACTTCTTCCCGCCCGCTATCTACGCAAGGTAATGCATGTCTCATTCGGTGTATCGATCCGGCAACCGGCTGACGTTCTTCATCGTGCTGATCGCGTTGGCGGTATTGGTGGCGCTGACTCGAATTGACTGGCTGATGGTGGGGCTGGGGCCGTACTTCCCGGCGTATTGGGCCGCTGTCCTGGTCTGGCTTGTCTGCGCGGGACTTGTCATTCGCAGGCAGCGACGCTGGTGGGTGCTGGCCACGGCCGTGGTGGTGCTGTATCCGGCGGCTCGGGTGGCGGGCTTTCTGTACGAATGTTCGCAGAAGGCGTGCGTTTTCTGAGGGGTTTGATTTCGGCCTGATGGTGCATTTCAGGCGCTTGGTCTGCGACTGAGCGCACGCACCCTGCCTGTGTCTATCAAAGCGTTATTTTGTCTGTTCAAGAATTAAAAAGTTACAAAAACAGCAAAGAACTTAACAAAGCTTAAACAAATACTCCAACTTGGGCCCGGGCGCGCGCCTATATTTCTGGCTGATTGCTGAATTTAACAAAAATGGCGTTTCAGTCGATTTCGAAAGGGTTGCGGCCTTTCGAGACAGACAGCACGAACGCAGTTTACCAAGCGCGCCCACCCATGTTGTTGCGATTTCCTCGGTTCGTCTGCGGCCTTTGCCGCAGCGCATTGCTATCAATTGCCATGCGACGGGGGACGGGGCGGGCGCTGCTGTCGTTGTCTCGGCCGGCTTATGCCGGCCGCTTGTCTTTGTACCCGTAGGTCCCCCATGCAAATCCTGCACACCCTTTCGGGCCCCAATCTGGGCGGAATGGAGTTTCGCGTCCTGGATCAGGCGCGCTGGCTTCGCGAGCATGGCCATGCCGTGGCGATCGCCGCGCCGCCGGCCAGCGAGACGCTGAGGCTGGCTCGTAGTTGGGGGCTGGCGACGATCGGCATGGATTTCCGTTCACCGTATTCGTGGTCAGGCGCCATGCAGCTGCGCCAGATCGTGAAGGACCTGCGCATCCAGGTCATCGATGCCCATGGCACGCCCGATGCCAAGGCCAGCGCGCTGTGCCGGGATCTGTGCTCGTTGGTCAGGACCTGGCATTTCTCCCGTCCGTTGCGCACGTCGTGGCGCCGCAGGCTGGAGTGGCGCCTGGGGTGCCACCGTGTGATCACCACCAGCGAAGGCGGAGCGCAGGATATCGTCACGGCGGGCTTTGCGGGACGTGAGCGCATCAGCGTCGTGGGAGAGTGGGCCGAGCACGGTTTTTTCTCCGACACCGACAAACGGGCCGTACGCCAGGCAATGCGCAAGGAGCTGGCCCTGGATCCCGCCGCGTTCGTCGTGACGACCATCGGCATGCTGCGTCCCGATAAACGCCAGGAGGATCTGCTGCGGGTCGTGAACGTGTTACGACAGCGCGGCATTCCGGCTCACGCGTTGGTGGTGGGCATGCCTACGGGAGCGACGGCGTCATATGGGCAACAACTGCGAGACCTGGTCGTTGAACTGGGGATGGGTGACTATGTGACCTTCGCCGGGCATCGCGAAGACGTGGCCAATGTCTTGCATACGGCTGACGCAATACTGGTGCCGTCCGTGAACGAGGCTTGGTCGCGGGTCGTGCCGGAAGCGTATGCGTCGCGATGCCCTGTCGTGGCCAGCGCGGTGGGCGGCTTGCCCGAGATCGTGTATCCCGGCGAGACCGGCTGGCTGGCGCCGGCGGGCGACGTGGTGGGCTTTGCGGATCATCTGGCCTGGATCTGGGCGAATCCGGGGCCGGCAGCCCAGATTGCCGAGCAGGCTCGCCGCTATGCCGACCGGCATTTCATGCTGCCTCAGAAAATGGCGGAAACGCTGGGCGCGTATCAGGTTGCGATGGAGCACGCCAAGCTGGCGCGAAACGTCGAAGCGGTCGTCTGACACCGAATCGATTTCATAGCGGCTTGTGCAAAGACGACAAGGCCGGCTTGCCGATGATTCGGCAGCCGGCCTTGTTGCGTTGTGGCTCAGGGATGCTGGCGGTGCACCATGCGGCCAAAGCAGCGCATCACGGCCGAGACGGTGGTGGCTTCGCGCCAGTATTTGCGGCGCATGGTGCGCAGGGGCAGCCACCAGGGTTTGACGATGATGTTGGCGGCCCAGGCCGGGCGCCAGCGTGGCATGTTGCGGGGACGATCAACGATGGTGACGGTAGGCAGGCCGCAGCATGAGGCCAGGTGGCCGATGCCGGAGTCGGTGCCGATGAACCAGCCGGATTCATAGATTTCCGCGGCGACGCCTTCGATGGAGGGCGCCTGGACGTGCCCGGCATGCGCGGGCTCGAGCAGCGGCAACCAATATTCGCGTTCGGACGGGGCCAGCACGAACACCGGTTCGTAACCCATGGCGCGCAGGCGCTTGGCGACGATGACGTACTTGCCGGGCGTCCAGCAGCGTTCCGCCTCGCTGGAGGTCGGATGCAGGATCACCCGCTTGGGGTGGTTGCGGCCCTTGAGCCGGGCAGGGGCCTTCAGCCCGTTGTCGTCGCTCCAGCGGGTCAGGCCGAAGGCGTCGAAAGAGAATCTGCGGAACTCATCCAGGATACCGTTGGGCGAGCTGTGTCTGCGCGGCGTCGGTTGGGCCTGGCCCCACGCCTTGGTACTGAGAAAGCGCTTGCAGACGCGGCCGAGACCATCGAACGGGCTGTCCGGGTCCATTTGCACGATGGTGTCGTAGCCCGCCAGGTCGTTGATGTCCGACGGCAGGGGCTGGATGTCGAAATCGGGAAACCATTCCCTCAGGGCATAGCCGTGCACACCATAGACGGAGATGGCCCGACCTGCCTTGCGCAGGTTGTTGGCGATAGTCATCTGGTACAGCGAATCGCCCAGCCGGTTCGACAGCACCAGGGCCGTTTTTTCGGCCGGGAGGGGATGAGCGTGGCTCACGGCAAATCTTCCAATTTTTCGATGACCCGGAGGATAACCGATCACAGGCCATGCCCGAACAGGCGTGCGCGTCCCGGCGCTGTCAGCAACGCGTTGGCTGGCCGGGAGTACGATTCAGGCATGCCTGCACCCTCTTCGCAACGCGCCCTGCTCTGGGTGGTCGCCGCCTGCTTTTTCATGCAGACGCTGGACACCACCATCGTCAATACTGCCTTGCCCGCCATGGCGCGCAGCCTGGGCGAAGACGTGTTGGCGCTCAAGCCTGTGGTCGTGGCGTACACGCTGACGATGGCCATGCTGACGCCGGCATCGGGTTGGCTGGCGGATCGCTACGGCACGCGCCGCGTCTATCTGGCGGCGATCCTGGTGTTTGCGGTGGGGTCCGTGTTTTGCGGCCTGGCGCAGAGCCTGACGCAACTGACGATCGCCCGCGTGGTGCAGGGCGTCGGGGGATCGATGTTGTTGCCCATCGGACGCCTGGCGGTGCTGCGGCGGGTGCCGGGCGATCAGTACATCTCGGCCCTGGCGTTCGTGTCCATCGCGGGGCAGGTCGGGCCGATCTTCGGGCCGACGCTGGGTGGGCTGCTGGTGCAGGTGGCCAGCTGGCACTGGATTTTCATGATCAATGTGCCGATCGGCCTGGCGGGCCTGTTCGCCGTGCGTCGCTATCTGCCGGAGGACGCGTTGGCCGATGTCGCGCCGTTCGATGTGCTGGGCTGCGGTTTGCTGTCGTTGTGCATGGTGGCGTTTTCGTTGGCGCTGGACCTGCCTGCCGGTGAGGGGCGGGCGGCCTGGTCGGCCGGGCTGTTCGCGCTGAGCGCACTGACGGTGGCGCTGTATGTGGCGCACGCTCGGCGGCGCGACAACCCGCTGTTTCAACTGCGCCTGTTTCGTGAACCCAATTTCAGCGTGGGCCTGATCGGCAACCTGGTGTGCCGCATCGGCAGCAGCGCCGTGCCCTTCCTGTTGCCGCTGCTGCTGCAGTTGCAGTTGGGCTATACGCCGCTGCAGTCCGGCCTGATGATGCTGCCGGCCGCGATTGCCGGCACGGTGTCCAAGCCCTGGATCGCGCCGCTGGTGCGGCGGTTCGGCTACGACACGTTCCTGCTCGCCAACACGCTGCTCGTGGGGGCGTCCATCATGTCGTTCGCGGCTATCTCGCAGGGCTGGCCCATGGCGCTGCAAGTGGCGCAATTGGCCTTGTTCGGCGCGGCCAACTCGATGCAGTTCGCGGCCATGAACAGCGTCACCCTCAAGGGGCTGAGCACGCGCGACGCGGGCAGCGGCAACAGCCTGTTTTCGATGGTGCAGATGCTGGCCATTGGCCTGGGCGTGACGATCGGCGGCGGCCTGGTGGGCCTGTTTTCCGGGCCGGGCAATGCCGCGTTGGGCTGGGCGTTCACGCTGACTTTCCTGTGCGTGGGCGCGATCACGTTGTTGTCGGCCCTGGTGTTCAGGCGCCTGGATGCCGACAGCCTGAACGGCTCCACGGGCGGTCGCGCCGCAGCCGGCTGACGGCTGCCCGCGATGGCGCCGCGGGGAATTCACCGCAGGGCAACCCATCCGGGCCGCATCAGCCAGCGACGCATGGGGGCCGAGTAATAGCGGGCCACCAGGCCGCCCAGCATGGCGGCCAGCAGGATCGCCAGCACACTGGCTGCCGTCAGCGCGCCCGCGCGCCACCAGGTCGACACGGCGCCACCGGAATTGCGGCATGAAGCGGCCGCCAGGAGCAGCACCGGAAACATGTGCGTCAGGTATATCTCGTAGCTGTTGTGGCCGATCCAGCGCAGCGCGGCCATCGCGGGGTTGTGCCGCGGCGGGTGGGCGGTACGCAGGCTCCAGCCGATCAGCAGGCAGGCCACGCCGATTTCCAGCAGCGTGACGTTCAATCCCAAGGCGGTCAGGCCCAGCCAGGACGTCGCCTTCCTGAGCAAGAACACCAGCGCGAACAAGGCCGCGCCCGTGAGCAGCAGACCGCGGCGGTAAGAGTGGCGAGCGCGGTTCAGGCGTGCCGCGGCCAGCGCGGCCAGGCAACCGATGGCGATGCCGTCCATGCCCGAGAGATACGAGTGATCGGCCCAGATCTCGTTCTGGGTGAAGGCGACGCGGGCAAACGGACCGAGCGCCACGAACAGGAGCAGCGTCAGCCGCAGCGCACGCGGCCCCACCGCCAGGGACACGAGGCAAAGCAGCGGAAAGGCCAGGTAGAAGGCTTCCTCGATGGAGAGCGACCACAGCACGTTCCAGGCTGCGGGCAGATAGCCGACCTGGGCCTCTAGCCAATTCAGGTGCAGCGTCACTGCGGCCGCGGTGGCGCGTGCCACGGAAGTGTCTTCGATCACGAAGCCGGGCATCTGCGCCCAATGCAGGCCCGCCAGCACCAGCAGCAGCAACAGCAGGCAGGGATAGATGCGGGCGAACCGGCGCCACAGAAAAGGCGCCCACGGCACGGCGGCCAGGCTGCCCCAGCGTGCCAGGCAAGTGCGTGTGATCAAAAAGCCCGAGATGACGAAGAAAATGATGACGCCGTAGTAACCGCTGCGAAAGACGATGTTGAACAGCGGCGCGGGCAACACTTTGCCCAGCAGGCTTTGCTCTTGCGGAATGTGGATCTGCACGTGCAGCAGCACGACGCACAGGATGGCGAGGCCGCGCAAGGCATCGATGGCGGGGTTGCGGGATTCGCCCGGCTCGGGGCGTTTGGCCCTGGGCATTGGGGCGTAGGCGGGCATGAGTCGGTCTGTCCAGGGGAAAACCGCCATGCTAGCCACGGCCCTGTCAGGGAATTGGGCGACTGTGTATAGATTTTGTAATGCCGCGGCAGGCGCTGGAGCCCGTTTGCGGGCCTTCGAAATGGAAGAGCGCCTCAGCTCGAGATGAGTCTGAGGCGCTCCTGCCCGGCTTCGCACGCGATGGGTGTCAGACAGCCCGGCAAGTCCAATCTACTGCTGCCCCTATGCTCGGACAATAGGGAAAACCCCAGTGAAATTAGGGGGTTACAACATTTTTTCCGGTGCGGCCCAAGGCGGGCGGCTTGCGCGGCGAGTTCGTCAAGAGCTTCGCGCCGCATTTGTCCGCCTCGGCATCCGCGAATTGTTGGCCCCTGCGGCCAAGCCGACACTGAGACCCTCATTCACAGCGAGCAGAGGTTGAAAATGTTGGCATTTCGCAGGCGACAGACAGGGCAGGGCATGACCGAATACATCGTGGTCGTGGCCCTGGTGGCGGTGGCGGCTATCGCCGTGTACCAGTACTTCGGACAGGTCGTGCGGTCGCAGACCGCGGCAATGGCGCGCGAGCTGGCCGGCGAAGACGGCACCAAGCAGTCGGGCGATGCGCAGAAGGCCGCGCAAAAGGCCGCTGCGCAGACCAAGGCGCGGTCGCTCAAGTACTTCACCGGCAACGCCGCGGCCGACAAGTGAACGCCCGGCTCGAGCGCGTTGCGCCATTCGCCTCACAGCAAGGCCAGGTATTGGTGCTGGGCATGCTGCTGGCGGCCACGGTATCGGTGTCGCTGGTCATGCTCTACAACCTGGGGCGCACGGTGGAATCGCGCTCGAGCCTGACCCACGCCGCGGATGCGGCAGCCTATAGCGGTGCGCTGGAACAGGCACGCCAGTTGAATTTTTTGGCCTACGTCAACCGTACCCAGATCGCCCACCAGGTGGCGATGGCGCATCTGGTCACCCTGGGGGCTGGGGCGCAGTACCTGCGCACGCTGGCGGGCCAGCGCAACCGCAACAACCCGCCCATGGCGCTGATATCCATGCTGTTCGGCCCCGATGCCGGGCTGGCCTACGCGATGGCTCGGGGTCAACCTGGCGCAGAGGCCGATCTGGCGCGCGCCTATGCTGAGCACGACCGCATTGTGCACCGGGTGCTGGACGCCGGCGCGGCCGCGGCGGTGAAGCATTTGCCGGCATCGCGTGACCGGCTCATGCGCGCTGTCCTGCACGACAACTACGCCGATGCGGCCGGCAGCTTTGGTCTGTCTTCGTCGGCGCGGGCTGAGCCCGTCATCCGGCTGCTGAGCGACGGTTGGCCGGGTTTCGTTGCGCGCCACTCCGCCACGCGGCAAGGCGGCCTGCGTCCTGCGGTGGAGCAGGCGGCAGGGCGCTTCGGCTTCCTGGATCGCCGCAACCAGACGCGCCGCAATCCCTGGCCGGTCAGCATGTATTGCCCGATCTTGCGGCATGAACTGCGGCGGCGCGGATCGACCTGGCTGGGGCCGGACGGCCGATGGGGGGCGCTGGACACGCAGTCGTTTCATGCCTTGCGGTCCAACCGGTGGGTCGGGTGTTATTACCGGGAATACGCCATGGGCTGGGGCACGGCCCAAGGCCAAAAATCCAGGCCGCCGCCTGATCTTGATTACGTGGAATCGCCACCCGAGGATTTTTCCGCACAGGATTTCTGGCGCTGGGTGGAACTGTCCACGAACTGGAACATCTTCGATGGCGCAACCAATCCCATGGCCAATTCCTATGCCATGGCGCAGGTGCAGCGCTGGCCTGGCCTGGGGCTGCCGGGGTATCGCGAGGTCGCATTGAGTCGCCGCGAGGCGCCCTTGCGCTTTGCCGTGGCGGTCAGCCTGGCAGGGCGTGCGTTGCCCACCACTGACGCCGCCAGTACGGTCGCTGCGCCTGTCGGCCGGTTTCGTCATGCCGCTTTGGGCGGGAGCGGAAGGCTGACGGTCACCAGTGCCGCCGAAACCTATTTCGCGCGTCCGCAGGCCCGGGGCGACGGGCGTGGCGAATGGGCCACGCTGTTCCGTCCGTACTGGCTGGCACGGCTGTCGGCCGTCACCCCGGCCGAGGCCCTGGCGGCCAAGGGGGCGCCATGATGCCCGCCTATCTTCGTCAGCGCGGCCAGGCTCTGGTTGAGGCGCTGCTCATGTTGCCGCTGCTGACGATGGCCTTCCTGGCCGTGGCGTGGGTGGGCAAGTTGCAGTTCGCCGCACAGGAAATGGCGCAGGCCAGCCGCCGGGCGGTGATGGCGTCCGCGGCCGGGGCGCCCCTGGCACGCCCGATTGGGGCAGGAGCACAGGCGGGCCGCTCGCAATCGATGCCGGGCGCCGCTGCGTCCGGCAATGCCGGTCTGCAAGTGGAATGGTTCGGGGCGGACCTGCAACTGTTGGCTGTCACGGCCGGAACGGCGTTGTCCGGCTCGGCGCTTTGGGATGCGGTGCGCATCGCGCGCCGCACCAGTGTTGCCGCGGGGGCGGGATACGCGCATGGCGATGACGACGCGCAGCGTCGCATCGGGGCCGCCCCGACGGCCTGGAGGCAAGCGGCCGATCGTTCGTTGCCCTTGGCGCGCAGCATCGGGGGCAGGGTGGGGCGCGTGGATTCGCCCTGGGGCCGGCCTGCGATCACCACGGATTGGCTGTCGCCCTGGGCGGATCTGGTTCCCGCCGATCGCCTGGGCAAGCGCGGCAGGATGACGCCATGAACGCGCCTTCCCTGACGCGATGCGGTCGGCGTGCCGGCCCAATGGCCGGGGGCTGCACCCGGCGTCCATGGCGTGTGTGGGTTGCCGCTGCCTGGCTGGCCTGGCCTGCCGGGCCTGGCGTAACAGCGGGCGCGGTACCGCAGCCAATGAGGCCGCATGTGGCTTCCGGCGTGACGTCGCTGTCGGCGCTGCGCTTTCCGCCCGGTTCCCGAGTCGAGCCATTGGCCGACCGCATGTGGCTGAGCGGCACGCCCGTGCAGGTGATCGTGTTCGATGCGCCTGTCAATGCGCCTGAACTGATCCGCGAGCTGTCACGCCAGCAGCCGGCGTTGGGCGATCTTCAGGTACTGCCGGGGCAGGCCATCTTGTCTGGCCTGGTCGGCGATGCCTGGTGGGTGGCGCAGATGGAAAGTCCGGAAGCCGGGCGCAGTGTCGGCAGCATTTCTGTGCTGCATGCACAACCGTTGCCGGCTTCGACCCCGCCGGCCTGGCTGCCGGCCAACGCTCGTCTCAGATTGGATTTCACTGTATTGGAAGGGGGTATGAAGGTGTCTGAACATATTTGGCAGCATCCTCTGCCGCCTGGGCGCTTGGCGTTGCGGCTGCAACAGGGGTTGCTGCGCGAGGGATGGCGTCGGGTAGAAAACGATTCGGCCGGCGGGGCACGGCAGTCTTGGCGCCGTCAAGGGACGCAGCTGCAATGGCTGCTGGTGCCGTTGGACGCGGGCAGTGGCTTGTGGGTCAGGCGGTGGACGCCATGACCGGCTTCTTCACGCAGGGTGTGCGGCGCTTGCGCAAAGCCGCCGTGTATCTGCTGGCGCTGGCGGCGGGCTTGTTGTCCGCCTGGGCGGTGCGCGAGCACGTGCAGCAACGCGTGCTGGCGCTTGAAGCCGAGGCGCGCACGCCGCAGGTCAGCCGGTTGGTGGCGGCCTACGATCTGCCTGCCGGCACGACGCTGGGCGAATCGCATCTGGCGATACGAGACATACCGGCGCAATGGGCGCCCGCCGCCAGCGTCGAGCCATCAGACATCGACGGCGTGCTGGGCGCCCAACTGACTTCTGACCTGGCCCAGGGCGAACCGGTGCTCAAGGCCTATCTGGCCTTCACCTTGCCCGTACCGGCGCTGGCCTCGCGGCTCAAACCCGGACAGCGTGCGCTGATGGTTGCCGCGGGCGACCTGGGCGGTCTGTCGGACATGCTGCGAGCCGGAGACGCCATCGACATCTACGTGTCCTTCTCGTATCGCGATCGCGAGGTGACGGTGCCGCTATTGCAAGGCATGCGGGTGTTGACGGCGGTGGACACGGCAGGAGGCGATGGAGCCGCCCACGTCACGCTGGCGGCCAGTCCGGATGAAGCCATGCGATACATCGCGGCCAGGCAGGCCGGAACGCTGACGGCGATGCTGCGCAACCGCGACGACGCCGCGGCCGTCAGCGCGGCGCCGCAAAGCGACCTGGCTTCGTTGATCGGCCTGAACCGCGAGCCTCGCCGTAAGCCGGGCGTGGTCATCCTGTACGGCGACCAGCTGGGCGCGCAGAGCGGCGTGCAGGGCGCTGGCGTGGCCGGTTTCGAAGCGGAGCATCCATGATCATTCGATACGTGGCCGCGGTGTCCGCGCTGTGCCTGGGGCTGGTCTGCGCACCCGCCTGGCCCGCCGACGAAGCGCTGGAAATGCAGGTCGGCGAAACCCGTGTGCTGTCGCAGCCGGGCGTGACGCGCGTCGCCATCGGCAACGGCCAGGTGCTCAGCGCCGTCGCGACCGAAGGCCGCGAGGTCGTCGTCTTTGCACGTGCCGAGGGCGTGTCCTCGGTGCATCTTTGGGCGGCTGGGCGAGTCAAGGCCTACGACGTGCGGGTGGTGCCGGCGGGGGCGCCGCGCTTGCGGGCCGAGGTCGAATCCCTGCTGGCGCGCATTCCGGGTACCCGCAGCACCTTGGTGGGCGGCCGCATCGTCATCGAAGGCGACGATCTGTCCGATGACGACCGCGCCCGCATTGCCGCCTTGGCCGATCGTTATCCGGATGTGCTGGATTTCACCGGGCAGGTCGGTTGGGACAGCATGGTGTTGCTGGACGTGCAGGTGGTCGAGATTCCCAGTTCCCGGCTGCGCGAGTTTGGCGTGCGCTGGGACGGCATGACGCAAGGCGGCGTGAATGCCGGCCTGGCTTGGGATGGCGGGTCGCGTGGCAGGATGAGCCGCCCCGGAGAGCAGGTGATCGAGACCCCGGCGCCGGTGTCGTCGGCGGCGGGCTATTTCGGCGTCAACGCGCTGCTTTCGGCGCGCATTGCCGCCCTGGCCCAGAACGGCGAGGCCGTCATGCTGGCGCAGCCCCAGCTGCTGGCCCGTAGCGGCGCCAGCGCGACGTTCCTGGCGGGGGGCGAGGTGCCTTATACGTCCACCGATTCGCGCGGCAATCCCACGACGTTGTTCAAGCCCTATGGCGTGTCCCTGCGGATCACGCCGCGCATCGATCGCAACGGCGTCATCCGCTCGTTGATCGAGGTCGAGGCCAGTTCCGTCGATATGGCGCTGACGTCGCCCAGCGGGCCGGCATTGCGCACGCGTCGCGCATCCACCGAGTTCAACGTGCGGTCGGGCGACACGCTGGTCATCGGCGGCTTCCTGTCGCGCGAGCGTTCCGACGAGCACACCGGTCTGCCCGGCCTGAAAGACATCCCGATTCTTGGCGCCCTGTTTTCGTCGCGCCGCTATCAGCTGCGCGAAACCGAGCTGGCCATTTTCGTCACGCCCAAGATCGTCTCGCGCCACGAACCCGCCATGGCCGACCGGGTGCGGCGTGGCCGTGAAGTGGTGGATGCCGCGTTTCCCGAATCCCCGCGGCTGGGGACGGCGGTTCCGACGGCGGGGGGATGGGACCCCTATGCGGGGGCCGGCTCGCAGTGGGCCGATGGCAGCCGCGACATGACCGCGATCAACCAGGAATAGCGCCATGCTTGAAATCGAAATGACCTACGAAGACGCGGCGACGCGCAAGATCACCGTGGCCGCGCCGATTCTCATCGGCCGGGGCACGCAGTGCGGGCTGCGCATCGCCAACTGGCGGGTAGGGCGCCAGCATGCGCGGCTGCTGCACGAGGCGTCGATGATCGTGCTCGAGGATTTAGGCACGCTGGGCGGCACGCTCGTCAACGGGCAGCGGGTGGTGCGCCATTCACCCGTCTTACCTGAAGACGAGATTCTGATCGGGCCATGTCGCCTGCGCGTGGCGTGGGCGCAGCCGGACGGGGCGGAGGGCGAGCCGGCCGATGCCGCCACGTTGGCGCAGTCTGTCCCGGCGCTGGTTCCGGATGCGGGCATGCCTGCGCCCTTGGTCGTGGCGGCGCTGCCGTCCCTGCAGCAACGCCGGCGATTGCATGCGGCGTTGCTGGGCGCGCTGGATTTGCGTCGGCGCGACGTCGCCGGCATGAGTGACGCGATGCTGCGCGCCGAAGCCGAAAGGTTGTTGACGCAGATCGTGGCCGACGACGGCGATTTACCCCCAGGGGCAGATCGTGTGGCGCTGTGCCGCGAAGTGCTGGATGAAGCGGTGGGATTGGGGCCGCTCGAACCGCTGTTGGCCGCGCCGGGCGTGACCGAGATCATGGTCAACCGGTACGACGAAATCTACATCGAACGCGAAGGCCGGCTCTGGCGGCACGCAGGCGCCTTCACCAGCGAGCAGTCCGTGCGCTGGGTCATCGAACGCATCGTCACGCCGCTGGGGCGCCGCATCGACGAAAGCTCTCCGATGGTGGATGCCCGCCTGCCGGATGGTTCGCGGGTGCACGCCATCATTCCGCCGGTCGCGCTGAAGGGAGCCAGCCTGACCATCCGCAAATTCCCGCAGCGCCGGCCCGGTATGCCCGACCTGCTGGCGGCAGGCTCGTTGAGCGAGGCCATGGCGCGGTTTCTGGCGCTGTGCGTGCGGATGCGCAAGAACCTGGTGGTGTCCGGCGGGACGGGCTCGGGCAAGACCACGCTTCTGAACATCCTGTCCAACGAGATCCCGGATGGCGAGCGCGTGGTCACCATCGAAGACGCCGCCGAGCTGCGGCTGAACCACGAACACCTGGTGGCGCTGGAGGCGCGACCGGCCAACCAGGAAGGGCGAGGCCGCATCGACATCCGCGAGCTGGTGCGCAATGCCCTGCGCATGCGGCCGGACCGTATCGTGGTGGGTGAATGCCGTGGCGCCGAGGCCTTTGACATGCTGACCGCCATGAATACGGGGCACGAGGGGTCATTGACCACGTTGCATGCCAATTCCACTCGCGATGCGCTGGCCCGCCTGGAATCGATGATTCTGATGGCGGGGATGGATCTGCCTTTGGCGGTGGTGCGCGAGCACATTGCCGCCAGCATCGACATCATCGTGCAGCAGGCGCGCCTGGCGGACGGGCGTCGCGTGGTGACCTCGGTGGCCGAGGTGACCGGCATGGAAAGCGGCCGTATCCAGTTGCAGGAGCTATTCCGGCACGAACGGTCGGGTGGCTTTGTCGGGTGCGGGGCGGTGCCCAGTTTCGCTCAGGAATGGCGGGACGCGGCTGCGGGGCTGGACCCCGCCTGGTTCTGCGGGGCGGGCGAGATGGACAATCCGGGCAATGCGGCGCCGAGCTATCCGACGGGCCTGGCATGATCTGGCTGGCCGCAGGCGGGGCAATGGTGTGCGTCATGGTGCTGGCCTGGTGGGCACAGGGCTGGTTCGCGCCGGCGTTGCGGCGCTACCGCGCGATCTACACGCAGGAAGCCGGCGTCAAGCTGGGCGAGTTGTTCCTGTTCATCGATCCGGCGCAGCTGTGGGTGGGGGCGGTGGTCGGCGCCACCCTGACGGCCTTGCTGGCGTTCGCCGCGACCGCCAGCGGCATCATTGCCGCCGTGGCCGGCCTGGCCGCGCTGCGTGCCCCGCGCATGCTGGTGGACGGCCTGCGGCGCCGGCGTGCCAGCCGGTTCGAGCAGCAGCTGCCGATGGCGCTGCTGATGCTGGCGTCGGCGCTACGAGCCGGCGTGGCGCTGACGACCGGATTGCGCCACATGGTGGATCAGGGCGCGGCGCCGCTGGCCCAGGAATTCGGCCTGATGCTGCGCGAGCAACGGCTGGGTGTGCCGTGGGACCAGGCGCTCGAGAACCTGAACGTGCGCATGGCGGCCGATTCCACCGCGCTGGTCGTGGCCGCGATGCGCATCGCCGCACAGACGGGCGGCAACCTGGCGGAAGCGCTGGAAAGCATCGCCCAGACGGTGCGCGCCAGGCTGCAACTGCAGGCCAAGTTGCGGGCCCTGACGTCGCAGGGGCGCATGCAGGCCTGGATCGTGGGGGCCTTGCCCTTGCTGTTGCTGGCGGTGCTGGACCAGATGGAGCCGGAGATCATGGGGTTGTTGTGGCGCACGCCGCTGGGGTGGGCGGTGCTGGCCGTCCTGGCGGTGCTGGAAACCGCAGGCATATTGTTGATCCGGCGCATCGTCCGGATTGACTTCTGAGAGGCGCGCCATGTGGCTGTATCTGGGAATGGGTTTGGCGGCGTTGGGCACGGCCTGGTGGGCGTGGATTGTGTTTCGCCCCTTGTTGCTGGACGAACCCGCAGTGGCCAGCGCCATGCCATGGTGGTGGCGCATGGCCTGGCCCTGGATTTTCGCGGTGGCGCCCTTGGCGGCACCGCTGTGTTCCTGGCGGTGGCGGCGCCGGCTGGACCGGGCTATCGAGCGGGCCGCCTTGCCCGCGGAAATTCGCTACGAGCACATGGCTGCCCTGGGAGTGACCGCTGCGCTGGCGGGGGCAGGGACGGCGGCCGCATTGGCATGGGCATTGATGGACGGCGGCGTGCTGGCCTGGGTGCCATTGGCCGGGGGCACCGCAGCCGTGACCGGCGCCGTGCCTGGCCTATGGTTGAGAGGGCTGGGCGCGAAACGGCGCCGCAGTGTCGAACGCGATTTGCCGTTCGTTTTCGACATGATGACGCTCTGCGTCGAGGCCGGCCTGAGCATGCATGGCGCGTTGCAGCTGGCCGCGGCCAATGGCCCCAAGGGGCCGCTTCGCGATGCCCTGGCTGGGGCCTTGGCGGACATGCGCGCGGGCGTTTCCCGCACGGCCGCCATCCAGGCGTTGGCGGATCGTTGCGACAGCCCACTGGCGCGCAATTGGGCCGCGGCGCTGGCCCAGGCGGACGCCCTGGGTATCAGCCTGGGGCCGGTGCTGAGGGCCCAGGCGGCGCAAAGCCGCAATGATCGCCAGGTGCGCGCCGAGCAACTGGCGATGCAGGCGCCCGTGAAGATGCTGCTGCCGCTGATTGCCTGCATCTTCCCGTGCACGTTCATCGTGCTGGCATTTCCCATCGCCATTCAACTGCTGCAGGGGACGCAGTGACCGGCCGGACGCCTTTGCCGCGGACGCGGCTGCGCCTCTTGCGGGTGTCGGGCTGGATGGGCAGGATGCGCGGCCTGTTGGGACGCCGCCCGCCGGGCCCGCGGTCGGGCATTTTGCTGGCGCCTTGCTGGGCGGTGCATACCTTCGGCATGCGCCACGCCATTGACGTGGCCTTCGTGTCGCGCGAGGGGCGGGTGATGAAGGTCTGCAGGGCGCTGGCGCCCCGCAGGGTGGCGTCATGCCTGGGCGCTGTGGCCGTTGTCGAGGTTCGGGCTGGCGTTATTGATGCCGAACACGGCGGTATACGACGGGTAGAAGCTGCAATAGAACACGCCGGCCGCCGCGATCGTGAACGGAATCTGCAGCGTGCTGGCAAATTGCGGTGACAGTCCGATGTAGACGAGCAGGCCCGAGCAAAGATCGAGGAACAGCGCAATCAGGACCCACGTGGCGGCGTACACCAGGAAGGCCCATTTGTTGCGCCAGCAGGCAATGCCGGAGAAGAACAGGGCCTGCATCAGGCGCAATCCATGCCAGGCCACCAGCACGGGCGCATACCAGAACAGCGCCGCGATGATCACGTACAGCACCGTGAAGATGATGAGCGGCGTGCGCAACGCCTGCAAGATGGGTTCCATGCTGTTTTCGATGGAGGCGATGCGCATGCCTTCGGCGAAGGCGGCCGAGAAGGGCAGGAAGGTGGCAAGGCCGGCGATCAGGCTGACGGCGGCGTACAGCAGGCCCATCAGGAACAGTTTCCTGAAGACGCCAGGCTGTTTCAGGGGCTTGGCCCACATCGAGGGCAGCATCACGCGGTCTGCCTCGACATGCTTGCAGGCCGCCAGGCTCATCAGCGTGACGGACGGCATCAGGGCAATGAACAGGATCGGGCCGACGATCTGTGCGGCAAAAGCGAAGATGACCAGGAGACTGTTGGCCAGCGCCCAGGTGTACATGGCCAGGGGTTGCTTGCGGAACAGACGGAAGCCGTCTCGGACCCATTGCCAGCCGGAGGACGCGGGTAGGAATGCTGCTTGCATGGCTCTCTTGGGGAGTGATCTCTCAATAAGGGACGTGCTACCCCCATTATGGGGGGCGTAACGGTTACGGCAATACTGGCAGGCCCGCGCGGTGGCGCGCCTGCAACACTCTTTCGAAATGACGGGGGTCGTGCGGCTTGAGCGTCTGGGCCGGCCGCGGCAGGAAATAGTCGTACAGGCGGGACAACCAGAAACGCAGGGCAGCCGCGCGCAGCATCAGCGGCCAGGCCTGGCGTTCGGCGTCGGTGAACGGCCGGACCCGGGCGTAGGCGGCGAGCCACGACTGGACCAGCTCGGGGATGAATTCGCCGGTATCGCGTTCGATGCACCAGTCGTTGACGCTGACGGCCACATCGAACAGCCAGGTGTCGCAGCCGGCGAAATAGAAATCGATGATGCCGCCCATGAGGGGGTCTTCGAAGGTGCCGGCGAACAGCACGTTGTCACGGAACAGGTCGCAGTGGGCCGGGCCCGCGGGCAGCGTCTGCCATGCCGGGGTGGCGGCGGCCGCTTGCTGGTCGGCCAGTTCAGTCTGCAGCAGTTGGGCCTGGCCGGCTTCCAGGAAGGGCATGACCTTGGGGGCGGTCTCGACCCACCAGGACAGGCCGCGCAGGTTGGGCTGCTGGATCGGGAAGTCCTGCCCGGCCAGGTGGGCGCGGGCCAGGGTGGCGCCGATCAGGGCGCAATGGGCGGCGCCGGGCGCGGGCTCGTAGCCGCCGGGCAGGCGCGAAACGATGGCGCAGGGCTTGCCGTGCAGGGTGGTCAGGCGGGTGCCGTCGCGCAGCGTCTGCGGCTGCGGCACGGGGATGCCGCGGCTGGCCAGGTGGTACATCAGCTCGATGTAGAACGGCAGTTGCGCCTGCGTCAGCACCTCGAACAGCGTCAGCACGTACTCGCCACGGCTGGTGTACAGGAAATAATTGGTGTTTTCGATGCCCGCCGTAATCCCTCGCAGCGAGACGAACTCGCCCAGGTCGAAATGCGCCAACAGGGCGCGCGCGTCGTCGTCGGATACGGGGGTGAATACGGCCATTGATGTACGGAAAGAGGGGAGTTAACGGGCGGGCGGACATGGCTGTACGCGGCGGCGGCGCAATTTTAGACCACATGGCGGGCAGGGGTTCACCGGCCGCGCAATCCGCTTGCCGGACACAAACCGGCCAAGCACCGTAAAATACCGCATCCCCTTGTTTTACTGAGCGATTCTTGGACTCCCCCGACTGGCGGCTGTGCGTCGCCCCGATGATTGACGTGACCGACCGGCATTGCCGCTATTTCCACCGGCTGCTGGCCCCGCGCGCACGTCTGTACACCGAAATGATCACGACCGGCGCGCTGCTGTATGGCAATGTGGCCCGCCACCTGGACTTCGACGAGGCCGAACACCCGGTTGCCCTGCAACTGGGCGGGAGCGAGCCGGACGCATTGGCGCAGTCGGCCAAGCTGGGGCGCCAGTGGGGCTACGACGAAATCAACCTGAACTGCGGCTGTCCGTCGGAACGTGTGCAAAAAGGGGCTTTCGGCGCCTGCCTGATGGCCGAGCCGGATCTGGTCGCCGATTGCATCAAGGCCATGCAGGACGCCGTGGACATCCCTGTCACCGTCAAGCACCGGCTGGGGCTGGACTACGACGAGTCCTATTCTTTCGTGCGCGATTTTGTCGGCAAGATCTACGACACCGGCTGCCGGGTGTTCGTGGCCCATGCCCGCAATGCGGTGCTCAAGGGGCTGTCGCCCAAGGACAACCGAGAAATTCCGCCGCTGCGCTACGACGTGGTGCGTCAGCTCAAGCAGGACTTCCCGGATTGCGTGTTCGTGCTGAACGGCGGGCTGGCCGATGCCGACCAGTCCGTGGCCGCCGCCGCCGATTTCGACGGCGTCATGCTGGGCCGTGCGGCTTGGCACACGCCACGCGTGCTGTCCGAAGTGTCATTGCAGCTGTGGCCATCGGTGCGCCTGCCCAGCGATGCGCAGGTGGTCGACGCCATGATGGAATATGCCGCGCGCCAGGTGGCGCAGGGCGTGCCGCTGCGCGTCATGACGCGGCCCATGTTGGGCCTGGTGAATGGCCAGACAGGCGCGCGCCGCTGGCGCCGCATGCTGTCGGACCCGGCCTTGTTGGCCGCGAACAATCCGGCGCTGATCTATGACGCCTGGCGCAGCCAACGGCACGCGCCGGATATGCGCGGCGCCGCGTTGACGGCGGCGCCGGCGGGTATCTGATAAATAACGGCCCCTGAGCAGGGGCCGTCTCTGTCCGCGGCAAGTGTCCGCGGGCCGGACTCAGGACTTGGCCGGTTCGGCGCTTTCGGCGGGCCAGTCGCGGATGTAGGCCTTGAGCATGTTGTTCTCGAACTGCTGGGCCGCCACGATGGCCTGGGCCATGTCGTAGAACGAAATCACGCCCATCAGGGTCGGGCCGTCCATGACCGGGATGTAGCGCGCGTGCTTTTCGAGCATCAGGCGCTGCACTTCGTCGGCGCTGGTGTTGGGCGACACGCTGACCGGGGCGTCGTCCATGATGGACCGGATGGTGGTTTCGCCTGCGCCGCCATGCGCGTGCATGTGGCGGATGATCTCGCGGAACGTCAGCATGCCCGTCAGGGTGCCGAATTCCATGATGACGAGCGAGCCGATATCCTGCTCGCTCATGGTTTGCACGGCCTGGGACACGGGCATGTCCGGCGATGCCGTGTAAAGCGTGTCTCCTTTGACGCGCAGAATCTCGCTGACCTTCAACATCGGTTTCTCCTGGGCGCAACGCGCCCTGATGCTATTTGCTATTTCTTGTTCGCTTCCAGCTGCAAGACCGGGGCGATGCCATTTGCGGTATTTTGCGCCTCTCCGCAAAGTTCTTCCAGCGTTGGCGTGTTTTGCTGGGAAATCACGGCCGAGGCGACCTTGAGGATTTCGGCGTCGTCGCGGACCCGCGGCTGGCTGCGGTCCAGCAGGAAACGGTCGACGACGGGCGCCAGGGATGTCTCGCGGGCGTCGCAGGTCAGCACCCACAGGTCGTCCGGGCTGCGGGTGATCAGGCCCATGTCGCTGAGCCGCTCCAGGACCTCGTTCAGTTCGTCCTGGTGCAGTTTCAGGCCGGAAGCCAACCGGTTGGCGGGCAGGCCGGGCGGGCTTTCGGACTGGGCCCGGCGCAATACGCGCAGCACGTCCAGCGCATCCACGAAGGGCGCGCCGGGGTAACGGTTGAATTCCCAGCGGCCCAGCCGGATGAGCGGGGCGCTGGCGGCCAGGGTGGCCCCCAGCAGCACGGCCAGCCACGACAGGTAGATCCAGAGCAGGAAAATGGGCAGCGTGGCAAACGCGCCGTAGATGACGGTATAGGTGGGGAAGCGGGTCAGGTAGTAGGCGAACGCCGATTTCATGACTTCCAGCGCGACCGCGGTGACACAGCCGCCCACCAGGGCGTCGCGCCACAGCACGTCGCGGTTCGGCACCACCACGAACAGGGCCGCGAACCCCAGGCCGGTCAGCACCAGCGGGATGAACGAGACGGCGACGCTGACGATTTCGGGCACGTCGCGCACCAGCCCCAGCGATTCCCGGGCCACGAACGAGGTGGCCCACAGGCTGGCGCCGGCCACCACGGGCCCCAGCGTGATGACGGCCCAGTACACCAGGGCGCGCTGCGGCAGCGGCCGCTGCCGGGTAACGTGCCAGATGTCGTTGAAGGCCTTGTCGATGGTCATGATGAGCAGCAGCGACGTGACCAACAGGAAGCCGCCGCCGATCGCGGTCAGGCGCGAGGCCTGGCGGGCGAACTGGTTCAGGTATTCCATGATGTTGTCCGACACGGACGGCGGCATCAGGCTGTTGGTCAGGAAGTCTTCGAGGGCGACCCGGAATTCCTGGAAAACAGGAAAGGCGGTGAACAGCGACAGGACCACGGCCAGCATCGGCACGATGGCCAGCACCGTAGTGAAGGTGAGGCTGGAGGCAACCTGCAGCAGCTTTTCTTCGTCGGCGCGCTGGGCGGTGAACAGGAAGGCGCGGCCCACGCGGGCGCCCCACGAAGCGCGTGGGGGCGGGGGCTCGGTGGCCGCCGGCGCGGCGGCGGCAGGCTCGGCGGGGCGGTTCATCAGGCGATAATAGCAGCATGAACCCTGAACTCAACCCCCGCTTGCGCCTGGCGGCATCGGTGTCGCTGTTCGCCTTGATCGTGTTGTGCGTGACCTGGGAAACGGTCGTGGCGCCGTTGCGCCCGGGCGGTTCCTGGATGCTGCTCAAGGCCTTGCCGCTGGTGTTGCCGCTGCGGGGCATCCTGCGCGGCAATCTCTATACGTACCAGTGGGCCTCGATGCTGTCGCTGTTGTACCTGATGGAAGGCGCGGTGCGGGCGATGTCGGATCCGGCACCGCTGTCGGTCTTGATGGCCTGGGGCGAGATCGTGCTGTCCACCGTGTTTTTCCTTAGCGCCATTTTCTACGTGCGGCCGGCCAAGCGGGCCGCCAGGAGCCAACGCGCATGAGCGCCCATTCCTTGTCCGAATTGCAGGCCGTCAACTCGTTCGCGGCCTTGCCAGAGGCGTTCTACACGCGGCTGGCGCCGCAGCCGCTGAACAATCCCCGCTTGCTGCACGCCAACGCCGAGGCCGCCGCCCTGGTCGGGCTGGACCCGTCGGTGTTGCAGACGCCGGAATTCCTGCGTGTCTTTTCCGGGGCCGATCCGCTGCCGGGCGGTGACACCCTGGCCGCGGTATACAGCGGCCACCAGTTCGGCGTCTGGGCGGGCCAGTTGGGAGATGGCCGCGCCCACTTGCTGGGCGAGATCCAGGGGCCGTCGGGCGCCTGGGAATTGCAGCTTAAAGGGGCGGGCCTGACGCCGTATTCCCGCATGGGCGATGGCCGGGCCGTGCTGCGGTCGTCGGTGCGCGAGTACCTGGCCAGCGAGGCCATGCACGGCTTGGGCGTGCCGACCACCCGCGCGTTGGCGCTGGTGACCTCGGACGACCCGGTGTGGCGCGAAACCGTGGAAACCGCGGCCATCGTCACCCGCATGTCGCCCAGTTTCGTGCGCTTTGGTTCCTTCGAACATTGGTCGTCGCGCCGCCAGCCGGACATGCTCAAGGCGCTGGCCGACTACGTGATCGACCGCTTCTATCCGGAATGCCGGGCCGCGCCGGCGGGCGAGCCGCAAGATGCCGCCGCACCCTTCATGGGCCTGCTGCGCGAAGTGACCCGCCGCACGGCGGTATTGATGGCGGATTGGCAGGCGGTGGGCTTTTGCCATGGGGTCATGAATACCGACAACATGTCGATTCTAGGGCTGACGCTGGACTACGGCCCCTATGGCTTCATGGACGGCTTCCGCCTGGGGCACGTATGCAACCATTCCGACTCCGAAGGCCGCTATTCCTGGAACCGCCAGCCGTCCGTGGCACTCTGGAACCTGTACCGCCTGGGGGGCAGCCTGCACACGCTGGTGCAGGACGTCGATGGCCTGCGCGCCGTGCTGGACGAGTACGAAGGGGTATTTACGCGCGCCTTCCATGACCGCATGGGCGCCAAGCTGGGGCTGGCGGCGTGGCGTCCGGCTGACGAACCCCTGTTGGACGACCTGCTCAAGCTGATGGACGCCAACCAGGCGGACTTCACCCTGACCTGGCGCCGTCTGGCCGATGCGGTGTCGGGCCGCCGCGCGCCGTTCGAAGACCTGTTCATCGACCGACCCGCCGCCGCGGCGTGGCTGGATCGGCTGTTGGCGCGCCACGCGCAGGATGGCCGGCCGGCCAATGAGGTCGCGCAGGCCATGAACCGGGTCAACCCGCTATATGTATTGCGCAATCATCTGGCCGAAGAGGCGATCCGTGCTGCGAAGACGGGGGACGCCAGCGAGATCGATACGCTGATGAAACTGTTGCGCGCGCCGTTCACGGAACAGGCTGGCTATGAGAAATATGCCAGCCTGCCACCGGATTGGGCCAATGGCATTGAAGTCAGTTGTTCGTCTTGATGTTCGTTTTGAGCGATTCTTGACGACAAAACGTCTTTTTAGAGGTGGATACCGTAGAAAATCGGCGCATTGAGACGAAAAATCGCGGTTTTTTTCTCTGCAATCATTCGTTTCCATTGTAAAAGTCGTAAGATTGTCGCCTGCGGGACACTCAGGACGGTACGCCCGTCCTTGGGGCATTTGTCGACAATTTTCAATATAAAGCACTCTAAATATGCCTGGCGCAGATGGTTTGCTGTGTATCGGCCTGCTTGAGGATGATGCGGACTTCCGGGAGGAGTTGGCGTTGGGCCTGGGTGGGTACGGTTTCCGAGTGGCGTTTGCCTGTGACAACGCCGCGGCCTTTTACCGTCGCCTGCAGGAGCAGCCCTGCGACATCGTCATCCTTGACGCCCATCTTCCTGGCGAAGACGGTTTTTCGGTGGCCACGCGCTTGCGCGCGTTGAGCCCGGTCGGCATTGTGATGCTGACGGGCCGCAGCGCGCTTGAAGATCGGGTGCGCGGCCTGGAAGGCGGCGCCGACGTCTATATGACCAAGCCGGTGGATTTGCTGGAGCTCAGTTCCGTCATCCGCAGCCTGGCGCGGCGCATGCGCCTTGCCAAGGTGCCGCGTCCGGCCGACGCCGAAACCCGGGCATCGGCCGATACCGCCTGGTCGCTGCAGGATGGCGGCTGGATTCTGGTGGCGCCGGACGGCGCCTCGCTGCACCTGAGCGCGCAGGAACGCACGTTCCTGATGGCCTTGATGGACGCGGCGGGGTCGGCAGTCAGCCGCCAGGCCTTGGCCGAATTGTTCCTGCCTGACAGCCCCGGGGGCTTCGAGTTGCGCCGTATCGACGTGCTGGTGAGCCGCCTGCGCGCCAAGGCGCAAAGCGCGGGCCTGAAGTTGCCCGTGCTGTCCGTGCGCGGCCAGGGCTACGTGTTCGCGGCCTGATCCATGTCGGCCGCCGCCGGTGGCCGCGCGGGCAGGGTGATGACGAAGCGCGTGCCCACGCCGACCTGGCTTTGCATGGTCAGCGAGCCGCCCTGAGCCTGGCAGATGCGCCGGGCGAGGTACAGGCCAATCCCCATTCCCTGTGTTTCGCGGTGCGCCGAGCGGCGGAAGTGCGGCTCGAAGATGCGCGCCTGTTCTTCTTCACCGATGCCCGGGCCGCTGTCGGTAACCGCCATCCAGGCCATGGGTACGCCGTTTTCCAGGGTACGACCGGTGTCGATGCGGATGGGTTCGCTGGCCGGCGAATACTTGATGGCGTTGTGGATCAGGTTGCGCACGACCACGCTGGTCAGCGGGCGGTCGCAATACACGGGCAGGGTGTCGGCGTCGGTCTGCAGCAATAAGGCGTGCGCCGTGTCCGGCTGCATGGCGGCCACCACGTCGCCCACCAGTTCCGACATGTCGGCCACTTCGCCACGCGGCGTCCAGGCCTCGCGGCCCAGGCGATCCTGGTTCAGCAGTTGTCCCATCAACTCGGTCATGCGGGTGACGGACCGGTGGATGCGGGCCAGGCGGTTATCGACCGCCTCGCCGCTGCCGGACAGGATCATGTCCAGCGACTGGGCCGCCGCGCTGATGGTGGCCAGCGGCGCACGCAGCTCGTGCGAGATCAGGGCGTTCATCTGGCGCTGGGTGTCCAGGGCGCCAGCCATTTCGACCAGGCGCAGTTCGCCTTCGATCTGATGGTCGATCCCGGTGGGATCGGTGTGGGCCGGGTCCTGGCGCGGCTGGCGTTCCATACCGGCCAGCAACAGGGCGGCCAGCACCAGTAGCAGTCGGGCCAATTCGGGCGCGAGCGCTCCGCCGACAGTGGGGGACCAGGCGTCCTGGGCCAGCACCCAGGCCGATAGCGTGTAGGCGGCGCCCAGTGCGAGCGCAGAGGCCCGGTGCGGGCCACGCCTGGCCGCGGCCGCCAGGAACCACGCGGCCAGCGCCGCACTGGCCGCTGCGCACACGGCGGCGATCAGGCCGGGCAGCAGGCCGCCGTCGGCGTCATAGACGAAGATCAGCGCCAGCGCCGCCAGGCCCGTCAGCCCGATGCAGGCCCAACGGCATGCCGCGGCCAACCGGGCGGCGACAGGACTGCCGGCAATGAGCGGAACGGACAAGGCGAGCAGCGCGGCGAACGAGCCGGCCTGCAAGGCGCCGGCGGGAAACAGCAGGGGCTGCACGCGCAGCACGCCTTCCACCAGCACGAACGCCAGGGCGGCACCGTAGCGAGCGGCGCGCGTGTAGGCCCAGGCGGCCGCGAATGCCGCCGCGCAGGCCAGGGCGACACCGGCAACGAGGCCAGCCTGAAGATCGGGGTAGGGATGGGCGGGGCCGGCGGCCATCAGCGGGCCGGGCCATGACAGGGCCGCCATCAGCCATGCCGGCCAGCTTGATCGCGCCGGGCGCTGAAGGCGGGCGTGGCTTGCGCGGCGATGGCGCACGCGCCAGAGGGCGCGAAGAAACAATCCTTCCGTCAACTAGGAACCCATTGTTGGTCAGGCGCGAGGTCGGGCGCGCGGGCGAAGTTTACGACAGCGCCGCGAATTGTGCGGATGCCGATTTTCTCGAGGATGTCGCGGGTGGCGGCATCGGGCACGTCTTCGGCGTACACGGCCATGTTCAGCGAAACGGCCGTGGCGACGACGGTGGCCGCCAGGTGCTGGCTGCCGGGACTGTGCAGGATGCCGGTGATGAACCCGCCGCACAACTTCACGTATGACAGGGGGTATTCATGCAGGTGTTCCATGGCGCCGAACTGCTGCGACAGCCGCGACAGGCCGACCCGGCCGCCGGCTTGGGTCACGATATGGCAGAGCTGGCGCATTTCGGCGTCATGTTCCACCAGCGCGGCGGCATCCACTTCGACGATCAGCCGTGCCGTGAGCGCGGGGCGGTCGGCCAGCATGCGTTCCAGCCGCGACAGGAACGCCGCCTGGGCCAGCGAGGCGCGCGACAGATGCACCGTGAGCGCATCCGTGTGGGTGTAGAGCCAGTCCAGGCCCAGGCGGATCGCCTGGATGTCGCATTCGGCCGACAAGCCCAGGCGCACCGCAGGCGGCATGAAGATCGAGGCCGGCACCGGGTCCGCACCTGCGGCGTCGTGCAGGGTCAGGCTGGCCTCGTAATGCAGCAGGTCGCTCGAGATGTCGGCCAGAGGCTGCACCGACAGCGAAAACCGGTGCTGCTCCAGGGCGGTGGACAGCGCATCGTGCCAGCTGTATTCGCCGATGCGGGTGCTGTCGGCGGCCTGGCTGGCCGGGGCGATCTGGTCGTCATCGGCGCTTTCGGCGCACATCAGGGCGTGGTCCAGTCGCGCCAGCGTGTCGCTCATGTTGTCGCCGGGGGCGTAGGCGGCCATCGCCAGGGCCCAGCGGCACCAGCCGTGCTTGTCCATCGGTACGCGCAGCGACCGAAGCTCCCGGCGCACCCGCTCGGCCAGCAGGCCGGCCTGGGGCGCCGAGGTGCGGGGCATCAGCAGTGCGAAGTCCGAGCCGCCGATGCGGGCCAGCACGGCGGCCGAGCCGCCCGAATCGCCCACCAGCTTGCGCAGGCGATCGGAGGCCGATCGCAGCCATTGGTCGGTGAAGGCGCGCGACAGATGCCGGTTGATCTGCGCCAGATCGCGTTGGCGAAACAGCAGCACGTGGCCGCCCGCGTCCGGCTCCTGGCTGGCCAGTGCCAACCGGAAATGGTCGATGAAGTACTTGCGGTTGGGCAGGCGGGTCACGGCATCGCGCGAGATCTCGCTTTGCAGCGATTCAATGCGCGCGTTCTGCTCCTGGACCGTCGCGGCCACTTTGCGCTGGGCGTCGACCAGGGCCTGGTCCACGCCGGCCAGCTCGCAGGCGCGGCCCGGGGTCGGGTCTGCGCCCGGCGCCAGCGCCCGTACTCGTTCGCAGATATCCCGCGAGGTGCGCGCTTCAATCCAGCGCAGCAGGTTGACGGCAAACAGGGTCCAGAAGACGCCGGCTGCCAGCACCAGGCCGATCACGCGCACGCCGCCTTGCCACAGCGTGTCGCGAGCCAGCCGGGCATCGGCCTGGACGGTGACGCTGCCCAGGGGGCGGCCGTCTGCCGAAACAATGGGCCGGGTGGCGGCGGGGGCAGCCATCGTCAGCCAGCTGTCGCGCCAGTCGCGCGCCTGGGCAGGCGCGTCGGCGGGCGGGTTGCGGCGTTCCACCAAGGTGTCCCCATTTTCCCTGGCAATCCGTACCAGCGAATACAGGCCGGCGCCGAACAGGTCATCGGCCAGTTTGGCGCTGTCCTGCGTGCGGCCGGCATCGTGCGACAAGGCCCAGGCCAGGGCGCTGGCGCCAGCCTGGCCTTGCTGGGCCAGCTGGGTGTTCAGGTAACGATGGGCGGCCAGCATCCCCAGCGCCTGTGCACCGAGCAAAATGAAGGCAATCAGGAGGGCGGTGCAGAGGATCAGCCGGCGTAATGTGGACATGTAGTAGGGGTTCCCTTCGTGGCCCGCACCGTTGCCGGTGCCGCGCAATGCCGGCCTGCCAGTAAAAGGGGGAACGTCAGGCAGCGAAAGTGCCCGATCGGGAAAAATGCTGGATAAGAAACGTGACACACGTTACTAATACCTCAGTGTCGTCGCGTACGCTGTAATTCCGCATGTCACAGAACATACAGAATATTACGAAATCACCTGCGATATCAGACAACCTGTGCAATTATTTCGTTCGTGATAATTGCCCGGATGATAACTATTGAGACAGGCCGTATTAATTTTCCGGCTCTGGCTGTCGTAGTAAGGGCACGGCATGGCGCAAGGGACCGGCCAGCGACTGCTATCCAAGGACCGTCATGACCCCACGCGAGCAATCAGACCAGTGCAGGAATCGAAGGAAAAGGAGCGCGTTGCTCCTGAAGTGTGGCGTTTTTTTGCGAAAATAATGCATAATTTAAAAAATGTTACAGCCCTTGGGTTTCTTTCCGGACCACAACGCCAAGGGTTTCTAGATAGGGGGCTCCGTGCGTGAGAGTTACCTGCTCGCACTGTGCCTGACGCTCGCGGGCGCACTTGCAGCGATAAGTTTGTTTTTCGTCCGCAGGGAACGTGTTCTGCGCGGTCGACTGACGCGTGACGAATTGACCGGCGTGCTGAGCCAGCGGGAGCTGCATCGGCGCGCGCGCGCCTGGCTGAACCAGGCGGACAAGCAGTCCGGCCGCGGCGCCTTCGGGCCGGGCGGCGCGGCGCAGGCGGACAGGGAGACGCTGGGAATTGCGCGCGCCCGTACGGGCGCGCGCGGCATTGGGGCGTTCTTCCTGGTCAGTTTTGACCAGTACGCCGAGATCAGCGCGATGCTGCGGGCGGGCGAAGACCAGACCCTGCTGGTGATGGTGGCCGACCGGCTCAGCCTGATCACGCGCGCGCTGGGCGGCATGGTGGCCCGTAGCGGCACCGACACGTTCACGGTCTGCATCCCCGAGGTCGACGAGGAAGGCGCGGCGCAGGTGTCGGCCAAGCTGCTCGAAGATCTGTCGGTGCCCTACGAGTTGGGTGGCCGGCCCCTGATCGCGGTGTTCCGCGTGGGGGCGGCGTTGTATCCGGACCACGGCCGCAGTGTGGAAGAATTGCAACGTTGCGTGCAGGTCGCGATGGTGCCGCTGAAAGAGCGGGGCGGCCCAGGCTGGAACATGTTCGACTTTCGCATGCTGGCCCGCCAGCGTGACCAGCAAGGCCTGGAAAATGACCTGCGGCTGGCGTTGACCACCGCGTCCATGGACCAGTTCGAACTGTATTACCAGCCGGTGTGCGACAGCGGCACGGGCGTGGTGCAGGGCTGCGAGGCGCTGTTGCGCTGGCACCACCCGGAACTGGGCAGCGTGTCGCCTGCCGTGACGATCGAACTGGCCGAACGCAGCGGCCTGATCGTGCCGCTGGGCGCCTGGATACTTGAACGGGCCTGCTCGCAGGCCGCACTGTGGCCGGCGGCCTGGCGGGTGCACGTGAACCTGTCGGTCAAGCAGATGAACGAGGACAGCCTGGTGCAGCTGGTGTCCGACGTGCTGGCCTCGACCCGCCTGGCGCCGCGCAAGCTGGTGCTGGAAATCACCGAATCCATTTTCATCCTGCACTACGAGCGCCACGTGAAGATCCTGAACACGTTGCGCGCCAAGGGTATCGGCGTGGCGCTGGACGATTTCGGCTGCGGCTATTCCAGCCTGAACCACTTGCGCCACCTGCCCATTGACTGGGTCAAGATCGACCGCAGCTTCATTTCCGCGCTGGAGTCCGATGCGGGTAGCCGCGAGGTGGTGTCCGCCCTGTTCGGGCTGTGCCAGGCGATGCACCTGCCGGTGGTGGCCGAAGGCGTTGAAACCGAAGGCCAGCGCGAAATCCTCAAGTCGCTGGGCTGCCGCGTGATGCAGGGATTCCTGCTGGGCCGGCCCGCGCCGGCCGCCGAGATTCAGGCTTTGGCCTCGGCGGTGTCATAATCGGGGTTGCTTGCAAACTCACGACCTGTTGACTTCCTATGCCCGGCAATACCCTCGGTACCTTGTTCACCGTCACGAATTTTGGCGAATCCCACGGGCCGGCCATCGGTTGCGTCATCGATGGCTGTCCGCCGGGACTGTCCCTGGATGCTGCCGATATCCAGCTTGAACTGGACCGCCGCCGTCCCGGCACGTCGCGCCACGTCACCCAGCGCCAGGAAGCCGACCAGGTCGAAATCCTGTCGGGGGTCTACGAAGGCCTGACCACTGGCACGCCCATCGGCCTGCTCATCCGCAACACCGATGCGCGCAGCAAAGACTATTCGAACATTGCCGATACGTTCCGGCCCGGCCACGCCGACTACGCCTACTGGCGCAAGTTCGGCCTGCGCGATCCGCGTGGCGGCGGCCGGTCGTCGGCCCGCCTGACCGCGCCCACCGTGGCCGCGGGCGCCGTGGCCAAGAAATGGCTGGCCGAACAGTACGGCGTGAAGGTGCGCGGCTACATGAGCCAGCTGGGCCCCATCCCGATTCCGTTCGTGTCGTGGGACGAAGTGCCGAACAACCCGTTCTATGCGCCCAACGCCGATGTCGTGCCCGAACTGGAAGCCTACATGGACCAGTTGCGCCGCGACGGCGATTCGGTCGGTGCGCGCATCGAGGTCGTGGCGGAAAACCTGCCCGCCGGCTGGGGCGAACCCATCTACGACCGCCTGGACGCCGACATCGCCCACGTGATGATGGGCCTGAACGCCGTCAAGGGCGTGTCCATCGGCGCCGGCTTTGACTGCATCGCGCAGCGCGGTTCCGAGCACGGCGACGAAATCACGCCCGACGGTTTCCTGACCAACCATGCCGGCGGCGTGCTGGGCGGCATTTCCACCGGCCAGCCGGTGACGGTGTCGCTGGCCATCAAGCCCACGTCCAGCATCCGGGTCGAGCGCCGTTCGGTCAACCGTGCCAACGAGCCGGTGATGGTGCAGACGCTGGGTCGCCACGATCCGTGCGTCGGCATCCGCGCCACGCCCATCGCCGAAGCCATGCTGGCCCTGGTGCTGATCGACCACGCCCTGCGTCACCGCGGGCAGTGCGGCGATCGGGCCTGAGGTCCGGCGGGTCCCCGATTTCAGCCACTGTTGGAGGCCGACATGAGCCGTAACCGCTATCCGTTGCGCCGCCTGGCGGCCGTCCTGGGCCTGGCCGCGCTGGCCGGCTGCACGGGCATGAATACCACCCAGTCGGGCGCCATCGGCGTCAATCGCACGCAGTACATGTCCAGCATGGTGCCCTCGCAGGCGCTTGAGCAGGAAGCCAACCAGCAATACGCCGACATCCTCAAGCAGGCCCAGGCCAAGAACCTGCTGGACCGCGATGCCCCGCAGGTCGCGCGGGTGCGGGCCATCTCGCAGCGCCTGATCGCGCAGGCGGGCGTGTTCCGGCCGGATGCGTCCGGCTGGAAATGGGAAGTGCACGTGCTGACCAGCGACGAGATCAACGCCTGGTGCATGCCCGGCGGCAAGATCGCGGTCTACACGGGTCTCATCAACAAGATCAAGCCTTCCGACGATGAACTGGCCGCCGTGCTGGGCCACGAGATTTCCCATGCGCTGCGCGAACACGCTCGTGAGCGCGTGTCGCAGCAGATGGCCACCAACCTGGGCTTGCAGGTGCTGTCCATCGCCACCGGGTCCAGCGCCGCATCGGACCTGGGCGGGCAGCTCACCAGCGTGATGTTCACGTTGCCCAACAGCCGCACCCACGAAACCGAAGCCGACCGCATGGGCGTCGAGCTGGCGGCGCGGGCCGGTTTCGATCCGCGCGCCGCCGTGACGCTGTGGCAGAAGATGGGGGCCGCCGATAGCGGCAATGCGCCGCCTGAAATTCTGTCGACGCACCCGTCGGCCGCGTCGCGCATCACCGATCTGCAGGCCGCTGCGCAGCAAGTGCTGCCGCTGTACGAGCAGTCCAAGGGCCGCGCGGCTCGCTGAACGGACAGAGAAAAAAGGCATCCGTGTCGCCGCGGATGCCTTTTTTTGCGTCTGCCGCGGATGGCTAGGCGGGCAGCTTGACGCCGGGCCCGCGCATGACGGTGATACCCAGGTCGGCCAGGATGCGGCGCGTTTCGCTGTCCGGCACGTCTTCGGCGTACACCGCAATGTTCAGCTTGCGGGCGGTTTCCAGTACCGACGCGGTCAGTTGCTGGCTGCCCGGGCTTTGCGACATGCCGCCCACGAAGCCGCCGCCCAGTTTCACGTACGACAGGGGCAGGGTGTGCAGCTGCGCCACCGCCCCGAATTGCTGCGCCAGGCGGCGCACGCCGATATGCGCGCCGAATTCCGAGGCCACCCGTGCCAGCGCCGCGATCTGCTCGTGGCATTCCACCAGGCCGTGGGCATCGATTTCCAGGAACAGGCGGCGAGCCAGCGCTCGGCGTTCGGTCAGCAGCAAGGCCAGCTGGCGCAGGTATTTCTGGCCGCGCAGCGAGGGCAGGGCCACGCGCAGGGCCAGTTCACCGTCATGGGCGGCCAGCCAGTCCAGGCCAAGTTCCACGGCCTGCAGGTCGCATTCGGCCACCAGGTCCAGCCGCACCGCAGGCGGAATGAACAAGGTGGCGGGGATAGGTGCCTGGTCGGGAGCGGTGCGCAGCATCAGCATGGCTTCGGTGCGCAGCACGGTGCCATCGGCGGCGCGCAGCGGTTCGGTCGCCAGTTCGAAGCGGCGACCTTCCAGGGCCGACAGGATGGCGTCCTTCCACGCGCGTTCGCCGGATTCGGACGGCGACTGCGCATCGGCGGCGCCTGCGATGACGACCTGGTCGTTGCCGGCGCTTTCCGCCCGCATCAGCCCGAAATCGAGCCGCGCCAGCACCGGGCCGGCCGGATTGCCGTGGCTGTAGTCGGCCATGGCCTGGGCCCAGCGGCACAGGTGGCCTTCGCCGACAGGGATGCGCGAGGCATGCAGGTCGGCGCGCAGTTGTTCGGCGATCATCATCGCCTGCGGCGCCGCGCAACCCGGCAGCAGCAGGGCGAAGTCGGACCCGTTCAGGCGTGCCAGCAGGGGGTTGGCCACGTGCAGCGACTTGAGCGACCCCTGGATGCGCTCGCAGGCCGCGCGCAGCCACTGGTCGATGAATTCGCGCGGCATGTGGCGGTTCAGGTCGGCCAGGTCACGTTGGCGGAACACCAGCACATGGCCGCCGTCGATGGGGGCGCGCGCCGGCGAACCGCCCTGGACCGGGCCAGCTTCGAGCGCGCGGCGGAACTCGTTGACGAAGTATTTGCGGTTGGGCAGGCGCGTGACCGGGTCCTGGTTCAGTTCCAGTTCCAGCGATTCGATCTTGGCGTTCTGTTCCTCGACGCTGGCGTAGACGCGCTCGCGGGTCTGGTTCAGCGCCTGCACCACGTCGGTCAATTCCGACACGCGGGCCTGCATCTGCTGCGGCGGCGTGTCCTGGCCGATGCTGCGGACGTGGTCGCTGATCTCGCGCAGCAGCCGGTTCTTGATCCAGCCGACCAGGGCAAAGGCGAACAACGCCCAGATCAGGCCCGCGCCCACCACCAGCGCGATCATGCGCAAGCTGCTGCGCCACAGGGCTTCCCAGGCGTAGGCGTCGTTGGCCACCAGCGTCACTTCGCCGATCTGGCGCCAGCCGTCGCTGACCGCGTGCGAGGCCGACTGCGCGTCTAGTGGCGCCAGCGCCTGGAACCAGCGCGGCACGGAGGCGCCCGCGGAGGGGGCCTGGCGTTCGATCAGCACCTTGCCTTCGGGGTCGGCCAGGCGCACCAGCGAAAAATGGCCGCCGTCGAACAGCGCCGACACCAGCAGTTCCTGCACCACCGGGTCGTTGTTGGCCGGTTGCGACAGCGACAGGGCCAGCGACACGGCGGCATCGGTGCTTTGCACCTGCAACTGGCCCGACAGGTATTCGCGGGCGGCGTTGACGCTGAGCGCCAGGGTCCCCAGCAGGATCACCACGATCGCGAGGGTGACGCTGAGCAGGAGCTGTCGAAGTATGGACATAGTCTTGGTTCCGGACATCAGGGGCGTATGCCTTCCCGTTCCATGCGTTGAAGTAGATCGCGCCAGCGGCTGAGGCGGTCAACCGGTGCGGCGGGTTTGCCGTCGACGTACACGCCGTCGGCGTTGAAGCTGAAGACCGGCGTCAGGTCGCGCCGTTGCGATGCCGGCAGGATGGTGGAAATCAGGCTATCCAGCACCAGCGGCACCGCGTTCGGGGTTTCGTAGTAGCCCAGCACCATGTGGGCGATCTGGCTGCTGCTGGCCGGACCGCCGACCCGTGCCCGCACATAGATGAAACGCAGCTTGTTCGCCGGCACGCCCATCGACAGCAGGGTGAAGTACTTGCCGATGACGTAGTCTTCGCAGTCGCCCGCGCCCTTGCCCAGCGATTCGAGCGGGGTGGCCCAGTAATCGTCCTTGCCCCAGATCGTGATGTCATCGCCCGACAGCAGGGCGCGGTTCCAGAAATCGTTCGCCACCGTCAGCTTGTCTTTCTCAAGCGCGGGGGGCGGGGTGTGCAGCAGTTGCAGCCAGTTCGACACCGCCTTGGCGCCCTTGGCGCCATAGCGGCTGGCCGACAGGCTCTGCAATTTGTCGGCGTTGATCTCCAGGGCGAAACTGCCGCCCCAGCCGCACGCCAGGCAAAGCAAAACCCATCGGCACAGGTTCAGCGTGACGCGGAAACGGCGGGTTGATGGCATGAAACGGATTTTCACATTTTTCCGGATGATTCAGGTGTCATCCGGAAAAAATCCCCCGCGCCGCAAACGCGCCGCGCCCTGTGCTTCAGACCGGTCAGGGCCGCGGGCGGCCCTGACCGGGTACGGCCTTAGCTGTGGTCGACGTTCAGCTTCCCCTTTTGCAGCAGGTCGTTGATGATCGCCTGGTTGTTCATCTGCCCGCCTTGCGTCAGGTCGATGTTTTCCAGCACGATCTTCTGGTCCGCGCCCTGGGTGCCCAGCTTGCCTTGCGTGTTGACGTCGATGACCGTGTTGTTGCCTTCCTTATGGAAGTTCAGGTACTGGGTCAGGGTGCCGTCCTTTTCGCCGACCAGCAGGTCCTTCAGGTCCAGGATGTCGCCGCCGTCCGAAGGCTTGCCCAGCGAGAAGTCCTTGATGGTGTCGACCGCGGGCTTGGCAGTGGTGCCCTGGTCGCCCAGTTCCCACTTGAAGGTATCGCTGCCGGCGCCGCCGATGAGGATGTCATCGCCCTTGCCGCCGATCAGGATGTCGTTGCCGTTGCCGCCTTCCAGCGTGTCGTTGCCCGAACCGCCGTGCAGCAGGTCGTTGCCGTCGCCGCCGTACAGTTTGTCGTCGCCTGCGCCGCCGTAGATGATGTCGTTGCCATCGTCGCCGTACAGGATGTCGTCGCCGCCCTGGCCGTAGATGATGTCGTCGCCCGTGCCGCCGTGGATCGTGTCGCTGCCGCCGCGCGGGTCGTCGGCCAGGTTGAAGTCGGCGTGGTGGTCCTTGATGTAGTCGTACAGGTCGCTGTTGGTCGGCGGGTGCCCGTCACGCATTTCCAGGAACACTTGCAACGCCTTCAGGCCCGAACCCTGCAGCAGGTCGCTGGGGCGGCCGCCCACGGAACTCCAGTTCAGCACCGTGCCATCCGTGTTCAGCGTGTCGCCGAAGATGATGTCGTTGCCGGCGCCGCCGTTGATGATGTCGTTGCCGACGGCGGCCGGGTCCGTGCTGGACGAACCGCCTTGCAGCGCGGCGGCCAGGTCCTTGGCGGTGTTGACGATCTGGGGCTGGCCGACGGCGCCCGAGACGGATTGGCTGGGGCTCCACGGGTAGTTGCCCGGGAACGAGACGGAACCCGTGCCGGTAACGCTGGAGTTGTCGAAGAACTTCAAGTAGCCCTCGTTCACGCCGGTGCCGATGCCGATGGCATGTACCGTGCTCTTGCCGCTCAGGCCCTTGAAGGCGTCGACGGCGTCCTTCATGTCGCGGTAGTCGGTGCTGGTGCCGCTGCCGTTGTTGCCGTTGTTGCTGAACGTGGGGTCGCCGTCGGTCAGGAAGTACGTGACGTTCTCGAATGTCTTGCCATTGGACGTCGTGGGTTGCTTGTTGAACCAGGTCAGCGCTTCCTTGAAAGCGCCTTCGTAGTTCGTGCCGCCGCTGGCGCTCAGCTTCTCGATGGCCTTGATCAGGTCATTGACGTTGGTCGAGTTCAGGCCGTCGATCGTGTACTTGGTGCTGGCCGACGACTCGAAGCCGATCAGCGCCACGTTGACGATGCCGTCGTGGCCCTTCAGGCTGTTGGCCAGGTTCTTGAGCGCGTCGATCGTCAACTGCATGCGCGACAGGCCCTTCGTGCCCGACGGGTCCGACATGCTGCCCGAGGTATCGACGACGATCGCGATGTTGTAGTTCTTGCCCGGTTCCACCGTGGTGACGGTGCCGCCCTTGTCGCCCAGGATGACGTCGTCGCCGCTGCCGCCGTTGATGGGCGGCTTGGTGCCCGTGCCGCTGCCGTCGTTGTCGCCCGAGATGAAGTTGTTGGTCTTGATGGCGAAGTTGTATTCGCCCGACGTGTCCTTGCCGCCGTAGGCCGTGCCGCCATTGTCGCGGACCTGGAAGCCGAACGAGGTGTCCTGGCCGGCGGCCGACGGGGTGTAGACCAGCTTGCCCGAGGCAATGTCCGCCGCCGAGATCACGGCGTTCACCGTCACGGGCTGGCCGTTCAGGGTCAGCGTGCCGTCGGTCGGCAGGCGGGTGATGATCACGCTTTGCAGCGAATTGCCTTCGGCGCCGTCGTTGAAGTTGAACTCGGCCGTGGTGAATGCATGGCCGGCGCCCGCACTGACGGTGGTGGCGTTGTCGGCCGCGGTCGGGGCGTCGTTGGTGCCCACCACGTCGACCGTGATGGTCTGCTTGGCCGAGCCGTCGGCGGACGTGACCTCGAAGCTTTCCTTGAGGACCTTGCCGGGGGCCAGGTCCTGCACGGCCTTCAGGCTGTTGTTCAGCGAGTAGGTCCAGTTGCCGTTGGCGTCGATCGAGAACGTGCCGTATTTGCCCGCCACGCTGTTCTGGGCGATGACGCTGCTCTGGCCGGCGTCGGCATCGGACACCGTCAGCTTGCCCGAGGTCAGCAGCGTGTTGTCCTCGATCACCGTGCCGGTGGTCTGGCCGCTGATCTTGGCAATGTCGTTGGTGCCGGTGATGGTGACGGTGATGTCCTTGTACGCGGTGCCGCCGTTGCCGTCGTCCACCGTGACCCGGATGACGTCGTTCACCGTCTGGCCTTCGGTCAGGGCTTGCACCTTGGCGCTGTTGTTGTCCAGCACATAGGTCCACTTGCCGGTCTGGTCGACGGTGAAGGTGCCGTACGTGCCCTGGCCGCCGTTGTTGACCGTCCAAGTGTGCTTGTCGGTGGCGTCGATGTCCTGCTTGGTCAGCTGGCCGCTCGTGGTCAGCGTGCCGTCTTCCTTGACGTTGCCGGTGACCAGGCCGGTAATGGTCGGCAGGTCGTTGGTGCCGTTGATGGTGATGACCACCTTGCTGGTGGTGCCATCCGCGGTGGTGACCGTGTAGGACTCGGTCAGGCTGTCCTTGGCGCCCAGCTGCTGCACGGCGGCGGCGTTGTTGTCCAGCTTGAAGGACCAGTTGCCGTTGGCGTCGATCGAGAACTTGCCGTATTGGCCCTGGAAGTCGGTCTGCGGCTTGAAGACCGCTTCGCCGGCATCCTTGTCCGTCACGTTCAGCTTGCCGCTGGCCGTGTCGATCGTGTCTTCCTTGACGGTGCCCTTGTCGGCCCCCGGCGTGCTGGGGGTGATGACGGCGGCGTCGTTGGTGCCGGTGATGTCGATGACGATCGTCTTGGTGGCCGTGCCGCCATGGCCGTCGTCCACCGTGACCGTGATGCTGTCGGTGACCTTCTGGCCTTCGGTCAGCGCCTGGACCTTGGCGCTGTTGTTGTCCAGCACATAGGTCCACTTGCCGTTCTGGTCGACGGTGAACGTGCCGTACGCGCCCTTGCCTTCATTGTTGACGGACCAGGTGTGGGTGTCGTTCGTGTCGACGTCCGACTTCGTCAGCTGGCCGGTTGCGGTCAGCGTGCCGTCTTCCTTCACGTTGCCGGTGGTGGCGCCGCTCAGGGTCGGGGCGTCATTGGTGCCGGTGACATTGACGACGATGGTCTGGGTGGCCTTGCCGCCGTTGCCGTCGTCCACCGTGACCGTGATGGTATCGGTGACCTTCTGGCCTTCGGCCAGGGCCTGGACCTTGGCGCTGTTGTTGTCCAGCACATAGGTCCACTTGCCGGTCTGGTCGACAGTGAAGGTGCCGTACGTGCCCTTGCCGTCGTTGTTGACGGACCAGGTGTGCTTGTCGGTGGCGTCGACGTCGTGCTTGGCCAACTGGCCGGACACGGTGGTGCTGGTCGCGTCTTCCTTGACGTCACCCGTGGCCTGGCCGGTGATGGTCGGGGCGTCGTTGGTGCCGTTGATGGTGATGACGACCTTGCCGGTGGTGCCGTCGGCGGTGGTGACCGTGAACGTTTCGCTCAGGCTGTCCTTGGCGCCCAGTTGCTGGATGGCCGTGGCGTTGTTGTCCAGCTTGAACGACCAGTTGCCGTTGGCGTCGATCGAGAACGTGCCGTATTTGCCCTGGAAGTCGGTCTGCGGCTTGAAGACCGCTTCGCCGGCATCCTTGTCCGTCACGTTCAGCTTGCCCGAGGCGGTCTCGGTGACGTCTTCGGTGACGATGCCCGCGTCGGCGCCCGGCTTGCTGGGCGTGATCACGGCGGCATCGTTGGTGCCCGTGATGTCGACGACGATGGTGGTGGTGGCCTTGCCGCCGTTGCCGTCGTCCACCAGCACCGTGATGGTGTCGGTAACCTTCTGGCCTTCGGCCAGGGCCTGGACCTTGGCGCTGTCATTGTCCAGCACGTAGGTCCACTTGCCGCTCTGGTCGAGCGTGAAGGTGCCGTACTGGCCCTTGCCGCTGTTGCCGACGTTGTCGAACGACCAGGTGTGCTTGTCGGTCGCATCGATGTCGTGCTGGGTCAGCTGACCGGTGGTGGTCTGCGTGCCGTCTTCCTTGACGTTGCCGGTGGTGGCGCCGGTGATGGTCGGGGCATCGTTGGTGCCGTTGATGGTGATGACGACCTTGCTGGTGGTGCCGTCGGCGGTGGTGACCGTGAACGTTTCGCTCAGGCTGTCCTTGGCGCCCAGTTGCTGGATGGCCGTGGCGTTGTTGTCCAGCTTGAACGACCAGTTGCCGTTGGCGTCGATCGAGAACGTGCCGTATTTGCCCTGGAAGTCGGTCTGCGGCTTGAAGACCGCTTCGCCGGCATCCTTGTCCGTCACGTTCAGCTTGCCCGAGGCGGTCTCGGTGACGTCTTCGGTGACGATGCCCGCGTCGGCGCCCGGCTTGCTCGGGGTCACGACGGCGGCATCGTTGGTGCCGGTGATGGTGACGGTGATGTCCTTGGTGGCCGTGCCGCCATGGCCATCGTCGACGGTGACGGTGATGGTGTCGGTGACCTTCTCGCCGCCCTTCAGGGCCTGGACCTTGTCGCTGGCGTTGTCCAGCTCGTACTTCCAGTTGCCGTTCTGGTCGACGGTGAACTTGCCATACGCGCCCTTGCCGTCGTTGTTGACGGTCCAGGTGTGCTTGTCGTTCACGTCCACGTCGGCGACGTCGAGCTTGCCCGTGGCGGTGGTGGTGCCGTCCTCGGTGACATTGCCGGTAGTCGTACCGGACAGCGTGGGCTTGTCGTTGGTGCCGGTGATCTCGATGGTGATGGTTTCAGTCGCCTTGCCGCCGTGGCCGTCGTCGACCGTCACGGTGATGGTGTCGGTGACCTTCTGGCCTTCGGCCAGGGACTGGACGTTCTTGCCGGCGTTGTCCAGCGTGTACGTCCACTTGCCATTCTGGTCGACGGTGAAGCTGCCGTACGTGCCCTTGCCGTCGTTGTTGACGGACCAGGTGTGTTTGTCGGCGGCATCGACGTCGTGCTGCGTCAGCTGGCCGGACACGGTGGTGTCGGCCGCGTCTTCCTTGACGCTGCCGGTGGTGGCGCCCGTGAGGGTCGGGGCGTCGTTGGTGCCCGTGATGTCGATGGTGATGGTCTGGGTGGCCTTGCCGCCGTGGCCATCATCGACCGTGACGGTGATGGTGTCGGTGACCTTCTGGCCTTCGGCC
>NZ_JBYSYL010000007.1:191914-193482 GCF_058783235.1 Achromobacter sp. FW305-C-28 | reverse complement strand
CAGGGCCTGGACCTTGTCGCTGCCATTGTCCAGCGTGTAGGTCCACTTGCCGTTCTGGTCGACGGTAAAGCTGCCGTACGTGCCCTTGCCGTCGTTGTTGACGGACCAGGTGTGGGTGTCGTTGGTGTCGACGTCGTGCTGGGTCAGCTGGCCGGACACGGTCGTGTCGGCTGCGTCTTCCTTGACACCGCCGGTGGCCTCACCGGTGATGGTCGGGGCGTCGTTGGTGCCCGTGATGTCGATCGTGATGGTCTGGGTGGCCTTGCCGCCGTGGCCATCTTCGACCGTGACGGTGATGGTGTCGGTGACCTTCTGGCCTTCGGCCAGGGCCTGGACCTTGTCGCTGCCATTGTCCAGCGTGTAGGTCCACTTGCCGTTCTGGTCGACGGTAAAGCTGCCGTAGGTACCCTTGCCGTCGTTGTTGACGGACCAGGTGTGCTTGTCGGTCGCGTCGACGTCGTGCTGGGTCAGCTGGCCGGACACCGTCTTGGACACGGCATCTTCCGTGACACCGCCCTTGGCTTCGCCGGTGATCGTCGGCGCATCGTTGGTGCCGTTGATCGTGATGGTGACGATGCTGGTGGTGCCGTCAGCGGTGGTGACCGTGATGGTCTCGGTCAGCTTTTCGTCTTGACCCAGCGCCTGGACCTTCGGATCCTTGTTGTTCAGCTCGTACGTCCAGGTGCCATTGGCATCGATGGAGAACGTGCCGTGTTCGGTCACGACACCGGTCTGCGGCTTGAAGCTGGCTTCGCCCGCGTCCTTGTCGGTCACGTCCAGCTTGCCCCCAGTGACCAGGGTGCCGTCTTCGGTGACGCTGCCCTTGTCGTCGCCCGTTTCGTGCGGGGTGATCACGGCGGCGTCGTTGGTGCCGGTGACGGTGACCTTGATTTCCTGGGTGACCTTGCCGCCATGGCCGTCGTCGACCGTCACGGTGATGGTGTCCACGACCTTTTCACCGGCCTTCAGGGCCTGGACCTTGGGGTCGTCGTTGTTCAGTTCGTACGTCCAGTTGCCGTTCTGGTCGACCTTCAGCGTGCCGTACTCGCCCTTGCCGTCGTTGCCGACGGTCCAGGTGTGAGTGTCCTTGGTGTCGACGTCGGCGACGTCGAGTTTGCCGGTGGCGGTGGTGGTGCCGTCTTCGGTCACATTGCCGGTCGCCGTGCCCGACAGCGTCGGGGCGTCGTTGGTGCCGGTGATGTCGACCGTGATGGTCTGGGTCGCCTTGCCGCCGTGGCCGTCGTCGACCGTGACGGTGATGGTGTCGGTGACCTTCTGGCCTTCGGCCAGGGCCTGGACGTTCTTGCTGTCATTGTCCAGCACGTACGTCCACTTGCCGTTCTGGTCGACGGTGAACGTGCCGTAGGTGCCCTTGCCGTCGTTGTCAACGGACCAGGTGTGGGTGTCGTTGGTGTCGACGTCGTGCTGGGTCAGCTGGCCGGACACGGTCGTGTCGGCCGCGTCTTCCTTGACACCGCCGGTGGCCTCGCCGGTGATGGTCGGGGCGTCGTTGGTGCCCGTAATCTCGATGGTGATGGTCTGGAGGGCCGTGCCGCCGTGGCCGTCAT
>NZ_JBYSYL010000007.1:0-191817 GCF_058783235.1 Achromobacter sp. FW305-C-28 | reverse complement strand
GCCGTGCCGCCGTGGCCGTCATCGACCGTGACGGTGATGGTGTCGGTGACCTTCTGGCCTTCGGCCAGGGCCTGGACGTCCTTGCTGGCATTGTCCAGCGTATACGTCCACTTGCCGTTCTGGTCGACGGTGAAGGTGCCGTACGTGCCCTTGCCGTCGTTGTTGACGGACCAGGTGTGAGTGTCGCTGGTGTCGACGTCCTGCTGCGTCAGCTGGCCGGACACGGTCGCGACGGCCGCATCCTCCGTCACGTCGCCGGTCGCGGCGCCGGTGATGGTCGGGGCATCGTTGGTGCCGTTGATGGTGATGACGACCTGGCCGGTGGTGCCGTCGGCGGTGGTGACGGTGAAGGTCTCGGTCAGCTTTTCGCCGGCGGCCAGGGCCTGCACGCGTGGATCGGTCTGGTTCAGGCTGTAGACCCAGTTGCCGTTGGCATCGATCGAGAACGTGCCGTAGGTGCCCGGGCGGTCGGCCACGGCCACGAAGAACGACTGGCCGTCGTCCGGATCCACCACGTTGAGCTTGCCGTTGGCGGTGGAGACTACGTCTTCCGTCACTGCGCCGGCGTCGTCGCCCGGCTTGGACGCGGTGATCTGGGCGGGGTCATTGGCGCCCACGACCGTGATTTCGACGGTGGCGGTCGACGTTGCGCCGCTGGGGTCGGTGACCACGTACGAAATCGTGGTGGTGGCAGTCTGCCCTTCGGGCAGGTGCTGGAAGCTGGTGCCCGGCACGAACGTATAGCTGCCGTCCGGCTGCACCACGAAGGTGCCGCCGTTCGAGCCCGTGACGGTGATACCGCCCGGGGTCATGGGGCGGCCGCTGACCGAGGCGATGGTCAGGGGATCGCCGTCGGGGTCACGGTCGTTGGCCAGCAGGTTGCCGCTGGCGGTGGCCTTTTCGCCGACGCGGGCCGCGTCATTGACCGCGATGGGGGCATTGTTGACAGGCGTGGTCGGGCCGGTGCCAGTACCATCGCCGGTGCCGTCACCCGTGCCGTCGCCGGCGCCGGTGCCGCTGGATGCACGGTCTATCGTGTCGGCGCCGCGGCCGGGGTTGGGGTAGGCCAGGTCCAGCGGGCTGGTGGATTCCAGGATGCGGGCCAGGCGCACGAAGCTGCCGCCGCCGTCATCGCCGCTGCCGCCGGTCAGGGTGGCGGCGGTGGGGTCCAGTACCTCGAATGGGTCCTGGCCGGCTTGCAGGGCCGCCAGCAGGCGGTCGGAATCGGTGCCCTTGGGCGCGGCCACCGCGGCTTCGGACGGGTCGGCCAGCGGGCCTGCCATGTCCCCATTGACGGCGACTTCACGGCTTTCCCCGATCACGATCGGCATGCCATTCTCGACCTGCAGGGCCACCGTCGCGCCGGAGGCGGTGACGATGTCGCTGCCGGCGGGGACGTTGCTGCCTTGACGCAGTTCGGTCAGGGATCCGTCGCTATTGCGTATCCACGCGCGACCAGTGAGTTCAGTGACGACTGCGGGAGAGGAGTTGGCCATGTCGGTTCCGTTTCAGGGATTTATCCAAGATGGCCACATACTAGAGAGGGCGCGCGGGCGGCGGTATTGTCCTCAAGGACAGGTTCACGAAGGAACTTTGCCGCGCGCGTCGACGGGCGCCGAAATGCCATGCACCCGCAGCGCCAATTGCAGGCGGTCGGTCACGCCCAGCTTCTCGAACACCGCCGACAGATGCGCCTTGACCGTGCGCTCGGTGATGCCCAGCGCCTCGGCGATCTGGGCGTTGGACTGGCCGCTGGCCGCGTAGCGCGCCACCGTGGTTTCGCGTTCGGTCAGGGTGCCGTTGTCCCAGGTCGAGGCGTCCTGGGCCCGCTCGGTGACCAGCCGCAGCAGGCGGGTCACCAGCGAACGGCCCATCCAGATGCCGCCGGACGCCACGACTTCCAGCGCCTGGGCCAAGGCCTGGGCCGGCGCATAGCCATGGCAGTAACCCAGGGCGCCGGCGCCCAGGGCCTGGGCGCCTTGCTCGTCATTGGGGCTGGGGCTGGCCACCACGACCTGCAGGCCGGACAGCAGCAGCAGCCAGGACGGGTCCTGCCAGGAAGGCAGGCGTGGCAGGCCGGTGTCCACCACCGCCAGCACGCGGCCCTGTTCGCGCCAGCGTTGCAGATCCGCCAGGCCGCGGCCGCGGGCGGCCAGCCAGCGCGTGGGATCCAGGGCGCGCCAGTGCTGCCAGAGCAGGTCGTCGTGCGTTACCAACAAGACAGGAACGGATTTCATAACGCCTTCCAGCACTCCTCAACGTTCGGTAAAGGCATTGGCCTTGGCCCGCAGGATCGGCTTGAGCAGGTACTGCAGCACGGTCCGCTTGCCGGTCAGGATATGAACCTCGGCCACCATCCCGGGGATGATCGGCAACAGCTTTTCGCCCACGGTGCTGCGGTCGGTGCGCACCCGCACCACGTAATAGGAATTGCCCTTTTCGTCGGTGACCGTGTCGGCGCCGATCTGCTCGACCTTGCCTTCCAGCCCGCCGTAGATGGCGAAATCGTAGGCGGTGAACTTCACTTCCGCCTTCTGCTCCGGGTGCAGGAAGCCGATGTCGCGCGGCAGGATGCGCACTTCCAGCAGCAGGGTGTCGTCCTTGGGCACGATCTCGATGATGTCCTTGCCCGGTTGCACCACGCCGCCGACGGTGTTGTTGAACAGCGTCTTGACCGTGCCGCGCACCGGCGCCCGCACTTCGGCCAGCTTCACCCGGTCGGCCAGCGCCAGCTTGCCTTCGCGCAGCGTGGCCAGCTTGGTGTTGGTTTCCGACAGCTCGTTGCGGGCCAGGTTGCGGATGTTCAGCTCGGACTCTTCCAGCTTGCTCTGGGCTTCCTTGATGGACGCCTGGAATCGGTCGATCTGGGCTTCGGCGCCTTTCTGCTCGCCGCAATAGCGGGCCACGTCGCGCTGCAGGCGCAGCAGGTCCACTTCGGACACCGCACCGCTCTTGAGCAAGGGCCGCGTCACTTGCAGTTCGCGTGAGGTCAGGCTGCAGCTGGCCGACGCCTGGTCGCGCTTGGCGATGGTTTCGCGCAGGTCTTCCTGGCGCTGCTTGAGCTGTTCGCGCGCCACGTTGATGGTGGCGTTCAGCTCGGTGGTGCGGGCCTGCCAGGCGTTGCGCTCCATCTCGACCAGGCCGGGCGCCTGGGCCAGCACTTCCTCGGGTGCCACGAACGGCTCGCCGGTGGCCAGCGCATGCAGGCGGGCGGACTTGGCCAGCAGCGACAGGTATTCGGCGTTGTTCTCGCCCAGCGACGAGGCAAAGCGCGTGTTGTCGATCTTGAGCAGCGTCTGGCCGGCCTCGACTTCCTGCCCTGGGCGCACCAGCAGTTCCTGGACGATGCCGCCGTCCAGGCTCTGGATGATCTGCACCTGGCGCGACGGCACGACCTTGCCTTCGCCCCGCACGACTTCATCGATGTTGCCGATCGCGGCCCAGACCAGCAGGGCGGCCAGCGCCAGCAGGCTCATCCACAGCAGGACGCGCGCGCCGCGGGCCTGGGATTCATGGATGACCCATTCGGCATTGCCGACGTAGTCCGAACGTTGTTCGGGCTTGCCCTTTTCGGCGCCGTCCAGCAACCGGTCGAAGAAGAATATGAAGATGCCGCGCAGCTTGCGCCACGGCGCGCCGAGCAGGCTCGGCCGTTTTTGACCTGGAATTTTCTGCATGCTTGCCTCAGCTTCCCCGTCCGACGCGCCCTTGGCGCAGCGCTTCGACGACCTGTTCCTTGGGGCCGTCGGCCACGATGTGGCCGTTGTCGATGACGATCAGTCGATCGACCAGGTCCAAGAGGGCCGTGCGGTGGGTCACCAGCAGGATGGTCTTGCTGGCGCTGGCTTCGCCCAGGCGGCGGCGCAACTGGGCCTCGCTCTGGTGGTCCATGTTGCTGCTGGGTTCGTCCAGCAGCAGGATGGGCGGGTCGTTGATCAGGGCCCGCGCCACGGCCACCGACTGGCGCTGGCCGCCCGACAGCGATTCGCCACGTTCGCCGATGATCATGTCAAAGCCGTTGGGGTGCAGATTGGCGAACTCGGTCACCCCGGCCAGGTTGGCGGCGGCCAGGATGCTGGCGTCGTCGGCATAGGGCGCGCCCATGGCCAGGTTGTGCTTCAGGCTGCCGTAGAACAGGATCGGGTCCTGCGGCACGTGGCCGATGGCGCGGCGCACGTCGGCCGGATCGATCTGGCGCACGTCCACGCCGTCCAGCAGCACCGCGCCTTCGGTCGGCTGGTACAGGGCCAGGGCCAGCTTTTCCAGCGTGGTCTTGCCCGAGCCGATACGGCCGATGATGCCGACTTTCTCGCCCGGCTTGAGCTTGAACGACACCTTCTTGAGCACGGGCTGGGTGGCGCCGGGGTAGGTGAAGCTCACGTCGCGGAATTCCAGCGCGCCGTGGAACACCGGGCGGTGCAGGAATTCGGCCTCGGGCGGGCGTTCGATCGGCAGCTTCATATAGCTGTCGATCGAGCCCAGCGAGGTGCGCGCGTTCTGGTATTGCATCAGCAGGCCGGCCACCTGGCCCAACGGCGCCAGGCAGCGCCCGGCGATCATCGACGCGGCGATGATGCCGCCCATCGACAGCGCCGCATCCTGCACCAGGTACACGCCAATGATGACCACCGAGATGGACACCAGCTGTTGAATCGCCTGCACAAAGCCCACGGTGGACGACGAGATCAGCTTGAGCTTGCCGCCGTTCTGGGCAATGAATTCGGTGGCGCGTTCCCAGTTGCGCTGGATGGCGCCCTGGGCGTTCAGGGTCTTGACGGCTTCCAGCCCCGTCAGGGCCTCGACCAGCGTGGCGTTGCGCTGCGACGACGCCTGGAACGTGGCCATCGTCAGCGCTTCCATCCGCGCCTGAGCGGCCAGCGACACCAGCAGGATCAGCACGATGGCGACCACCGGCGGCAGGACCATCCACGGCGAGATCCAGGCCAGCGCGGCCAGGAACAGCAGGATGAAGGGCAGGTCCACCAGGGCGGTGATGGTGGCCGACGCGATGAAGTCGCGGATCGACTCGAACGAACGCAGGTTGGCGGCGAACGACCCGACCGACACCGGCCGGCCTTCCAGCCTCAGGTCCAGCACGCGTTCCATGATCTGGGCCGACAGACGCACGTCGACCCGCTTGCTGGCGCTGTCCACCACATGCGACCGCGCCGTGCTCAGGATCATGTTGAAGATCACCACCAGGGTGATGCCGATGGCCAGCACCCACAGGGTTTCCACCGCGTTGTTGGGCACCACGCGGTCATACACGTTCATGGTGAACAGCGGCATCGCCATGGCGAACACGTTGATCAGCAGGGCGGCGACCAGCGCGTCGCGGTACAGCCGCCGGTTTTCCATGATGGCGGCCCAGAACCAGTGGCGTTCGCGCACCTTGACCACTTCCGGGGCGCGCGCGTCAAAGCGGAACTGCGGCCGCACGAAGCACACCAGGCCCGTGTACTGGCGGGCGAGCTCGTCGGCGCTGAGCGTGACCGCGCTGCCGCCCAGCTCGGGGTGGCTGACCACATAGCTGTCGCCGTCTCTTTTCAGCAACAGGCAGGCCCGCTCGCCATTGAGCAGCAGGATGGCCGGCAAGAGATCGGACGGCAGGTTGTCCAGCGATCGCTTGACCACGCGCGCCGACAGCTGGGCGCGCGCCGCCGCCCGCGGCAGCAGCGCGGGCGTCAGCTTGTGGGCTTCCAGCGGCAGGCCGGCAGACAGGGCCTGCGCGGTCGAGGCCACGCCGTGCAGGCGCGTGATTTCGACCAGGCAGTCCAGCAGCGGGTCGTCATGCGCGGCGCGCGCGTCGGCACGCCATTCCCGGGATGCCTGTTCCATGTCAGATAACTTGTCCATCTTCGTCATCCAGCAGGTCCAGATGTTCCGAGAGCCGCGCGCGCTGTTGCTTGCGCTGGGTGAGCTTTTGCTGGGCCTGTATCGGCAAATCGGTCAGGCGCAGGGTGCCATTGGCGATCAACGCGTCGATCAAGTCTTCCAATACGCGGACGAAGTCCGCATCCAACTGCGAAAAATCGTTGTTCTGGTTCGCCATGCGGCCTCCTTGCGCCCGAATCCCGATGGTCGATCAGGAGCGCGGCTGGTTGGCCGGCGCGTTCACCGGCACGAACGTCGGCGGCAGCGTACCTTCGTTGTATTGCACGCGCACCGGCGTCAGGCGGGCCGAATCGGGCACCGTGGAATTGCAAAGCTTGATGACGTCGTCCGACACCACCAGCTTGCCGTTTTCCTCGGGCATCTCGTTGCGCGCCGGTTGCAGCGTCAGCGCCGGCAGCAGCTTGTGCGACAAGGCCAGCCAGCGGTACTGCGCCAGCTTCAGGTCGTAGGTGGCGTTGGTCAGCGCGCGGCGCGATTCGAACAGCTCGTTTTCGGTGTTCAGCAGGTCCAGCAGCGTGCGCTGGCCGATCTGGAATTGCTGGCGGTAGGCGTCGCGCACCTTGGACGTGGCCAGTTCGTGGTCACGCAGGAAGGGCAGCTTTTCCTGCAGGCTGGAGATGTTGTTCCAGGCCACGGCCAGTTCCTGCTGCACGTTGCGGCAGGTGTAATCGCGCACGTCGCGCGCTGCATACGACTGGGCGGCCGTCTGGCGCACCCGCGCCGAATCGGCGCCGCCGCGGTACAGGTTGTAGTTCATCACCACCTGCACGCTGGAACTGCGGATGTTGCGGTTTTCGGGCGTGGGGTCGTTCTGGTCGCGGCCGGTGGCGGCCACGAATTCGAACTTGGGCGAGAACGCGCCCTTGGACGAGGCCGCGCCGGCTTCGGCGCCCTGCAGGGCGGCCTGCTTGGACAGGAAGGTAGGGTTGCGGCGCAGCGACTCGTTGAAGTTGCCGGGCTTGACCGGCAGCTTGTCCGATACGTCGGGCACGGGCTGCATCGCTTCGGGCGGGAACGCGCCAGTGACGCGCTGGAAGCGCTGCTGCACGTCCAGCAGGTTGGCCGTTTCGGTCATCAGGTTGGTCTGGGCCAGCGACAGACGGCCGCCGGCCTGTTCCAGGTCGACGCGCCGGCCGACACCGGACTCGGCGCGCTGGCCGATCTGCTTGAGGGTCTCTTCGTGCAGCGAATAGTTCTGGCGGGCCAGCAGTTCCATGTCGCGGTAGCGCTGCAGGTCGATGTAGGCCTGCACGGCCGCCAGGGCGGTGGTGTCGCTGGTGGCCAACACGTCATAGAAGCGGGCCAGCTTGTCGAAACCGGCCTGCTTGACGTCGTTGCTGGTGCGGAAGCCGTCGAAAATCAGCTGGCGCAGCTCGAAGTTGTAGCCGGGGCGGTTCCAGTTCTGCGAGCCCGCGCCGGGCACGTTGTTGCGGTATTCGCGGCCGACGTAGCCCAGGGCGTTGACTTGCGGGAAGAAGGCGCCGCGAGCCACTGCCTGGCCTTCCAGGGACGCCTGGAAGTCGTGGTATTTGGCCTGGATCTCGGGATTGCTGAGCAGGGTCTGCTCGACGATCTGGTTCAGGGTGGTGGCACCCGGTGCGGTGGCCGGGGCAGGGGATTCCGCAGTCGCGGGCTGTGCAAATGCGGCAGGAACGAATGCCAGGGCCAGGGCCGAAACCGTGGTTTTGAGCAGAAACGAAGCCATAGGGATTATTCGCGAGTCGAGTTTTTGGATTAGTGGCCGGCATATTGTTTGTAGTCGCCAGAATTGGCGATTCAAGATTTGTAAAGTCTTGAACAAACTTGCCGGCCCGTCGGATTTATTTCGAATAAAATCACGAAAAATGACGGAAAATTACGTGAATTAGACGAAATTCAATATGGACGGATTAATCAAAAACTATTAATGCGATTTATTGCGCATTATGTCGGTTTCTGCTTTGCCACATTGAAACTCGATTATATCCGTTTGCGACTTCTGTATCTAAATTGTTTTTATGTTCGCCAACTTTTGATTATCTGGCCGAGGCTGCGGCGCAACGCCGGGAATGGAGCCGGCGGGCAGCCCGATCCCAGGTTCCATGGTAGTGTTGGTACTAGTATATTTGGTGTGGTTGTACTAGGTTCTGAGGCTGTGCATAATTCCCCTCATGCCGCAGTGGCCGGCGCGTGGGGCGATTTGCCTTCAAGCGTGCGAGGCCCAAGCCGGACTGTCTATTTGCAGAGCGCATCCATGGCCCAAACCCTTTACGACAAACTCTGGAACGCCCACATCGTTCACCAGGAATCCGACGGCACCTGTCTGCTGTATATCGACCGCCACCTGCTGCATGAAGTCACCAGCCCGCAGGCGTTCGAGGGCCTGGCGATTGCCGGCCGCAAGCCGTGGCGAGTCGGCGCCAACCTGGCGGTGGCCGACCACAACGTGCCCACGCTGAACCGCGCCCAGGGCATCGATGATCCGGTCTCGCGCCTGCAGGTCGACACGCTGGACGCCAACTGCGACAAGCACGGCATCACCGAATTCCGCATGAACGACCTGCGCCAGGGCATCGTCCACGTGATCGGGCCGGAGCAGGGCGCCACCTTGCCGGGCATGACGGTCGTCTGTGGCGACTCGCACACCAGCACGCACGGCGCGCTGGGCGCACTGGCCTTCGGCATCGGTACGTCCGAAGTCGAGCACGTGCTGGCCACCCAGACGCTGCTCATGAAGAAAGCCAAGAGCATGCTCATCAAGGTCGAAGGCGAACTGCCGTTCGGCTGTACGGCCAAGGACGTGGTCCTGCACATCATCGGCATCATCGGCACCGCCGGCGGCACCGGCCACGCCATCGAATTCGCCGGCAGCACGATCCGTTCGCTGTCCGTCGAAGGCCGCATGACGGTCTGCAACATGGCCATCGAAGCCGGCGCCCGTTCCGGCATGGTCGCCGTCGACGACAAGACCATCGAATACTTCCGCGGCCGTCCATTCGCGCCGTCCGGCGTGCTGTGGGACCACGCGGTTACCTACTGGCGCACGCTGCACACCGACGATGGCGCCAAGTTCGACACCGTGGTCGAAGTCAACGCCCGCGACATCAAGCCGCAAGTCACCTGGGGCACCTCGCCCGAGATGGTCCTGCCGGTCGATTCCCGCGTGCCCGACCCCGATCGCGAAAAAGACGACGTGCGCCGCAGCGGCATGGAACGCGCGCTGGAATACATGGGCCTGAAGCCCAACACCCCGCTGACCGACATCCGAGTGGACCGCGTGTTCATCGGTTCGTGCACCAACTCGCGCATCGAAGACCTGCGCGCCGCCGCCGTCGTGGCGCGTGGCAAGCACGTGGCGTCCAATGTGCGCCAGGCCATGGTGGTGCCGGGCTCGGGCCTGGTCAAGCAGCAGGCCGAACGCGAAGGGCTGGACAAGATCTTCATCGAAGCCGGTTTCGAATGGCGCGAGCCGGGCTGCTCGATGTGCCTGGCCATGAACGCCGACCGCCTTGAACCGGGCGAACGCTGCGCCTCGACCTCGAACCGCAACTTCGAAGGCCGCCAGGGCCAGGGCGGCCGCACGCACCTGGTCAGCCCGGCCATGGCCGCCGCCGCCGCCGTGGCCGGCCATTTCGTCGACGTCCGCACCTTCCGTTAAGCAACGCGCACCGAGTACACATCATGCAAGCATTTACCACTCACGAAGGCCTGGTGGCTCCGCTCGACCGCGAAAACGTCGACACGGACCTCATCATTCCCAAGCAGTTCCTCAAGTCCATCAAGCGCACCGGTTTCGGCCCGAACCTGTTCGACGAGCTGCGCTACCTGGACCACGGCGAACCCGGCATGGACAACAGCAAGCGTCCGCTGAACCCGGATTTCGTGCTGAACCAGCCGCGCTACCAAGGCGCCTCGGTGCTGCTGGCGCGCAAGAACTTCGGCTGCGGCTCCAGCCGCGAGCACGCGCCCTGGGCCCTGACGCAATACGGCTTTCGCGCCATCATCGCGCCGTCCTACGCCGATATCTTCTTCAACAACAGCTTCAAGAACGGCCTGTTGCCGATCGTGCTGTCCGAACTGGAAGTGGCCCGCCTGTTCGACGAAGTGAAGGCGTTCCCCAACTACAAGCTGCGCATCGACCTGGAACGCCAGGTGGTCGTGGCCGCCGACGGGCGCGAAATGGGTTTCGACATCGAACCCTTCCGCAAGTATTGCCTGTTCAACGGCTTTGACGACATCGGCCTGACCCTGCGCCATGCCGACAAGATCCGCGCGTTCGAGGCCGAACGCCTGGCTCGCCACCCCTGGCTCGAAAGCCGGCCCATCGCCTGACCGCATTCCCATACCGACCACAGGACCGTTTCATTCCATGACCCATAACATCGCAGTCTTGCCGGGCGACGGCATCGGCCCCGAAATCGTCGAACAGGCCGTGCGCGTCCTGAAGGCGCTGGACGTGCCCTTCGACATCAAACAAGCCGCTGTCGGCGGCGCCGCGTTCGATGCCTTCGAACACCCGCTGCCCCCGGCCACCCTGAACCTGGCCAAGGAATCCCACGCCGTGCTGTTCGGCGCCGTGGGCGACTGGAAGTACGACAGCCTGCCGCGCGAATTCCGCCCCGAACAGGCCATCCTGGGCCTGCGCAAGGCGCTGGGCCTGTTCGCCAACCTGCGTCCGGCCATCCTGTATCCCGAGCTGGCCAGCGCCTCGTCGCTCAAGCCCGAGATCGTCTCCGGCCTGGATATCCTGATCATCCGCGAACTGACCGGCGACATCTATTTCGGCACGCCGCGCGGCGTGCGTTCGTCGCCGGACGGCGTCTTCGCCGGTGAACGCGAAGGCTACGACACGATGCGCTATGCCGAATCCGAAGTGCGCCGCATCGCGCGCATCGGCTTCGAATCGGCGCGCAAGCGCAACAAGAAGCTGTGTAGCGTCGACAAGGCCAACGTGCTGGAAACCTCGCAGTTCTGGCGCGACATCGTCGTCGAAGTGGCCCGCGAATACCCGGACGTCGAACTCTCGCACATGTACGTCGACAACGCCGCCATGCAGCTGGTGCGCAACCCGCGCCAGTTCGACGTCATCGTGACCGGTAACCTGTTCGGCGACATCCTGTCCGACGAAGCCGCCATGTTGACCGGTTCGATCGGCATGCTGCCGTCGGCGTCGCTGAACGCCGGTGGCCAGGGCCTGTACGAGCCCAGCCACGGTTCGGCCCCCGACATCGCCGGCCAGGGCATCGCCAATCCGCTGGCGACCATCCTGTCGGCCGCCATGCTGCTGCGCTATTCGCTGAACCTGGCGCCGCAGGCCGACCGCATCGAAGCCGCCGTGCGCCGCGTGCTGGCCGACGGCCTGCGCACCGCCGACATCTTCGAACCGGGCACCACCAAAGTCAGCACCTCGGGCATGGGCGACGCCGTCCTCAAGGCCCTGGCCTGATACCGGCAGGGTGGCCACGCCCTGGCGGCGTGGCCCCGATCTGCCATTGGACGGCGGCCGGTCCGGCGCCGTCCAATGCCGGCAGCACTGCCGCCGATACCCCAAGGGCCGCCCGCCGGCCGACCCTGTCCCTTAAGGCTGTTGCCGCCGCGCCGCGAAAGCCGCGCCCCAATGCTTGCGGCCCCGTTTTTTCAAGCTGCGCCGCAACATCTGCGCGTGCATTCTGATAAATTGTTGGGTTCTTGCACGTTTTTTGTTCACCAGACCTTGTCCCCACCTTTAAAGAGCGATTGAAATGAATCAAGCAGTAGGCCTTGTCGGCTGGCGCGGTATGGTCGGCTCGGTGCTCATGCAACGCATGCGCGACGAGAACGACTTCGCACTGATCGAACCGGTGTTCTTCTCCACCAGCAACGCTGGCGGCGCCGCCCCCACTTGGGCGACTGGCGCAGGCCCGCTGCAAGATGCCTACAACATTGATGCTCTGAAAAAACTGCCGATCATCGTGACGGCCCAAGGCGGCGACTACACGTCCGAGGTCTACCCGAAGCTGCGCGGCGCCGGCTGGAACGGCATCTGGATCGACGCGGCCAGCACCCTGCGCATGGCCGACGACGCCATCATCGTGCTGGACCCGGTCAACCGTCCGGTCATCGACGCGGCGCTCAAGCGCGGCGTGCGCAACTTCATCGGCGGCAACTGCACCGTCAGCTGCATGCTGATGGGCCTGGCCGGCCTGTTCAACAACGACCTGGTCGAGTGGATGACCACCATGACGTACCAGGCCGCATCGGGCGGTGGCGCGCAGCACATGCGCGAACTGCTGACCCAGTTCGGCGAACTGAACCACGCCGTCAAGCCGCTGCTGGATGACCCCGCGTCGGCCATCCTGGAAATCGACCGCGGCGTGCTGGCCAAGCAGAAGGACGACGCGCTGCCCCGCGACCACTTCGGCGTGCCGCTGGGTGGCAGCCTGATTCCCTGGATCGACAAGGACCTGGGCAACGGCATGACCAAGGAAGAATGGAAGGGCGAGGTCGAGACCAACAAGATCCTCGGTCGCGGCGCTGCCTTCGGTTCGGCTCCCACGCCCATCGACGGCCTGTGCGTGCGCATCGGCGCGATGCGCTGCCACAGCCAGGCCCTGACCATCAAGCTCAAGCGCGACCTGCCGCTGGACGAGATCGAATCGCTGATCGCCCAGGGCACGCAGTGGGCCAAGGTCATTCCCAACACCAAGGAAGCCACCATCCGCGACCTGACCCCCGTGGCCGTGACCGGCACGCTGGACATTCCGGTGGGCCGCCTGCGCAAGATGTCGATGGGCCCGCAGTACCTCAGCGCCTTCACCGTCGGCGACCAGCTGCTGTGGGGCGCCGCCGAGCCGCTGCGCCGCATGCTGCGCATCGCGCTGGCCGAAGCCTGATGCCCGGCGGGTGGCGCAAGCCGCCCGATCCGCCAGGGCAGTCCCTGCAAAGGCACCTTCGGGTGCCTTTGTCATTTGCGCCGTGGCCGCGGGGCTGGGCAATGTGCCCGCCAGCCAACGCCGATGCGCCTTTCAGGTTTGTGAAACGCGCTGCATCTATTACACTTTTCGGGTGAATTGAGGCTTGTTATCACAAGATCGCCATGAACAGGCCCTAGCCCGTAATTCGACTACAAGAACGGAATTCCAGCTTATGACCCAGCGTTCGCGCCAAGTGAAGCATGCCCGCCGTTTGAAGGCCCTCCAGTGGGCGATCGCATTGGCGCTGGGCGCGAGCATCAGCAGCCAGGCGCTGGCGATGCGGGTGGGGCATTCACGCGTGGTGTCGGCGCCGGGCGCGCCGCTGCAGGCGCTGGTCGGGCTGCAGGAACTGACCCCCGACGAAGTGTCGTCGCTGCGGGTGTCGATCGCGGACGAAGCCGCCTGGCAACGCGCGGGCCTGAAGCCGCCTGCGCCCCTGGCCGGCATGGTGGTCAGGGTGGAAGACGGCATGGATGCCACCCGCAAGAACCTGCGGGTACGGTCGGCGCAAGCGCCGGCCAGCGGGGCCGTCGACCTGTTGCTGGATATCAGCTCCAGTTCGGGCCAGCGGCAGGTGCAGGTCAGCATCCTGGTGCCCCTGCGCGGCGCGGGCGCCGACGTCACGCCGGCCGCCGTGGGCACGCCGGGCCGCACGGGCGGCAGCGCGGGCAGCGTCAACGTCAAGTCGGGCGACAACCTCTTTGCCATCGCCCAGCGCAACGCAGTGCCCAACGCTTCGGTCTACCAGATGCTGGTGGCGCTGTGGCGCGCCAATCCCGAAGCCTTCATCCAGAACAACATGAACCTGGTGCGCGCCGGCCAGACGCTCACGATCCCCGATGCCGCCACCGTGCGGGCCGTGGATCCGGCCGAGGCCCGCCGCATCTTCAACGAACACGCCGAAGCCTTCGCCCGTTACCGCGCCCGCATCGGCGCCGCAGCCGGTGCGAACCCGTCCGTGGTCAAGGGCCAGGACGCATCTTCCGGCACCGTGGCTCGTCCGGGCGACACCGGCGTGGCGACGGCATCACCGCCGCAAGACAGGGTGCGCCTGTCGTCCGGCCAGGCGGCGGGCGGCGCGGCCGCGCAAGCCGAAGCGCAGGCGGATCAACGCACGTCCAACGAACGCGCCATCGCCGATGCCGAGGGCCGCGTGAACCAGTTGCAAAGCAATGTCGACGAATTGAACAAGGCCGTGGCCGGGCAGGGTGCGTCGGGGGCCGGTGCGCCCGGTGCCGAGGGCGCGGCGGGCGGAACGGGTAAGCCGGGCGCGGCCGGGGCCGCGGGTACCGCGGGCGCGGCAGGGGCATCCGGCACGCCGGGCGCTGCCGGCGCGGCGGGCGCTGCCGGGGCTTCGGGCACGCCAGGAGCCGCGGGGGCAACCGGGGCATCGGGCACGCCAGGAGCCGCGGGGGCAACCGGGGCATCGGGCACGCCGGGCGCCGCCGGCGCCACGGGGGCCAGCGGGCCATCCGGTACGCCGGGTGCCGCCGGGGCCGCCGGCGCCGCAGGCGCAACGGGAGCCGCAGGGGCAACCGGCGCTGCGGGTACGCCAGGCGCTGCCGGTGCCGCGGGCACCGCAGGCTCGGCCGGGGCATCAGGAACACAGGGCGCCACCGGCGCCGCGGGCTCGACCGGTGCGCCTGGCGCCGCCGGATCGGCAGGAACTCCAGGTACCCAAGGCGCCGCTGGCGCAACGGGTGCCACGGGCGCGGCAGGCGCCACCGGAACGCCAGGCGCTGCCGGCGCAGCGGGCGCACCAGGGGCCGCAGGCGCGCCAGGCAGCCCTGGCGCAGCCGGTACCCCCGGCGCCACGGCGCCGACGGCCGCCGCCGCACAAGACAAGGCCGCCGCGGAGGCGGCGGCAAGCAACAGCAAGGATAAGGATTTGACTTCTTCCATGCCGGCCTGGCTGGCCGACAATCTTCTGGTGATCGTCACCGCGGTGCTGGCGCTGATCGCGTTCGCCATCGCCTGGGTGCTGCGCCGCGCCGGTGCGCGCCGTGGCGACGACGACGAGGAAACCTACGCCTACAACGAGCCCGCGCTGGATACCGCAGCGCTGAACCGCAAGCTCGATTCGATCAATCTCGACCTGGACGAACCGCCCACGGACGAACCGCGCCGGGTCGGCGGTCCACGGGTCTGACAGATGTCCAGAGTTGCAATGGGGCTGGCCTACGACGGCTCCGCCTGGCAGGGTTGGCAAACCCAGCCGCACCGGCAGACGGTGCAAGACACATTGGAAGCCGCGCTGGCGCGCTTCTGCGACGTAAAGGAACCGGTGGCCACCATCTGCGCCGGCCGCACCGATACCGGCGTGCATGGCGCGATGCAGGTCATCCACCTGGATACCCACCTGGACCGGCGCATGGAATCCTGGGTGCGGGGCGTCAACGCTTTCCTGCCGCCCAGCATTTCCGTGCAGTGGGCCAAGCCGGTCTCGGATGACTTCCATGCCCGTTTTTCCGCCCGGGCCCGTACCTACGTCTATCTGCTGTGGCGGGGCAGGGTGCGACCGGCGCTGTGGGCCGGCCGGGCAGGGTGGTGCTACCAGCCGCTGGATGTCGATGCCATGCGCGCGGCCGCACGCGCCTTGCTGGGGGAACACGATTTCTCCAGCTTTCGTTCGTCGCAGTGCCAGGCCAGGCATCCGGTGCGCGTCATGCACCGGCTGGACATCGAAGAGCGCGGTCCGTTTCTAGTGTTTACGCTTCGGGCCAACGCTTTCCTGCATCATATGGTGCGCAACATCATGGGCGCGCTGCTGCAGATCGGCCAAGGCCGCGAAGCCGTCGACTGGATGGCGCAGCTGCTGTCCTGGCGCGACCGCAAGCGCGGCGCGCCCACGTTTTCGCCCGACGGCCTGTACCTGTCGGCCATCGAGTACCCCGACGAGTTCGGCCTGGACGAGTTGGATGGCGGGGCGCTTTTGCTGTCGCCCTTCACGCAACACGCTACGCAACCGTCGGGCAACCCGCCATAGCCCGGCGGCCGTCGGCACCCAAGGAGGCCAGTCTCATGCAACGCCGCGCGTTTTTGAAGCGAACCGCCCTGGGCGCCGCCGTCGGCGGGGCCGCCATCGCCGCCCCGGTCTATGCGCAAGAGGCGCCGGCCGTGTCCTGGAAGCTGGCCTCCAGTTTCCCCAACGAGTCGCCCACCCTGTTTGCCGGCGCCGAAGACGTGGCCCGCTACGTCAGCGACGTCACCGACGGCAAGTTCCGCATCGAGATTTTCTCGGCTGGCGACCTGGTCGACGCCGGCCAGGTGCTGGACGCCGTGCAGCACCGCATCGTCGAATGCGGCCATACGGCATCCACCCGCTTTTTCGATACCGACCCCGCGCTGTGCTTTGACGCCGGCCTGCCGTTCGGCCTGAACACCCGCCAGATGAATGCCTGGATGATCCAGGGCGAAGGGTTGGCGCTGACCCGCGTGCTGTTCGACAAGTACAACATCGTCAACTACCCCTGTGGCTTCACGGGCGCCCAGATGGGCGGCTGGTTCCGCGGCGAGGTCAAATCCGTCGACGACCTGCGCGGCCTGAAGATCAAGGCAGGCGGCTTTGCGCGCCAGGTGCTGGCCCGCCTGGGCGCTGAACCCGTCGACCTGCCCATCGCCGATACCTATGCTGCGTTGGAGCAGGGCGGGGTGGATGCCGTGGCCTGGATCGGTCCGCACGACGACGAAAGCCTGGCGCTCTACAAGGTCGCTCGCAACTACTACTTTCCCGGCTGGTGGGCGGGCACGCTGCAGCTGTCGCTGTACGTCAACCAGGATGCGCACGACGAACTGCCCAAGCCCTACCAGGCGGCGCTGGGCCTGGCCAGCCGCATGGCGACGGCCAACATGATCGCCAAGTACGACGCCGGCAACCCCGATGCGCTGCGCCGGCTGGTGCAGCGCGGCGCGCAGCTCAAGGCCTTTCCGCGGCCCATGCTGCAGGCCGCCTATGAAGCGTCGCTGAAGCTCTACCAGGAACTCAGCGCCAAAGACCCCATGTTCAAGAAGCTGTACGAGAGCATGACGGCCTTTCGCGACAAGGAAATCCCGTGGTTCCGCCTGGCCGAAGGCAGCTTCGACAACTTCATGGCGACGGCGGGCCAGCCGGCAGGCTGACGGCGCGCTCTTATATATACTGGCTGCATCCGTCGCGCTGGGCGACGCAAGCAATGAATTCCATGCGCACACGCATCAAGATCTGCGGCCTGACCCGCGAAGAAGACATCGACGCCGCCGTCTCGGCCGGTGTCGACGCTATCGGCTTTGTCTTCTACCCCAAGAGCAAGCGCTGCCTGACGCCCACGCGCGCTGCGCAACTGCGCCGCGCGGTGCCGGCGTTCGTCGACGTGGTGGCCCTGTTCGTGAACCCTGATCCCGCCGACGTGCAGGCCGTGCTGGACCAGGTCGGCCCGGAACTGCTGCAGTTCCATGGCGATGAATCTCCGCAAGACTGCGCGCGCTACCACCACCGCTACCTGCGCGCCTTTCGCGCGGGCGCCCCGGGCCTGGATACGGCCGAAAACCTGGCCTCTTACTGCCGCGCGTTCGGCGAAGCCGCCGGCTGGCTGTTCGACAGCTACAGCGCCGGCTACGGCGGCAGCGGCCACGGCTTTGATCACGCGTTGCTGTCCGACGTGAAGGCCGATCCCGTGTCGCGTCCGCTCATCCTGTCCGGCGGATTGACCCCTGACAACGTCGCCGCCGCGGTCCAATCCGTGCGGCCGTGGGCCGTCGATGTGAGCAGCGGCGTCGAGGTCGAGCAAGGAATAAAAAGTTCTGATAGAATCTCGTTCTTCGTTGCTGCGGTGCATGCCGCAGACGCGAAAAAGTAAGAAGGTTTGCGCAGTGCTGGCAGTCGTTTGGAAGTTGCAAAACACGTTCAAAAGACAGGCCGTTGCGGATGAAGAGCAGGGCGAAAGCAAAACTCTGGAACGCAACAAAAACAGCAAAAAGTTTGAAAAGACGATTTGCACAGTTTAAAAAAGCACTATATAATTCTTCTTCTTTGCAGGCGGTTAGCTCAGCTGGTTAGAGCGCCACGTTGACATCGTGGAGGTCGTTGGTTCGATTCCAATACCGCCTACCAAATTCCTGCAAAGTGGTGCTTGATAGAGCTAGTCAAGCACCGCCAAAAAAGCCGCGACAGTCTAAGACTTCGCGGCTTTTTGCTTTGTGGCGCAGAATATGCGGAATCAAGCATTATTGATTCCGCCGCGCCGCTAATAATCCACCCGGCATTTGCTAGGTCCGCCCGGCATTTGCTAGGTGTGCCGACATAATGTTGGCGCAGCGATTAATTCGTTAGCGGTCAGCAATCAGCCATACACCCGCAAACACCGCCGCGCCATCTCCATATAGTGCGCAATCGGCGGCGTATCCAATCCCACCACCTTGGCCAAGTCGTCATACCGGCGCAGCCGCACCGCGGCCAGCGCGTGCGGCTGACAGGCGAACGTCTCGGCTTGTTCGGCGGTGAATACGCCGCCTTGCAATGCCAGGCTCTGCACCGAGGCGGGCGACAGGGTGTCCAGGTAGGCGGGTTCGATCGCGCCCAGGTAGCGTTTGGCGGCGACGTGCAGGCGCACGGGCGTGGTGACGTCGTCGCTGAACAGCGTGGCCAGGGCGTCGGCGGCGACTTCCTGGTGGCGCATGTCGGTGGTGATGCTCTCGGCCAGCATGAGGTGGCCGACGTCGTGCAGGAAGGCGGCGACGATCACGGCCTCGGATTCGCCGGCCTGTTCGGCCTGTTGCGCGCATTGCAGCGCGTGTTCTGTCTGGCTGATGGCTTCGCCGCCGTAGTAGGCGGCACCGTGATGGGCGAACAGGTTTTCGATGGTGGGCAGGGTCAGCATGCAACAGCCTCGGCGTCGGGAAGTTGCACGAGACGATAGCGCTTTGCCGTGACATCTAGATGACTAGAGCATGTTGCGCAAATCGATTCTACCCACCTCGGCCCGGCCCCTATCGATGATAGTCTTGGGCTTCACCCGGGATGATTCATGCATAGACTGCCCCTTCGCGTTGCCCCCCTGATTGCCTGCCTGTCACTCACCGGCTGCCTGGCGACCGCGCCGGTTGCGCCGCAGTCGCGCGTCGACGAGATTCCGATGTACGGGGGCATGGATCGGTCGGCCCCTGACATCAAGGCCGCCGACGACAAACTCACGGCGGACGCGAGCCGCGCGTTTGGGTCGCCCGCCCGCGCAGCGCAGGCCTGGATCGAGCAGGGGTATCGCTTTTACCGCGCGGATCAACTCGGCATGGCGACGCGGCGCTTCAACCAGGCCTGGCTGATGGATACGCATAATCCCGAGGTCTATACCGGCTTTGCCGCGGTGCTGCACGATCAGGGCAGGTATTGCGACGCCATGAAAATGATGGAGACGGCGCTGAGCTTGAAGCCGCCTTCGTTCCAGGGCATTTATGCCGATGCGGGCCGCATTGCCGCGCGTTGTGCGGCCGCGGACCAGACCTTGTCGGGCCCTGAGCGTGCCGCAATGATCACGCGCTCCGACGCCTTGTTCCGCAATGGCGAAGCTGTCGAGCCGGACAAGGCCTATCTGTATAACGCGTGGGCCAGCGCGTATTACTGGAACGGCCAGTATGCGGATGCCTGGGCGATGGTGGCCAAGGCGCGTCGGGCGGGTGGACAACCCGGTGCGCGTTTTCTGCAGATGCTGCGCGAGAAAATGCCGGAGCCGGCTTGACCGCCAGGCGATTCGCCGAGCCGTCTTGCAACTGCGTTATCCTGCACCCCATCATGATGAGAGCACTGTGGCTGATCCTGGGTTGCATGATGCTGGCGTTGGGCGTGATCGGCGCTTTCCTGCCGGTGATGCCGACCACGATTTTCCTGATTCTGGCGGTGGGCTGCTTTTCGCGCTCGTCGCCCCGACTTGAGCGCTGGCTGCTGGACAGCCCCACTTACGGTCCGTCGCTGCGCGCCTGGCGCGAGCAGGGCGCGGTGTCGCGCAAGGGCAAGCTGTACGCGTCGTTGGGCATGGCGGTGGGGTATGGCCTGTTCTGGTGGGGCGCACATCCGTCGTTCTGGCTGGCGCTGGGCGTGGGCGTGTTTTTCCTGGCAAGCGCTACCTATGTGTTGACCCGACCCAGCCCGAAGCCTCTTGACCCGGTGGAACAATCTGCCGCGCAGCCGAGCGACCCCGCGCCACGCGCCTGACGCCTGCTTGAACGTTGCGCGCCACGCGTAACGCACCGAAACGGGCGTGTCCATTTTGTCGCCGCCGGGCCTGCAAATCTCTGCTTAAATTGCCTGCAGCGCGGCCATGGCCTTTGTTGCCAGGCCCGGTCCGGCGGCCGCTTCGTCCGCCTGACATTCCGGCCCGCGAGGACGACCTATGCATATCAAACGACGAGAACTCCTGTTCGCCGGCCTGTCCAGCGCCGCGCTGGGGCTGATGACCGAGCCCGCGATGGCGATTGCCGCGCCCACGGGCCAACCCACGCTTGATCTGTGGCCGGGCAACCGGGCCCCGGGTGGGCCCGGCCCGAAAGAGACCGAGAAGGTCAGCGCCAAGGGCTCGGTCACGCAGGTGTCGCGGCCGCGCCTGGTGGTCTACCGGCCCGAACGCCCCAACGGCACGGCCATGCTGGTGATTGCCGGCGGCGGCTATGCCCACATCGAGCGCGGCACGGAAAGCACGCCGGCTTGCCTGTGGCTGCAATCGCAAGGGGTGACGGCGTTTGAGCTGGTGTATCGCCTGCCGGGCGAGCATTGGCCCGCGGTGGCGCCCCTGCAGGATGGACAGCGTGCGATGCGGGTGATCCGCGCGTCGGCCCGGGAATTCGGCCTGGATACCGGCCATATCGGCGTGATGGGGTTTTCGGCGGGCGGGCATCTGGCCGGCATCACGGCGGCCACGCCGGGCGTGGCCCGCTACCCGCTGCTTGACGAGACCGACAAACAATCTTCGCGGCCGGATTTCGCGGCGCTGATCTATCCGGTGCTGACGTTCATGCCGCCGTTCGACCACACCCATGCGCGTCGCGAGATCGTTGGCGAGCATCCCACGGCCGAGGAAAGCGCGGCGTTTTCGGTGGACCACCTGGTCACGGCGCAGATGCCGCCCACGTTCCTGGCGCAGGCGCAGGACGATCCGATTTCGCCGGTGGACAACAGCCTGCTGATGTTCGGGGCGCTGCGCCGCCTGGGCGTGCCGGCCGAGATGCACATCTTCGCGGCCGGCAAGCACGGCTGGGGCATGGGCAAGCCGGGTTCGCTGGTACAGGCCTGGCCCGAGCTGTTCGCCAAATGGGCGGCGTTCAATCAGTTCTTCAAGGCGTGATCCCCACCGCCTGAGCCCCGACGCCTGGGCGTCAAAGCCTGACTGCCAAGACCCGACCCGCTGCGCGTGGCCCTAGTGCGAGTGCCTGGGATCGCCGCGCGTCTCCACCACCTTCAGGTAGAGCGTGGCCGGCTCCAGGCAGCCGCCGGTGGACAGCTGGCCTACCAATTGGCGATACAACGCTTGCCAGGGCGTCTGCGACGCAGGGGGCTGGTAGCCGGGCGCTTGCCGGCGCCGTTCCATCTCGGCGTCGTCCACCAGCGCGATGACGCTGCGCTGGTTCAGGTCGACCCGTATCCGGTCGCCCGTGCGCAGCAGCGCCAGGCCGCCACCCACTGCGGCCTCGGGCGACATGTTCAGGATCGACGGGCTGCCCGACGTGCCGCTCTGGCGGCCATCGCCCAGGCAGGGCAGCGAGTCGATGCCGCGCTTGATCAGGTGCGACGGGGGCGCCATGTTCACGACTTCGGCGCTGCCGGGGTAGCCCACGGTGCCGGCGCCGCGAATGACCAGGATGCAATGTTCGTCGATTCCCAGCGACGGGTCTTCGATGCGGGCGTGGTAGTCCTCGGGGCCGTCGAACACGATGGCGCGGGCCTCGAAGGCATTTTCGTCGCCCTCGGTGGACAGGTAGGTGCGGCGGAATGCTTCGCCCACCACCGACATCTTGATGACGGCGCTGTCGAAGAAATTGCCCGACAGCACGATGAAGCCGGCGCGATGCTTGAGCGGCGCCTCGCAACTGCGGATGACATCGGCGTCGCGGGTCTGGGCACTGGCGGCGATCTCGCCGATGGTCTTGCCGGATACCGTGGGGCAGTCGGCATGCAGCCGTCCGGCGGCCAGCAATTCGTGCAGCACGGCCGGCACGCCGCCGGCGCGGTGAAAGCCTTCGCCCAGGTGCTCGCCGGCCGGCACGCAGTTCACCAGCAGCGGCACGTCTTCGCCCAGGCGCTGCCAGTCGTCCAGGCTGAGGTCGATGCCGGCGTGGCGCGCCATGGCGATCAAATGCGGCGGGCAGTTGCTGGATGCGCCCAGGGCGGACGCGACGACGATGGCGTTTTCGAAGGCCTGGCGGGTCAGGATGTGGGACGGCCGCAGGTCTTCGCGCACCATGTCGCAGATGCGCAGGCCGGTGGCATAGGCCATCTGGCCGCGTTCACGGTAGGGCGCGGGAATGCTGGCGCAGGTGGGCAGCGACATGCCCAGCGCTTCGGCCAGCGAGTTCATGGACAGCGCGGTGCCCATGGTGTTGCAGTGGCCTACCGATGGCGACGACGCCGTGGCCAGGGTCATGAAGCCTTCGTAGTCCAGCTTGCCCGCGGCCATCAGGTTGCGGGCGTGCCAGATGACAGTGCCCGACCCCACGCGCTGGCCGTCGTGCCAGCCGTCCAGCATGGGGCCGCCCGACAGCACGATAGCGGGAATGTCGACGGTGGCGGCCGCCATCAGGCAGGCGGGCGTGGTCTTGTCGCAGCCGGTGGTGAGCACCACGCCGTCCAGCGGATAGCCGTGCAGGATCTCGACCAGGCCCAGGTAGGCCAGGTTGCGGTCCAGCGCGGCGGTCGGACGGCGGCCTTGTTCGGCCAGTGGATGCACCGGGAATTCCATGGGGATGCCGCCCGCGTCGCGGATGCCGGCCTTGATGCGCTCGGCCAGGGCCAGGTGGTGGCGGTTGCAGGGCGCCAGGTCGCTGCCCGTCTGCGCGATGCCGATGACGGGCCGTCCGGATTGCAGTTCCTCGCGGGTCAGGCCGTAGTTCAGGTAGCGCTCGACGTAGATGGCCGTCATGTCGGCATGGGCGGGGTCGTCGAACCATTTCTGGCTGCGCAGCTTGCGGGGAGTGTCGGTCATGGATGCGTCTCGTGTGCTTCGAAGGCTTGCGGCGCGGCGGGCGCGCTGCAAACTCGAGGGCCTGTGGGGGCTAGTTGCGCGCCTTGCTGATTTCCGTGTTCAGTTGCTGGATCAGGTCAGGCCCCAGCTCCTGCGTGTACTTGTCGACCACGGGCTGCACTTTTTCTCGCATGCGAGCCACTTCCTCGGGTGATACGGTGTTGATCTTCATGCCCGCCTGCTCCAGCGTGCCCATGGCCTTCAGCGAATCCGCCCGGCTGTCCTTGCGCTCGAAATCGCGTGAAGCCTCGGCGGCCTGGCGCACCAGGCGCTGTTCGTCGGGCGAAAGCTTGTCCCACCATTTCTTGGATGCCAGCACCACCCAGGGCGTATAGACGTGGCGGGTGATCGTCAGGTAGGGCTGCACTTCATAGAACTTGCTGCTCTGGATGGTGGTAATGGGGTTTTCCTGGCCGTCCACCGTGCGGGTTTCGAGCGCGGTGAACAATTCCGAGAACGGCATGGGCACGGCGTTGGCGCCCAGCGTGTTGAAGACGCCCAGCGCGATCTGGTTCTGCATCACGCGCAGCTTGATGCCCTGCATGTCTTCGGCGCGCACGATGGGGCGCTTCGAATTCGTCATGTTGCGAAAGCCGTTTTCCCAGTACACCAGGCCGACCAGGCCCTTGGCTTCCAGCTTCTTGAGCAGGTCCTGGCCCAGTTGGCCGTCGAGCACGGCGTCGGCCTCTTTTTCGCTGTTGAACAGGAACGGCAGGTCGAAGACGCCGAACTCCTTGACCATGCCGGCCAGCGGCGCGGTGGACCCGACCATCATTTCCTGCGCGCCGCCGGCCAGCGCGCCCTGCATCTGCTCGTCCGAGCCCAGGTTGGCCGAGCCAAACGTCTTCATCTTGAGTTTGCCGCCGCTGATTTTTTCCAGTTCCTGCGCCAGGAAACGGGCGGCTCGGCCCTGGACGCTTTCTTCGTTCAGGCCGTAGCCGAAGCGGATCAACCTCGGCTTGACGTCGGCGGCGGCCGCGACGCCGGCAAAGGTGCAGGACAATGCGGCGGCCAGCGCGATGAGGCGGGTCTTCAAAGGTTTGTACATGGTGTTCCTCCTTGGCTTCTTGTAGTGGGCGCGGGCATGCGCCGGGGGGGCCGCAGGCCTAGTGCATCCAGCTTGCGGGAACGGTGATCAGCTCGGGGAAGATCACCAGCAGGACCAGCAGCAGCGTGTAGGCAACGACATAGCGCCACACGCCCCTGCAGATGGTTTCCATATTGATGCGGGCAACGCCGCAGACCACGTTCAGCACCGTGCCCACCGGCGGCGTCAACAGGCCCACGCAGCCGACCATGACGAACATGACGCCGAAGTAGACGGGGTCGATGCCGGCCTTGGTCACGACGGGCATCAGCACCGGCGCCAGGATCAGGATCGTGGGCGTCAGGTCCATCACCGTGCCCACCAGCGTCAGCAGGATGAGCAGGGCGAACATCAGCAGCTTGGGCTGGTCCAGCACGGGTTCCAGCAGCGCGACCAGGTCTTGCGGCATGTCGGCCAGGGTGATCATGTACGACGAGACCATGGCGGCGGCCACCAGGAACATGACGACGGCGGTGGTGCGTGCCGCGTTGACGAACAGCGGCAGCAGGTCGCGCACGCCGATCTCGCGGTAGACGAACAGGCTGACCAGCAGCGCGTACACGGCGGCGACCACGGCGGCTTCGGTGGGCGTGAAGATGCCGCCGCGCAGGCCGCCGATGATGATGACTGGCAGCATCAGCGCCCAGGCCGACTCGCGCAGGGCGCGCAGGCGGGCCCGCCACGGCTGGCGCGGCGAAGGCGTGATGGCGCCATGCTTGCGCGCCACCCAGGTCCATACCGCCACCAGCGTCAGACCCATCATCAGCCCGGGGGCGATGCCGGCGAAGAACAGCTTGGTGATGGAGACGTTGGTGGCGACGCCGAAGATGATGAACGAGATGGACGGGGGAATGATGGGCGCGATGATGCCGCCCGCGGCGATCAGGCCCGAGGCCTGGCCGGCGTCGTAGCCTTTTTCGCGCAGCATGGGGATCAACAGGGAACCCAGCGCGGCGGCGTCCGCCACGGCCGAACCCGACAGGGCCGCGAGCAGCACGCTGGCGAAGATCGCCACGTAGCCCAGGCCGCCCTGGATGTGGCCCACGAACATGCTGGCCAGGTTGACGATGCGGCGCGAGATGCCGCCGGCGTTCATCAGTTCGCCGGCCAGCATGAACAGCGGCACCGCCATCAGCGTGAAGCTGTTGGCGCCCGACAGCATGTTCTGCGCCAGGATCTGGGTATCGAAGAAATCAAGCTGGAACATCATGGCGATCGCGCTGAGCAGCAGCGCGAAGGCAATCGGCATGCCCAGGGCGATCAGCCCCAGCAGCACGAGCAGGAAGACGGTCAGGATCATGGCGTGGGTCCGGGCGGAAAGGGGGAAGGGGCGGCCGGTCAGGCCGCCGGGTCCTCAGGGCTGGATTCCGCCGGCAGGGGGCCGCCGGCCAGTACGCGTATCAGGTCGACCAGGGTCAACAACCCCATCGCCACGGCCGCATACAGCGCCGCGGCGTTGAACACGGCCAGCGACATCGCCGTGACGGGCAGGCGGGTGTCCAGGCCGATCACGGTCTGCACCCAGCTGCCTTCGGCCATCAGCCACAGCACCCACAGCACCAGCAACTGACAGAAGATGTGCGAGACGCGCCGGGCGGCGGGGCCGAACCGGTCCACCAGCATCGTCACGCCGATGTGCTGGTGATCGCGCAGCGCCAGCACCGCACCCAGGAAGATCATCCAGACGAACGCCAGGCGCGACACTTCGTCGGACGCGTTGATGCCGGAATTGAACAGGTAGCGCATGGCGACGTTGCCGAACAGCAGCACCACCATGACGGCCAGGCAGGCGACCATCAGCCACGTCTGCAGGCGGGCGCACCAGTCTGCGGCGCGGGCCAGCCGCGTGCCGCCGGGCCGCCCCTTGGGGGAACCATGCATGCTTGTCTCCAGTTTCCGTTTTCCGGATTTTTATGAGGTCTTGCGGCCCTGATGTTAGCGCTAACATTTTTGGTTTGGCAAGCCCCCCGCTTTGCGTCAGACTACGGGCTCGCCAACTGGGTCAGAAAGATCGATGTCCATCCGAAAGCCGCGCAGCACCCGAGCCGGGCGAGTGACCATGCAAGAGGTCGCGGACCGCGCCGGGGTCAGCGCCATCACGGTGTCCCGCGCGTTGCGCACGCCCGACAAGGTGGCCGAGGGGTTGCGCCTGCGCATTGCCCAGGTCTGCCAGGAATTGGGTTACGTACCCAACCACGCGGCCAGCGCGTTGGCGTCGTCGCGTTCGCAGACCATCGTGGTGCTGATCCCTTCGCTCAGCAATGTGGTGTTCATCGACATCATCACGGGTATCAAGGACGTGCTGGACGCGCAGGGCTATCACCTGCTGATCGGCGTGACCGGCTATTCGCCCGACGCCGAGGAAGCGCTGCTGCGCAAGTACCTGCAGCATCTGCCCGACGGCCTGATCCTGACCGGCATTGACCACAATCCGGGTGTATGGGACCTGCTGCGGGCGCAGGGCATGCCCACCGTGCACACGATCGAAACGCTGACCGGGGACGACGGCATGAGCGTGGGCTTCTCGCAGGCGGATTCGGGCTACGCGGCGTGCCGGCATCTGGTGGATCGCGGTTACCGGCGCATCGCCATCGTCGGCGCGCAGCTGGACCCACGTTCGCTGCGCCGTTGCGAAGGGGGCCGCCAGGCCCTGCGCGACGCCGGCCTGTACGACCCGTCGCTGGAAATCATGACCCCCGAGAAATCGTCCATCTGCCTGGGCGCGACCCTGATGCAGACCTTGCTGGCGACGCATCCCGATTGCGATGCGGTGTTCTTCTGCAACGACGACCTGGCGCAGGGCGCGGTGTTTCAATGCGGACGCCTGGGGGTGAGCGTGCCGGCGCAGGTGGCGATCGTGGGGTTTCACGATCTGGCGGGCACGGCGTGGACCACGCCGCCCCTGTCCACCATCGCCACGCCGCGCTACGAGATCGGCCGAGAGGCCGCGCAACTGCTCTTGCGGCAACTGGCGGGGCAGGACATCGAGCAGCCTCACGTGGACCTGGGCTTCACGCTGGTCCAGCGCGAAACCACCTGATCACCGGGGGGCGGCGATCAGCGCCGGCCCTAGTTCGCTCGGCGCAACGCCAGGAAAACCCCCGACGCCATGATCAGGCCCATGCCGGCAAGCGCCAGGCCGTCGGGCGGACGCTGGAACCAGAACGTGCTGAAACCCACGGCCAGCAGCAGCTGGAAGTAGTTCAGCGGCGCCAGCGTCGCAGCCGACACACGCTGGAACGCGGCAATCAGCAGAATCTGCGCCAGGCCGCTGCACGCGCCCAGGGCCACGATCAGCGTCATGTCGACGGCGGGGGGCCAGGGATCCGGCAGGAAGAACGGCGCGGGCAGCGCCGTGGCGATGAGGCAGATGAAGGCCGTGTAGGCATATTGCACCGGCCCGGCGACCTTGCCCGACAGCTTGCGGGTCAGCACTTGGAAGAAGGCATAGCTGACGGCCGATATCGCCATCAGCACGGTGCCCAGCACCGGCAGGTCGGACCCCGGCCGCACGATCAGCAACATGCCGGCAAAGCCCGCCGCCACGGCCGTCCATTGCGCCGCCTTGACCCGCTCGCCCAGCAGCCAGGGCGACAGCGCCACCATGATGAGCGGCGAAGTGAAGTAGATCGCCGTGGCCTCGGACAGCGGCATCCAGATCAGCGCCGTCATGAAGCAGCTGGCCACCGTGGCCAGCATCACGCCGCGCAGCACCAGGAGCGGCTTTTGCGGCGCATCGCGCAGCCGCTGGCCGCGGTGGCGCCACAGCATCGCCAGCGCCAGCGTCGCCACGGCGATGTAGCGCATGACGTTCAGGAACGGCGCCGGGTAGTAGGCCAGCAGCTGCTTGGACCCCGCGTCGAACGTGGCGAAGGCCATGAGCGCGGCGAAGAACAGCAGGATGCCGGCGCGGCGCGATCCGCCTGGCGTGGCGGCGGGCGATGTCGCGGCAGCCGATGCTGCGGCAGCCGATGCTGCGGCAGCCGGTGCTGCGGCAGCCGGTGCTGCGGCAGCCGCTGCTGCAGCGGGCGACACCGCGGCCGCCCCGGCGCCCGCCACGGGCGCCGCCGATGAAGGAAGGGTCATGGTCCGCTCAGGCGCCGCCTTCGCTCATGCCTTGCAGGAAAGCGTCCAGCGCCGGGCCGATGGCCTGGACCATGTAGCCGCCTTCCTGCACCACCACCGTCGGCACGCCCAGGCTGGCCACGCGGGCGCCGATGTCGCGGTAGGCGCCGATGTCCAGCTTGAGCACGCTGATGGGGTCGTCCTTGTAGGTGTCGAACCCCAGCGCCAGCACCAGGGCCTCGGGCGCGTACCCGGCCAGCGCGGCCAGGGCGGTGTCCAGTGCCTTCAGGAAGATGTCGTTGCCCGACCCGTGCGGCAGCGGCAGGTTCAGGTTGTAGCCTTCGCCCGCGCCGTGGCCGCGTTCGTGCGCATAGCCGGTGTAGAACGGGTAGTAGCCGGTGGGATCGGCGTGCAGCGACACGGTCATGACGTCGGCGCGCTGGTAGAAGATGTTCTGGGTGCCGTCACCGTGGTGTGCGTCCACGTCCAGCACCGCCACCTTGGACCAGCTCTGCAGCAGGCGGCTGGCGGCCGCGGCGCTGCTGTTCAGGTAGCAGAACCCGCCGGCGCGGTCGCGGTGGGCGTGGTGGCCCGACGGCCGGCACAGCGCATAGGCCAGCTTGCCGCCCGCGGCAACGTGATCGGCCGCGGCCACGGCGCTGTGGGTCGAGCGCAGCGCCGACCGCCAGGTCTGCGGGCCGATGGGGCACGACAGGTCGCTCAGGTAATACCCCGTCTGCGCCACGATGGACGGCGACGGGCAGGGGCCGCGCCCGGCCGTTTCGACGCGGCCGTTGTAGTAGGGCGACAGGTTCGGCAGCACCTCCGGGCCGGGGTCCACGCCGGGCGCCTTCAAGGCCTGCCAGCGGGCATACGCGGTTTCCAGGTAGTCCAGGTAATCCTGGCTGTGGATGCCTTCCAGCGGCTTGCGGCCGTAATCCGACGGCGCCTGGACCGTGATGCCGCGCGCCGCCAGGGCGCTTTGCAGGCTTTCGGCGCGCGCGGGCAGGTCGGTCGGCGCGCTGATGCGTCCCAGCCGCATGAACTGCTGGGGCGAATGCAGTAGCTGTTCTTCCGAGAAAAACGCCTTCATGATGATCCTTGTCGAGGGGGCGTCAGGCCGCCTGCTTGATTTCGATTTCGACGAACACGAATTCGGTGTCGCTGGGGTTGATGACGTTGTGCTCGACGCCCACCGGCCGGTAGTAGGCCACGCCGGTGGTGAGCTGGCTGGTGATCGGGCCGTCGGGGGTGTCCAGCAGCAGCGGGCCGGTGGTCTGCGGCACGACCACATAGTTCATGCCGTGACGGTGCCAGCCGGTCTCGCCGCCCGGCGGAAAGCGCCATTCGGTCACAGTGACCTGGGCGTTGTCGATCTGGACGGTCGAGGTGGCAGCGGGGCGTTGCATGGTCGAGTCTCCTGGTTGATGCCGCTTTCAGGCGGCGGCCTGCGCCTGGGTGGGATCCCAGTGCTGGCCGGGCACCGCGGCGATGAGTTGTTGCGTATAGGCGTGTTGCGGGTTGTCGAAGATCTGGCTGGGTGATCCGTATTCCACCACCTTGCCGCGGTGCATGACCAGCACCGAATTGCAGATCTGGGCAGCCACGCGCAGGTCATGGGTAATGAACACCAGCGCGATCTTCAGGCGCTGCTGCAGGTCGTGCAGCAATTGCAGCACCTGGGCCTGCACGGATACGTCCAGCGCCGACACGGATTCGTCGGCCACCAGTACCTTGGGTTCCAGCGCCAGCGCGCGCGCGATGCCGATGCGCTGGCGCTGGCCGCCCGAGAACTGGTTGGGATAGCGGTCGAACGCCGACGGGTCCAGCCCCACCAGCGACAGCAGCTCGCGCACCCGGGCCTCGGCCTGGGCGCGCGGCACGCCGTTGGCTACCGGGCCGTCGCTGATGATGCGGCCCACGGTGTGGCGCGGGTTGAGCGACGCAAACGGGTCCTGGAAGATCATCTGGATATCTTTGCGCAGCGGCCGAAAGCGCGACTCGGGCAGGGTGGCGATATCCTGGCCGTTGAAGATCAGCTGGCCGCCATTGATGCCGACCAGCTTGAGCAGGCATTTGCCGATGGTGGATTTGCCCGACCCGGATTCGCCCACGATGCCCAGCGTTTCGCCGCGGCGCACGGTAAAGCTCACGCCGTCCACCGCATGCACTTCGCGCTTGTTGCCCAGCCAGCCGTGGCCGATGACGTAGGTTTTCTTCAGGTCTTTGACTTCCAGCACGGGCCGGTCGTCGGCGGTCGCGGCGCGTTCTTCGCCGCGGCGGTGCGGCACGGCGGCGATCAGCCGCTGGGTGTACGGATGGCGCGGCCGGTTCAGCACCTCGTCGGCCGGCCCCTGTTCGACCAGTATGCCCTTTTCCATGACGGCCACCCGGTGCGCGATCTCGGCCACCACGCCGAAGTCATGGGTGACGAACATCACCCCCATGCCCTTTTCCTTCTGGATGCGTGCAATCAGCGCCAGGATCTGGGCCTGGGTGGTGACGTCCAGCGCGGTGGTGGGCTCGTCGGCGATCAGCAGCGCGGGTTCCAGCGCCAGGGCCATGGCGATCATGACGCGCTGGCGCTGGCCACCGGACAACCGGAACGGGTACACGTGATAGAGCGTGGCCGGGTCCGGCAGGCCGACGAACGCCAGCAGGTCCAGCGTGCGCTTCATGCGCTCGGCGCCGGGGTAGGCGTTGTGCACCCGCATGACCTCGCTGATCTGTTCGCCCACCGTCATCAGCGGGTTCAGCGCCGACAGCGGTTCCTGGAAGATCATGGCCATGTCCTTGCCGCGCATGCCCTGCAGGGTGGCTTCGTCCTGTTGCAGCAGGTCGGTGCCGCGGAACAGGATGCGGCCCTGCTGCGGGGTCAGGTAGTCGGGCAACAGGCCCATGATGGCGTTGGCGCTCATGGACTTGCCCGAGCCGGATTCGCCGACGATGCACAGGATTTCACCGGCATGGATGTCGTACGAGACGTCCTGTACTGCGAACGGGCGGTCGCCGCCGCTGGGCAGCGCAATGCTGAGGTTCTGGATGGAAAGCAGGGGCGTGGATGCGTTCATGCCGGTCTCCTATTCACCGCGCTTGCGCAGTTGCGGGTTGAGGGCGTCGTTCAGGCCTTCGCCGATCAGGTTGATGGCCAGCACGGTCAGCAGGATGGCCACGCCCGGCCACACGCTCATCCACCAGGCTTCGCGGATCATGGTGCGGGCCGCGCCGATCATGAAGCCCCAGCTCATCAGGTTGCGGTCGCCCAGGCCCAGGAAGGACAGCGACGATTCGGTCAGGATGGCGGTGGCCACCATGAACGAGGCCGACACGATGATGGGCGACATGGCGTTGGGCAGGATCTGCGTGCCCACGATGCGGGCCGGCGTCTGGCCGATGACGATGGCCGCCTGCACGAACTCGCGCTGCTTGAGGGTCATGAATTCCGACCGTACCAGACGCGCGGCCGGCGGCCAGGACACCACCGCGATGGCGCCCATGATGGAATACACCGACGGGCTCAGGATGGCCACCAGCACCACCGCCATGGCCAGCTGCGGAATGGTCTGGAAGAACTCGGTGAAGCGCATCAGCGCGTCGTCCACGCGGCCGCCGCAATACCCGGCGATGGACCCCACCACGATGCCGAACACCAGCGCCACGGTGGTGGACAGCAAGCCCACCATTAACGATACGCGGGCCCCCCACACCAGGCCGGCGGTGATGTCGCGGCCCAGCATGTCGGTACCGAATGGGTAGGCCGCGTCGGTGAACGGCGGGATCAGCGGGTCCGCCACCATCATCCACGGCGAATCCGGGTACAAGAGCGGCGCGGCCAGGGCCACGATGACGACGACCAGCATGATGGCCAGGCCGGCCACCGCGCCGTAGTTGCGCATATAGCGTCGGGCAAAGGGGCTCATGCCGAGGCTCCTTGTTGGGCGCCCGCGCCGATGCGCGGATCGATCAGCCGGTACAGCACGTCAGTCAGCAGGTTGAACACCACCACCATGATCGAGGTCACCAGGAAAATGCCCAGCAGCAGCTGGTAGTCACGCTGCAGCAGCGCATCGAACATCAGCCGGCCGATGCCGGGCCACGCGAAAACCGTCTCGGTCAGCACCGCGCCGCCGGCCATCTGGCCCAGCTGGATGCCGGCAAACGTAATGACGGGCAACAGCGCGTTGCGCAGTACGTGGGCGCGGATGACGCGGCTGGGGCTGACGCCCTTGGCGCGCGCCGTCTTGACGAAGTCCATGCCGATGACCTCCAGCATCGACGCCCGGGTCAGCCGCACGTAGACGGCCATGAAGAAGCAGCCCAGCGTGACGGTCGGCAGGATCAGGTGCTGCGCGATGTCGGCCGCGCGGGCCCAGCCGGTCAGGCCGGCGCCCACGGTTTCCATGCCGAAGGCCGGCAGCCAGCCCAGCACCACCGAGAACAGCAGGATGCCCATCAGCGACAGCCAGAACAGCGGTGTGGCGTAAAGCAGCAGGGCGCCGGTCATGACCGAGCTGTCGATCCAGCGGCGCTTGTTGCGGTAGCGCGCCTTGGCAGCCACCACGCCCAGCAGCACGCCCAGCACGATCGAGAACACGAAGGCGCAGGACATCAGCAGGAAGGTGGCGGGCAGGCGCTCGACGATCAGGTCCAGCACCGGCACGTGGTTGCGGTAGGAAAAGCCCAGGTCCAGCTGGACCACGCCTTTCAGGTACAGGAACAGCTGCGTCAGCACGGGCTTGTCCAGCCCGAACGCCACGCGCAACTGTTCGACATAGGCGGCATCGCCCGCGCCCGCCTGGCCCGCCAGCACGGCGGCGGGGTCGCCGGGCGCCAGGCGGATCAGGAAGAAATTGATGATGACCACGCCCAGCACGACCACCAGGGCCTTGCCGATGCGGGATACGAGGAAAGACAGGAATTTCATGCTCAAGGTCCTCCGTGGACGGGCGCGGGTGTCCGTCGCGCGGCCGGGCGCCGCCGCCGGGGTGCCGGCCCCGGTGGCGGTGTGCGGCGCTTACTTCTCGATGTAGACGTCGTCGAACGATTCGTTCAGACCGATGGCGGTCTTGACCAGGTTCTTGACGTTGGCGCGATACAGCGTGGGAAATTCCATGTCCACCAGGAAGCCGTTGGCGACCTCGTTGACCAGCGTGGTCTGCAGTTGCGTGTAGAGCGCCTGGCGCTTGGCCGGGTCGACTTCGGACGCCGCCGCTTCCCACTGCTTGTCGGTCTCGGGGTTGCTGTAGCCCTGCACGTTGGCAAACGGCGAACCCTTGACGATGTTGGACGAGATGTACAGGCGCTGCACGCCCAGCGCGGGGTCGCCGTACTGGTAGGTGAAGTTGGTGGTCAGGTCGAAGTCCCAGTTGCCGGTGCGGCTGGCCCAGCCGCCCGCATCGGTCGATTCCAGATTGACCTTGAAGCCCAGCTGTTCCAGCGCCTGCTTGGTGTATTCGCCCAGGCGGTCCCAGGTCGAGCCGTACGGGAAGCTCAACTGGCGGATGGTGTAGTCACCGGGCTTGATGCCCGATTCCTTGATCAGCTCGCGCGCCTTCTTCATGTCGAACGCCATGGGCGGCATGTTCTTGTCATAGAACATCTCGGTCGTCACGAACGGGCTGGTGGACACCTTGCCCAGGCCGAAGAAGATGTTGTTGACCACCATGTTGCGGTTCATCGCGGCCATGACCGCCTGGCGCACCTTCAGGTTGTCGAACGGCGGCTTGCGCATGTTGAAGATCAGGTAGGCCTGGGGCGAAAACATCTCCCAGCCGGCCGTGGTGTATTCCACCTTGGGCAGCGCGCGCAGGCGCTTGATGTCGACGTTGTCGACGTCGCCGCCGCGCAGCACGTCCACGCTGCCGCGCTCGAACGCCACCGCGCGCGAGGCCGCATCCGGGATCACGTTGAACACCAGTTCATCCAGGTAGGGCATGCCCGGCTTCCAGTAGTCGGGGTTGCGCACCAGCTTGATGTATTCGCCGCGCTTCCATTCCTTGAACATGAAGGGGCCGGTGCCGACGGGCTTCTGGTTGGCCGGATTGGTCATGTAGTCGGTGCCGGCGTAGATGTGCTTGGGCATCATCGGCGCAAAGCCCGGCTCGAACATCAGCATGAAGGCCGGGAAAGGCGACTTCAGCTTGATGACCACGGTCTTGGGGTCGGGCGCCTGCACCGAGTCGACGAACTTGTTCAGGATCACGCGGGCCCGCGCATGGGTCTTGGGCAGCATGTCCGAGAGCGTGAAGACGACGTCGTCGGCGGTGAACGGCTTGCCGTCATGCCATTTGACGTTGTCCTGCAGGTGGAAGGTGTAGGTCAGGCCGTCAGGCGACGCTTCCCACGATTTGGCCAGGCCCGGCTGCGGCTTCAGGTCGGTGGAGTAGGTCAACAGGCTTTCGTAGATCTTGCCGGCGACGAACTGGGTTGGGCCCTGCTGGTTGATGGCCGTGACGATCACGGGCGGTTCGGGCTGGACGATCATGTTCAGCGTGCCGCCCTTGGTCTGGGCCAGGGCCTGGGTGGCGGGCAAGGCGGCGGCCAGGAGCAGGGCGCCGATGCTGAGGGAGAACCATTTCTTCGATTTCACTGCGAGCCTCCGGGCTGGAAGAGTGTCAATCAGGTGGGCGCCTGTTTACGCGGCGCGTGCCGGCTATGACAAGCAAACCTCGTGCCACCTGGGTTTCTCAGGGAACTGCGGGTGGAGCTGCTACAACAATGCTACGTTCAGGTGCAAGTACGGCGCCGCGCACCAATGCGGCGAAAACAGTGCACGGCCCGGGGCCTACAGGCTGATGTCGATCCAGGTGGTCTTCAGGTCGCTGTACTTGTCCAGCGCATGCAGCGACTTGTCGCGTCCAAAGCCCGATTGCTTGACGCCGCCGAACGGTACGGTGATGTCGCCGTCGGCATAGCAATTGACCCAGACCAGGCCGGCGCGCAGCCGCCGCGACAGGCGATGCGCGCGGCCCAGGTTGGCGGTCCAGAGCCCCGCGCCCAGGCCGTAGGCCGAATCGTTGGCCAGGGCGATGGCTTCGTCTTCGCTGCGAAAGCGTTGCGCGGTCAGCACCGGCCCGAAGATCTCTTCCCGAACCAGCGCGTGGGTGGCGTCAACGCAGTCGAAGATGGTGGGCTCGATGTAGAAGCCGCCGCTGTCGGTGCGCACCTGGCGCCCGCCGATGCGCAGCGTGGCGCCGTCGGCCTGGCCGGCTGCAATGCGCGCCATCACCGACTGTGTCTGGCGCTCATCGACCATGGCGCCCAGCGTGGTGTCCGGGTCCAGCGGATTGCCGGGCCGCATGTCGGCGGCGTGGCGCGCCACTTTTTCCATGAAGGTGTCGTAGATGGCGTCGTGCACGTACAAGCGCGAGCCGGCGATGCACACTTCGCCCTGGTTCGAGAAGATCGCCAGCGCGGCGATCAGCGCGGCGCGGTCCAGGTCGGGGCAGTCTTCGAACACGATGTGCGGCGACTTGCCGCCGCATTCCAGCCAGACCCGCTTCAGGTTCGACTCGCCCGAATAGGTCATGAAGCGCTTGCCGGTGGCGGTGGACCCGGTGAACGCCACGCAGTCCACGTCCGGATGCAGGCCCAGGGCCTGGCCGGCGACGGGGCCGGTGCCGGGCACGACGTTGAAGACGCCGGCGGGTATGCCGGCATGCTCGGCCAGCGCCGCCAGCCGTAACGCGCTCAGCGACGACTGTTCGGCCGGCTTGAGAATGACGCTGTTGCCGGCGGCCAGTGCAGGCGCCACCTTCCAGGCGGCCATCAGCAGCGGGTAGTTCCAGGGCACCACCGCGGCCACCACGCCGACCGGTTCGCGCGTCACCGTGGCCAGCACGTTCTGCCCGGTGGGGGCGATTTCGTCGTAGACCTTGTCGATGGCCTCGCCGTACCAGGCATAGCACTGCGCGGTTTCGGGCAGGTCGAAGGCCAGCGCGTCGCGGATCGGCTTGCCCATGTCCAGGGTTTCGATCAGGGCCAGCTCTTCGCCGTGGTCGGTGATGAGCTGCGCCAGCTTGAGCAAGCGGGCCTTGCGTTCGCGCGGCGGCAGCCCGGACCAGACGCCGCTGTCGAAGGCGCGGCGGGCTGCGGCGACCGCGCGGTCGACGTCGGCCTGGCCGCAGGCGGCCACGTCGGCCAGCTTGCGGCCATCGATGGGGCTGGTGGCGACGAACGTGGCGCCGTCGGCGGCATCGGTATAGGCGCCGTCGATGTAGGCCTGGCCGCGCAAGGTCAGCGAGCGGGCCCGGGCCTGCCAGTCGTCAAAGGTATAGGGGGTCATGGCGGTGTCCTTGTCGAGTCAGCGCGTGCTGTTGGCGCGCGCCACCATGGCGTCCAGCAGCACGTTGCAGCCGGCTTCCAGGTGGCCGGGCTGGGCGTCTTCGATTTCGTTGTGGCTGATGCCGTCTTTGCATGGCACGAAGATCATGGCCGTGGGCGCCACCGCCGCCATGTAGACGGCGTCGTGGCCGGCGCCCGTCACGATGTTCATGGCCGCGAGGCCTCGCTGGGCGGCTCCCTGGCGCACCTTGTCCACCAGGTCCGGATCGAACGGGGTGGGGCGGAAGTACTGCACGTCCTTCACGTCGACCGTCACGCCATGCTTGTCGGCGATCTGGCGGCAGGCGTCGCGCCAGGCGGCATCCATGCGGGTCAGCGTCGCTTCGTCTTCGTGGCGCAGGTCGGTGGTGAAGCGCACCTGGCCAGGAATGACGTTGCGCGAACCTGGGTGGGCATGGATCTCGCCCACGGTGCCGCGGCCGTGGGGTTGATTGGCGTTGGCGATGTTGACCACCGCCTGCAGCAGGTAGCTGGCGGCGAACAGCGCGTCGCGGCGGATGCCCATCGGCGTAGGGCCGGCGTGCATTTCCATGCCGGTCACCGTCACGTCATACCAACGCAGGCCCAGCGACCCGGTCACCACGCCGATGACTTTTTCTTCATGCTCCAGTATCGGACCCTGTTCGATGTGGGCCTCGAAATAGGCATCCACCGGGCGGCCGCCCACGGGGTCCGGCCCGGCATAGCCGATGGCCTGCAGTTCGTCGCGCACCGCGATGCCCTTGGCGTCGCGCGCGTTCAGCGCCGTTTCCAGCGGGAACTTGCCAGCGAACACGCCCGATCCCATCATCACCGGCACGAAGCGCGAGCCTTCCTCGTTGGTCCAGATGGCCACTTCCAGCGGTGCCTCGGTCTGCACGCCCGCATCGTTCAGCGTGCGCATCACTTCCAGCCCGGCCAGCACGCCGTAGCAGCCATCGAACTTGCCGCCGGTGGGCTGCGTGTCGATGTGGCTGCCGGTCATGACCGGCGGCAGCGCGTCGTTGCGGCCGGCGCGGCGGGCGAAGATGTTGCCCACCTGGTCCACGCGCACCGTGAGGCCGGCGTCGCGCATCCAGCCCGTGACCAGGTCGCGGCCCTGGCCGTCCAGCGCGGTCAGGGCCAGGCGGCAGTTGCCGCCCTTGGGGGTGGCGCCGATCAGCGCCAGATCCATCAGGGATTGCCAGAGACGATTGCCGTTGACGGATAGGGAAGAAGTCATGGATGAGCCTCGTTCGGGTCAGTGGGAGGGCACGGCGGCTTGGCGTGCCAGGGCCGCGGCGCGGATGGAGGTAAGCGTCTGGCCGGGCGCGATGCCGTCAGCGTCGTAGCGAATTTCCAGCAGCGCGGGCCGCTGTTCGCGGTCGGCGTAGGCCAGTGCGCGGTCGAACGCCGCGGCGAAGTCCTCGGTGCGCTCGACGGCTTCGCCATAACCGCCGTAGCCGCGCACGATCTGGGTGAAGTCCGGGTTCTCGAAGCCCAGCGCGATGGGGCGGCCGGGGAATTCGCGTTCCTGGTGGGCGCGGATGGTGCCCCACATGCCGTTGTTGAACACCAGCACCACGATGCCCAGCCGGTATTGCTGCGCCACGCCCAGTTCCTGCAGGTTCATCTGGAAGCAGCCGTCGCCGGCATAGCAGACCACGGTCTTGCCGGGATGCTCCAGCTTGGCGGACACGGCTGCCGGCAGCCCGTAGCCCATGGCGCCCACGGTAGGCGCCAGGCTGGTGCCGGGACCGGTGAACTGGCGGTAGCGGTGCGGATACAGCGCGTAGTTGCCGGCGCCCACCGTCACGCAGGCATCCGCGGGCAGGCGCTGATGGGCTTGGGCGGCGATCGTGTCCAGGCTCAGCGGTCCTGGCGCGGGCAGCGGCGCCAGCGAATCCAGATAGTCGCCATGCGCCTGGCGCACAGCGTCGCCGCGGGGCTGGGCGTGGCCCGGCTGCAGGCGGGCCACGGCCTGCGCAAAGCCCGTCACGCTGGCGACAATGGCCTGGGTCGGTGCATACACGCGGCCCAGCTCCTGGGCGTCGGGATACACATGAATCAGCTTCTGGCGCGGCTGCGGGCTTTGCACCAGCTGGTAGCCCTCGGAGGTGGCTTCGCCCAGGCGCGTGCCCACCGCCAGGATCAGGTCGGCCGACTGGATGCGAGCGCGCAGCGCCTCGGTCATGCCCCAGCCCACTTGGCCCGCGGCGTTGGCATGGCGCTGGTCAAAGCACTCCAGCCGGCGCCAGGCCGTGCCCACCGGCAGTTCGAAGCGCTCGGCAAAGGCGGCAACCTGGCCGATGGCCTCGCCCGTCCAGCCGCTGCCGCCCACCACCATGACGGGGCGTTCGGCGGCATCGAGCAACTGCCGCAGGCGATCCAGGTCGGGTTCGCCCGGATGCGCCACGATGCGCGGGTAGGGTGGCAGGTCGGGCACCGATGCGGTCCCCCAAAGCGTGTCTTCCGGCAGCGCCAGCACCACGGGGCCTGGGCGGCCGCTGGTGGCGGTGGCAAAGGCGCGCGCCACGAATTCGGGAATGCGGTCGGTGCGGTCGATCTGCGCGACCCACTTGGCCATCTGCCCGAACATGCGGCGGTAGTCGATTTCCTGGAAGGCCTCGCGTTCGTAGAAGTCGTTGCCGACCTGGCCGACGAACAGGATCATCGGCGTGGAATCCTGGAAGGCGGTGTGCACGCCGATGCTGGCATTGGTGGCGCCCGGCCCCCGGGTGACAAAGCACACGCCCGGTTCGCCGGTCAGCTTGCCGTAGGCCTCGGCCATGTAGGCCGCGCCGCTTTCCTGGCGGCAGACGATGGGCTCGATGGCGCCGTGGTGTTCGTTCAGCGCGTCGATGCAGGGCAGGTAGCTTTCGCCCGGAATCATGAAGATCCGGCGGGTGCCATGGATGCGCAATTGCTGCATCAGGATCTGGCCGCCGTTGCGGGTAAGCGGGGATACAACTGTCATGCAAACACTCCGAAGTCTTCCCGCAGGCGGGCCAGGATGCCGATCAGGTGGGCGTGCATGGCATGCCGCGCGCGGATCGGGTCGCGGGCCAGGATGGCCGTCAGGATGCGTTGGTGTTCGGCGTGGGCCACGGCCCACACCTTGGTGTTGACGAAGTAGTCCTGCATGCGGCTGAACACCGGGCTGGCCAGGCTCAGGTCCCACAAGTGCGCCACCGACGAGGCCAGCGCCGCGTTGCCGCAGGCGGCGGCGATGGCGCGGTGGAACTCGCGGTCATGCAGGCCGGGCGAATCCGTCAACGACATGCCCTCGTGAGCCTTGCGAATGCCCGCAAGCTGCGCATCGGATCCCTGCTGCGCAGCCAGCGCGGCGCATTCGGGTTCGATCAGCATCCGCGCCTCGAGCAGGTCGAACGGGCCGATCTCGTCCAGGGCCGCCGACGAGGGGGCGGCGCTGTCCCGGGCGGCCGTGACGAACACGCCCGAACCCACCCGTACCTCGACGTAGCCTTCGATTTCCAGGGCGATCAAGGCTTCGCGGATCGACGCGCGGCTGACCTGCAATTGTTCGGCCAGTTCGCGTTCGGAAGGCAGGCGGCCGCCCCGGGGAAAATCGCCCGCCCGGATGCGGCCGGCGATCTGGTCGGCAATCATGCGGTACAGGCGGGTAACGGCCACGGCTTGGAAGGTGTTCATCAACGGCTGCGTCAATCTCATGGTCTAGTGGTCAGGCCACTCATGTGCAAAGCTTGTCATTGAAATCAAACAAAAAATAGGCCTATCAAGGGAAAACGATCAGAGGGGTTTCCCGTCTTTCTATCTGGTGGTCAGGCCAGTTACGGATGACCCGTGCGGCCGCTAGCGCTTTACATTTTTCGAACAATTGCCGAACAAAACCCCTGCGCGTGTGACAACTGGCGAACCCGATAATCGCTGCGTCCCAAGGCGGGGCGACATGGGCGGGGCATTGCGTACGCCGGAAACAGGAGAATGGCGTGCAGCATGGGGAATCCGCGGCGGGAAAGCCGGATCTCTGGCGTATCGGTATCGGCATGGCGGTCTTCGCCCTGGCTTGGCTATGGTTGTCCGACCGTGCCGTGCTGGCCCCGCCGACCGACAACATCGAACAGCTGATATGGGTCCGCAGCCTGGAATGGGGCTACTACAAGCATCCGCCCCTGCCCACCTGGCTGCTGTGGCCGGTGGTGCAGCTTCTGGGCTGGACGGCCTGGGCTACCTACCTGCTGGGGGCGGCCTGCACGTTGGGGGCCTTCGCGTTGATGTGGGGCATGCTGCGCGGCATGCGGGGCGAGGCGTATGCCGCCATCGCCGCCCTGGCAGGCTTGTGCATCACGTTCTATAACGGCCGGCTGCATTTCTACAACCATGAAATCGTCCTGATTCCATTGGTCGCGGGGTGTGCGGCGGCTTGCTGGAAAGCCTATTCCTCCCGCAAGATCGGCTGGTGGATCGTATTGGGCATCTGCCTGGGCCTGGGCGCCCTGGCCAAGTACCAGATCGCCGTCGCGGGCCTGGCGGTGCTGCTGTTCTGGCTAAGCCAGAAAGCCTGGCGGGATCCCATGCACGTCTTTGGCTTGCAGGTGGCGGGGCTGGCGGCGTTGGCGCTGTTCGCCCCGCACCTGATCTGGTTGATCAGCCACGACTTCAAGCCCCTGCAGTACGCCATGACTTCGTCCCTGGCCGCCGGCTTGCCGTGGGGGGAGCGACTGCATGAAATCGCCAATTGGTGGGGCGACCAGCTGTTCAACCGCGCGTTGCCGGCGTGGCTGTTCCTGGCGGTGTCGTGGCTGCTGGGGCGCCGCGCACGCCGGGCTGCCGTTCAGCCGCCCGCAGCGGCCACCCGCGCCGACGCGGCCAGCCGTGCCTTGCTGCTGTCCTTTGGCCTGACGCCGCTGCTTTTCGTCAGCGTCATGACGCTGGTCTCCGGTTCGCACATCCAGCTGCATTGGGGCACGCCGTTCCTGCTCTTCATCGTGCCTGCCGCCATGGAACTGGCACGGGGAGTCTGGGCCGGGGCCGTGCAGCTGCGCCATGCGGTGTGGGTCTTCCTCGTGATCCAGCTGCTGCTGATGGCGCGCGTGGAACTCATGTCGCCTACCGGCGCGGGTCTGCTGCGCCGCGCGTCGGACTGGCGTTATTTCGATGCGCAGGCGCTGGCCGACACCCTGCATGGCCGCGCCGTGACCGAACTGGGCGGGCCGGTCAAGGTGATTTCGGGTTCGTGGGCCGAGTCCGGCGCGCTGGCGCTACGCCTGCCCGAGAAGCCTGTGGTGTTGATCGATGGGCAATTTCAATTCAGCCCCTGGGTGCGGGCCGACCTGGTGGCCGAGTGTGGCGCGTTGGAATTGTTGCGGGCCAGGACGCCGCCCGATGGATTTGATCCGGTGGGGGCGGCGTTTCCCCGGCTGTACTGGCGCATCAGGCGTCCGGCCGCTGCGTGCGGCGCAAGGGTGGCCGGCTGACGGCAGGGGAAGGAAAGCGGGGCGTGACCGCCTGGCTCAGCCTTCTTCGCCGGGTTCGGGCGTCTGGGTAAACGCGCGCACCATGCGGGCGATGCCGTCCAGTTCGTCGTGGGCGCCAACGACCCAGTCCGGCTTTTCGAACGGGCTGTCCGACGGCGCCTTGTCCAGGTTGGCCTTCAGGTCGTCAAGCAGCTCCAGCGCCATGTCGGTGGCCTGGGGGCTGCTGCGGGTGGAAAGGGCGATGGCAATCGCCAGGGCTTGGCGCAGGGCCAGCAGGCGGCCGTCCAGTTCGGTGTCCACGGGGGTGTCCTTGTCGTGTAGGGGAATGACCGCATTTTACGGGCCGCCCGCCATGCCAGCGGGCGGATACTTGCGCAAGATCAAGGCGGCCAGGCCGCCGCAAGCGAATAATTCAAGGTATGCAAGCCGCCCTACGTCCTTTACTCGCAGACCCCCCGGCGCAAGCCGCCGAACCCTTCTTTCCGCCCCAGTTGCTGGCCCGGTTGGACAAGAACGGGCCACGCTATACGTCGTACCCCACGGCAGACCGCTACCACGGCGGTTTTGGTGAACACGAATACCGCCAGGCCTTGCGCCAGCGGGGTGAAGCGAGCCCCGTCGAGCCCCTGTCGCTGTACGTGCACATCCCGTTCTGTGATTCGGTCTGTTATTACTGCGCCTGTAATAAGGTCGTGACCCGCCATCACGACCGTGCCGCCCGCTACCTCGATGCGCTGGCGCGCGAAATTTCCCTGCATGTTGCCGAACTGGGGCGGCGCGTGCCGGTATCGCAGCTGCATTTCGGCGGCGGCACGCCGACCTTCCTCTCGGACGACGAACTTGAACGCCTGATGGCCGACCTGCGCGCCGCATTCGTCTTTGAACCCGACGCCGAAATCTCCATTGAAGTGGACCCCCGCACCGCCACGCCCCAACGCCTGGCGCAGTTGCGCAAACTGGGTTTCAACCGCCTGAGCTTTGGCGTGCAGGACTTCGATGCGCGGGTGCAGGTGGCGGTGCATCGCGTGCAATCGTTCGAGGACGTGCGCGACCTGATGCAAAGCGCCCGCACACTGGGCTACGCGTCGGTCAACGTCGACCTGATCTACGGCTTGCCGCTGCAAACCACCGAATCGTTCGCGCGCACCATTGCGCAGGTCACCACGCTGCGGCCCGACCGCATCGCCCTGTATGCCTACGCCCACCTGCCCGAGCGCTTCAAGCCGCAGCGCCGCATCGACCAGGCGGATCTGCCCGATCGCGAGACGCGCGTCGGCCTGCTCAGCGCGGCCATCGACGGCTTTCTCAAGCAGGGCTACACCTACATCGGCATGGACCATTTCGCGCTGAATACCGATGCCTTGGCGATTGCCAAGCAGCGCGGCGAACTGCACCGCAATTTCCAGGGGTACAGCACCCAGCCCGACCGCGACCTGATAGCGCTGGGCGTGTCGGCCATCGGTCGCATCGGCAACACCTACAGCCAGAACGCCAAGGACCTGGACGGCTACTACGCCGCGATCGAGTCGGATCACTTTGCGGTGGAACGCGGCCTGGCACTCAATGCCGACGACCTGGCGCGACGCGAGGTCATCATGGACATCATGTGCCAGGGCCGCGTGGATTTCGCCCGCATCGAAGCGCGCCATGGCTTGCGCTTTGGCGACTATTTCGGACCCGAACTGTCGCAGATGACCAACCTGGCCGAGTTGGGCCTGGTCAACCTGCGGGCAGGGGAGTTGCGGGTAACCGGCCTGGGCTGGTACTTCGTCCGGGCCGTTGCCATGGCGTTTGACGGCTACCTGCGCAGCGCCAGCACCGCGGCCAGCTACTCGCGGATCATCTAGGGCCCACCGCCCGGCCCACCGGTTGCGCCCGGCCGGTTGTTGCCGGCACGGATCGGGTCGGACCGTGCGTGCGGCCTATTCCGTGAATTTCTCTCTCAGGTAAAGCGCCAGCGCCAAGTCGTCAGACAGCTGCAGCTTGCGCATTGCGCGACGCTTGTGCGTGCTGATGGTTTTCTTGCTACGCATCAGCCGCGCGGAAATCTGCGTGACCGACAGCCCCTGGCTGATATGCCGCAGGATCTCGACTTCGGAGGCGGTCAGCAGGGCGTGTGGATGCGTCGGAGAAATGGCGCGCACCTTGCCGTCCTGGACGGACAGGAAAGGCTCTTTGCCGCTCACTACGCCCTGGATCATGTCGGGCAGCAGGATCATGCCCCATTGCTTGGCCAGGTAGCCGTTGGCGCCCGCCCGAAAGGCAGCGTACTGCGTTTCCAGCCGGTTGCCGGCCGAGAACGTGATGATTGCCATGTTCGGGTGATAACGCCTGACTCGTCGCAGGAAATTCACGCCGTCCCAGGGTTCATGGGGCAGATAGAAGTCGATCAGGGCGACATGGCACGGCGCCACGGTCAGCTTGTCGAGCAGGCCGCGGGCCGAGGTCTCGCGGTGCACGACGCGAAAGCCCGGCCGGGAATCCAGGAACGCGCCCACACCCAGCGCAACCACGGGGTGGTCGTCCAGGATCGCCACGCGTATCAAGGGGGGCGGTTGCGACATCAGGAGATGCTTGCGCGAATGGGTGCGATTGCCCTCTTTCTTGCCGCAAGACCTGTCGGCAGGAAGGAAGGCGGAATCTTGCGCTGAAACACTGTTCATCGATGCTCCACGGTGTGGCCAAGGGAACGCGGGCGGCGTCAGAGCTGGTGTGGCGATGGCGTCCGGTGCGTGTCGGGGTTGTGATTGGTCTTAAATTTGTACGGGCAGATTACGTTTTGTTGGGCCTTCCGGATCGCCTTCAGGCCAAAATCGGACTGAACTACCGGTCGGGTTTACTCGGGGTCGACAGGTCCCCGTCGGCACGGCATGCCCGGCGTGTCGGCGGTCGGGTCATAATCGCGTCCGGAAACCGGCCTGTTGCCGGACCGCGGCGCACGGCAAGCAAGGTGGCGGGTGGCGAATGCCCAAGAAGATTCTGGTGCTAGGCAGGGACGGTCAGCTGGGCTTCGAGCTGCGGCGCAGCCTTGCGCCCCTGGGCGCCGTGGTGGCCACCGGACGCAGCGACTGCGACCTGACCTACCCGTTGCAGATCGCGCGGCTGGTGCGTCGTGAAAAACCTGACGTCATTGTCAACGCGGCGGCCTATACCGCGGTCGAGCGTGCGGAGCAAGACCCGGTGCGCGCCATGCGCATCAATGCCGAGGCTGCGGGTGAACTGGCAGCCCTGGCGGCCGGCCGCGGCGCGTTGATCGTCCATTATTCGTCCGACTACGTGTTCGATGGGGCCAAGGCCGGCGCCTACGACGAGCGCGATACGCCCGCGCCGCTCAATGCCTACGGCCGCAGCAAGCTGGCCGGCGAGCAGGCCGTGCAGGCGATGAACCCGGCGCATCTGGTGTTTCGCACGTCGTGGATCTATGGGGTCTTCGGCAATAGTTTCCTGAAGACCATGCTGATGGCCCTGCGCCAGCCGGAATCGCTGCGGGTGGTGAGCGACCAGCGCGGCGCGCCTACCGGCGCCGCCTTCATCGCCGACGCGACCGCGCTGGTCGTGGCCCGCTACCTGGCCCGGCCCGCGCACGACGACTTCCCCTTCGGCCTGTATCACCTGGCCGCCTCGGGAGACGCCAGCTGGCACGAATACGCCTGTTTCATTGCCCAGCAGGCGCGCCGGGCCGGGCTGGCGGTGACGCTGACCCCGGGCGACATCCGCCCGGTGCCGTCTGACCAATACCCCACGTCCGCGCGCCGCCCCTTGAATTCGCGGCTGGACTGCCGCCTGTTCGAACGTACCTTCGGCATCCGCGCGCCGCACTGGGAAGAGGGCGTGCTGCATGCCCTGGCCGCGATTGCGGACAGCCGCAACCTCGCCTGACGCACGCCCCGGGGGCGTCTCCAGGAAGGGCGTGGCGTTTTCGCCACGAAATAGGTCCAAAGGGTGCTACAATCGGCAACGATAAGCGCGCCAGCCATTGCGCCCGCGCTCACCCAGTCCACCCCTGAAGGCCCAAGCATCATGTTTTTCCCGCTGGCACGAACTACGACCCGGAACTTTCGCCCTATGTCGCGTTAGTTTTTCGTGCGTCGGGTTTCACCGTGTCAGGTCAGCGGTAGGACTCAGCAAGACAACCAGATAAACGCGGCTACCAGCCGCGTTTGTCGTTTCTGAATTTCGTTTTTCATTCCCAGAACCCCAGGAAGCACTCCCGATGGTACAGATCACATTGCCCGATGGTTCGCAGCGCCAATACCCGGGACCGGTCACGGTCGCCGAGGTGGCGCAATCGATCGGCGCGGGATTGGCCAAAGCCGCCTTGGGCGGCCGCGTGACCTTTGACGGCGCCGACTCCCAGCTGGTCGACACCAGCTACCGCATCGAGGGCGACGCGCGCCTGGCCATCGTGACCGCCAAGGACGCCGACGGCCTGGATCTGATCCGCCACTCCACGGCCCACTTGCTGGCCTACGCCGTCAAGGAATTGTTCCCTGACGCACAGGTCACCATCGGCCCCGTGATCGACAACGGCTTCTACTACGACTTTTCTTACAAGCGTCCGTTCACGCCCGAAGACCTGGCCGCCATCGAGAAAAAGATGGCCGAACTGGCCAAGAAAGACGAAGTCGTGACGCGCGAAGTCTGGTCGCGCGACGACGCCGTCGAATTCTTCAAGGGCATCGGCGAAAAGTACAAGGCCGAGATCATCGCGTCCATCCCGTCCAACGAGCCGCTCAGCCTGTACCGCGAAGGCGATTTCATCGACCTGTGCCGCGGCCCCCACGTGCCGTCCACGGGCAAGCTCAAGGTCTTCAAGCTGATGAAGGTCGCGGGCGCCTACTGGCGCGGCGACAGCAAGAACGAGATGCTCCAGCGCATCTACGGCACGGCCTGGGCCACCAAGGAAGAGCAAGAGGCCTACCTGCACATGCTGGAAGAGGCCGAGCGCCGCGACCACCGCAAGATTGGCCGCGAACTGGACCTGTTCCACTTCCAGGACGAGGCTCCGGGCCTGATCTTCTGGCACCCCAAGGGCTGGGCCCTGTGGCAGCAGGTCGAGCAGTACATGCGCGCTGTCTACAACAACAACGGCTACCAGGAAGTCAAAGCGCCGCAGATCCTCGATCTGTCGCTGTGGAAAAAGACGGGCCACTGGGACAACTATCGTGAAAACATGTTCACGACCGAGTCCGAGAACCGCGTCTACGGCCTCAAGCCGATGAACTGCCCGGGCCACGTGCAGATCTTCAACGCCGGCCTGCACTCGTACCGCGAACTGCCCCTGCGCTACGGCGAATTCGGCCAATGCCACCGCAACGAACCGTCGGGCTCGCTGCACGGCATGATGCGCGTGCGCGGCTTCACGCAGGACGACGGCCACATTTTCTGTACCGAAGAACAGCTCCAGGACGAATGCGCCGACTTCACGGCCTTGCTGCAGAAGGTCTACCGCGACTTCGGCTTCACCGAAGTGCTGTACAAGGTCGCTACGCGCCCTGAAAAGCGCATCGGCTCGGACGAAGTCTGGGATACGGCCGAACAGGCGCTGATGGAAAGCCTGCGCCGCACCGGCTGCGAATTCGAGATCTCGCCCGGAGAAGGCGCGTTCTATGGCCCCAAGGTGGAATACACCCTGAAAGACGCCATCGGTCGCCACTGGCAGTGCGGCACGATCCAGGTCGACTTTTCCATGCCCGTGCGCCTGGGCGCCGAGTACGTGGACCAGAACGACCAGCGCCGCCCGCCCGTCATGCTGCACCGCGCCATCCTGGGTTCGCTCGAGCGTTTCATCGGCATGCTGATCGAAAACCACGCCGGTGCGATGCCGCCCTGGCTGGCTCCGGTGCAGGCCGTGGTGTGCTGCATTTCCGAACCTTCGGCCGATTATGCGGCCCAAATCACGCAAAGCCTGAAAAAACAAGGCTTTAGAGTAGAGTCCGATTTGCGCGGTGAAAAAATCACTCGTAAAATTCGGGAGCACAGCCTGCAAAAGGTGCCGTACATCCTCGTCGTCGGCGACAAGGAAAAGCAAAACGGCACCGTCGCCGTACGCGGACTGGGCGGACTGGACCTTGGCGCCATCGCATACGACGAGTTCGTCGCGCGACTGTCCGAGGACGTGTCCACCCGCCGCGACGTCAATCAACCTGATAGCAGCGCTGCTTAACATTTCTAGGAGCTTTCAACATCGCCACTGAAAAAGCCAATCGCATCAACGGTGAAATCCGCGTCCCCGAGGTGCGCCTGATAGGTCTGGACGGAGAACAGCTGGGCATCGTCAAGATTGCCGACGCGTTCCGTCTTTCCGAGCAAAACGACGTGGATCTGGTGGAAATCGCGCCGAACGCCGAGCCGCCGGTCTGCCGTTTGATGGACTACGGTAAGTTCAAGTACCAAGAGCAGAAGCGTCAAGCCGAAGCTCGTTCGAAGCAGAAGGTCATCCAGGTCAAGGAAGTCAAATTCCGTCCGGCCACCGACGAGGGCGACTACCAAGTCAAGCTGCGCAACCTGCGCCGCTTCCTCGAAGAAGGCGACAAGGCCAAGGTGACGCTGCGGTTCCGTGGCCGCGAAATGGCGCACCAGGAACTGGGTATGCGGGTGCTTGAACGTGTGCGCGACGACCTGCTGGAACTGGCCCAGGTCGAAGCCATGCCGAAGCTCGAAGGCCGTCAGATGGTCATGGTGCTGGCGCCCAAGAAGAAGGCCGTGCCCGCGGGCAAGCCTGAATCGGCGGCGTAAAGCTCCCAGCGGAGCCTTCCCGACAGGCTCGTTCCTTCCGGGTCGGCCCCTGCCGCTCCCCCTCGCGACCCGCCGTCCATACCGTGTTCGGCGGGTTCGCTTATTGGACGGCTCTGCGCTACGATGTCATAGATAGCCGCCTTCCCGAAAGGGAAGGCGGCGTACGTTCGGGGTGTCGCGATGCATGTTTTGTTCGTTTTGGATCCCTTGCCGCTCTTGAAAGCGTACAAGGACAGTTCTGTCGCCATGATGCGTGCGCTGGTTGCGCGCGGCCATACGCTCAGCGTGGCCATGCAGGGCGACCTTTACATCGAGACCGGCACGGTCAAGGCCGTCACCACGCCCATCGAATTGGTGGCCGACGCCGACCTGCACGGCCATGACTGGTGGCGCGAAGGCGCTGCCCGTGACCTGCCCCTGGCCGATTTCGGCGCGGTGGTCATGCGCAAAGACCCGCCTTTCGACATGGAATACGTGTATTCGACGCATCTGCTCGAATACGCCCAGGCCCAAGGCGCCCACGTGTTCAACAGCGGCGCGGCGATCCGCAACCATCCCGAAAAGCTGGCCATCACCGAAATCAGTGAATTCACCGCACCGACGCTGGTGACGCGCAACATGGCGCGCCTGAAGGCCTTTCACGACACACACCACGATGTGATCGTCAAGCCGCTGGACGGCATGGGCGGCACGGGCGTTTTCCGCCTGCAGCCCAAGGATCCCAACCTGAACGCCATTCTGGAAACGCTCACCGACAACGGCGCGCGTACCATCATGGCGCAGCGTTACATCCCTGAAATCGTCAAGGGCGACAAGCGCATCCTGCTGATCGGCGGCGAACCGGTGCCGTATTCGCTGGCGCGCATCCCGCTGGCCGGCGAAACGCGCGGCAACCTGGCTGCCGGCGGCCGTGGCGTGGCCCAGGAATTGTCCGCGCGCGATCGCGAGATCGCCGAGGCCGTGGCGCCCAAGCTGGCCGCACGCGGCCTGCTGCTGGTCGGCCTGGACGTCATTGGCGACTACGTCACCGAGGTCAACGTCACCAGCCCGACGTGTTTCGTGGAAATCGCCGAACAGACCGGCTTCGACGTCGCCGGCATGTTTGTCACGGCGCTCGAAAAAGCCGTGGCCGCCGCGCCGGCTGCGGCCTGATCCGGAAACCGTCATGACCACGGGTATTGTCATCGTCGTGCATGCGCCCCTGGGCGCAGCCATGCGCGAATGCGCCAGCCACGTCATGGGCAACCTTGACGGCATGCTGGCCATTCACGACATCCAGCCCGAAGATCGGCCGGACGACCAGGCGCCCGCTGTGCTCAAGGACATCCTCGAGCAAGACCACGGCGCCGGCGTCCTGGTGCTGACCGACCTGATCGGCGCCACGCCCGCCAATATCTCCAAGCGGGCCGTGGCCGATGCCCAGGCGCAGGGCATCCAGTGCTGTGTCCTGGCGGGGCTGAATACCCCCATGCTGCTGCGGGCGCTGACCTACCGCAACCTGACCCTGGCCGAGACCCGCGAAAAAGCGCTGGCCGGCGGGGTTCAGGGCGTCTTGCGTGTAGACTGACGGGCGGGAATTTGCCCTATTATGTCGGCTAATATTTCAAGCCGATGGGCGGTTCGACCTTTTGCTGCAACCACCACTGCGGCTTGCCACCGCGGTCACGATATTTCCTATGCCTAATACAGACATCGTCATCAGCAATAAACTGGGTTTGCATGCGCGGGCGGCCGCCAAACTGACGCAGTTGGCCAGCAAGTTCTCGAGCGAGATCTTCATTTCCCGCGGCGCGCAACGCGTGAACGCCAAGAGCATCATGGGCGTCATGATGCTGGCCGCCGGGTTGGGCGTGACCGTCAAGCTCGAGGCTTCCGGCAACGATGCCGACCAGGCCCTTTCCGAAATTGAAACTCTGTTCGACAGCAAATTCGGTGAACAGGAATAGCAGCGCTTCCGAATCCGCCGGTCCGGGCAACGCCCGGGCCGGCATGTCCGCGGCCGCTGCCGCGGCTCAGGTCCATGACGGGACTGGCGCTGCCAGCCCCGTCATTTGTTTGTACGGCAAGGGCGTGGCGCGTGGTTACGCCATCGGCCGCGCGGTGGTCATGGGGGCGGCGGCGCTTGAAGTCGCGCATTACCGCATTTCCCCTGACGACATCCCCGCCGAAAGCCGCCGCCTGACCGAGGCGCTGGACTCGGCCCAGCAGGAATTGCGGCTGTTGGCCGATACCTTGCCGGCCGATGCGCCGCGCGAGCTGGGCGCCATGCTGAACGTGCACAGCCTGCTGCTGGGCGACCCGTTGCTGGCCGAGCAGACCCTGGCCCTGATCGCCGAACGTCACTACAACGCCGAATGGGCGCTGACCACCCAGGGCCAGATCCTGGGCCAGCAGTTCGACGCCATGGAAGACGAATACCTGCGCGAACGCGGCGCCGACGTGCGCCAGGTCATCGAGCGGGTGCTGCACGTGTTGGCCGGCACCTCCGCCATCCTGCCCGACATGTCGCACATGGGCGGCGATGACGCGCTGGTGGTGGTCGCGCACGATATTTCGCCGGCCGACATGCTGCGCCTGCGAGGAGGGCGGTTTGCCGCCTTCGTGACCGACCTGGGCGGCCCGACCTCGCACACGGCCATCGTGGCGCGCAGCATGGGCGTGCCGGCCGTGGTGGCCATGGGCAACGTGCGCGAGCTGGTGCGCGACGGCGACATGCTGATCATCGACGGCGCCGCCGGCGCCGTGGTGGTCAACCCGTCGGATCGCATCCTGCAGGAATACCGCCGCCGCCAGGCCGCCTACGCCGACGAACGGGCCGAACTCAGCTTGCTGCGCGACGAGCCTTCCGTCACGCTGGACGGCATCGACATCGTGCTGCACGCCAATATCGAACTGCCTGAAGAAGCCGCGCTGGCGCTGGCCTCGGGTGCGCACGGTATCGGGCTGTTCCGCAGCGAATTCCTGTTCATGGGCCGTCCTGACCTGCCGGGCGAAGAAGAACAGTACGAGGCTTATTCCTCCGTGGTGAAAGTGATGGCGGGCCGTCCGGTCACCATCCGCACGCTGGATATCGGCTCGGACAAGACGCTGGACGGCGAGGCTACGGTGGCCACCAATCCGGCCCTGGGGCAGCGCGCCATCCGCTACTGCCTGGCGCGTCCGGAAATGTTCGCCACGCAGTTGCGCGCCATCCTGCGGGCCTCGGCCCATGGGCCGGTGCGCCTGTTGATTCCCATGATCGCGCACATGCATGAAGTCGTGGCCACGCGCGCGGCCATCGAGTCGGCCCGGCGCGAGCTCGATGCGCGGGGGCAGGCCTACGCGCCGCACATGGAAGTGGGCGCCATGGTCGAGGTGCCCGCGATCGCCATCGCGATCGAACCCTTTGCCCAGGCGCTGGATTTCCTGTCCATCGGCACGAACGACCTGATCCAGTACACGCTGGCCATCGACCGCGGCGACCACGACGTCGCGGCGCTCTACGATCCGCTGCATCCCGCCGTGCTGCGTCTGGTCGCGCACACCATCAACGCTGGTGAACGCGCGGGCAAGCCCGTTGCCGTCTGCGGCGAAATGGCGGGCGACTCGCGCATGACCCGCTTGCTGCTGGGCCTGGGGCTGACCGAATTCTCGATGCATCCCCAGCAATTGCTGGACGTGAAACGCGAAGTTCGGCGCGCCCACACCAATGCGCTGCGGGTCAAGGTAGCCAGCGCGCTGAACCGCGCCTTGCCGGTGGACCTGGATACCCTGGACCTGGCCTGAGGCCGTCCGGACGCCTGCTCGGCCCAAGCCCGTCGCGTGACGGGCTTTTTTTCGGCCATGAAAAAGCCCCCTGCAAGAGGGGGCTGGGAGCGCCGCCCGGCCTGTTGGCGCGGGCGGGCATGGGCATTCAGCGGGATCAGCTGTGATAGGCCGATTCGCCGTGGCTGGTGACGTCCAGGCCTTCGCGTTCCTGGTCTTCCGGCACGCGCAGGCCGCACAGGGCGTTGGCGATCTTGTAGGCAATCCAGGCCACCACGCCAGACCAGACGATGGTGATCAGCACGCCTTCGAGCTGCACCCACAACTGGCCCAGGATCATGCCGGGTTCCGCCAGGCCGGGGCCGCCCAGGACCTGGGCATTGAAAACGCCCGTCAGCAGGGCGCCGACAATGCCGCCCACGCCGTGCACGCCGAACACGTCCAGCGCATCATCGGCACGCAGCAGGCGCTTCAGGCCGTTGACGCCCCAGACGCAGACGATGCCGGCGATCACGCCGATGATCAGCGCGCCCACCGGGCCGACCAGGCCGGCGGCCGGGGTGATGCCCACCAGGCCGGCGATGGCGCCGGACGCAGCGCCCAGCATGGACGGCTTGCCCTTGATGGCCCATTCGGTGAACAGCCAGGACAGTACGGCGCCCGCGGTGGCGATCATGGTGTTGAAGAAGGCCAGCGTGGCGTTCTCGTTGGCGGCCAGCGCCGAGCCGGCGTTGAAGCCGAACCAGCCCACCCACAGCAGCGCGGCGCCCACGAACGTCATCGGCAGGTTGTGCGGCTGCATCGCTTCGCGGCCGTAGCCCACGCGCTTGCCCACTACATAGGCGCCCACCAGGCCGGCCACGCCGGCGTTGATGTGCACCACGGTGCCGCCGGCAAAGTCCAGCGCGCCCTTGGCGTTCAGCAGGCCCGGGGCCGTTTCAGAAGCGAACCACACCATGTGCGCGATGGGGATGTAGGCAAACGTGAACCAGATCACCGTGAACACCAGCACCGCCGAGAAGCGGGCGCGTTCGGCGAAGCTGCCGACGATAAGCGCGCAGGTGATGCCTGCGAACGTCGCCTGGAACGAGGCGAACAGCAGCTCGGTCAGCGAATTCGACATCGCGTACTTGCCGTCGGCAGGGGTGAACATGCCAGAGAAGAAGGCGCGCGAGAGGCCGCCGAAGAACGCGTTGCCTTCCGTGAAGGCAAGCGAATAACCGTAGATGAACCAGAGGACCAGGCCCAGCACGAACGTGCACAACACTTGCAGCAGCACCGACAGCACATTCTTGCTGCGTACCAGGCCGCCATAGAACATCGCCAGACCGGGTACGGCCATCATCAATACGAGGAGGGTAGAGACGAGCAACCAGGAGATATCTGCTTTATCCATTTTCAGGCTCCAATGAGTCTTTCTTATTTGTCTACAGTGCAGCTTCGCCGGCTTCGCCCGTCCGGATGCGGATCACTTGTTCAAGGGGAGCGGCAAAGATCTTGCCGTCGCCGATCTTGCCGGTGCGAGCGGCTTGTTCGATGGCTTCGATGACCTGGTCGACCAGGTGGTCGGGCACGGCGGCTTCGACTCGCAGCTTGGGCAGGAAGTCGACCGCGTATTCCGCGCCTCGATAGAGTTCGGTGTGGCCCTTCTGGCGGCCGAACCCTTTCACTTCAGTAACAGTGAGGCCCTGGACGCCGATTCCGGATAGAGCCACCCGCACTTCGTCGAGCTTGAATGGCTTGATGATGGCGATGATGAGTTTCATGGCATTTCCTCTCATGGTTGCACTTGGCCTCGTCATTCAAGCAAATTCCATGCCATGGGGTGCGAACCCCGTAGGGCTGGCAGGCAGGCGCGTTTGTTGTGCCTGCATGCACCAATATAGTGCGCCATGCACCACACGTCAGCCTCAAACCGGTGCATGGCCCGGCTGTGGTGAGGAATGCAACGGAATATGTGTCCCTGCCGCTATTTGTTGCCAGTTGATGCCACCGGCGTTGCGCTTTGCAGGGTTTGCAAATCCCTGCATCGGCATGGGGCGAAATGTCGCGTCGGCCGCGGATCGTTGCTGGCTGGGCTTCGCACGGCAATAGCCTCTTTTTCAGCAGGCTGAAAGCGAATTGCAAGAGGTCCTAAAACGGGGGCGGGGCGTGATACGAGGGTTTACACGCATAAGCTTGTTGCCAAAGGTAGGCTGAAGAAGAATCGAATCCAGCTCATGACGGTTGATGGGCTTGATCGGGCCGCTGCAAGGGGTTCCGGCGTTGCGGCTCTCTACATACGAAAAGCAAGAAAGGAAAGAGGAATGATGACGATCCAACGCAAGACCCTTGGCGTGCTGGCGCTGACTGCTGCGCTGGCCGTACTGGCCGGCTGCAACAAGAGCGACGAAAAGGCCGCGCCGCCCGCGGCATCGACCGCGCCGGCTCCCAGCACCACCACGCCGGGTACGCCGCCGGCCGCAACCACGCCGCCCGCCACCACCACGCCCGCACCCGCCACGGGCGCCACCGCCGGCCTGCCCGCGGAGTGCGACGCCTACCTGAGCAAGGTCAGCGCGTGCATGGACAAGCTGGGCGCTTCCAACCCGGCCGCAGCCAGCTTCAAGCAGCAGCTGGACGCCGCCAAGACGCAGTGGGCCACGATCAGCGACAAGACGCAGCTGGCCGCGCAATGCAAGCAGTCGGCCGACCTGTTCGCGCAATCCGCGACGCAGATGGGCTGCCCGTAACGATGTTGGTAGGGGGCTGCCCCCAAGGCGGCCCGGTTTTCTCCTGTGCTTTGATGGGCGGTCACCGCATGCGGCCCGCCCTTTTTTTTGCCTGCGGCAGGGGCGGGGAAAGCACTACACTTGAGGCACCAAGAACACCGTGAGGCCGCTATGAACAATCGCACCCAATGGATGGAAGACATCCAGAAGAACATTTCCGACCTGATCGCCCGCAGCCCCGCCGCGGACGTCGAACGCAACGTGCGCGCCATGATGACGCAGGCGTTCTCGAAGCTGGATCTGGTCACGCGCGAGGAATTCGACGTTCAGGCCGACCTGCTGGCGCGCACCCGTGCCCGCGTGGACCAACTGGCCGCGACGGTCGAGCAACTGGAAACCCGCCTGTCCGCCCTGGACAAGTAGGCTGTCGCGGGGACACTTTTGCCACGGCCGCTGATGCGGCCGTTTTTGTTTTGGGCATACTGGTTTTCGATCGCAACCGGAGACCGCCTTGACCCTTGCCGTTATTGCCAGCCGTACCCTCAGCGGCCTGCATGCCCATGCGGTGCGGGTCGAGACGCACCTGGGGCCGGGCCTGCCCAGTTTCAACGTGGTGGGGCTGCCCGACACCGAGGTGCGTGAAAGCCGCGAGCGCGTGCGGGCGGCGATCATCAACAGCGGCTTCAACTTTCCTGCGGGCCGCATCACGGTCAATCTGTCGCCGGCGGATCTGCCCAAGGAATCCGGCCGCTTTGACTTGCCCATTGCGTTGGGGGTGTTGTTGGCGACGGGCCAATTGGCCGCGCCTGCACCAGATGACAAGGCCGGTGTTGCGCCCGACCCGTTGCTGGCGGGGGTGGTGCTGGCGGGGGAACTGTCGCTGACCGGCGCGCTGGTGCCGGTGGCAGCAGCCCTGGTTATCGCGCTGAGCGTGGTGCAGGAATCACCCGGCGCCACCTTGATCCTGCCTGCCGGCAGCGCCGAGCAGGCGGCCTGGGTGGAGGGGCTGCGGGTGCTGTCCGCCCGCAGCCTGGCGGACGTGGCGGCGCACGTGGCGGGACATTGCCGCTTGCCCGACGCGATTCCGCTGGCGTGGCCGGAAGCCCCGCCCGGGCCGTGCCTGTCCGATCTGCGAGGGCAGCCGGGGGCGCGGCGGGCGCTGGAGGTTGCCGCGGCGGGCGGCCATAGCCTGCTGATGGTCGGGCCGCCAGGCGCGGGCAAGAGCATGCTGGCCGCGCGCTTGCCCGGCCTGTTGCCGCCGTTGACGCGGCGCCAGGCGCTGGAGGCCGCGGCCATTGCGGCGTTGGCGGGCGTGCCGGATGCCAGGATGGGCACGCCGTCGTTCAGGTCGCCGCATCATTCGGCGTCCGCCATGGCATTGGTAGGTGGCGGCGGTCGGCCGCGGCCTGGAGAGATCAGCCTGGCGCATCACGGCGTGCTGTTCCTGGACGAATTGCCGGAATTCAGCCGCCGTACGCTGGAAGCGTTGCGCGAGCCGCTGGAAACGGGCAGGGTGATCATCGCCCGCGCCCTGCATACGGCGCAGTTTCCCGCGCGGTTCCAGTTGGTGGCGGCAATGAATCCGTGCCCTTGCGGCTGGCGCGGCCATCCGCGCAGGGCCTGCACCTGCACGCCCGACCAGGTGGCGCGCTACACGGGCAAGATATCCGGCCCCTTGCTGGACCGGATCGACCTGCATGTGGCATTGCCGCCCTCTGACCTGGAATGCATGCAGGGGCCGCCGGGCGAGCCTTCCGAGCCGGTGCGCGAGCGGGTGGCGCGCTGCCGCGAGCGCCAGCACGTGCGCCAGGGCAAGCCCAACGCCGGGCTGGCCGGGGCCGAACTGGAATGCCACTGTCCGCTGCAGGCCGATGCCCGCGACCTGCTCTTGCAGGCCATGCGGCGCCTGGCGGGGTCGGGGCGGGCCATGCACCGGGCCCTGCGGGTGGCCAGGACGATCGCCGACCTGGACGGGCAGGACATGCTGGGCGCCAGCCATGTCGCCCAGGCGGTGCAGTACCGCCAGCCGGGCGTATGATGGCCCGTTTCCCGCGCTTGGGCGCCCGTTCGGGCGGGTTCCGTCCCCCTGGCGCAGGCAGGGCGCCGCGCCGACCTGCCAACCGGCTCGACAAAATTTGGGAAATCACCATATAATCAAAGGCTTTCCCGGCTCCAGGCTATCTTTTTTGTCTGGAATGTTTGGGAAAGCGTAGTACCCCAAGCAGTACCTAGGCAGTACCTAAGCAGTACCCCCCCCAAGAAGTGGCAAGAGGTTCTAAAGTTTTGCCGCAATGGTGTAGGTAGCGTGTTCCCCAGGCAGCGATGCCGGGTGCGGACAGACCGCCAACCGCCTTGCGCCAAGCACCTCGCGTCATGTAAATCAACAATCAGTGTTTAGTTTAGGGAATCATCATGCCCAAGATGAAAACCAAGAAAAGCGCCGCAAAGCGCTTTAAGGTTCGCGGCAGCGGATCCATCAAGCGTGGTCAGGCGTTCAAGCGTCACATCCTGACCAAGAAGACCACCAAGAACAAGCGCCAACTGCGCGGTTCGGCTGCGGTCCATGAAACCAACGTGGCCTCCGTCAAGGCCATGATGCCTTTCGCTTGATCTAAGGGAGATCTACTATGCCTCGCGTCAAACGCGGCGTTACTGCCCGCGCACGTCACAAGAAAGTCATTTCCGCCGCCAAGGGTTACCGTGGCCGCCGCGGTAATGTGTTCCGTATTGCCAAGCAAGCCGTCATGCGCGCTGGCCAATACGCCTACCGCGACCGTCGTAACAAGAAGCGCACGTTCCGCGCGCTGTGGATCACGCGTATCAACGCCGCCGTCCGCGAACACGGCGTCAGCTACAGCGTGTTCATCGCTGGCTTGAAGAAGGCTGCCATCGAACTCGACCGCAAGGTCCTGGCCGATCTGGCCGTGCGCGACAAGGCCGGCTTTGCCGCCATCGTGCAGCAAGCCAAGGCTGCCTTGGCTGCCTGATCGCGCGCTTTAACTCATCGCGCATCGCTGCAAACGGGGCTGTAATGGCCCCGTTTGCGTTTTGAAGGCTGGATTTCATGACTCAATCGGTTGACGACCTGGTTTCCCAGGCGCAAGAACGCTTCGCCGCGGCCACGGACGCCGCCGCGCTCGAAAATGCAAAGGCCCGCTTCCTGGGCAAGGATGGCGCGCTGACGGTGCTGCTCAAAGGCTTGGGCAAGCTCGATCCCGAGCAGAAGCGCGACATGGGCGCCCGGATCAATCAGGCCAAGCAAAAGGTCGAAGAGCTCCTGAATTTGCGCCGCGCCGCGTTGGCGCAGGCCGAACTGGACGCCCGACTGGCTTCCGAAACCATTGACGTATCGCTGCCGGGCCGCGGCCGCGTGCCGGGCGGCATCCATCCGGTGATCCGGACCTGGGAACGCGTCGAAGAGATCTTCCGCTCCATTGGCTTCGATGTGGCCGACGGCCCCGAAGTGGAAAACGACTGGACCAATTTCACCGCGCTGAACAATCCGCTGGACCATCCGGCGCGTTCGATGCAGGACACGTTCTACGTCGACATGAAAGACGCTGACGGCCTGCCGCTGCTGCTGCGCACGCACACCAGCCCCATGCAGGTGCGTTATGCCCGCATGCACAAGCCGCCCATCAAGGTCATTGCGCCGGGGCGCACCTATCGCGTCGATAGCGACGCCACGCACTCGCCCATGTTCCACCAGGTGGAAGGGCTCTGGATCGCCGAAGACATTTCGTTCGCCGACCTGAAGGGCGTGTACACCGATTTCCTGCGTTGCTTCTTCGAAAGCGACGACCTCGTCGTGCGTTTCCGCCCGTCGTTCTTCCCGTTCACCGAACCGTCCGCCGAAATCGACATGATGTTCACGTCGGGGCCCAATCGTGGCCGCTGGCTGGAGATCTCCGGTTCGGGCCAGGTGCACCCCCAGGTGGTGCGCAACTTCGGCCTGGACCCCGAGCGCTACATCGGCTTTGCCTTCGGTTCCGGCCTTGAGCGCCTGACGATGCTGCGCTATGGCGTCAACGACCTGCGCCAGTTCTACGAAGGCGATTTGCGCTTCCTGCGCCAGTTCAACGAATAAAGACGGCTGATCATGCAATTTCCCGAATCCTGGCTGCGTACGCTGGTCAATCCCCCGATCGCAACCGACGAACTCGCGCACCGGCTCACCATGGCCGGCCTGGAAGTCGAAGACACCGTGCCGGCCGCGCCCGCGTTCAGCGGCGTGGTGGTGGGCCATATCGTCGATATCGCTCCGCATCCCGATGCCGACAAGCTGCGCGTCTGCCAAGTGGACGACGGCTCGGGCACGCTGCTGACGATCGTCTGCGGCGCGCCCAACGCGGCCGCCGGCCTGAAAGTGCCGCTGGCCCGCGTGGGTGCGGAACTGCCCGGCGGCATGAAGATCGGCGTGGCCAAGATGCGCGGCGTGCAATCGTCGGGCATGCTGTGCTCGGCCCGCGAACTGGGCCTGTCGCAAGACCACGGCGGCCTGTTGGAACTGCCGGCCGACTTTGTGCCGGGTCAGTCGATCCGCGACGCGCTGGACCTGGACGACACGCTCTTCACGCTGAAAATGACGCCCAACCGCGCCGACTGCCTGTCGATCCTGGGCGTGGCGCGCGAAGTCGCCGCCCTGACCGGCGCGCCGCTGTCGGTGCCCACGGCCAAGGCCGTGCCGGTGACGCTGGACGAAGTGCTGCCCGTGAAGGTCGAAGCCCCTGATCTGTGCGGCCGTTTCGGCGGCCGCGTGATCCGCGGCGTGAATGCGCGCGCAGAGACGCCGGAATGGATGAAGACGCGCCTTGAGCGCGCCGGTCAGCGTTCGGTGTCGGCGCTGGTCGACATCTCCAACTACGTCATGCTGGAACTGGGTCGCCCCTCGCACGTGTTCGACCTGGACAAGATCCATGGCGACCTGTCGGTGCGTTGGGCCCGCGAAGGCGAGACCCTTGAATTGCTGAACGGCCAGACCGTCACGCTGGACGCCAAGGTCGGCGTGGTGGTGGCGGGCGACCAGGTCGAAAGCCTGGCCGGCATCATGGGCGGCGAAGCCACGTCGGTCACGCTGGACACGACCAACATCTATCTGGAAGCCGCGTTCTGGTGGCCGCAGTCGCTGGCCGGCCGCGCGCGCCGCTTCAAGTTCAGCTCTGAAGCCAGCCACCGCGGCGAGCGCGGCGTGGACTACGCCACGATCCCGCAGCACATTGAATTCATCACGCGCCTGATCGTCGACATCTGCGGCGGCCAGGCCGGTCCGCTGGACGACCAGATCGTCAACCTGCCCAAGCGCGAGCCGGTGCGCATGCGCCTGGCGCGTTGCCACCGCGTGCTGGGCGTGCCCGTCACGCAAGCCGACGTGGCCAAGATCTTCAACAGCCTGGGCCTGGAATTCACGGTCGAAGGCGATGACTTCATCGTCACGCCGCCGTCGTACCGTTTCGACCTGGTAATCGAAGAAGACCTGATCGAGGAAGTGGCTCGCATCTATGGCTTCGAGAACATTCCCACCGTGCCGCCGATGGCGCGCGCCAAGATGTTCTCGCAGCCCGAAGTGCGCCGTGGCGCCCATGCGCTGCGCCGCCTGGCCGCTGCGCAGGACTACCAGGAAGTCGTGAACTACAGCTTCGTCGAAGCCGACTGGGAACGCGACTACGCGGGCAACGACACGCCGGTCAAGCTGGTCAACCCCATCGCCAGCCACTTGTCGGTGATGCGTTCCAGCCTGATCGCCAGCCTGGTTGCCAACATCCGCCACAACGCCAACCGCAAGCAGACGCGCGTGCGCCTGTTCGAGCTGGGCCGCGTTTTCGTGCGCGATGCCTCGGCCCAAGACGGCCCGCTGGCCGTGGCCGGCGTGCGCCAGCCCCTGAAGCTGGCCGGCGCTGCCTGGGGTCCGGTGGTCGAAGAACAATGGGGCGTGCCCACGCGCCAGGTGGATTTCTACGACGTGAAGACGGATGTGCAGGCGCTGTTCGGCGCGCGCGGCAGCCGCCTGCGCTTCGAAGCCGCCGCCTACCCGGCACTGCATCCGGGCCGCAGCGCCCGCATCGAACTGGACGGCCAGCAGGTCGGCTGGATCGGTGAATTGCACCCGCGCCTGGCCCAGCAAGCCGACCTGGCGCACGCGCCGGTCGTGTTCGAAGTCGACGTGGCCGCGCTGTCCGAAGGCGAATTGCCGCAGGTGCGCGAGCTGTCGCGGCAGCCCGTGGTGGTGCGCGATCTGGCCCTGTGGGTCGATGCGCCGGTCACCGCGCAGTCGATGCTGGACACCGTGGCCGCCGCCGTCAAGGCCGATCCGCAACTGGCGGTGGTGCAGGACGTGCGCCTGTTCGACGTGTGGCGCGAGAAGGCCCAGGGCGACCAGCCCGTGGCCGAAAAAAGCCTTGCGTTCCGTTTCTGGCTACAGGACACTGAAGTCACACTGGACGAAGCCCGGGTGGCCGATTGCCTGGCACGCATCAAAGACGCTTTGGTCAGTGCCCACGGCGCGCGCCAGCGTGCTTGAACCATGGGGAACAGTATGCTTGCCGAGCCGCGCACCCTGACCAAGGCCGAGCTGGCCGAACTGCTCTTTGAGCGGGTCGGCCTGAACAAACGCGAAGCCAAGGACATCGTCGACACGTTCTTCGAGGAAATCCGCGACGCCTTGGCGCGCGGGGATTCCGTCAAGCTTTCGGGCTTCGGAAACTTCCAGGTGCGCGACAAACCGCCGCGCCCCGGCCGCAATCCCAAGACCGGCGAGACCATACCCATCGCCGCCCGCCGCGTGGTCACGTTCCACGCCAGCCAGAAACTCAAGAGCGTGGTCGAGCAGGCCACTCCCACGGCGCCCGACGCCGAGGAGTGATACGCTTTGTCGGTAATTGTTATCGGCACTCGACTTCCGCGCGGCATAAAATTCTCTTATGACACGTACTGAATCCACCGTAACCCTACCGCCCATTCCCGCCAAGCGCTATTTCACCATCGGTGAAGTCAGCGACCTGTGTGGCGTCAAGCCTCATGTCTTGCGGTACTGGGAACAGGAATTCACGCAGCTCAAGCCGGTCAAGCGGCGCGGCAATCGCCGCTACTATCAGCACCACGAAGTGCTGCTGATCCGCCGCATCCGGTCGTTGCTGTACGAGCAGGGCTTCACCATCAGCGGTGCGCGCAATCGTCTGGGCGATGCGCGTGATACGCCGCATGATCAAGACGCCGCCGTGCGCCTGACCGGCGCCGAGATGCAAGCCTTGCGCAACGAGCTGGGCAATGTGTCGACGATGCTCGGTGAAGCGCTGGGCACGCCGGCCACAAGCCCCAGCAGCACTGCACAGGCTTGATGCGCGGCGCGCATCGAGCAAGCACGCACTTTTTTCAAGCACGACATCTGGACCCTTGCGTCTTGTGCGCGAGACCTGCAGGCAGGTGATGCAGGTATCGCGCAGGGGACGCAAATTTTTTTGAGTATTCAGCACTTTTTTTGCACCAATGCGTGCAAACAATTTTTTGTTCTGCTATACTCTTTTTCTTTCGGGGCGTAGCGCAGCCTGGTAGCGCACTTGCATGGGGTGCAAGGGGTCGCGAGTTCGAATCCCGCCGTCCCGACCAGCAATACCCTAAGGGGGTTAGTGATGAAAATCACTAACCCCCTTTCTCATTTTTGAGGCGTTTGTGGAGGGGCCTGGCCATGGCGCCGCCTGAACGTTCGGATCTTGCGTGGCGTGTGTCTACGGCACGCATCCGCAGCATCCGTAGCACGCATCCACGGCACACAGCCGCAGCACACATCCATAGAACACATCCACAACCAATTCGCGAGGATTGGAAAGGCACTGGTTCTCGGCTCGTGCGCTTTGACCTTCTATTTGCAGCGGCGCGATATTGATCGTCTACGGCTCGCGGCCGCGTTCCCGCCGATCCTCGAGGCAAGGTTGCAGGGGGATCGTCTCGATCATTCAGATACCGCTTGCCGATGTGCGGCGGGTTGCGCCAGCTGCGGGTGGGCCTGGAGAAAATTTCAGGGACGATCAGTTGGATATTGCAATTTTCAGAAATTTCTAATTCCCCGTTCAGGCTGCGCCAGCGACCATGACAAGGTCAACAACCGAATTGCTCGGTAAGGGGCGCTGATTCGTATCGATTTCAAGGTCGTTTTAAGTCCTGGCCCGTGAAGTGAAGTACGCACCGCCGTCGAGCATCAATGCGAAGGTATCTGTGCGTACAACCTTAACTCCCATCATGCTCGGCTTGATGTCCGCAATGGCCGCTCCTGTCAATGCCGCCGACTACGGCCAGATCGTCCTCGATCCTCCCGCCAGCAATAACGTCAACACCGTGCTTGATAGAGGCGACACGGTTACGTATGCCGGTTCAGGCGCTGCTGTGGCCGTGTCCGGCAGCAATCGTGTGAGCGGGGAGGGAATCTCCGTCATGGCTAGCGACCAGAACGGTATCGGCCTGGGGGCGATGTCGGGCGGCACGATTTCGTTGACCGATAGCAGCGTCACCGGTCAGTACATCGGTGCCTCTGCGGGAGCGGGCGGTCAAATCCAGCTTGAGGGTGGCAGCGTTCTTGCCGCTGCTGGTTCCGCGCTGGTCAGTAGCGGGGCGGGCGCGGCCATTCATGGCAAAAATTTGACCATCACCGCTAACTCCAACGCCGTAGACTCCGTAGGGGTGTCCGTGCGTGACGGGGCTGAACTCTCGCTGGAAGCCAGCCAAATCACGACCAGCACCAACGCAGCCGGTGTGGGCGTGACGGATCAGGGCTCCGTGGCTTTGCTACGCGATACTGATATCTTCCAAGACGGGGGGCTCGCCATTCGGGTAACCGAGGGCGCCAGGTTGGAAATGATTGGCGGCACTATTCGTAATGGGAGTGTGGTGGTGCGCGGAGGCGTCATTAAGTTGACAGGGGTGGACATCCAAGACGGGGATAGTGCCGGCGGCTCTGCAATCGTTGTTGGCCGCTCCGCGGGAGGCGTAGGGGTCCCCAGCACCGCCACGCTGGAAAACGTGACGTTGAAGTCGACGAGTATCGCCCTGAACGTCGAGGAGGGCAGTAGCCTGTCTGTGTACGGCAGCGTGATACAGGCCTCTGGTTATAACTTCGGGAGAGGACTCTTGGTTGGCTCAGGCGCAGCGGTGACGCTGGACAATACACGCATGCTCGTCGAGGGGGAGCCCACTGTCTTTGGCATTCTGGGCTTCTCGAGTTATTCGGGTAGGAACCCTCCCACTGTGACGATCAGGAACGGCAGTCAGATCAGCGTCAAGGGGGGAGCCGCCTTGGGCGTTGCCCGCAGTGGTCCTTATGTCTTCCGGGTCGCGGATTCGTCCATTGTCACCACCGACGCCGACGGTGACGAAGCCAAGGGTATACTGCTGCGGTCCTGGCCAGGGGCGGGCGACGCACAGGTCGACCTGGATGCCTCCAATGCCGTCCTCAGGGGGGATCTGGTGGCCGAAGAGGGCGGGATTATTGATGCCGCGCTCACGAATGGCTCCATGTTGACGGGGGCCGCCGTGCAGCGCGGCACGGGACGAGTCAATAGCGTGACGCTCGACGCCAGCAGCACCTGGCACGTGCGCGGCGATTCCACGCTGGGTTCGCTGTCCAACGCGGGCCTCGTCGCCTTTTCCTCGCCGGCCGACGGCACAAGCTTCAAGACGCTGACCGTAGGCAACTACGTGGGCGGCGGCACGTTGGTACTCAACACCCGGTTGGGAGACGACGCCTCGGGCACCGACAGGTTGGTCATCGACGGCGGTTCGGCAACGGGCAATACCGGCCTGCGGGTCATCAACACCGGTGGCACCGGCGGTATTACCGGCACCGGCATCCGGGTGGTGCAGACGATCAACGGCGGCACCACCGCGTCCGACGCGTTCCATCTGGACGCCGGTTCCAGCGGCTACCGCGCCAGCGCGGGCACGATCGCCTTGAATGGCTACGATTACAGTCTGGTCCGTGGCGGCAATGGCGGCGCGGTGCCCGACTGGTACCTGACGTCCAGCTATAGCCCCCCGGTGCCAGAGCCCCTGGAACCTACGAACCCCACGGATCCCACCGCAATCGTGCCGCCCCCGAGGCCGGGTTTCCGGAACGTGTCGCCAGAGAGCGGCGCTTATATCGGCAACCAGTTGGCCAGTACCCGGCTCTTCACTCACGGCCTGCACGACCGCGTGGCCGCCTATGGCGCTGCAAGCGCCGATGCGCCGGCCGCCGACGGGACCATGGCACGGACTGGCCGCGGCCTGTGGGTCCGCGTCGAAGGGCGCCAGGATAGCGGCCTGGGCTTGACCCAGGGCCGCGTCGATATCGCCACTGACAGCTCGATGGTGCAGCTGGGCGCGGATCTCATCAAGTTGCCGGCCGGCCGCAACGGTGCCATTTATGGCGGCATCATGGGTGGCTACGGCGATGCGCGCACACGCTCGGCGTCCACGCTGAGGCTGCCCGACGGCGCCGCCGTGCAGTCCCGCGCGCACGGCAAGGTATCCGGCTATTCGGTGGGGGTGTACGGCACCGCGTACCAGGATGACGCCACGCGGCTGGGCGCTTACGCGGACACCTGGATGCAGGTGGCGCGCTACCGCAATCAGGTGAACAGCGAGGTGGGCTCGGCTAGCTACCGCTCCACCGTTTTCAGTGCGTCGATCGAGGCCGGCTACGCGATCACGCCGTTTGCCGCGGGATCTGCGCTGGGCCCGGTCGTGCTGGAGCCGCACGCGCAACTGGTCTACAGCCGGTATGACGCCCAGGATGCGACGCTGCAGGGCACGCGCATGCGCAGTGGCAGCGACAACGCCTGGAACTCGCGCTTCGGCGTGCGCCTGTATCCGCGGGCGACGGCCGGGGCCCCGGCGGTGCGGCCTTTCCTCGAGGCCAACTGGCTGCATCGGTTCAATGGGGCGTCCGTGCGTATGGGGGCCAACGCGCTTGACGCCGCGCCCGCCCGCAATGCGCTCGAACTGAAGTTGGGCGCCGAAGGCCGCATCAGCCGTGCGGTCCAGGTGTCGGGTCACGTCTTTGGTCAGGCTGGCAACAACAGCCAGCGTGGTTATGGGGGCATGGTCAACTTGGGTTATCGCTGGTAGCGATGGGATCCCCGGTGATTGACAAGGCATGAATCGGGGGTCGGCGCTTGACCGACGGCATCGCGGATGGATGTCAGTCGATGATCTCTGCGCAGGCGTCGGTCGGCGCCGCCGCGACGTCGCCGACGACCGGGACGATCTTGATGACGGCGGAGGTGATCCGGCATGGGGCGGCCGCCAGGCCACAGCCGGAGGCAAGCAGACACAACGTTGAAACCAGGATCCACTTCATCGAATTCGCTTGGAAAGGAATGGCGGGCAGGGCCGCCGTTTCGCCCTCGGGCACAGTCCTGGAATTCTGGGTGAGGCGCGCAGCGACTCTTTTGCGCAAATGATGGGGGAGTGTGAATATCTGTGCAGTCGGCCGTACTGGATGTAACGGGGCGCCGGGCCGTTGCCAGGGGGGTAGAGGGGCGAGCCCGGCGGCGGCGATCCGGAGGTGAGCGATCCGCTTGATGAACAGGCCGGCGCAAGGGTTGCATGCATTGACGCGGGGCAGGGCTTATGGGATTGTCCAACCCCCAACGGCGCGCTGCCTGGCAGTGGCGCCGGCTTGCCGCAGCTTGCGCTGTGGCGTCAAGCTATACGGAGCTTCCATGGTTACCTGCTATCTGCGTTACGTGATCGATCCCAGCCGCCTGAAGGAATTCGAGGCCTACGGCAAGATGTGGATTCCGCTGGTGGAGAAGTTCGGCGGCACGCATCATGGCTATTTCCTGCCGTCCGAAGGCGCCAACAATATCGCGCTGGCGCTGTTCACGTTTCCCAGCCTGGCCGAATACGAGCGCTATCGTCAGCAGTCGATGGACGATGCGGCTTGCCAGGCGGCCTTCAAGTATGCCGAGGATACGCGCTGCATCCTGAGCTACGAGCGCAGCTTTTTCCGGCCCGTGTTCGACTGAGCATGGAAGGCGGCGCGGCACGGGTGTCATCGGCGCCTGATCGCAGCGCATAAGCATAGGGCCGCCAGGCTGTTATGGCGCGATTCTGTCCGCTCTGTGCCTGTTGCGCCGGCCGGGCGGGCCGCATAATTGCTGGCAATCCCCATCCGATGCCAGGAATCCGCATGCGATACCGCTACGTCACCGCCGATGTATTCACCGCCCACGCCTACCAGGGCAATCCGCTGGCCGTCGTGCTGGGCGCCGAGGGGCTGGACACCGCGCAGATGCAGCGTATTGCGCGCGAATTCAATTACACCGAAACCAGCTTCGTGCTGGCCCCGCGCGAGGCCGCACATACCGCTTGGGTGCGCATTTTCACGCCCGACCGCGAGGTGCCGTTCGCAGGGCATCCTAATGTGGGCACGGCGGTGGTGCTGGCGCGCGACATGATCGCGGCGGGCCGGCCGGCGCCGGCGCGTTTCGAGTTCGAGGAAGCGGCGGGCTTGGTGCGGATCGAATTGCAGTATGACGAGCCCGGGCAATTGCTGGGCGCGGAACTGGCCGCTCCGCAACCCCTGACGCGCGGCAGCCAGGCGACGGCCGAGGCCGTGGCACGGGCGCTGCGCTTGCAGCCCGCCGATATCGAATTGTCCGAACACGCGCCACAGGTGGTGTCCGTTGGCCTGCCATTCCTGGTGGTGCAATTGGCTGACCGCGATGCCTTGCGCCGCGCGGCGCCGGATGCCGCGGGCTACGCCGCGTTGGGGTTGCGGGACGAGGCGCGTTCCATTTATGCCTACACCACCGATACCGGCTCCGATACGGCGCAGGGGCCGACAGATATCCAGGCGCGCATGTTCACCGGACGCATGACGGAGGATCCCGCCACGGGCAGTGCGACAGGCGCCGCGACGGCATTGCGGGCCGCCTTGCGCGGCGCGGGCGAACTGCGGTTGCGGGTGGGGCAGGGCGTGGACATGGGGCGGGCCAGCCTGCTGCTGGCGCAGGCCGAGGTTCGCGCCGACGGCGTCTGGGCGGGCGTGGCCGGGCAGGCCGTGGTGGTGATGGAAGGCACGTTGCCGGCGCCGATGAGGGATTGACCCGCCGCGCCGGCTTGGGGGCAAGCTGAGTGTCGTGAGGGCTTGCTGCGACGCACAATCTTCTTGTATGCTGGCCGCCATGCCTATCGCCCATTTCGCCCCGCCGGCCTTGCCGACCCGGGCAGACAACCGACGAATCACTCGACGCCTGCGTTGAGTGGCAAACCGTGTTCAAGCGCCGGATTTCCGGCGCTCCCACCAGAAGGCCACGATACCCCTCGTGGCCTTTTTGTTTGCGCGGCATGCGCGACCTGTTTTCCAGCCATCGAGGTGTCGCGTCCGGCCTTCGTTTTTCCTGCAAAGAGGAACGAAGCATGAAGCACCCCGAACTGGCCATCCGGCCTTTCCACCCGTCCGACGAAACCGCCGTGATCGGGCTATGGACCGCCTGCGGGCTGACGCGGCCGTGGAACGATCCGCGCAAGGACGTGGCCCGCAAGCTGACCGTGCAGTCCGACCTGTTCCTGGTCGGTGAGGCGGACGGCGAGATCGTGGGCACCTTGATGGGCGGGTATGACGGCCACCGTGGCTGGATCAATTACCTGGCGGTATCCCCGGCGCATCAGCGCCGTGGCCATGCGTCCGCCTTGATGCGGGCGGTGGAACGCAAGCTGCTGGAAAAAGGCTGCCCCAAGATCAACCTGCTGATTCGCGCGGGCAACGAGGCGGTGCAGCATTTTTATGCCAGCCTGGGGTTCGAGCAGGATCAGGTGATCAGCCTGGGCAAGCGCCTCATCCCGGATCTGTGAGGCCCAGGGTCGCTGGCTTCGAAACCCTGCCGCTTGAGACCGGCGGCAGGGTCGTTCAAGCCCCAGGGATGGGGCTCCCACATTTACATGGGCTCGGTCAGGTAGACGCCTTCGCGGCCAACGATCGGCATGCGGGTCGGCATGAAGATCGTGCAGTGGTCGCAGGGCGAGCGGATTTCTTCGCCAGCGTTGATGGCGATGAGTTCGCCTTTGTTGAAGACCTCGAAACCGATGACGGGGCGCACGAAGGAGAAGTCTTCCGACTTGACCATATGCACTTCCAGCAGCCGGAACGGCTGGGCGGGCGGGGGCGGCGCGGCGGCGGCGGGGGTATCGATCAGGCCCAGGTGGGCCAGGAAGCGCAGCGTGACGTCGGTGGCCAGGTCGGCCGCCGATTGCGCGAAGTGCTGGCCGCATTCGACCACCAGCGCGCCGCCGCTGTTCGAGGCGGGATCGCCATGGCGGCCGTAGTTGAGCACGCCGGTGCCGGGGAAACGCCCGGCCGGCATGACCAGCTGCACCGCGGGCGCGCCGACGGCGGCGGCCAGGGTGGTGTTGCGGTCGATCTCTGGGTAGACCCAGAAGGGCTGGACGGGGGCGCGGGTGGAATGGATATCCAGCACGTAGTCGGCCGCGTCCAGCACCGGCCGCAGTTCACGGGCGCGTCGCAGTTCGGGGCTTTGCTCGGCGCCGTCCAGCCATTCGGGCGACCAGATGCGGTTCAGGTTGTGAACCAGCTGGCGGTTTTCGTAGGGGTTGTCGATGTCGAAGGCGTTGTAGGCCTCGATGTTGGCGAAGCTGACGGTGAGCGTGCCGATCTTGGGCCGCACGCCGGTATCGAGCAGGTGGGTGGCCGCGACCATGCCACAGATTTCGTTGCCATGGGTCAAGGCGTTGATGAGTACGTGCGGGCCGGGCTTGCCCGATTCGAAGCGGTGCACGTAGTCGATGCCGGTGTTGCCCTGGCGGTAGGCGGAAAGGTCGCGCGGCAGGACTTCGAGCGGCGCGGTGTCGGGAGCGAAAGCGGGATTGGACATCTGGGGTTGGGCCTATTCGGGGCGGATGCCGGCGCGGTCGACCAGGTCTTTGTACAAGGCCAGGCGTTGCGACATCATGGTGGTGAATGCTTGAGGCGTCTGCAATTCGGGCGGCAGGGCGCCGCTTTTTTCCAGGGATTGCACGGTAGCGGGCTCGCGGGCCGCGGTCTGGACGGCGGTCAGCAGTTTTTGCACGATATCGGGCGGCGTGCCGGCGGGCGCGGCCAGTCCGATCCAGGACATCGAGTTAAGCACGGGATAACCCAGTTCGGCAAAAGTGGGGATGTCCGGCAGTGTGTCCAGGCGGTTCGGGGCGGCCACGGCCAGGGCGCGCATCTTGCCCATCTGGATGTGCGGCAGGAAGGGTGCCAGGTTGTCCAGCGCGAACTGGGCTTCGTTGGCCAGCAGGGCATTCAACAGCGGTGCGCCGCCGCGGTAGGGCACGTGCACGGCCTTGACCTGCACGGTGTTCTTGAGCAGTTCGGCATTGAGCTGGCCCATGCTGCCCACGCCGGCGGTGGCGAAGTGCACCTCGTCGGGATGCGCCTTCAGGTAGGCGACGAAGTCGGCGAAGGTCTTGACGGGCAGTTCGGCGCTGGTGACCAGCACGTTGGGGGTGCGCGCCAGCTGCGAGATCGAGGTGAAGTCCTTGATCGGGTCGTAGCCCAGGTTGGGGTGCATGATGGGGTTGGCCAGGTGCGAGCTTTGCGACGAGGCAACCAGCGTGTAGCCGTCGGGCTTGGCGCGCGCCACGCGCTGGCTGCCGATGGCGCCGCCGGCGCCATCGCGGTTCTCGACAACAAGGGTCACGCCCAGCACCTTGCCGAGCGCTTCGGCGTACAGGCGGCCGACCAGGTCGACGGAGCCGCCGGCCGGAAACGGCACGACCAGGCTGATGGGGCGCGACGGGTAGGCGTCGGCGCGTGCGGCCAGGGGCAGCAGGGCGGCGCCCACGCCGGCGGCGAGCAGGTTGCGGCGGCCTGGCGACGGTGCCTCGGATCGATGCTTCATGAAGCTCTCTTGTAGTGACGGACGGTTCGGTCTATTCTGCAACGAAAATTGCAGGATGAAATATAGTCTGCAACGAACGTTGTTGAATTTGGGGTTATCACCTAGCTGCGTTGCATGGCTGCAAGGCGGCAGGCGGGTGGCCCCCTCATGGAGCCCGACCGCACGTGAACCTGCACCAACGCATCGCCGCCTACGACAAGAAACTGACCAAGACCGAACGGCTGGTGGTCGAGGACATGCAGTCGCGCTATCCCCATGGCCTGCTGGAATCCGCCACGGCGCTGGCGCGCAAGGTCGGCACCAGTGCATCCACGGTGGTGCGCCTGTTGGCCAAGCTGGGCTACGACAGCTACGCGCAGGCGCAGATGCAGGCGCGGGCCGAGGTCACGGCGATGCTGGCCTCGCCGGGCGAGCGGGCCGATGCGGTCAGCGTCGATAACCCGTCGGCGCAGGCCTGCCTGCAGAACGCCTTGCTGCACGACCAGCACAATCTGGAAGCGACGTTTGCCGCCCTCGACGTGGCCGCATTCGAAGCCGCTGTGCGCGCCCTGACCCAGCGCAAGGCGCGGGTGCACGTGCTGGGCCTGCGCCAGGCCGCGCCGTTGGCTAGCCACGTGGCGCTGTACCTGAATCTGTGCCTGCCCGGCGTGAAGGCCATGACGGCGTCCGGGCCGCTGTTCCTGGAAGACCAGTTGCTGTGGCTGGACGAGCAGGATGTCTTGCTGGCGTTCACGTTCCGGCGTTATTCGGTGGCCGCGGCCAACGCGGTGAAGGTGTTCAAGGAGCGCGGCGGCAAGGTGGTGCTGATCACCGATTCTGCGGCCGCGCCGGCCGCCGCGTTTGCGCATCACGTGCTGCTGACCCGCACGTCCAGCGCGTCGCCGTTCGATTCCTATGCGGCGGCGATGTCGATCTGCAACGCGCTCTTGGCAGCGGTGGCGTTGCGCCGTAAAAAGGAACTCGCGGCCACGCTGGAACGCGGCGAGGCATTGTGGGATTCGCAGTGGATCCATCCGCCCGCGCGTTGACGCAAAATCGGCCCGATTTTGCCTCCTTTCAGGGCTTGTCCAGATACGCCGGCACTAGCTGTTCTAGTACGGTATGACTGCGCCAAAACACGGCTTTTCAAGCCGTTTTTTTTTTGGCATATTGCGGCCGGACAAGCAGATTTCAGGAGTGCGGGAAATGAACTTGTGGCCGCAACGTCACATTGACGGCTTCGAGGTGAAGTGTGAAGTGGTCAGCCTGGATGCGGGCGTGCTGGCGATCGAGATCGCCGTGTCGCGGCCAGGCGATGCGGACTTCCAGCAGCGCTGGTCCCTGCCGCGTTTCGTGACCTTTGCCGACGAGAGCGTGGCCAGGCGCCATGCGGAACTGGTGCTGTCCGGCATCGTGTCGGTGGACCCGGCGACGGGCGAGCCGCGTTACGGTATTCTTTGACGCACGGGCTCGGCGCGGCCAGATGTCGATCTGCTTGCAGGCAGGTATCCAGACACGGCTTGCCCTACTGAATGTTGCGGTGCGCCACCAGGTGCCATGGGCCGCAAATCTTGTGGCCCGTAGTTTGAAGCGGGCTCTGGCAGGGTGTGGACGGTGTAGGTTTTGTTTCGTTTATCACATCATGTGCCTTGCGCCGTGGCCAGGGGCCGGTAGAGTTGTTAACGGATGACAACAACAAGGAGAGTTCCATGTTCGACAGTTTTCCTCGCTTGCGCCGCGCAGGCATGGCCGCCGCGACGATCGGCGTAGCCGGGCTGCTGTTTGCCGGCTGCACCACCACCACCCCCAAGTCCGCCGCATCGGCGACCGAGCAACGGCAATCGATCAACAGCGCGGCCAACGCGTCGTTGGGCAAGCTGTACGAAGCCTCCCCCCAATCCAAGGAATTGATCGCGCGCGCCAAGGGCGTGCTGATTTTCCCTGACGTGCTGAGCGGCAGCTTCTTCATCGGCGCCGAGCACGGCAAGGGCGTGTTGCGGGTGGGCGGCGCCAATGCCGGCTACTACAGCACCACGGCAGGCTCGATCGGCTTCCAGGCTGGCGCGCAGTCCAAGGCGATGTTCGTGCTGTTCATGACGGACGACGCCCTGAACAAATTCCGCAACAGCAATGGCTGGACGGTGGGCGCGGATGCCACGGTCGCGGTGGTCAACATCGGCGCCAACGGCCGCATCGATTCCAACACGGCGCAACAGCCGATCGTGGGCTTCGTGCTGAACAATGGCGGCTTGATGGCCGGCGTGTCGCTGGAAGGCACCAAGATCTCGAAGATCGATATGTAAGGGGCATTGCCCTCAGGGATGTCTATCCCATGCAAAACGCCGCGGTGGTTTCACCGCGGCGTTTTTTCTTTGGAAGGCGTTGGCGCGGGTCAGCGCAGGATGTCGTCGCCGTGGTTGCGGACCGCGCTTTCGCGTTCGATTTCAGCGGCTTCTATTTTCGGGTCCAGGCCGCGCCAGCGCAGGATGTGGCCACGTTCTTCGGCGGGTTCCCAGCCCAGGATGCCGTAGCGGGTGATTTCGGTTTCGCCGGTGTCGAACGCCACTTCAAAGTAGCCCTGACGATCGGGTAGCGTGCTGCCGGGGAACCATTCGGTTTCAGGCATGGTGTGCTCCTTGCTAAGCGATGGAGGGGGCGCCGCCGCCGGGTCGGTTCGGCGGCGGACATTTTCATTGTGGGCTTGCCGGCCCGATACCGCAAGCGCGCATCAGGCCAGCGGCACGGCGGTGGTGTAGAGCACCTGCTTGAGCGCGAAGCTGGAGCGGATGCTGGCCACGCCGGGAATGCGCGTGATGTGTTCGACGATCAGGCGTTCGAGTGCGTCGACGTCGGGCACCAATGCGCGGATCAGGTAGTCGGCGTCGCCCGACATCAGGTAGCACTCCATGATTTCGGGCAGCACGGCGATTTCGCGTTCGAACACGTCCAGCGCGGCCTTGCGCTGCTTGTCCAGCGAGATCTGGATGAACACGTTGACCTTCAGGCCGAGTTTGCGGGCGTTGAGCAGCGTGACCCGACGGTCGATCAGGCCTTCGGTTTCCAGCCGCCGCACGCGCGCCAGGCAAGGCGAGGCAGACAGATTGACGCGCGCGGCCAGCTCGACGTTGGTCAGGCGGGCGTCGCGCTGGAGTTCATTGAGAATGCGGATGTCGGTGGCATCCAGGTTGATGTCCGGCATAAGTCACCTGTGGTTCTGGGGTAGGCAGTTCATTTGTGCCGAGTATGCATGGAATGGCGGTGAATTGAGGTGAAATATGCTGGGGTTTACCCTATAGACTGTTCCTTTCTTTGGTCAATTCGCCAAAGCACGGAATATTCAAGCGGTAGATGTAGCTGTGAGCCACGAGAGCACCTTGCGCAAGTTGTTGCCCCTGGCGGGGGCGGTCATGATCTGGGGCGGCAATTGGCCCGTCATGAAGCTGGGGTTGGCGCACATGAGCCCGCTCTGGCTGGCGGCCAGCCGGTTCGGTTCGGCCGCGCTGATCAGCGTGGCGGTGCTGGCCATGCTGGGGCGGCTGCGCTTGCCGACGCGCCAGGAATGGCCGCTGGTGGCGGGCGTTGCCTTGCTGCAGATGGGGGCGTTTACCGCGCTGGCGCTGTGGGCGCTGCAATACGTGGCGCCGGGGCGCGCATCGGTGATCGCCTACGCCACGTCGATCTGGGTCATTCCGCTGTCGTCGCTGGTGCTCAAAGAGCGCCTGTCGCCCGCCCAGTGGGGCGCGACGGCGTTGAGCTATGCCGGCATCGGCGTGATCGTCGCGCCGGCATTCAGCCCGTGGCAGGCGCACACGGTGATCGGCCTGGTGATGCTGCTGGGCGCTTCGTTCGCCTGGGCCTGCAACATCATCCAGCTGCGGGGCAACCGCCACGTGCGGCTGGGCGCCGACATGATTCCGTGGCAAACCGCGATTGCGACCGTGCCGCTGGCGGCATTGGCCTGGCTGCGCGATGGCGCACCCACCTTCCTGGCGGTGCCGGATGCCTGGCCGATCATTCTGTATACCGGGCCGCTGGCCACGGCGCTGACGTTCATCGTGGTGCTGGGCATGACGCAGAAACTCCCGCCGGTGGCGACCTCGATTGCAATGCTGTGCGTGCCGGTCATCGGCCTGATCGTGTCGTCGGTGGTGTTCCATGAACGCATTTCGCCGGACCTGGCGCTGGGCCTGGGCTTGATCGCGCTGAGCGTGGCAGCCTCGGCCGCGGCGGCGCGCATGAAGCGGCCTCTGGCGTTGCGGCCTTCGTAGGGCGCGCGTGGGCCGGTGACCCGGGGCGGCATGCTATCGTTGCGGTATTCATTTGAGAGTCACCACGCATGGCATTGCATCGTTTCGAGAAGGGCGAACTGGGTCATTGGCTGCGCATCGTTGCCGACAATTCGGAACCGGGCGCCGTCCAGACCAGCGTGCCCGAGCATGTCGCGCAAGCGCTGCAAACCCTGCGCTGCATCGAGGGTGCCGACGGCGCCTGGCGCATCACCGAAAAGGGCAAGCTGTCCCTGCGCATGGAAGAACCCGGCGCCATGCATTTGCGCTAGCGCGCCTGCGTCATTGGCCTTAGGGCATCAGGCCGACCCCTCCTGCATCGTCATTTCCCGCTACGTGTTTGTGACGTATCGCTTCGCGCGTTTCGTGGCGAATTAGTGCGTTTCTTGCGAACTTTGGCGCGTTATTGCACGACTTTCAGGCCTATATTTGCCCTGTACGGGAATCTCCTGAGACGGTTTGTCTGATTTGGCTGCGTCCGGACGTATCGCGGGCGGGTGCGCGCCGGTAAGATGAACTTGCGTGACGTTTTCAGGTCTATTCATTGCGCGGGAATTCTGCAACCCGCTACGTCACGCGTGGTTCACGCGTTTAGGTAACCGACTGGGAGGTAACACATGCAGCATCGTGACCAGGAAGTACTGATCGACGTTTCCACAGCGGCCATGGATACCGGCGGATATGGCGTACTGCTGACGGTAACGGCTGAGGGCGGCACCGAAGTGGATGCCGCGTTTTCCCACTTGGGCAACTGCGCTTCGTTGGACGAAGCACGAGATCGCGCGGAAATCTTCGCGCAGAACTGGGTCGAGGAAAACATCTTCCGGTAGGGCATGGCACGCCCTTGAAGGAAGCTGAACGGCTGTACCGGTCTGTGTGCGCATGACGCTTCGAATGATGCTTGCACGATGGCGACGTAAATTTGGGTTATCGTCGCTGCTCCCTAACAAGCGGCCCTTATCGGGCATGCGTCGTTCCAAGATGACTGCCGCACAGACCAACTCCGCGCTGGCGGAGCACATCAACGCTTTTCGCGCGCATTTCGACTCCGTCATCCTACCCATGTGGATCGGGCCGGGCTTCAACGACGCGCTGGGTCTGCCTTTCGAATCCCTGGATGCGGCCACGGGCCAGCCATTGCCGGCCGAGCGCTATCGCGCCATGGCCTGCGCGCGTCAACTCTATGTGTATGCCGAAGCGCCGGGCGCTGCGGCCGGCGCACATGCCGACCGCCTGTTTGCATCATTGCGCCGCCTGTTTCGCGACGAGTCGCATGGCGGCTGGCGCTACAGCATCGACGCAGCGGGGCGGCCGCTGGACGACACGCAGGATCTCTACACCCATGCCTTCATCGTGTTCGCGTGCGCGGCGTATTTTCGCCGGTCCCGCAACGCGGACGCACGCAAGTTGCTGCTGGCCACGGCCGAGACCATCGAGTCGCGCTTCAAGGCGGCCGATTCGCTGTACCACGCCGCACTGAGCCCGGACTGGGGCCAGGTGCTGCGCGGCCCGGCGCAGAATCCCATGATGCACCTGACCGAGGCCTACCTGGCCGCGGCGCAGGTGGCTGAACCGGCCCTGTTCGCGCAGCGCCTGCGCGGGCTGGCGCAGGCGATGACGCAGTCTTTCCTGAGCGCGCCGACGCAATGCATTTCGGAAGCGCCGCAAGGCGCGGCCGGCAATCGCATCGAACCGGGCCATCAGTTCGAATGGCTGTCATTGGTGCGCGGCGCGGCCGACGTGTTCGACGGGCTGGACCTGGCCGAATCCCTGCCGCGCGGGGTCCATTGGGCCCGTGGACACGGCGTGGATGCCGGCGGCGTCATTGCCGCGCTGGACGAGCGCGGCGGGGTGCTGGACGACACGCGCCGGATCTGGGCGCAGACCGAATACCTGCGTGTGTTGGCGGTGGTGGGTGACCTGCCGGCGCTGGTGTCGGCATTGGGGCATTTCCGCACCCGTTTCCTGCATGCGGGCGGCTGGTACGAATGCCTGGACGGCAGCGGCAACGTGGTGCGCGCGGACATGCCGTCGACCTCGCCTTACCACCTGGCAACCTGCCTGGCGGCGCTGCCGGCCGTTGTTTAATTGCGCCGTTAACAATTTTTGTCTAATCGGGGACAGGTTTTGATAGAAAAACATTGGTGAAATCCCTTACAATTTGGTAACTATGTTTGTGGGGAAGCATCAATGAGCGTTATGTGCTTGGCTTGCCAACGCATTAACCCCGGGCTTGCGGGCGTTGCACCGCATTCTCATTTGGGGCACCAGGGATTCACCAATCCGACACAGAAGGGCCGCGAGGAAAGCCGCGAAGACCACTTCCGCTGCTTGAGCTGCGGCGCCAAGTGGCTGCGCGAGACGGACAAGTGGGGTGTGGACCTGGGATTCAAGCTGGCCCCCTGACGGGCTGGCGGCGGCGCCCAGGCCGCCCATGTCGTGCAAGTGCCGGGCCCCGCGAGGGGCCCGTTTGTTTTTGTTACGGCATGGCCGCTTCGGGGTCTTGCCGGGCGGTGTCCAGCAGCCAGTCGCGAAAGCAGGCCAGCGCGTAGTGGTCGCGCCGTTGCGGCGGGGCGCACAGGTGGTAGCCGCGGGCGATGGCGATGCGCAGGTCGGGAAAGGGCGAAACCACGTGGCCGGCCTGCAGGTCGTCCTGTACCAGGCAGCGTTGCAACACCGCAATACCCATGTCCGCCATGACGGCGCGCACCAGGATGCTGACCTGTTCGAAGCCGCTGGCCAGGGTGATGGCGTCGCGCTGCACGCCGGCCGCGTCGAACCACCGGGCCCAGTTGTCCGGGCCGTTGGAGTGGTAGAGCAGGGGTTCGCCGAGCAGGCCGACGGGCCGGTCCCACAGGCCGCACGCGCGCCGGGCGGCCAGCCGCGCCGGGCTGCAGATGACGACCATTTCACGACCCATCACGTAGTCCGCCTGCCAGCCGGGCCATTGGCCGGCCACGCCCGACAGGATCGCGGCGTCCGGCGTGGCGCCGGAGAAGTCCTCGTTGCGGCGGTAGGCGGCAAAGCCCAGCTGGATGTCGGGATGACGGCGGTGGAAGTCGGGCAGGCGGGGCACCAGCCAGGCGCTGGCCAGGGTGGGCACGCTGGCCAGCGTCAGCCGCAGGCGGCGGTTGTCGGCGCGCAGTTCGGCGCTGAGCGCCTCGATGGCCTGCAGCGGCGCCAGGCCGCCTTCGTAGAGCTTGCGGCCGGTGTCGGTGAGGGTCAGGCCGTGGGCGTTGCGGCGCATCAGCGGCTGGCCGAAATGCGCTTCCAGACGGGCGATGGCGCGGCTGACGGCGCCCTGGGTGACGCACAGGTGGTCGGCCGCCAGGGTGAAGCTGCCCAGCCGCGCCGCGGTCATGAAGGCGTGCAGCTCGGACATGGACGGCGAGTGCAGGCGCATGGCGCGGCGGTCCTTGGAACCCGTCAAGCACGGGTTCTAGCATGAGCATTGGTAATGAAGGCGTGCAATATAGTCGTTTGAAAGGCGATCGTAAAGTTTGGACACTGGCGGCCTCGCAGCAAGACCTGCACCTTATTTTCGGAGTCGCTCCATGTCCCGCCTTTTCGGCTGTTCCGCGCGCATTGCGCTTGCCGGCGTCATCGCCGCGCTGTCTTTCGCTGGCACGGCCACCGCCGCCGACTATCCCTCGCGCCCCATCAAGCTGGTGGTGCCTTTCGCCGCGGGTGGCTCGACCGACATCGTGGCGCGCCTGGTGGCAGAGTATGCCGGCCGCGACCTGAAGCAGACCATCGTGGTGGAGAACAAGGCGGGGGCGGGCGGTTCGCTGGGCATGGAACAGGTGGCGCGCTCGGTGGCCGACGGCTACACCATCGGCATGGCGACGATGAGCACGCACGGCTCGAACCCGGCCGTGTACCGCAAGATGAACTACGACCCGGTCAAGGATTTCGAACCCGTGGCCAACGTGCTGGCCGTGCCCAGCATCTTCGCGATCAACCCGAACATCCCGGTCAAGAACATGGCCGAGTTCGTGGCGCTGGCCAAAGGCTCGCCGGACAAGTACAGCTTTGCCTCGCCGGGCGTGGGCTCGCTGGGCCACGTGAACATCGAGAATTTCATGATGCTGGCCGGCATCAAGCTGCTGCACGTGCCGTACCGCGGCGCGGGCCCGGCGCTGAACGACGTGATGGGCGGGCAGGTGGATGCGATCACCGACAATCTGTCGTCGACGCTGCCCCAGGTGCTGGGCGGCAAGCTGCGTCCCCTGGCCGTGCTGGGCGCCGAGCGCTCGCCGCTGCTGCCGGACGTGCCTACCTACATCGAGCTGGGCTATCCCGACATGGGCACGGGCGGCTGGTTTGGCCTGGTGGCGCCGGCGGGCACGCCGCCCGCGGTGGTGGAGCGCCTGAATCAGGCGGTGCGCGCGGCGATGAAGGACCCGGAATTCCGCAAGAAGGCCGAGGACGTCGGTGGTACGCTGATGCCCACGACGCCGCAGGAATTCAAGGTCCAGATCGAGCAGGCCCTGGCGCGTTATGCCAAGGTCGCGAAGGCCGCCAATATCCAGGCCGATTAAGGCCTGTCAACCCGACACCCGACGATGACACACGCCGATTTCCAAGCCGTTTCCGTGCACGCACCGACCGCGCCGGCCTTGCCGCTGGTCTGCGATTCGCCGCATAGCGGCGAGCAATATCCCGCTGACTTCAACGCCGCCGCCAGCCTGGCGCAATTGCGCCAGGGAGAGGACACGCACGTGGACGCCTTGTGGTCGGCGGCCCCCGCGCTGGGCGCCACGTTGATCGCGGCGCATTTTCCGCGGGTCTACATCGACCCGAACCGCACGTTGCGCGACCTGGATCCGGAACTGCTGGCCGAGCCCTGGCCCGAACCGCTGGACCCCGGCGAAAAGACGCGCCTGGGGAAGGGGCTGATCTGGCGCCGCATGGACAAGGCCACGCCGATCTACGACCGCCAGCTGACGCTGGCCGAAGTGCGGCATCGCATCCAGGCGTACTACGAGCCCTACCATGCGGCGCTGGCGCAGGCGATTGAAACCGCGCAGCGCGATTTCGGCGCGGTCTGGCATCTGAACCTGCATTCGATGCCGAACGACGCCTACGAGCGCCTGGGGCGCCAGAGCGAGCATCCGCTGGCGGACTTCGTGCTGGGTGACCGCGACGGCACCACCTGTGAGCCGGAATTCATCGCGCTGATCGAAGCCGAACTGCGCGATCGCGGCTACACGGTGGCGCGCAATGATCCGTACAAGGGCGTGCAGTTGATCGCGCAGATCGGCCAGCCAGCGCTGAACCGCCACAGCCTGCAGGTCGAGATCCGCCGTCCGCTCTACATGGACGAGGCGACGCGCGAGCGCAATGCGGGCTTTGACAGCCTGCGCGCCGACCTGTCGCAGGTGCTGGAACGGGTGGCGCATTATGTGCGTTCACGCATGACGGCCATATCGTCGACAAAATAGACGCGCGTGCATATTGCGTGGCGGTGCGGCCCCGGTTGATGGAGATCAACCGGGGCCGCGCTACATGCGCTTAAGTTTCGCCGTGGCCGGCCGTTGTCGCTAACAACGTGCTGCGCCGCCACTGGGCGCGGCCTATAGGGAACCTGTATGGCCGAGAAGATCATCAACGGTTTTTCCGTCGTGGCGTATGCCACGCAGCCTGAAGGCCGTGTGCCCGCGCGCGCTTTCCTGGAAACGCGGCGCTTGCCGGCCAAGCCCGTGAAGCCGGCCAAGGGCGCACCGGTGCCCCCCGAGCCGCAGGTCGAGGACGAACCCGCGCCCGCGGACGAACCGGAAAGCCTGGCGTTCGAGATTTTCGTGACGCGCCGTTTTCGCAGCACGGTCGAGGCCATGTCGGCTGCGCGCAACGCGCTTGATCGTGTGAAAGCCGTGGATGCCGAGGGCGTGCCGGACCATCTGCCGGACTGAGTTTTCCGGCGCATCCGCCGGATTGAACAAGACCCTGGGCGAGTCCTCTGCGAGAGGGCCCGCCCATATTGTTATCCCCACTTTGTATTTGTCGAACGCCTGAGCACGGGCCGATGATGCCGCATGGCAAGCATCGCCATTCACAGTCTGCTCAAAAGGAAGGTTGATGAATACGAACGTCCAATCGGGCGCCCACGCGGCGCGCGCAATATCGCGGCGCACGCTGTTGCGTGCGGCCAGCCTTGCAGGCCTGGCCGCGCCGCTGGGCATGTTGGGATCGCGGGTGCTGGCGGCGAACACCGCGCCGCGCACCTACAAGATCGCATGGAGCCAGACCGCGGTATGCCAGTCGCCCGTATCGGTGGCGCTGGAGCGCGGCTTTTTCGACAAGTACAACCTGAAGGTCGAGCGCATCAATTTCAGCGGCTCGACCGATCAATTGCTGGAAGCCATCGCCACCGGCCACGCCGACGGCGGCATCGGCATGGCGCTGCGCTGGCTCAAGCCGCTGGAGCAGGGCTTTGACGTGAAGCTGGCGGTGGGCACGCACGGCGGCTGCATGCGCTTGCTGACTGCGGCGGACTCGCCGATCAAGAGCGTGCAGGACCTGAAGGGCCGCCGCATCGCGGTGTCGGACCAGGCCAGCCCGGTGAAGAACTTCTTTGCGATCCGCGTGGCGCAGCTGGGCATCGATCCGGAATCGGTGGACTGGCGCCAGTATCCGCAGGACCTGTTCGGCGAGGTGCTGCGCAAGGGCGAGGTGGATGCGATTGCGGGCGACGATCCGCTGATCTACACGCTGCGCGAAGACAACAAGCTGCGCGAAATCGCCACCAACATCGAAGGCGACTACGAGAACCGTACCTGCTGCGTGCTGGGCCTGCGCGGCGACCTGGTGCGCAAGGATCCGGAATCGGCCGCGGCGATCACGCGCGCGGTCATCGACGCGCAGCGCTGGACCGCGTCCAATCCGGACGAGACGGCGCGCATCTTCGCGCCGTACGTGCCGGGCAAGGTGCCGGCCGAGCGCGTGGCGGCGATCTTGCGCACGCACAGCCACGGCCATGCGTCGACGGGCGCGGCGCTGCGCGAGGAAATCGTGGGATACGCCAAGGACCTGAAGACGATCAAGGTGCTGAGCGCCAACCTGGACATCAACAAGTACGCGCAAGCGGTGGTGCCCAATGTCCTCGGCTGATGCGCTGGCAGCGGGCGGGTTGCGCGGCGCGCCGACGGCCGTGCAACCCTGGCGTCTGTGGAAGACCGGCGTGGCGGCCGCGGCCCTGTGGGCCGTGGTGGGCGGGCTGACGTTGCGCTGGCCCAACGTGGAAGTGGGCTTCACGTCGTGGGGCTACACGCAGGAGTTCGGCGTGGCCGCGCTGGCGCTGGCGGCCGTGCTGCTGCTGGTGGCGGTGGCGGGCGTGGCCCATTGGCGGCCGGTGCGCGCGCTGCACCGCGCCGGCCCCTGGCTGCTGGTCCTGGCGGTGGCGGTGGGCGTGTGGGAAGTCGCGACCGCCAAGCTGGCGCTGCTGCCCAGCCCATTCTTTGCGCCGCCGCAGTCGCTGATCGAGGTGTATGTCAGCGACTACAAGCGGTTGGCCGATAGCCTGGTCAATTCGCTATGGCTGCTGGCCAATGGCTTCCTGCTGGGCGCGGCCGCGGGTTTTCTGACGGGGGTGGCGATCGGCTGGTCGCGCGGGTTGGGATATTGGGTGCATCCGGTGCTGCGCTTTCTGGGGCCGGTGCCGTCGACGGCATTGCTGCCGATGGCGTTCTTCTTCTTTCCGTCGAGCTGGTCCGCGGCCGTGTTCCTGATTGCGCTGGCAACCTGGTTTCCCGTCACGGTGCTGACCTGGTCCGGCGTGGCTGGGGTGAACCGCGCGTACTACGACGTGGCGCGCACCATGGGGGCCAGCGAATGGTTCCTGGTGCTGCGGGTGGCGATTCCGGCGGCGCTGCCGCAGGTATTCGTGGGCCTGTTCATGGGGCTGGGGGCGTCGTTCTCGGTGCTGGTGGCGGCCGAGATGATGGGCGTGAAATCCGGCCTGGGCTGGTATTTGTCGTGGGCGCAGGGCTGGGCTTCGTACGCCAACATGTACGGCGCGCTGATCGTGATGGCACTGGTGTTCTCGGGCCTGATCACGCTGCTGTTCCTGGGGCGTGACCGCCTGCTGGCCTGGCAGAAGGGAGTCGTGAAATGGTAGCGGTGGCGCAGGTGTCCAAGCCTTCCCATGCGGCGGCGCAAGCCGATGCGCGCGGCGCCGCCTTGGCGGTGCGCGGCGTGAACCACCGCTTCGACCTGGATGGCGCGGCGCTGCCGGTGCTGGACGGGATCGACCTGGACGTGCAACCCGGCGAGTTCGTGGCCCTGCTGGGCCCCAGCGGCTGCGGCAAGTCGACGCTGCTGCGGCTGGTGGCGGGGCTGGAGCCGCCGGCCGAAGGCGACCTGCTGGCCGATGGGGTACCCATCGAAGGCCCGTCGCCGTCGCGCATCGTGGTGTTCCAGGACCCCACGCTGTACCCCTGGCGCACGGTGTGGCACAACGTGGCGCTGGGCTTGCAGGCGCGCGGGCTGCTCAAGACGCAGCGCGACCGTGTCGACGACGCATTGCAGCGCGTGGGGCTGGCGGCCTTCAGCCAGGCCTACCCGCACCAGCTGTCGGGCGGCATGGCGCAACGCGCGGCCCTGGCGCGTGCGCTGGTGAACGACCCGCGAATCCTGATCCTGGACGAGCCGCTGGGCAAGCTCGATTCACTGACGCGGATCGCGATGCAGTCCGAGCTGGTGGAACTGTGGCAGCGCACCGGCGTGACGGCCCTGCTGGTGACGCACGATGTGGAAGAGGCGCTGTTCATGGCGTCGCGCATCATCGTGCTGAGCGAGCGGCCGGCGCGGATCAAGGACGAGATCGTCAATGATTTGCCGTACCCGCGCCATCGCGGCGATCCGCGGCTGGCCGAATTGCGCCGCCAGGCGTTGGCGTTGCTGGGGCTGGATGCGACGTGGTGAGCAACGCGGCGGTGGCGCTGGCGGCCCTGGCGGCGCCGGCCGGCATGTTGGCGGGCCTGGCCGCGGCGCGCAGGCGTGCCGGCAGCGCGGCGATCACCGTCGGCATGCCGTTGTCGGGGCAGGCGGCCCTGGCCCTGATCGCGGCTATCGCCGTGCTGGCCTTGGGCTGGCAGCGGGCGCAGGGTGCGCCGGGCCTGCTGGGGTCGCGCCTTGGGCATCTGGTGCTGGCGGCGGTGGCGGTGTTGCTGCTGACCGCGCTGGCGGCCGCCTGGTTGCACAGCCGTGCCACGGGGCGCGCGGCGCAGGCGCCGTGGCGTCACGCCGCGACCATGTTGTTGGGGGCGCTGGCGCTGTTGGCCGGCCTGCTCGCGGCGGCGATTGCGTGGCAGCCCGAAGAGGCGCTGGCCATTGCGCACTGGCCCTTCGCCTGGCGCTTTGACCCCGACCTGCCGGTAGGAACGCAGACCTGGCGTCGGCTGTGGTTGGCGGCGGGGCTGACGGGGCTGGCGTTGGCATTGCTGGTGGCGGCCTTGTTCGCGCGGCGCGGCCGCCTGGTATGGCTGACGGCCGCGGCCGGCCTGCTGGCCTCCGCCAACTGGCCCGCGCCGCAACTGCTGATGACGGAGGCGACGCGCACGTCGTATCAGCGATCGCCGCTGGCGTTCACGGATCGCAACGTGCTGCAAGGCGGCCAGCTGTATCAGGCGCACTGCGCGGGTTGCCACGGCGCCCAGGCCGATGGCCGCGGGCCGTTGGCGGCGGGGTTGCCCGCCTGGCCAAGCGTGCTGGGGCCGGCGCTGTTCGACAACCGCCTGGAAGGCGAGCTGCATTGGCGGGTGGCGCACGGCGGCGATGGACGGGGCGGGGCGTCGGCCATGCCAAGCTTTGGCGCGGCGCTGGGCCCTGATGAAATCTGGCAGGTGTTGGACTACTTGCGGTTGCGGGCCTATGGCGTGAGCGGCGGCACGGGCATGCCGGCGATTCCGGCGCCGGGCGTGGCGGTGACGTGCCGTGATGGCCGTGCGACCACGCTGGCGGGGCTGCGCGGCCTGCCGCTGTGGATTGGGGCCGCGGCGGCAAGCGCGTCTGCGTCGAAGGCGATGCAAGAGCCGCTGGACCCGCGTCTGTTGACCGTGGCCCTGACCTGGGGCGGCGGGTATTCGGCGGACGGCAATTCGGCGGACGCCGATTGCGTGGCGTCGGGCGAAGACGCCTGGAACGCCTACGCGCTGGCGGCGGGCGTGCCGCCGGACGCGCTGGCCGGCGCGCAGTTCATGGTGGACCGCCGCGGCTGGCTGCGCGCGCGGCGGCTGCCAGGCGCGGCCCCGGCCTGGACCAGCGCGGACAACGTCTGCGGCCCGGGCGGCCGCATGGAAAACACATCCGCCCAGGGGCTGGGCGCGCTGTTACTGGCGATGGACCGTGCCCCCATCGGCATTCCGGATACGCGGCGCTGGCAGTAGCGCCGTGCGGGCACATCCGCTTTAACCCTTCCACTCTTACTTACGCGAGGCAGGAACATGAGTACGTTGAACGAATACCTGGGCCAGAAGCGGCAGGCCGTGCTGGTGCGCAATGCGCGCGATCCGCAGACGGTGACGCCGGTGAAGCTGCGCGCCCATGTCAGCGCCGAAGGCCGCAGCGGCGTGCGCCGCATTCGCATCCGCGACCACCAGGTGGTGAGTGACAGCCCGGCCGATTTCGCGGGCTACGACCTGGGGCCGAGTTCGCCCGAACTGCTGCTGGGGTCGTTGGGCAGTTGCCTGACGCACATTTTCCTCATCAAGGCGGCCGAGCTGGAATTGCCGCTGGAATCGCTGGAAGTCGAGATCGAGGGCGACCTTGACCCGCGCGGCGGCAAGCCGGGCTATGAAAAGGTGCCGTTCTTTCCGCACAACATCCGCTATACCGCACATATCGTGTCGCCGGCCGACGAAAGCGCGGTACGCGCCGTGCACGAGGCGGTGGAGCAGTGGTGCCCGATCCTGAACCTGCTCAAGCAGCCGCAGCCGCTGGAAGGCAGCGTGCGGCACACGCGGCCGTCGGCTCAGTAGGACACTGTCCCGCCACCGGCCCCCCGGCAGCGCCTGAGGGGGCCAGTCTTGCGCAGCAGCGTCAGGTCAGCGAGCTGCGCATCAGGATCTCGGTCAACGCGCGAGTGGGTTTGTTGGGCGCGGGGGCCGAGATGACGATGAATTCCACCTGGGGCAGGGCCGGCAGGGCGTGCACGCCGGCCGGCGCGGCCAGCCCGGCCGTGGACAGGTGCGAGGGCTGCACGGTGATGCCCAGGCCGGCGCGGGCCGCTGCCTGGCACCCCGCGTAGCTGGTGCTGGTGCAGACGATCTGCCAGTTGCGTCCGGCCCGCGCCAGCGCATCCAGCGCCAGCGTGCGGGTGACGCTGGGTTCGCGCAGCAGGATCAGCGGCAGCGGGGCGTCCGGCGCGATGCGCAGGCCTTCCTTGGCGCGCCACAGCAGCGCTTCCTTGTGCAGGGTCTGGCCGCGGCGGTCGCCGCGGCGGCGCTTGCCGATCATGACATCCAGTCCGTTGTCGTCCAGCAAGCGGTAAAGATCGCTGGTGACGCCGATGGTGATGTCCAGTTCCACTTCGGGGTGGGCTTGCCGGAACGCGGCCAGCACGTCGGGCAGCGGCCCCATCGCCAGGTCGTCGGATGTGCCCAGGCGCACGCGGCCACGCAGCCGCGGGGCATCGAACAGGCGTTCGGCGCGTTCGTGGGCATCCAGGATGATTTCGGCGTGAACCAGGAGGCTGCGGCCGTCGCTGGTCAGGGCCAGTGAATGCGTATCGCGCAGGAACAGGCGGCGGTTCAGCGCCTGTTCGAGCTGGCGGATGTGTTCGCTGACGGTGGGCTGGGTCAGGCCCAGCCGGCGTGCGGCTTCGCTGAAGCTGGGCGAGGCCGCGGCCGCGGCGAAGGTCTTGAGCCAGAGCGGGTTGAGCATGGCGGGCTGGTCATAGGATATTCCGATGACAGTTAAAGTAACCAGTGGCCTTCACGATAGCAAGCGGCGCGCCTATAGTGGCGCAAATTTCCCGGAAAACCCGCCATGCGCCGCTTTTTACCCGACCCATTCACGCTCATCCTGATCGCCACCGTGGCGTTCGCCAGCTTCTTTCCCGCGGTAGGCAAGGGGGCGTCGTTCATGATGGTGGCCAGCAACGTGGCCATTTCGCTGCTGTTCTTCCTGCACGGGGCGCGCCTGTCCACCGATGCGATCGTCGCGGGGGTCAAGGACGTGCGGCTGCATGCGCTGATCCTGGGCTGTACCTTCTTCCTGTTTCCCGCGCTGGGCCTGGGGCTGCGCGCGCTGTTCCCGGGCCTGTTGACGCCGGCGCTGTGGCTGGGCGTGATCTTCGTGTGCACGCTGTCGTCCACCGTGCAGTCGTCGATTGCGTTCACCTCGATGGCGCGCGGCAATGTGCCCGGCGCCATCTGCGCGGCCACGGCGTCGAACCTGCTGGGCACGGTGCTGACGCCGCTGCTGGTGGCGGTGCTGCTGCATCGCCAGGGCGGCGGGCATGGCCTGGCCGACGCCGGCCGCATCCTGCTGCAGCTGCTGCTGCCGTTCGCGGTGGGCAGCCTGCTGCGGCCGTGGATCGGCGCCTGGGCGCAGCGCAACAGCCGTGTGCTGTCCAAGGTGGACCGCAGCTCGATCCTGCTGGCGGTGTACACGGCATTCAGCGAGGCGGTGGCGCAGGGCATCTGGCACGCGTTTCCGGCCATCGACCTGGCGACGATGGTGCTGGTCAATGCGCTGCTGCTGGGCGCGGTGCTGCTGATCACCACGTGGGGCAGCCGCAAGCTGGGCCTGTCCAAGGAAAACGAGATCACGCTGGTGTTCTGCGGCTCGAAGAAGTCGCTGGCCTCGGGCATTCCGCTGGCGACGGTGCTGTTCGGCACCTCGCAGATGGGCATCGTGGTGCTGCCGCTGATGATCTTTCACCAGATGCAGCTGATGGTCTGCGCGGTGCTGGCGCGCCGTTATGCGGACCGCGGCGAGCCGGGCCAGGTTGTCGCGCCCGCCCAGGCCTGAGCCTGGCGTGCCGCCGCGCCGGCACCCGGCGCAACCGATTGCCGCGCAGGGCGGGCGGCCGAGGCTGTGGCGGTCAGCCTTCGGCGGCGTCCAGCGGCCGTATCTTGCCACTGGGCTGCCAATAGACGGCGCCCTCGCGTTCCTGCACCGCCAGCACCGTCAGGCGGCCATTGCGGCAGGGGCCGCCCACGCACAAGCCCGTGTCGGGTTCATAGGTGGCGCCGTGGCGCGCGCACATGATCAGGTCGCCGGCGCGGGTGAAGAAGCTGCCTTCCCAGTCGAGTTCGACGCCCACGTGGGCGCAGCGGTTCAGGTACCCGTGCACGCGGTCCTGGTAGCGCACGAAGAACGCCGTGGTCTGGCCGGCGCTGTCGGTGACGGGGACCTTGACGCCCAGGCCGCCGTTGACCAGGTCGGAGGCGGCGCAGACGCGGATTTCGGGGGCGCTGGAGGAATCCTGCATGGCGGGCCTTGGAATCAAAGGGTGCGATATTCGGATAGGGGGGGCGGGCTTGTCAATCCGCGGGCGCGGCGGCCGCGCTTTCCTGCTGGCGGGTCCACATGGCGGCGTACAGGCCATTCTGGGCCAGCAGCCGCGCGTGGCGGCCGCGTTCGGCGATGCGGCCGTCTTCGAGCACGATGATTTCGTCGGCATCGGCCACGGTGGACAGGCGGTGCGCGATGATGAGCGTGCTGCGGCCCTGGCTGACTTCGCGCAGGTTGGCCTGGATTTCGCGCTCGGTGTGGGTATCCAGCGCGCTGGTGGCTTCGTCGAACAGGAAGATGGCGGGGTTCTTGAGCAGCGTGCGGGCAATGGCCACGCGCTGTTTTTCGCCGCCGGACAGCTTCAGGCCGCGTTCGCCCACCATGGTCTGGTAGCCGTCGGGCATGGCCATGACCAGGTCGTGGATGTGGGCCAGGCGGGCGGCGGCTTCGATCTCGGCATCGGACGCGCCGGGGCGGCCATAGCCGATGTTGTAGCGGATGGTGTCGTTGAACAGCACGGTGTCTTGCGGCACCACGCCGATGGCGGCGCGCAGGCTGGCCTGGGTGACTTCGCGCACGTCCTGGCCGTCGACCAGGATGGCGCCGCTGTCGGCGTCGTAGAAGCGGAACAGCAGCCGGGCGATGGTGGATTTGCCCGCGCCCGAAGTGCCCACCACGGCCACGGTCTTGCCGGCCGGAATGGTGAAGCTGACGCCCTTGAGGATCTGGCGCCGCTCGTCGTAGCCGAAGCGCACGTCGCGGAATTCGACCTCGCCGCCGGCCACGCGCAGCGGTTGTGCGCCGGGGCGGTCGGCCACCTCGCGGTCCTGGCCCAGCAGTTCGAACATGCGTTCCATGTCGATCAGGGCCTGCTTGATTTCGCGGTAGATGAAGCCGAAGAAACTGAGCGGCGTGTAAAGCTGCAGCAGGTAGGTGTTGACCAGGACGAAGTCGCCCAGCGTGTAGCGCCCCTGGGCAATGCCGCGGGCGGCCATCCACATGACCAGGGTGAGGCCGGCGGAAATGATGACGGCCTGGCCGATGTTCAGCACCGACAGGCTGACCTGGCTGCGCACGGCGGCGCGTTCGTAGCGGGTCAGCGAGGCGTCGTAGCGGCGGGCCTCGTGTTCTTCGTTGCCGAAGTACTTGACCGTTTCGTAGTTCAGCAGGCTTTCGATGGCCTTGGTGTTGGCTTCGGAATCGGTTTCGTTCATCTGGCGCCGGAACTTCGAGCGCCACTCGGTGACGGCCAGCGTGTAGCCCATGTAGAGAATGACGGTGGCGCCGGTGGCCACCGCCAGCCAGGCATCGAACATCTTCCACAGCACGATACAGACCAACCCGATCTCGAAGAAGGTGGGCAGGATGTTGAACAGAAGGAACGACAGCAGGGTCTGGATGCCCTTGGTGCCGCGTTCGATGGCGCGGGTCAGGCCGCCGGTCTGGCGGGTCAGGTGAAAGCGCAGCGCCAGGCCATGCAGGTGGCGAAAGATCTGCAGGCCGACCGAGCGGATGGCGTGCTGGCCGACGCGGGCAAAGATGGCGTCGCGCAGTTCGGAAAACAACAGGGACAGAACCCGGGCGGCGCCGTAGGCCAGGATCAGGCCCAGCGGCACGGTCACGGCGCCCGGCGCGCCCTGGCCCAGTTCGTCGATGGCGTGCTTGTACAGGATGGGCACGTAGACGGTGGCCGCCTTGGCGGCGAACAGGCAGAGCAGGGCGGCCACTACCCGCAGCTTGAGCCCCGTCTGGCCGGGCGGCCAGAGGTAGGGAAACAGGGTGCGAAGGGTGGAAAAACCGCCGCGGCCGGGCGGCCGGGAGTCAGGTGCGGGCATGGGTCGGCAGGGAGCAATGGTGGTGGCCGGCGCAAGGCGCAGGCCGGGTATGACGGCCATTATCCGGCACGGGCGCTATTATTTAGTGGAAAACCCCTGGGACGGAAGTACCACTTTCTGCCGGATTCCAGGGGTTTTGCATCCGCATTTCGCCTACTTCGGAGGGACTCATGGTGAAGGTACCCGCAGTAAAACTGAACGACGGCAGCAAGATTCCGCAATTGGGCCTGGGGGTCTGGCAAGTGCCCGACGACCAGGCCGCCGCCTGCGTCAAGGAGGCCCTGGCGGCGGGCTACCGTTCGGTGGACACGGCCGCAATCTACGGCAACGAATCCGGCGTGGGCGCCGGGCTGCGCGCCGCGGGCGTGGCGCGCAAGGACCTGTTCGTCACGACCAAGCTCTGGAACGACAAGCACGGTTTCGACGCGGCGCACCAGGCGCTGGATGAGAGCCTGGAAAAACTGGGCCTGGCCTACGTGGATCTGTACCTGATCCACTGGCCGGTGGCCGGCAGCGACAAGTTCGTGGACGCCTGGCGCGCCATGATCGAGATGAAGGAAGACGGCCGCGCGCGTTCGATCGGCGTGTCCAACTTCACGCAGGCCAATCTCGAACGGCTGATCGACGCCACCGGCGTGACGCCATCGGTCAACCAGATCGAGCTGCACCCGGGCTTTGCGCAGCGCGAACTGCGCGCGTTCCATGACAAGCATGGCATCGCGACCGAGTCCTGGAGCCCGCTGGCGCAGGGCGGCATCACTAAAGAGAAGACGATCCTGGAACTGGCCAAAAAGCATGGCAAGTCGCCGGCGCAGGTGACGCTGCGCTGGCATCTGCAGCACGGCCTGATCGTGATTCCGAAGTCGGTGACGCCGGCGCGCATCCGCGAGAACATCGACGTGTTCGGCTTCGAGCTGTCGCGCGCCGAGATGGACGCCATCGATGCGATCAAGGAAGCGGGCCGCCTGGGACCCGATCCGGAGAAGTTCGGCAAGTAAGGCGGGCCTGGCGCGGCTACTGCGCCGGCTGCCTGGGCGGGAAGAACCAGTAGCGCACGATGACGATGATCAGTACGGTCAGCGTCGTCCAGGACGCCCAGTGCCAGCCGCCGGTGCCCAGCAGGGCGGCCAGCAGGCCGAAGACGCTGAGGATGCCCAACAGGATCGGCACGCCCCAGACGAACATGAAGCCACGGCTGTTCTTGCTCATGCGGGGCTCCGTTGGGGCGTGGCGGCGGCCTGGTGCTTGCGCACCAGTTCGGCGATGCGGGCTTCGGTGGCGCGGCGCCGTGCCAGCCACAGGTACAGGCCGCTGACCAGTACCACGATGGTGATCAGGTCCAGGACGGCCCAGATGATCTTGAGCGGCAGGCCGGCGTAGTCGCCGAAGTGCAGCGGCCGCGACAGTTCCAGGGCGGTCAGGTACCAGGGCATCTTGGCGACGGTGGTGAGCTCGCCGGTGCGCCCATCGACCAGGACGGGCGTGTTCATCTTGGACGTCAGCGGGGTCGCGCCGCGCATCCAGGTGATGTAGTGGTGCGGGCTGCCGAAGGCGTTGCCGGGGAAGGCGATGAACGACACTTCATTGCCCGGCAGGGCCTTGCGCGCCGTGTCGGCCGCGCCCTGGGCCGAGGCCAGCTGGGCGGGCACGCTCTGGCCCTTGTAGGGTTCCAGGATGCGCACGAGCTCGGTGCCCTGCCACAGGCGGAACAGCGGCGTGGACAGTTCGTTGATGACGCCGGTGACGCCCACCACGAAGGCCCACACCAGCGTGACGATGCCCAGCAGGTTGTGCAGGTCCAGCCACTTCAGGCGGGTGGAGCGGCCGGCGCGCACCGTGCCGAATTCCAGCTTTTTCATGAACGGGCCGTACAGCACCACGCCGGAGACGATGGCGATGCAGAACAACAGCCCCATGAAGCCCAGGAACAGTTCGCCGGGCAGGCCCGCGAACAGGTCGACGTGCAAGGCCAGCATGATGCCCATGAACGAGAATTTGTCTTCGGTGTAGAGCGGGCCGTCGAGCAGGACGTCGCCGGTGCGGCCGTCCATGCGCACCGCGTGGCCGGACACCTGGCCGTCGCCGGGCTTCTTGGCCATGCCGACGTAGACCTGGGGTTCGTCGGGGTCGAAGAACAGGTAGTCGACGACCTCGCCCGGGTACATGGCCTTGGCGTTTTCGACCAGCTTGTCCAGGTTGGCCGGCGGGGTCGAGGCGGGCACGTCGGACAGCGGCTTGGCGTCGTCCAGCCAGTGCTCGATCTCGTGGTGGAACACCAGCGGCAACCCGGTAAGACAGATGATGAGCAGGAAGATCGTGCAGACCAGGCTGGTCCATTTATGGACCAGGTACCAGGTTTTGATGGTGGAGGCGGCGGTCATGGCGACGGCGGGGGCGGCAGGCGCGGCCCCGTTCAAGGTATGGTTTGGGAAAGTCGGAACATTATCACGAATAATAGCTATTCTCGTACCGGAATTTGCACGACGAAGCGAATGGGGTTATTAATAAGGGACGCATTCAAAGCGGGTTAAAAAAGAGGCTTGGGCCCGATCGGGCAAGCTGGATCATCATGCAGCAACGTTTTCTGAAAGTGCCGCGCAACGCGCTGGGCCGTGATTTCGCGGTGGGCGATGTGCACGGCTGTTTTTCCCGCCTGCAGCAGGGCCTGGACCAACTGGGGTTTGACCCCGTGCGCGACCGCCTGTTTTCCGTGGGCGACCTGGTCGACCGCGGCCCGGAATGCGAAACCGTGCTGGCCTGGCTGGAACAACCCTGGTTCTACGCGGTGCAGGGCAACCACGAAGACTACGCAGTGCGGCACATCCGTACGAAACAGGTCGACGTGGACAACTGGCGCAGCTATGGCGGCGGCTGGTTCCTGGACCTGCCGCCCGAACGCCAGCAGGTCTTTGCCGACGCCTTCGACCAATTGCCGATCGCGATCGAGGTGGAAACGTCGTCGGGCCCCGTGGGGCTGCTGCACGCGGATTGCCCGGTGCTGTTCTGGCCGCGGCTGGAATCGGCCCTGCAAGACCGCTACAAGCGCACCAGCGCCGCCTGCCAGTGGTCGCGTGATCGCTTGCGCCAGATGGACCGCACCGGCATCCGCGGCGTGCGGGCGGTGGTGGCGGGGCACACCCCGGTGGCCGAGCCGCTGATGCTGGGCAACGTCTACCACATCGACACCGAGGGCTGGCGCGGCGGCTACTTCACCTTCCTGGATCTGGAAACGCTGACGGCGTGGCCGCGCGCGGTGGTGACCGAGCTGGCGGAAACCGGGGATTGACGTCGGAGGGGCGGCGCCCCGGGCACGGAATGCCGCTGGGGTGAGTCGGCGCGCGATTGCGCGCCGACGGATGACGGCGGCGGGAAAAACGCGGCTTACAGCGGGCGAGCGGCCAGCGGGCCGCTGCCATTGACCGCGCTGGTGCGCACGCCATCGCTGCCTGCGTCCACGCGCGGCACCGGGATCGGCGGAATGGGCGCATTGCCGCCGCTGCTGCCCCCGTTGTTGAGGACGCCGCCGCTGGCCGCCGGCACCGGAATGGGCTGGGCCACGGGCGCTTGTTGCGCAGCGCCGTTGTTCGGCGATTGCGGCGTCTGGGCTTGCGGGGCCTGCGATTGCGGCACCTGCGTCTGCGGCGCGGCGGCGCCCGGCACCGGCAGGGGCTTGACCGAGTTGTCCACGCCGTCGGTCGAGCGGTTGTTGTTCAGGAAGTCGGTCAGCGCGTCGCCGCTGGACAGGTCCAGCGAGGCCACGGCCTGGCCCGGCGGGAATTCCGAGAAATAGTATTCGCCGTTATCGACCAACAGGCCGTCGGGCCGGGGCGCGGGCTTGGTTTCGGGCACGCCCTTGAGCACCGGCTGCATGTAGTCGAGCCAGGTGGTCAGGGCCAGGCCGCTGCCGAATTCATTGGTGCCCAGCGACTTGGGCTGGTCAAAGCCCATCCAGACGGTGGTGGCCAAGGTGGGGGTGAAGCCCGAGAACCAGACGTCGACGGCTTCGTTGGTGGTGCCGGTCTTGCCGCCGACGTCGTTGCGCTTGAGCACCTGGTGCGCGCGCGCGGCGGTGCCGCTGGTGGTGACGCCGCGCAGGATGTCGTCCATGACCCAGGCGGTGCGCGGGTCGATGGCGCGCGCGGCGGCGTCGCCGGCCACCACGGGCTGGGCCTGCATCAGTACGTTGCCCGAGCGGTCGGTGACGCGGTCCACCAGGTAGGGCGTGACGCGGTAGCCGCCGTTGGCGAAGACGCTGTAGCCGTTGACCACCTGCAGCGGCGTGGCGCCGCCGGCGCCCAGGCCCAGCGGCAGCACGGCCGGCCAGCGGGCCTTGTCGAAGCCGAAGCGGGTCAGGTAGTCCTGTGCGTACTGCGGCGAGATGGCCTGCAGGATGCGGATGGTGACCATGTTCTTGGACTTGTACAGACCCTGGCGCAGCGTCAGCATGGGCTCGTAGCGATTGCCGTCGTTCTTGGGCTGCCAGTCTTTCGAGCCGGTCTGCGCGGCGGTCAGCATGAAGGGCTGATCGGAAATCTGCGTGGCCGGGGTCAGGCCGCGTTCAAGCGCCGCGGCGTAGACGAAGGGCTTGATGTTGGAACCGGGCTGGCGCCAGGCCTGCGTGACGCGGTTGAAGGTGCCGCGGTTGTAGTCGAAGCCGCCGATCATGGCGCGGATGGCGCCGTCTTGCGGGGCCATCGACACCAGCGCCGCCTGCAACGCCGGCATGTTGATGATTTCCCAGCTGTCGCCGTTTTTGTGGATGTAGACCACCGAGCCGCGGCTGATGCGCTGGCTGTCGCTGGCCTTGGGGTTCAGGGCGCGCGCCACCACGGCCAGCGCCTTCTTGTCGGAAATGGTGATGATGTCGCGCGCGCTGCGCGCCACGGTGACTTCCTGGGGGCTGGCGGCCAGCACCACGGCGGCGAGCAGGTCTTCGCTGTCGGGCGTTTTTTCCTGCACGCCGTCCAGGATGTCGTCCAGCGCGGCCGGGTCTTTTTCAACGCCGTCGGGCAGCTCGATCTGGTCTTCGGGGCCGGGGTAGACGGCGCGGCGGGTGTAGTCCAGCACGCCGTCGCGCACGGCGCGGTAGGCGGCTTCCTGGGCCTTGGAATCGATGGTGGTGTAGACGTCGATGCCCTTGGAGTAGGTCTGTTCCTGGAAGACGCCGTACATCAGCTGGCGCGCCAGTTCGGCGGGGTAGTCGCCGTGGATGGCGAAGCCGCGCGTGCTGGAGCCGTCGGCGCCGCGGATGGTGATGTGCTGCTTGAGGGCTTCGTCGGCCTGTTCGGGCGTCAGGTAGCCCAGCGTCTTCATGCGGCCCAGCACGTAGTGCTGGCGGATTTCGGCGCGCGGAAAATTGGTGATGGGGTTAAAGCGCGACGGCGCCTTGGGAATGCCGGCCAGCATGGCAGCTTCGGCCGGCGTGACTTCCGCCAGCGGCTTGCCCAGGTAGGTGCGCGAGGCCGCAGCAAAGCCGTAGGCGCGATGCCCCAGGTAAATCTGGTTCATGTAGAGCTCAAGGATCTGGTCCTTGGTGAGCTCGGATTCGATCTTGTAGGTCAGCAGCAGTTCGTAGAACTTGCGCGAATACGTTTTTTCCGACGACAGGTAGAAGTTGCGCGCCACCTGCATGGTGATGGTGCTGCCGCCCTGGGTCTTGGATTGCTTGACCAGGTTGACGAGCACGGCGCGCACCATGCCCATCCAGTCGACGCCGCCGTGCTGGTAGAAGCGGTCGTCTTCGGCGGCCAGCACCGCCTGGCGCATCACCGGCGGGATTTCATCGAAACGCAGCACGTTGCGGTGTTCTTCGCCGTATTCGCCGATGAGGACCTTGTCGGCCGTGTAGATGCGCAGCGGCACCCGCGGCCGGTAGTCGGTCATGGCGTGCAGGTCGGGCAGGCTGGGCCAGGCCAGGGCCAGCGCCAGGCCGACGAGCACCGCCCCGCAGACGCCGAGTCCGGCGACGGCGACCCCCGCCTTGATGAGGAGTCGTTTCCAGGGGAAGCCCGATTTGCCGCCCGGGGTGGCGGAGGATTGCTGGGGGGTGCTCATTGCTGGCGATTCTAGGGCAGAACCTTCATAGACCGGCGACCGCACCGGAAGGTTTCAGTAACCAAACTTGCCCGGCGGGATGGTCCGCACGACGGGTAAAGGATATAGGGACGGGGTTGAGCATACGCGCTGCGCGGGTTTCGCGCTGCGGCGCTGCACAAGCGCGCCGTGAAATGTATTGCGCGCCGTGACAAACGGCAAGGCCGGTTGCAGATGTCATGCGGCGTTTTGCAGGTAGCGTTGCGGCGGTGCACCCAGCGCGCGGTGAAACATGGCGCTGAACGCACTGGGGCTGCGGTAGCCGAGATCGGCCGCGATGCGCGCGACCGGCTCTCCCAAAGATAACCGGCAGACGGCGTCGGCCAGCCGCACCTGCTGCACCCATTGTCGGTAATTCAGTCCCAATTCAGCCTGGAATAGCCGGATCAGTGTGCGCGCGCTGGCGCCGACTTCGCTGCCCCAGTCTTCAATGCCGCGCTGCAGGCCGGGCTGGTCCAGGATGGCCTCGCAGATGGTCTGCAGGCGGCGGTCGCGCGGCCAGGGAATCTGGATCGGCACCACGCGGGCGGCGGCCAGCTCGGACAGGATCAGCGCGGCCACCTGCTCGGCCCGGCCGCCCAGCGGATAGTCGATGGGCTCGGCGGTGAGGGTCAGGATCAGTTCGCGCAACAGGCCGCTGACCTCGATGACCTGGCACTGCGGCCAATACGTGTGGGCGGCATCGGGCTGGATGTAGAGCGAACGCATCGAGACCGCGCCGATCATGTCGACCCCATGCGGCACGCCCGCAGGCACCCACAGCGCGCGCAGGGGCGGCAGGGCCCAGAAGCCGCTGGGCGTGGTGACGTGCATCACCCCCTGGACGGCGTAAATCAACTGGGCACGCGGGTGTGAGTGGGCGCCGGTGCGGGCGCCGGCCGAGAATTCCTTGGCCATGGCGGTGACGCTGCGCGGACGGTGCTGGTAGTCCTGCGCGTCGATGCTGCGGGCGGGGTCGGGGCGGGTGGGCCAGGTCGGCATGGTGTCACTTCCAGCAACAGGATGAGGCCGAAATAAGGGTAGGGATGAGGCTATTTTGTCACTTTCCCGACGAAAATTGGCAGGCAGGGGAACGCCGCCGTTCCTACACTGGGACCTGTGCGAGGCGTCTTGTCGCCCCGATGGCCCCCTGTTCCTGGCGTATCGCCGGCGCAGGGTCCTTTTTTTCCTGATCCCGCCACCCCATGAATTCCGCCCAGAATCCCGCCGCCGACCTGCCGGACCTGTCCGCCCCGGCGGCCGCGCCGACCCCCGCCGTGTCCGATCCGTCCACCGCCTTCAAGGTGCTGGGCGCGATCAGCGTGGCGCACCTGATGAACGACATGATCCAGTCGATCCTGTTGGCCATCTACCCGATGCTGAAGGAGTCGTTCAGCCTGTCATTCGCGCAGATCGGCCTGATCACGCTGGTGTACCAATTGGCGGCGTCGCTGCTGCAGCCCTTCATCGGTTTCTATACCGATCGCAATCCCAAGCCGTATTCGCTGCCGGTGGGCATGGGCTTCACGCTGGTGGGCTTGCTGCTGCTGTCGGTGGCGCCGTCGTTCGGCTGGCTGCTGGTGGCCGCGGTGCTGGTGGGCACGGGCTCGTCGGTGTTCCACCCCGAGTCGTCGCGGGTGGCGCGCATGGCTTCGGGCGGGCGCCACGGCCTGGCGCAGTCGCTGTTCCAGGTGGGCGGCAACGTCGGGTCGGCCCTGGGGCCGCTGCTGGCGGCGCTGTTCATCATTCCGCACGGCCAGGGCAGCGTGGCCTGGTTTTCGCTGGCCGCGCTGTTCGGCATCGTGGTGCTGACGGGCATTGGCCGCTGGTACAGCGCCAACCGCGTGCGTCTGAAACCGCGCGCCCGGCGCGAAGGCGCGGACAACGGCCTGACGCGCAACCAGGTGCTGGGTGCGTTGGGGGTGCTGGGCCTGCTGGTGTTTTCCAAGTACTTCTACCTGTCCAGCCTGAACAGCTATTTCACGTTCTACCTGATCGACAAGTTCGCCTTGTCCGTGCGGGAAGCCCAGCTGTACCTGTTCCTGTTCCTGGCCGCGGTGGCGGTAGGCACGGTGGTGGGCGGGCCGGTGGGCGACCGCATCGGCCGCAAGATCGTGATCTGGGTGTCGATCCTGGGCGTGGCGCCGTTCACGCTGATGCTGCCCTACGCCAACCTGTTCTGGACGGGCGTGCTGGTGGTGATCATCGGCATGGTGCTGGCGTCGGCGTTCTCGGCCATCGTGGTGTATGCGCAGGAATTGGTGCCGGGCAAGGTCGGCATGATCGCGGGCCTGTTCTTCGGCTTTGCCTTCGGCATGGGCGGGCTGGGCGCGGCCGCGCTGGGCAAGCTGGCCGACGCGACCAGCATCGGCTATGTGTACCAGGTGTGCGCGTACCTGCCGCTCTTGGGCGTGGTGGCGGTGCTGCTGCCGAATGTGGAGCGAAAACCGGTGGCGCGCAAGCAGGCCTGATCAGGCCGCGGCGCCCGCCACTGCCGCCAGCCGCGGCCGCGCCGCTTCGATGCCCCGGATTTCGCCATCGCCACTGTGGTGGATGACGGCGATGCGGGCGCCGCGCAGCTGGGCCAGTTGCTGCGGCGTCACCGCGAAGCTCATGGCCAGTTGATGGTCGGTCAGGGCATCGATGGGCTGGCGGCGGTCTTTGCCGCGAAAGCGCAGGTGGTTGTAGACGGCCCACGCCACCAGCACGGCGGCGTTGGCCAGCGCCAGCAGGGCGTAGCCGGCCAGCGTGTGCAGCGTGGGCAGGAAGGTCGGCCACAGCGGCGCCTGCGGGCCGCTGGCGGCGCCGCGCAGGATGGCGGCGATGCCGGAACCGAACAGGTAGACGAAGGCGAACCAGCCTGCCGCCGTCAGCAGCAGGTCGAACAGGTAGCCCGCGCGCGAACGTTGCGTGGTGATGATCATGAGGCGTCCGAAGATTTGATGCCGCGGTCGGGGCTGGTCCAGCGCGCGCGCCGGGCCTGCTTGCGCAGCATGACTTTGGGGAAACTGACCAGGGTGGTGAACAGACTGACCATCCAGTACGCCAGCGGATACCAGATGACCCAATACAGCGCGCGCCACAGGCCGGGCTCGTAGCGGCGGTCGATCAGGATGCTGACGGCGAACTGCAGCAGGCAGACCACGGCCAGCATCATGCCGGTGAAGGCAGGCGGCATCAGGCTGGCGATGTGCATGTTGTGCGGCAGGGTCACGACCTGGCTCACCAGCCACAGCAGCACCGACACGCCAAAGGCGAAGGCCCAGGCGGTGGACAGGCAGAATTCCAGCATCAGCGGCCACAGGCGGCGGTGGCGCCAGGTCCAGATCGACCGCAGGTTCTTCAGGAACACCTCGGCGCCGCCCTGGGCCCAGCGCAGGCGCTGCTTCCACAGCCCGCGCAGCGTTTCCGGCATCAGGATCCAGCACAGGCCGCGCGGCTCGTAGAAGATCGACCAGTGGTCGCGTTGCAGCTTCCAGCTGATGTCGATGTCTTCGGTGATCATGTCCAGGCTCCAGTAGCCCACCCGGTCGAGCGCGGCGCGGCGAAAGGCCGCGACCACGCCGGACACGGTGAAGACCTGGCCGTAGACGCGCTGGGTGCGCTTGATCAGCCCGATGATGGACGAGAACTCGCCGACCTGGATGCGGCCGATCAGGGTCGAGCGGGTGCGGATGCGCGGGTTGCCGGTGACGGCGCCGACCCGCGGGTTGTCGATCAGCGGCGCCACCAGGTAGGCGGCGGCGTCGGGGTCGAGCACCGCGTCGCCGTCGATGCACACCAGGTATTCGCTGCGTGCGGCCAGGGCGCCCATGCGCAGCGCCATGGCCTTGCCCTGGTTCTGCGCCAGGTGCACGACGCGCAGGCGCGGATGCTGCGCGGCCAGGCGGTCCAGCATGGCGCCCGTGCCGTCGCTGGAACCATCATTGATGGCGATGACCTCGATGTTCGGATAGTGCTGGCCCAGTGCGGCCAGCAAGGTCTCTTCGCCGTTGTCGGCCTCGTTGTAGCAGGGCACCAGGATCGACACCAGCGGGTCGCCGGCCAGGGCGGGCGGCGGGCGGCCGGGGCCCCAGTCCCAGCGCCGTTCCCAGTGCCACCAGAAGTACAGGCCGCCGGCCATCCACATGCCGGACATGAACAGGGGGTAGAAGAAGACGAAGCCGAGCAGCGCCTGGCCGGTCAGCATCATGGTGAAGCCGAACGGCGCGCCAAGCACCGCCAGCAGGATAATCAGGGCGATCAGTCGGTCGATCATCGGATGGGGTACCACGCTTCAGAGATGGCGGGCCGGATGCCTTGCAGCCGGGGCTGGTCTTGCGAGAAGTCGTCGGGGTAGTAGCCGAAGCTGCGGGCGCCGCGCAGTTGCAGGCGCTGCATCCAGCCGGCCAGCACGGCGGTGTCCACCGGCGTCACTTCGGGGCGGCCGGGGCCCGTGCGCCAGTCGCGCGCCTGCAGTTCGAACACGGTGCGGTCCAGGCCGCGGGGGCGTTTGGCCACCTGGTCGACCAGCCGGTCGAGCCAGGCGTTTTCCTGGCCTTTGGGCACGTTTTCCATCAGCGGCATGGCCATCGGCGCGGTCCAGTCGTAGGCGCCCAGGAAGTCGTCCAGGTTCTGCGCGAACCAGGCTTCGGACTGCGGGTCCAGGATCGGCATGGCGAAGATGTTGCGCGCGGTCTTGATCTGCGGGCCGCGCACGGCGCGCACCTTGGCGGTCAGTTCGGCGGTGAAGTCGATCAGCGCGCGGCTCTTCACGCGAGTCCAGCGCTGCATCGTGGCGGGGTCGGCGCGCAGTTGCGCGATGTCGCCCGGCAGGCCGGCGGCGCGGTAGGCGGCCAGCGCGCCAGGGCTGGCGTCTTCGAAGTCGGACAGCACCGCGTCGTCATGGAACAGGATGCCGTCGAAGATCGCGTGGCGCGCCAGGTCTTCGTACAGGTCGCCGATGCGGGCCCGCGCGGTGGCGTCGAACGGCGACAGGCGGCGGTACTGGTCGGGGTCGGGCTGGGGCGCGGCCTGCGGCGAGTCCGGCTGCCAGCGCGTGACCCGCGCGATGGCCGGGTCCAGGTCATAGGCCAGCACCGGCATCCAGGCGTAGACCATCACGTTGGCGCGGTTGTGCAGCTGCCAGGCGGCGCGGTTGAACAGATCGGCGCGCATCGGCAGCCAGCGGTTGGGGAAGTACACCGAACGCACCAGGCCGTCGCCAGTGGGGTCCGAATAGGCCTGCAGGAACACGGTGTTGATCTGCATGTCCAGAATGCGCTGCACCAGCTCGCCCAGGTTGCGGTCGGTCTGGGCCGGGTCCGGGTCGTAGACGTAGTCCAGGTCCACGTGGGCCACGCGCATGAAGGGCGTGGCTTCCATGCCCACGACGCTGTTGGCGAAGGACTTCAGCGCCGGATCGCTGGCCAGCAGCAGGCGCGGGGTGGACATCAGCCGGTCGAGCCGGCCGGCGCCGTCTTCCAGCGTCAGGGCCAGCTGGTAGCCGTGTTCGGCGGTGATGCGCAGGGTGGTGCCGCCTTCGGCGCCGTAGGGCCAGACCCAGACGCGCGGCGCCTTGCCCGTCACGCGCTCGATCTTGCGGCTGATGGCGGCCACGTCGGCGCCCATGCGGGCGTTGAACTGCGCTTCGGTTTCGTATTGGCCGGCGGCGGCGTCGTAGGCGCGCACGGCGGCGGCGGGCTCGGTATTGCCTTGCGGATTGGCCAGCGCGCCGTAGTGCGAGGCGTTGGTGTGCGCGGCGATCTCGACCAGGCCCGACTGCGAGATTTCACGGATCTCGTCCCAGTTCAGAAAGCGGCCGCGCGGCTCGGGGCTGCCGCCGAAGTCCACGGGCTTGTCGGCCGGCGTGTCCATCCAGGTGCCCACGGGGGCCAGCAGGGCGGGCCAGCGGTAGGCCTTCAGGATGGGCAGCACGCGGGTGTAGAAGCTGCGGTAGCCGTCGTCGAACGACAGCAGCACGGCGCGCTCGGGCAGCGGCGTGCCGCCTTGCCGCGCCGCCAGGATCTGGTCGACGGTGACGGCCTGGTAGCCGTTTTCGCGCAGCCAGGCCAACTGGTCGACCAGGCGGTCGGTGCGCACGCTGAGAAAGCCCTGGTCGGGGTCTTCGTCTTCCACATCGTGGTAGGCCAGCGCCAGGAAGTGGCCGGGTTGCCAGGGTTGTTCAGCCGCGGCCAGGGGGCGCGCGGACGGCGGCGTGTAGACGGGGATGTCCTTGGCGCACGCGGTCAGCACCAGGATGAGCCCCAGCAGCAAGGCTGCCAGGAAAATGCGGGTGGGTAGCTTGAGCAGCATGTCGGTCTCAGAAGCGATAGGCAAGGTCGAACGTGATGCGCAGTTCGCGCTCGCGCTGGCCGTCGTACGGGCGGCTGATGCCGGTGACCATGGCGCCCATGTCCAGCACGTCGTTGGCGCGGTAGCGCTGGCCGTAGCCCAGGGCGATGACGCCGCCGGTGCCGTAGCCCTGCTGGGTATAGGTGCCGGCCCCGAGCGTGCCGATCTGTTCCCACGCGGTTTCGTAGCGCCGGTACAGCGTGTGCGTGGCGCGTGCGCCGGGCAGCAGCATCAGGTCCGAGCGGGGATTGAAGTAGGGCGCGTCGTCGCGGTTGTTGCGCTGGGTCGACAGGTCCAGCGTCAGGTCGGCCTTCAGGTGCGGCGCGGTGTAGACGCGTTCGCGGCCGGCCAGGCCCAATTCCCAGCGCTGGTTGCCGTCGGAAAAACGCGACGGCGCCAGCGACAGCGTCCATTCGCGCCGCTCGTTGGCGCGCCAGCGTACAAAGCCGTTCAGCCGGTTGGACGAGATGTCGTTGGTCAAGGCGCGCAGCGGTGTCTCGCGCGACATGATTTCGCCGCCACCGCCTACTTGCCAGTGGTCGTCCAGGTCGTAGGCGGCCGACAGGCGCACGCCGGGTTTGACCCCGTGGCCATAGCTGTGGGTCGAGACTTCGCCTTCCACGGTCAGGTCGCGGCCGCGCCACTCGACGCCGGTGCGCAGCCAGCGGTAGTTGCCGCGGCCTTCCTCGAAATTGCCGGTGGCGTAACCGCCGCCGCCAAAGGCGCGCCAGTTGTAGTCGATGGGCGGCGAGTACAGCACCGCGTCGATGCCGAAGTCGCCATTGCCGTTCACCGGGCTGTCGGACGCCAGCCCGCGGTAGCCTTCGATGCGCAGTTCGGCCTTGTTGTGCACTTCCCATTCGCGGGCCAGGCGGCGGCTGGTCAGGTCGTCGGGCGCGCGTGCCAGCGTGTCGGCGGACAGGGCTTCGGCCTGGCGCCATTCCTGCAGATCCATGGCGGTGAAGCCCTGGCCGTTTTCGACCGACAACGCGCGCGGCGCCAGCGTTTCGGCCAGCTTCAGTTCGCGTTCGGACGCCCGCGGCCAGTCGCGCTTGCGGTAGGTGGACGCCAGGTCGGCGCGCAGCGTGGAATTGTTGGGCGCGTTGGCGACCATGTCTTCCTGTTGCTGCTGGGCGGCCACCGTGTCGTCGGCCAGCAGCCGCGCGGACGCCACGGTCTGGGCGCTGGCCAGCTTCAGGTCGTTGGGGTTGCGGGTGGCCTGGCCTTTGTAATACAGCCACGGGGCATAGCCCGAACCGACCGCGTCGGTGACCGGGGCGGTCTGGTCGAACTGTTCGGCTTCGGCCAGCGCGTAGTACAGGCCGGTCTCGGTGCTGAGGCGGTCTTCGGGATCGTCCTGGCGCCAGGCGTCGTCGGCGGCAACGTCGCGGTACAGGTCGCGCGCTTTTTCCGGTTGGCGCAGATACAGGTAGGCCGACGCCACGTCGTTCAGCGCATAGCGCGGCACGGCCACGCCCTGCGCGCGCAACGCCTCGTATTCAGCCACCAGGTCGGCCATGCGAACCCGCGCATGCAGCGCATGCAGGCGGTCGATGCGGGCGCGCAGCACGTCGGCCTGCGCCGGTTCGCCCAGCGCCTGCCAGGCGGGAATCAGGTCGGCGTAACGGGCCAGGGCGCGGTCGGCGATGACGAAGCGTTCGGCTTCGCTGCGGGTGGGCATGGACGCCAGCCGCACTTGTTGGGCCACGGCGTCGGCCTCCAGGCGCCGCAGCTGGGCGGCGTTGTACAGGTCGGGATGTTGGCGGGCCAGCGTCAAGGCCTGTTCGGCCATGCGGGCGCGGCTGAGCGCGTCGATGTATTCGCGCAGCACGTAGGGCGTGCCGGGGGCGATGGCCAGCGCCTGGTCGGCCTGGTGCAGGGCCTCGTACGGCTGGCGCAGGCGCGCGTGGACGTAGCTCAGGGCCAGGCGGGCGTCGGCGTTGCGCGGTTCGCGCTGGATCCAGGCTTGGCCCGCCTCGCGCGCCGCGGCGGTCTGGCCGGCGTCGGCCAGGGTCATGATTTCACCGGCGGCAAAGGCGGCCTGGCCGGGGTGGCGGCGCAGGCCGGCGCGGTACGCGGCCAGGGCTTCGGGCCAACGCTGCAGGTCGCGATAGGCGCGCGCTGCAGCCAGCTGGATGTCGGCGGGCAGGGCGGCGGCGGCCGGCAGCGTTTCGTAGGCGGCCACGGTTTCGGCGGGCTTGCCGGCCCAACTGGCGATGACGATGTGGTCGTAGACTGCCTGGCGGCCGGCGCCCGGCCCTTGCTGGCGCAGCATGGCCAGCGCAGGTTCGTAATCGCCGGCCCGGGCGCGTGCGATCAGCGCGTCGTAATCGTTGGTCGGCGCGGCCCACGCCAGGGCCGGCGCCAGCACCGCGCAGGCCGTCAGCGCCTGCCAGCAGGGGCTGGCCGTGCGCCGCCGGGGCGTGGCCAGCGGCGTAATCGGGGCGTGGCGGGCGTCCTCGCCCCGTCGGGGCGTTCCTTTTTTCAGCATCTGTAGCACTTCCGCAGTTGCGATATGGGCGCTCGTGGCTCCGCCGGCCGGACGCGGGCAGGCCGCGTTGCCAAATCATGCGCAGCGCAAGCGCCAACGGCGCCGGCGGCGAAGGGGATGAGCGTTCAGGTTTTCACTGCGCGGCGCCCGCTACGGGGACCTTCGCACTCGCGCGGAAATCAGGGAGTGCATGGCTAGTACGCGCCACGCCCGCAGGGCGTGATCGCAGCGCTTCTGGTGGCGCCGTCGACAGGTCGAACTTTATGGGTTTTCGGCGAATCCAACTGTCAATTACTGCAAAGGATGGGCCGCTTTGCTAAGCCTTGGCGTATTCTCTGCCGCATACCGCACAACCGTCGTGGCGGTATGCCGACAGTCGGGCCGACCCGGCACGGAACGTTTCACGCGACGGAGATGGCAGGGGCCTTTTGCCTTGCTGGTAACAAAAAACGTCAAAGATGCGAGTGTGTAACGTGTCCCCGACTGTGAATCCGGTGCAACAGATGTTCCAAGCGACGGCGACCGCCCACGGGGGCGAGAAGCCGGCAAACACATGACGACTGCTCTATTTTTTCTGGTCTGGGGCCTGGCGACGGCGCTGGCGCTGCCGCTGCTGCTGCCGTTTCATGCGCGCGGCATCGAGGGCGTGCGGACCTTCACAGTGGCCAACGCGCTGGCGGTGTTGTCGCTCTTGGCTTATGCCTCGGCCGACCTCGTGCCGCCCAGCCTTTACGTGATGGTGTCCAACGCCGCGTGGCTGGCCGCGATGAGCCTGGTGTACGTAGGCGTGCGGCAGTTCTTCGGCCTGCGCCCGCATGCGCGGCGCGCCGCCGTGGCCGCCGTCGTCGGCATCCTGGCCATGGCGCTGATGCTGTATGCCACGGATAACCTGGTCGGGCGCATGACGCTTTTTTCCGGCTACACCTGTGTGTTGATGGGCGCCACGGGGCGGGTGGTCTATCGCCAGCGCCAACGCATCCAGACGCCGGGCGTGATGCTGTACGTGATGTTGTCGATGTTCGGCCTGGCCGCGTTGAGTGCGCTGCGCGCCGTGGTCTACGGCAGCGGCTGGGTCCATGCGGCGTCGCTGCTGGACCCGGCGCCGTGGGGCCTGTTCTTCATTGTCTGCGGTTCGGTGACGGTGCCGGCGCTGTTCCTGGCGCTGCTACTGTTGATCCAGACGACGCTGTCCGAGCAGATGCAGGCCGCGCTGACCTTCGACAGCCTGACGCGCGCCTATTCGCGCCGCAGCATCCTGGACGAGCTGGAACATGAATTGCAGCGCTGCGAGCGCGGCGACGGCCGGCTGGCCGTGCTGGTGCTGGACATCGACCACTTCAAGTCCATCAACGACCGCCACGGCCACGCGGCGGGCGACAGCGCGTTGCGGCATTTCGCCCAGGTGGTGCCCAAGGCGGTGCGCGCCAGCGACCGTTTCGGCCGCCTGGGGGGCGAGGAATTCGTGCTGCTGATGTATGGCTGTGATGCCGCCCATGCGCTGGTGCAGGCCCAGCGGGTGTGCGATGCATTGCGGGATTCGCCGCTTTACCTGCAAGGGCAGGAAGTGCGCATGACCACCAGCGGCGGCGTGGCGACGTTTCAGTCGGGCGATACGGCCGATGGGATTCTGGCCCGCGCCGACCTGGCGCTGTACAAGGCCAAGGAACTGGGGCGCGACCGCATCGAGATGGCCTGGAGCGGGCGCCTGCCGGGCCGCCAGGCGGCCGCCCGGGAAGACGGCGCCGCCGCGTTGGCGACGCCGGCGCAAAGCCCTACGGTTTGAGGTGCTGGGTGAAGAACTTTTCCATCGCCTCGTAGAACTCGAACTTGTTTTCGTCATTGTGGAAGCCGTGGCCTTCGTTGTCCTTGACCATGTATTCCACTTCGACGCCGCGGGCCTTCAGCGCCTTGACCATCTGGTCGCTTTCGTCTTTGTTGACGCGCGGGTCCTTGGCGCCCTGGGCAATGAACAGGGGCGTCTTGATCTTGTCGGCGTGCAGCGCGGGCGAGGTGGCCGCCAGGCGGGCCTTGTCGCGTTCGGGGTCGCCGACCATGTCCTGCATCTTGGCCAGCATCGGCTTCCAGTAGGGCGGAATCGACTTCATGAACGTGAACAGGTTGGACACGCCCACGTAGTCGACCGCGGCCGCGTACAGGTCAGGCGTGAAGGTCACGCCCGCCAGCGTGGCGTAGCCGCCGTAGCTGGCACCATAGATGCCGATGCGCTTGGGGTCGGCAATGCCTTGCTGCACCAGCCACTGCACGCCGTCGGTGATGTCGTCCTGCATCTTCAGGCCCCATTGGCCGAAGCTGGCTTCCCAGAAGCGGCGGCCGTAGCCGGTGGACCCGCGGAAGTTCATCTGCAGCACGCAGAAGCCGCGGTTGGCCAGGAACTGCACTTCAGGGTTGTAGCCCCAGCCGTCGCGGGCCCACGGACCGCCGTGCGGATTGACGATGCACGCCAGGTTCTTGGGGTCGCGGCCGGCCGGCAGCGTCAGGTAGCCGTGGATGGTCAGGCCGTCGCGGCTTTGGTAGCTGATGGGCTGCACCCGCGCCATGTCGGCCTCGGGCAGGGCCGGGTTGATGTCGGCCAGCTTGCTGAGCGTGTCGGCGCGGGCATCGTAGATGTAGCGCGAACCCGCCGTGCGGTCGTTGTAGGCGGCGACGATGAATTTGTCTTCGTCGCGGTTGGCGCCCTGGATGGCGAACTGGTAGCCCTCGAGCTTGGCCGACAGGTTCTTGAACAGCGTTTCGGTTTCTTTGTCGAAGAACTTGAACTGCGGCTTGTCGGTCTGGTAGGACGCGACGGTCAGGACGCGGCGCTTGCGCGAGAAGCCGGCGGCGTCGAGGTCGACGGTGTCCGGGGTGAAGATCTCGTCTTCTTTGTCGGGCGTGGCCGGGTCGATGACCACCAGGCCGAGCTTGTCGCGGCCGCGGTTGGACAGGGCGTAGAACTTCTTGTCGTCGAAGGTGAAGAAGGCCGGGCTGACGCTGGTGCGGTAGTCGGTGGTGAGCAGCGGACGGAATTCCGAGGCTTCGTTGTCGCGGTAGAGCAGGGTGGTGTTCAGGCCGTCGCTGGTGACGGCCGCGCGCACCTTGCCGGCGTGGTCGGTCTGCCAGCCGACGATATTGCCGGGGTTCTGGGCTACCAGCACGCCGGCGCCGGTGTGCACGTTGACGCGGTAGACGTCGAACACCTGCGGGTCGCGCTGGTTGTGGCTGATCAGGATGTGGTCGGGATCGTCTTCGAGATCGTCTTCGATGCTGGCGCGCACGCCGTCATACGGGGTCAGGTCGGTGATCTTGCCGGTCTTGGCGTCCACCGCCAGGACGTGGAAGTTCTCGTCGCCGCCGAAGTCTTTCTGGTAGAGCACCACGTCGGGGCCTTTCCAGAAGAAATTGCTGATGTCACGGGCGGTTTCGCTGGTCAGCTTGCGGGGTTCGCCCACCGGCTTGCTGCCTTCCAGGGCCTGCACGTAGATGTTCATGCGGGGCGGCTTGCCGTCCACGCTGGTGGGCTGCATGAAGCCCAGGGTCTTGCCGTCGTCGGCCAGGCGGAAAAAGCCGCGTTCCGGATTGCGGAAGAAGTCTTTCAGCGGGTAGGCACGGGGGGGCTGCGCGGCGTGAGCGCCCAGCGAAGCGCCGACGATGCCGGCAGCCAGAAGGGTGTGTTTCATGAATGAGAGCAAGGCGGACCTCCGACGGATGCAGCCGGCTGCACTTGCCGCCGGACTCATCGATAATGCCATAGCCGCGCCCGGGGTGTCGAACCGCCGGGTGACCGAATTGTCCCGCCGGGAGCGGTCCCCGGGATTGCCTCGTTTGCGGGATAATCGCGGCTATCAATCTGGAGAATCACATGGTTAGGAATCTGGTCGCGGTGTCGGCGCTGGCCCTGGGCCTGGCGGGCTGCTCGCTCGGCATCTCGCAAGACAGCGCGTCGCCGCACAGCGAATTCAAGGCGCCCGTGAACTACAAGGACGCCTACGCGACCGTCGTGCGCCAGGCCAATGCCTGCCTGCGCAGCACCGACAACGCCTACCGCGTGGTGTCCAACCTGGACGAAAGCGCGCAGTCCGGCGTGGTGCGGGTGCTGGCGCCCTACACCGACAACGAAATGACCCGCGTCGACCTCAAGGCGGCGGGCCCCAAGACCACCGACACCCGCATCGTGATGTGGGGCAAGGGCACCTGGGACGCGGCCGCGATGCGCGCCATGCAGGACGCGATCTACTACAACCTGACGTCGTGCTCGTCCTACATGCCGCTGGACCCGCGCCCGCCGGCCAAGTCGTCTCGTGATCTGAGGTAGAGAATCAATCGCCGCCAGGTCGGCGGCGGATGATCTTGAAGGTGGCGGTGGCGCGGGCGACGAGTTCGCCGTCGGCGCGGCGGATGTCGCCTTCGCAGAAGGCGATGGATGCGCCGCGGCGCAGGCAGCGGGCTTCGATGATCAGGTCGCCGGTGGCGGGGGACAGGAACGTGGTGTTCATGTCGATCGTGGCCATGCCTTCGGTGGCGTCGGCCGACCCGCGAGCGGCGGCGCTGAGGGTGAAGTCCAGCACGCTCATCAGGGTGCCGCCGTGCACGTCGCCGCGGCTGTTGGTCAGGTCTTGGCGCCAGGGCAGCGTGGTGCGGGCGTAGGCCGGCGCGATGCTTTCGGGCACCAGGCCCAGAAAACTCATGAAGGGAATCGCCAGGCCGAAATACTCACCCGGGGCGGGGGTTGCGGTTGCAGTCATGGAAGCGGTGTGCGGAATGGAAGAAGTCGGGAATTTGCCGGTCATAATATCCACTTTTCCGGCGCGCGCATGGCCTGGCACTCCCGGGTGTCCGGCAAGCGTCCAGTGGGCCTTCGATAGTGTTCGTTGATCGAACTCGTTGCAGGGTCCGCGCCCGTTTTGCCTGCAACCGTTTTGCCCCATGAGCGAGCCCAGCCGCAAGATCGTACACATCGACATGGACGCGTTCTACGCGTCGGTGGAACAGCGCGACAACCCCGACCTGCGCGGCAAGCCGGTGGTGGTGGCCTGGACCGGACCGCGCTCGGTCGTGTGCGCCGCCTCGTACGAGGCGCGCCGCTTTGGCGTGCATTCGGCCATGTCGGCCATCCGCGCGCAGCGGCTCTGTCCGCAGGCGGTCTACGTGCCGCCCGATTTCAACCGGTACCGCGACGTCTCGCGCCAGATCCGCCAGATCTTCGCCCGCCACACCGACCTGATCGAACCCCTGTCGCTGGACGAGGCCTATCTGGACGTCACCGTCAACAAGCTTGGCCTGCCGTCGGCGACCGAGGTGGCGCAGGTGATCCGCCAGCAGATCCGTACCGAAACCGGGCTGACGGCTTCGGCCGGCATTGCGCCCAACAAGTTCCTGGCCAAGATAGCGTCCGACTGGAACAAGCCCGATGGCCAGTTCGTGATCCGCCCGACCAAGGTGCTGGAATTCCTGCAGCCACTGCCGGTGCGCAAGGTGCCGGGCGTGGGCAAGGTGACGCAGGCCCGGCTGGAACAGTTAGGCATCCATACCGTGGGCGACCTGGCCACGCACGGCGCCGAAGAACTCGAACACTATTTCGGCCGCTATGGGCGGCGCCTGTTTGAGCTGGCGCGGGGCATCGACGAACGCGAGGTACAGACCGACCAGCCGCTGCAGCAGGTGTCGGCCGAAACCACGTTTTCGGAAGATATCCGGCTGGATGCGCTGGGCGATGCCATCGACCGCATGGCGGACAAGGTCTGGGACCAGGCGCTGAAGAAGGGCGCGCTGGGTCGTACGGTGGTGCTCAAGCTCAAGACTGACCGCTTTCGCATTCTGACGCGCAGCCAGACCAGCCCCAATCCGCCGTCGTCGGCCGCCGAGCTGGCGGCGGTGGCGCGGCTGCTGTGCGAGCGGGTGGAATTGCCGGCCGATACGCTGTACCGGCTGGCGGGGGTGGGCATGAGCAACTTCGCCGATCCGGCCGAGCAGTCGCGTCAGCCGGATCTGTTCGGCGGGGCGTTCTAGCGAGGGGCGTGCTCGAGCGGAGCGCTGCTGAATCCGTGTGTGCGTCCGAGTATGCGTCCGCGCATGCGGAATCGGGCTACGCCGGGTCCAGCTCGCGCTTGATGGAATTGTGCTTGATGGCCTTGCGGCAGCGCGCGATGTAGGCCTTGTCCCGCGAGGCCAGCCCCAGCTCCAGCAGCAGCCAGTCGCGCAGCCGCGCATCGCCGTGCTTGAGCTTGGGGTTCATGGCGTTCACGCGTTCGAACAGCGCATCGAATTGCACGGTATCCGGTGGGTCGGCCGCTTTTTTCTGCTGCTGGCAGAACGCAGGCACCAGGAACGCCAGGCCGTCGCCGCTGTCGACGCTGGCCAGGTCGGGGTGTGCGGTCAGCGCGGCCTGCACCGCCTGGTACTGCCCGGCGTCCACGACCGGCTGCAAGGCGTATTCGCGGCAGGCCGGGCCGATACGCTTGTGGTCGCACAGGTCCAACGCCGCCTGCAGCCCGTCACGCGCGCTGACGCTGGCCACCAGCCGGCTCTTGATGATGGCGATCTCGTCGCGTTCGCTGCGCGTGTTGCACTGGGGCAGCAGTTTCAGGGCGGCGGCGGCGTCGCCATGATCGGCGGCATCGCGCAGCAGGATGCGGTAGCCCTGGTAACGGTTGTCTTCTTCGCGAAAGATTTGGGTGGTACGCAGCTGCTGGACGTAGGCTTCGACGGCCGCGGCGCGGGCGGCCTGGCCGGCGCCGTCTTGCGCGGCCAGGGCCAGCGCGTCTTCGATGATGTGCAAGGTGACGTGATTGAAGACGATGTCGTCTTGCAGCCCGGCCACGGCCTGCGCCATGCCGGCGGGCGACAGGCGCGCGGCCTGGAACAACAGGTACAGGCAGCGGGAGTAGTCCAGCGCGCCGTCGGCGTCGGGTCGGCTGGAATGATGGCTGCCGCGCCACAGGCCCAACGTGACCTTGCGCGCTTCGCGGTAGGCCAGCGGGGAGCCGCCGCCGCAACCCCAGCCGTAGCCGTTGTCGGGCGCGGCGGCCAAGGCCTCGATGACCGGCGCAATGGCGTCAGACAGGCGGCGCAGGGCGTCCGGGTCTGCCTTCAGCGGATCGGCAAGGGTGGTGTCGTAGCGGGATTCGAAATGCCGGCGGCCGATATTGATGGCCTCGACACAGTCGCGCATCGCCCCGCGCAAGGGCGGGGCGACGGCGTCCAGCGCGATGGCGCTGGCGGGCGGCTTCAGGCGAGCCGCCCTTTGACTTGCTGCGACAGCGCGGTCATGTCGGCGCGGCCGGCCAGCGATTGCTTGAGCAGGGCCATGACCTTGCCCATGGCCGGAGCGCCGGTGACGCCCTGGGCGGCCACGTCGGCCAAGGCGGCGTCGATGGCGGCGGCCACTTCTTCAGGCGTGGCGGCCTGCGGCAGGAATTCCTGCAGCACGACCAATTCGGCCTTTTCCTGTTCTGCCGTTTCGGTGCGGCCGGCCTGCTCGAACGCGGCGATGGATTCGCGGCGTTGCTTGACCTGCTTTTCGATGATGGCGGTGATTTCGGCGTCGGTCAGGTCGCGGCGCTCGTCCACTTCTTTCTGCTTCACCGCGGCCAGCAGGAAGCGCAGGGTGGCAAGGCGTTCGCTCGCCTTGGCGCGCATGGCGTCCTTGACGGCGTCGGACAGGCGGGTCTTGAGCGTAGCGGAGCTCATGGGGGAACCTTTGTGTGGTGTTGCGGCAAAGCGGAAGTTTAACCGGCCCGGGCCAAGGGCGGGTGGCAGTCATCCGCGTCGGTGCGCCCCGCAGCGCAGCCGCGGGCTGGGCGTCGGCCCCGGGGCCCGGGCAAGGGTCACTTCACGTTGGTCAGATCGCCGCGCAGGGCGACGCCCGCCACGGTGGCGCCGGCATGGCACTCGTAGTTGATCTTGTTGCTGTATTCGTTCTTGCGGTAGTAGCTAACGATATTGGTGACCGCATTGGCGCCGGCCTTCTTGGCGGCTTCGTGCAGGGCGATCACGGCCGACTGGGCGACCCACAGGCACGCTTCGTCGTCGGACTTGCCGACGGCGTTGGTCTTGCGGTTGGTGACCACGCCAGCTTCCACGACGCGGCCTTTGGGGCCGGTGCCGGCCAGGTAGAACTTGACGCTGCCGTCGATCTTGCCACCGGCCAGCGCGGCGTCAACGGCCGCTTCCAGGGGCTGGTAGACCGAGGTGTCCCGGGCGAGCACGGGGGCCGAGCAGGCCAGCGACAGGGCCAGGGCGCCAAACAGCTTATGGGAGACGTTCATGGGTTGCGTTCCAGGTGACAGGTTGAGGGAAGGGTTCAAGGCCAGCGGCGGAAAATCAGCGACGTATTGATGCCGCCGAAGGCGAAGTTGTTGTTCATGACGTATTCGTGGCTCATGCGGCGGCCTTCGCGCAGATAGTCCAGGTCGCCACAGCGCGGGTCGACGTTCTGAAGGTTGAGCGTGGGTGCATACCAGTCGCCGCGCATCATTTCGATGCTGAACCAGGACTCCAGCACGCCGCAGGCGCCCAGGGTGTGGCCCAGGTAGCTCTTCTGCGAGCTGATCGGCATGCGCGCGCCGAACAGGCTGTGGGTGGCCTGGGTTTCGGCGATGTCGCCCTGCTCGGTGGCGGTGCCGTGGCCGTTGACATAGCCGATGGCGTCGGGCGCCAGGCCGGCGTCGGCCAGCGCCATTTCCATCGCGATGCGCATCGTGCGGGCTTCGGGCCGGGTGATGTGGGTGCCGTCGGAATTGCTGCCGAAGCCGACGATTTCCGCGTAGATCGTGGCGCCGCGGGCCTGGGCGTGTTCCAGCGATTCCAGCACCAGCATGCCGCCGCCTTCGCCGATGACCAGGCCGTCGCGGTCACGGTCGTAGGGGCGCGGGGTCAGTTCAGGCGTGTCGTTCTTCTGGCTGGTGGCGTACAGGGCGTCGAAGACCAGCGCTTCGCTGGGACACAATTCTTCGGCGCCGCCAGCCAGCATCAGGTCTTGGCGGCCGTAGCGGATGGCCTCGAAGGCATAGCCGATGCCCTGGCTGCCCGAGGTGCAGGCGCTGGACGTCGGGATGATGCGGCCTTTCAGTTCAAAGAAGATACCGACGTTGGCCGCGGTGGTGTGCGGCATCATGCGCACGTAGGAATTGGCGTTCAAGTCGTCGGTGACGCCGTTCAGCAGCATGTTGCCGAAGGCGCGGATTTCGGCGGTGCTGCCCACCGACGAGCCGCAGGCCACGCCCATGCGGCCATCGGCGATGATCGGGTCGCCCAGGAGGCCGGCGCCGTCCAGCGCCAGTTCGGCGGCGCGCACGCTCAGCTGCGACACACGGCCCATGCTGCGCAGTTGCTTGCGCGTCCAGTGGGCGGGCACCTGGAAGTCGTCGATGGGGCCGCCCAGGCGGGTGTTCAGTTCGGTGTAGCGTGACCAGTCGGGCATGACCCGGATGGCGCTGCGGCCGGCCTGGAACGCCTGCTGGATGGTGGCCCAGTCGGACCCCAGCGCGCTGATGCCGGCCATGCCGGTGATGACGACGCGTTTCATCAGCAAAGACCTCCGTTGACGGCGATGACCTGGCGCGTGATGTAGGCGGCGCCCGGCGACATCAGGAATGCGACCGTGGCCGCGACTTCTTCGGGGCGGCCCATGCGCTGGGCGGGAATGGCTTTCAGGATTTCATCGACGGGCACGTGCTCGTCGATCATGTCGGTGTCGATCAGGCCGGGGGCCACGCAATTGACGGTGATCTGGCGTTTGGCCAGTTCCACGGCCAGGGCCTTGGCGGCGCCGATCAGGCCGGCCTTGGACGCGCTGTAGTTGACCTGGCCGCGGTTGCCGACCAGGCCCGAGACCGATGCCATGCAGACCACCCGGCCGGGGGCGCGGCGGCGGATCATGGGCATCGCCAGTGGGCTGAGCACGTTGTAGAAGCCGTCCAGGTTGGTGCGCAGCACCTGGTCCCAGTCGTCGCCGGTCAGGGCGGGAAAGGCGCCGTCGCGGGTCAGGCCGGCGTTGAGCACGACGCCGTAGTAGGCGCCGTGGGTGTCGACATCGGCCTGCAGCACGGCGGCGCACTGGGCGCGGTCGGCGACGTCGAACCGCAGCACGCGCGCCTGGCGGCCGCGGGCGGCGACTTCAGCCTGCACGGCTTCTGCCTGGGCGCGTTGCTGGCGGCAGTGCAGTACCAGGTCGTGGCCGGCGTCGGCCAGGGCCAACGCGATGGCGCGGCCGATGCCGCGGCTGGAGCCGGTGACGAGAATGGGGGCGGCGCTCATTGGGGCGAATCTTCCTGGATGAAAACGTTGGGGTCCTTGGGCTGGTAGACGTTCAGCCGGGCGGCCGCCAGCAGGCGGTCGCCGTCGCGCAGTTCGCATTCGAAGACGCTCATGCCGCTGTCGTCGATGAACCCGCGCTTGACGGGAATGGTGAGCATGGCGCCGGCCGGCAGGCTGTCGGCGTGGCAATCGTAGCGGCGCGTGCCCAGCAGAAAGCCGAGCTTGACGTCGGTGCCGGCCAGCCGCGCCTGGCAGCCGGCCCAGGCGCCCACGGCCTGGGCCATGAGTTCCAGGCCCAGCCACGGCGGCAGCGAACCGTCGGGCAGCGAGTAGGGGCCGGGCTTGACGACCGTGCGCGCGGTGAGGCTGTCGGCGTCGTGCGTCAGCACCTCGTCGATCATGATCATGTTGCCCGCGTGCGGCAGCAGGCTGGCGATGGGCCAGGCGGTCATGATGGCATCCCCAGGATCAGGCTGGCATTGTTGCCGCCGAAGGCGAACGAGTTGCTCATGGCCACGCGCGGCCGGCCCGGCGCATAGCGGTGCTGCGTGGTGGAGAAGTCCAGCGCGGGCAGGGCCGGATCGGGCTGGCCGTCCCACACGTGGGGCAGCAGCCGGCCGTCGGCGTTGGCCGGCGCCAGGGTGATCCAGGCCAGCGCCGCTTCAAGCGCGCCGGCGGCGCCCAGCGCGTGGCCGGTCAGGGGTTTGGTCGAGGCGCACGGCACGCCTTGCGCAAACAGTGCGTGCACCGCCAGGCTTTCCATGGCGTCGTTGTGCTGCGTGCCGGTGCCGTGCAGGTTGACCCAGCCGATGTCGGCGGGCGCCAGGTCGGCGGACCGCAGGGCGGCGCGCATGGCCTGCAGCGCGCCGGCGCCGGTGGGTTCGGGCGCAGACATGTGCCAGGCGTCGGAACTGGCGCCGCCGCCCAGCAGGGCTACCGCGTCATCGCCAGCGGGTTCGCGCTGCATCAGGAACAGCACGCCGGCCTCGCCGATGTTGATGCCGCGGCGGTTGGCCGAGAACGGTAGGCACAGGGCTTCGTCCACCGCTTCCAGGGTGGCGAAGCCATTGATGGTCAGGCGGCACAGCGTGTCGGCGCCGCCGCAGACCACGGCGTCGGCCAGGCCCAGGGCCAGCAGGCGCCGCGCGGAAAGCAAGGCGCGGGCGCTGGAGGTGCAGGCGGTGGACAGCGTGTAGGCCGGGCCGGTGGCGCCCAGCCATTCGGCCAGGAACGAGGCGGGCGCAGACAGCGCCTGGCGCCGGTAGTCGTAGCTGGCGGGCCAGGCACCCTCGGCCGCCAGGGGGCGGAACGCGGGCGCGTTGTCATTGACGCCCGACGTGCTGGTGCCCAGCACCACGGCGACCCGGTGCGCGCCGTGGCGGGCCACCGCAGCGCGCAGCGGGGCTTCGATCTGGCGGGCCGCGGCCAGCAGCAACTGGTTGTTGCGGCTGTGGTGATGCGCCGCAAAGGTGTCGGGGATGGCGGGCAGCGGCGTGGCGCAGGCGCCCAGTGTGAGTTCTCGGCCGGCGACCCAGCCGGCCTGGCGGCGCATGCCGCCGGTGTCGCCTGCCAGGGCGGCGCGTGCCACGGTCTCGATGCCGGCGCCCAGCGCGCAGACCACGCCCGGGGTGTTCAACCAGGTGTTCATGGCTGCTCCTTCAGCGGCGCGACGTGCCAGGTGCTGCCGTCGGCATCGCGGATATCGAGTTCGCCCGCGGCCGCGCCTTGCGGCCAGCGTACGGTCCAGCGCGCCTGGCCGCGTTGCAGCAGCTCGCGCTGCGCTGCGCCGTCGGCCGCCTGGCTGGCGCGCCAGCTGCCAGCGCCGTAAGCGGCGTCCAGGTCGGCTTCGGGCGTCCAGGCGAACACCAGGGCGGCAAACAGGTCGCGCGCTTGGGCGTTGGGCCGCAGGAAGCCGTCGTTGCGCCAGCGGCCGTCTTCGAGCATCTGGCGCGCCTGCGGCACGCCCATGGGGTCGAACAGCGACCAGCGTGTGGCGCCGGCCTCGCGCTGCACCACCAGCAGCGTGTCCTGCACGGGCTGGCCGGGGCGCGACTGCACCACGTGCAGCTGGCGCGGCAGGTCGAACGGCGCCAGCCGGGCAGGCACCGGCGGCGCCCCGGCGCACCCGGCCAGCAGCGCCAGGGCCAGCGCGGCAGCGGCCGTGTGGCGGATGGCGCGCGGCAGTGGCGGGAACGGGAAGAAAGCGGGCGTCATGGGCGGGTCAGGCGGGTACCGGTTCGGCGCCGGGCGCGCGGCACAGTTCGCTCAGCATGCGCAGGCGGCGCTGCGGGCTGGCCACGAACGGGTTGGTCTGGTCCCAGGCGTAGCCGGCCAGGATCGAACTGATCATGCGGCGGATCTCGGGTTGGGCGTTTTCATAGAAGACCACATCCTGGAATTCGCCGCTGTACCAGCCTTGCACGTAGGCGCGGAAGGTCTCGACGCCGACCATCAGCGGGTCGGCGAAATCGGCCTGCCAGTCGACGGTGTCGCCGCCCAGCTGGCGGTGCAGGGCGTCGGCGGCCAGCTTGGACGAGCGCAGCGCGATGGTGACGCCGGACGAGAACACGGGGTCCAGGAATTCGGCGGCGTTGCCCAGCAGGGCGAAGCCTTCGCCGTGCAGCCGGGTGACGCTGGCGGAATAGCCGCCAATGGTGTTGGCGGGCGTGTCCCACACGGCGTTGCGCAGCACCCGCTTCAGGTTGGGGGCGGCGTCGGCCATGGCGCGCAGGGTGGTCATCAGGTCTTGGTCGGGGCCGCCGAACAGGTCCTGTCCGCCCACCACGCCGAACGAGCAGCGGCCGTTCGAGAACGGTATCAGCCAATACCAGATGCCGCTCTGTTCGGGGTGCACGCTGATGAGAATCTTGTCGCGGTCAAAACCGGGGTCGTCGATGCGGTCTTCGATGTGGGTAAAGATGGCCTTGCGCGGCGGCATCGACGACGGCCGTTCCAGATCGAGCAGACGCGCCAGCACGCGGCCGTAGCCGCTGGCGTCCAGCACGAACCGGCTGCGCACCTGGTATTGGCTGCCATCGGCGCCGCGCACGTCCAGGAGCGGGCCGTCGCCCGAGAAATCGGCGGCGGTCATTTCCTGCTGGTAGCGCACTTCTACACCCTGGCGCGCGGCGTCGTCGGCCAGCACCTTGTCGAACTGGGCGCGCTGTACCTGGAAGGTGGTGCCGGGGCCGGCAGTGAACTTGTCGCGGAAATCAAAGTAGGTATAGCGTTCACCGCGGGCGAAGGCGGCGCCGTTCTTGACCTGGAAGCCGGCCGCCTGTACGGCCGGCATCATGCCGGCTTCTTCGATGAATTCCAGGCAGTGGGCCAGCAGGCTTTCGCCGATGGAAAAGCGCGGAAACTGCTGGCGTTCGAGCACCAAGACGTCATGTCCCTGGCGCTTGAGCAGCGCGGCGGCCACCGCCCCGGCGGGGCCTGCCCCGATGACAACCACTTCCCGATGTTCCATGCCGGCTGTTTCCTTGAAGAGACGTTAGAAAGAATGACGGTGTCAGGCCTTGGCCACGGGCCGCACCCATGGCGCCCACAGCAGCGAAAAGCCCACGCCCAGCGCCACCGCCATGCCGAAGTTGGCGATGGCGGGGGTGCTGCTGACGGCCAGCAGGCCGAACGACAGCAAGGTGGTCAGGGCGCCCAGGACGATGCCCACCAGGCTGGCCGCCGCACCGGCGACCCGCTCGTACATGAAGATGGCGTAGTCCACGCCGATGGCCGACACCAGCAGCAGCCCGAACAGGCTGAACAGCGTGAGCGGCTGGCCCAGGTAGCCCAGCGCGGCCAGGCTGCACGCGGTGGCGGCCAGCGGCACGGTGAGAATGCGCCAGGCGGCCGCGCGGCCCAACGTCAGGCACAGCAGCAGCGCCGCTACGGCGTACGACAGCAGCTTGAGTTCGGCTGCCTCGATGCGGGTGGCGGTGAACATGCGGTTCAGCTCGCCACTGCGGTCCACCAGCGTGACGCCGGGCGTGGATTGGGCGATGGCGGCCAGGGCCGCCGGGTCGCGCAGCCCCAGCAGCGTGACCATGCCGGCGGCTTCGCTATCCCGCTGGCCCAGCCACAGCGGGCGCCAGCGTTCACCGACCTGGCCCTGCATGGCAGCGTCCAGCGTGACGGGCGGCAGGGCCGCCAGCGATTGAAGTTCCTGTCGGATGACGTCGAACGGCACGCCGATGTCGGTCAGCGGTTGCCAGGCCTGGGGCTGGTCGGCCAGCCGGTTCAGCGCAGCCGCGGCGGCCTGCTGGTCGGCCATGGGCGCCACGCGCTGGCTGAGGGCGTTGTAGGCCTGCAGGCCGCCGGCAGCGACCAGCGTATCCAGTTGCCGCGCGATCTGCGCTTGCCGGCGCAGCAGTTCGTCCGGGTCTTGGGCGCGCACCAGGAAGAACTGGCTGGTGGGCATGAAACCGGTGATTTCGCCGATCTGGCGCGCCTGCTGCAACAGCGGCGCGGGCAGGGCAAGCCATTGGCGCAAGTCGTCCTGGATGTTCAGGCGGCCGATGCCGCCGGCGGTGGTGGCGGCCAGCAGCAGGGCGCCGGCCCACAGCACGCCGCGGCGGCCGGCCAGGCGTTCGCGTGCGGCCAGTGCCGCCTGCGCCACCCGCAGCAGCGGCGGCCACGGGCGGGGGCGGAAGTTGCGCAGCCAGGCGGGCAGTTGGCATACGGTGCAGGCATAGGCGCCCAGCAAGCCGGCGGCGGAAAACACCGCGGTCTGGGTCAGGGCGGGAAAGGGCGTGAACGCCAGTGCGACGTAGCCCACCAGGCTGGCCGCCAGGCTGATGGTCAGGCCCGGCAGCACGCGGTGCAGCGCGGGCCAGGCGCGCCAGTCGGGCATACCGTAGCTCTTGCCCAGCCAGTGCATCGGAAAATCGACCGCCACGCCGATCAGGCTGGCGCCGATCACCAGGGTCAGCACGTGGATCGAACCGAACACGGCCACGCAGGCCACCGTGCCGGAGATCAGGCCGACGACCACGGGCGCCAGCGCCAGCAGCGCCTGCCAGCGGCGCAGCGCCAGCAGCAGCACCAGCACGATGCCGGCAACCGCAATGCCGCCGATCCAGCTGCTTTCGGCCACGGCCTGGGCGCGCCCGGCCGCGGCGTACAGCGCGCCGCCGGCCACCAGCAGGTCGGCGCCGGTGGCGGCCAGCGCCTGGCGGTCTTGCGCGATCTGCGCGGCGATGCGCGCGGGGGCATTGCTGTCGAAGGCGTCTTCGCGCGTGGTGGCGCGTACCAGCACCCAGGCGCGGCCGGCATGCTCGGCCAGCAGCGTGCCGGTGGCTACGTCATACTGCACCGCGCCGCCCGGGCGCAGCGCCTGTTCGCCCAGCCGGGTCAGGCCGAGCAGGTCCTGGTTGACCGGCACGGCGCTGGACGACGCAAAGGGGTCGACCAGTTCGCGCGCGCGGCGTTGGGCAAAGGCAGGGGTGTCTTGCAGCAACTGCAGGCGCTGCGCGGCGGACAGCAGGGCCAGGCGGTTGGCCAGCAGGATCGTACGCAGTTCGGGCAGGTCCACGTCGACGTCGACCATCGCGGATTCGAACAGGCCGCTTTGCTGCCAGCGCTGGGCCAGCAGTCGTGCCGGGGCAGCGCTGTCGCCGCCCGCAGGGGCCGCCACCAGCGCCACCAGTTGGCGGCTGAGGGGTTCCTGGATGCGGGCTTCGGCCAGTTGACGGGTGGCGTCGGCCTGCGCCTGCGGCACCAGTTCCATCAGGTTGGCGGACACGGGCCAGCCGTTGCGGCACTGCCATGCGCCCAGGCACAGCAGCAGCAACAGCCCCAGCTTGAACAGCCGCGGCAGCCAGCGTTCAAAGGCCGAAGGCACGTTGCTCCTCGGGCGTCAGCGCATCGGCCGCCACGGCGTCGGTCATCTGCAGCACGCTGCGGTCGCCTTGCACTTCACGCAGTTCGATGCGGTCGACCAGCTTGCCGCCGTTGATCTGGATATTCTCGAATATCTGGCGCAGCAGCACCGAGCGCGGCAGCAGCATCAGCTGCCAGGCGTTGGCGTCGCCGGTGAGCGTCAGGTCGAAGTTCTCGCGCAGGCCGCTGGTGTCGCCAGCCAGCACTGACAGGAACAGGCGGTTTTCACGACCGGCGCCGGTATGCTGCGGCAACGCCTGCCAGGCGCCGTCGGGGCCGCGGCGCGCGATGCCGTCGGCGCTGATGCGCAAGTCCTGCGCGATGGGGCTGCGCAGCAGCCACAGCAGCCCGCGGCCGTTGGCCAGGGTGAAGTCGCCGCGGCTGGTCAGCGGCTGGGGCAGCGAGCGCAGGAATTTCTGCTGCACGAAATGGCCGCGCACGATGGGGGTGGCGCGCAGTTGCTGCTGCAGATCATCCAGTGTGAAGGCGTGGGCGGCCCAGGGCAGCATGGCCAGCGCGACGCACAGCAGCAAGCGCTGCACGATGCGGCCGGGCAGTTTGGGTAGCCAATTCGGCAACCCCCGCGGCCACAAGCGATCCGGCAGCCCGGTCGACAAACGGTTCGGCTGGCGGTTCAGCCCGTGATGCGGCAGCGCGTTCGGGTAGCGATTCATGCGGCGTGCTCCGAGGCATTGCTTTCAAGTTTGCGCCGCACCGCATCCACCAGGGCGGCAGGCGAGGCCAGCTGCATCTCGCGGGTCTGCATGCAGACGGCCACCTGCACGGAGCTGGCCCGGGTCAGGCGCTGGCCGGTCGTGGTTTCGCAGATGAGATAGTTGATCTTCAAGCGGTTTTCCCATTCGACCAGCTCGGCGCGCACCACCAGACGCTGGCCGAACTGGGCGGCGTGGGCGTAGCGCAGCTGCAGGTCGATGACCGGCCACACGTAGCCGCTGGCGCGCATGGCGTCATAGCCATAGCCCAGGCTGTCGAGCAGTTCGCAGCGGGCTTCTTCCAGGTATTTGACGTAATGGCCGTGCCAGACGACGTTGATCGAATCGACGTCGTAGAAAGGCACCCGGATCTCGACTTGCGCGCCCAGGGCGCCGCGTTTACGCATCGTCTTTCCAGAAAGGGTAGAAGTTGAACCATTGCAGCGGCGCCTGGCGGCAGTGTGCGCCCAGGCGGTCGGCGTAACGCTGCGTCCAGTACGCGATCTGCGGCTGGCGCGTGGCGCGCGTCCATTCGATGCCGTCGCTCAAGCGTTCCATGGCCACGCGGTAGCGCGCGCCGTGGCGGGTGCAGAACAACAGATTGACCGGGCAGCGCAGCAGGCCGGCCAGCAGCCAGGGGCCCTGCGGCAGCAGCGCGGCGCTGCCCAGCAGGTCGACCTGGGTCGTGCGGTCGCCGGCCAACGGCACGCGATCGCCGGCAATGGCCAGCCATTCGCCGCGATCCAGGCGCTGGGCCAGGTCGAGCATGACGCCCGCATCCAGTTCGCTGACCTGGATCATGCGCAGGCCGCCGCCGGCTTCGTCGAGCAGCCGGCCGAAATGCACGGCGTGCTTGGTGTGCACCAGCACGTTCAGTTTGAGCAGGCCGGATTTTTCGGCCAGTGCGCGGCACACCTCAAGATTGCCCAGGTGCGAACCCACCAGGATCTGGCCGCGCCCCACGCCCATCTGCGCATGCAGGGCGTCGGGGTCGATGATGTCCAGGTCGGCCAGCGTGATCTTGCCCTGCCATACGTCCAGCTTGTCCAGCAGCGCCTGGGCAAATGCCAGGTATTGACGGTAGACGGGCAAGGGCCGGGGCAGCGGCGTGGCCAGGCCGCCGGCCGCGGCCAGCCGGCGCTGGTAGGCGGTGATGGCGCGGCGCGCGCGCGGACCGAACGCATAGAAATACAGCACCACCAGCCACACCACCGGCGCCACGGCGCGGCGGCCGATGTTGCGCGCGGCCCAGGCTGTCAGGCGCATCAGCAGGGGGCTGCCGCGTTCGGATTGGTCAGCCCAGTGGGGATCGGCGGCCGTCATGTGCGTACGCCTTTGGCCAGCCGGCGAAGCAGCAGCGCGGGCGAGCGCGCCAGCATGCCGAAGAACAGGCGGGCGTGCATGCGGCTGATCAGGACGTTGTCGCGCAGCGCCTTGAAATGCGACACCCCGTCTTCGGGGTAGACCACGCGCGTGGGCAGCCAGGCCATGGGCAGGCCGCGCCAATGCAGCCGCACCAGGATGGCGATGTCGAAGTCCATGCGCCGGCCGACCTGCGCGCCGTCGATGACCTGCAGCACGGCGTCCAGCGGATAGACGCGGAAACCGCACATGGCGTCGGGAATATCGAGCGACAGGGTATTGATCCAGACCCACACGCGGGTCAGCCAGCGGCCGTACAGGCGGCTGCGCGGCACATCGTCGCCATACACCGGGGCGCCGCAGATGACGGCTTGCGGCTGGTTGCGCGAGGCCTGCGCGAAGGCGGCGGTGTCTGTCAGGGCATGCTGGCCGTCGGCGTCGACCTGCAGTGCGTGGCTGTAGCCCAGGCGGCGCGCTGCGCGCAGGCCGTCTTGTACGGCGGCGCCCTTGCCGCCGTTCTCTGGACGGCGCACCAGGTGCGTGTCCGGCCCGGTTGCCAGGGCGTCCAGCACCGCGGCGCAATCAGGCGCCGAGCCGTCGTCCACCAGCACGCAAGGCAGGCCCAGCGCTGCCAGTTGCGCGTGCACGGCGGCCACGGTGGCGCCATGGTTGTACACGGGGATGACCGCGCAGAGCTTATGCGGCGTCATGGCAGCTTCCGTGCAGCACGCGGCCTGACGAGCAGGGGGCGCCGTCCAGCGTGTAGGCGAAATACAGCTTCTGCTTGCCGGCATCCCAGCGCAGGGCGAGTTCGGCGACGTCGCCGGGGCGCAGCAAGCGCTGGAATTTCAGGGCTTCCATGCCGGCGAAACGCAGCCTGGGTTGCAGGTCGCGCTGCGTCAGCGACAGGGCCCAGGTGATCTGCGCCACGCCGGGCACCACGGGGGCGGTCGGGAAGTGCCCGCTGAAGTAGGCCAGGTCGCAGGGAATCTCGACGCGGTAGCGGCGTTCGTCGGCGCTGTCGGCGGGGTGGCTGTCGGCCATGGGATGCAGCGGGCGCTCGCCCGCCGCGGCATCGAAATCCGCCTGCGGCATCTTGCCCTGCGCATTCCAGGGCAGTTGGCGCAGCAGCCGCCAACTGCGGGGTATTGCCAGCGAATCGACGTTTGCCGCCAGGTGCAGGCGCAGCGCGTCGACCACGGCGCGGCGTCCCTGGTTGCGCAGCGCGTGCAGGCCGGCTGCGGACAGCGCCACCAGGGCCGTCAGGCGCAGCGCGTCCGTGGGCCGGCCGACGCGGGCCTCGGCCACGAAGGGGTGGTGCGCCAGCGCCTGTTCGATCATGGGCAGCGCGATACGTTTTTCTTCGATCTTGACGATACGGTCCAGGCGCCCCAGCAGCTGAAAGCCGCCAGCGGTGAGGTCCGCGCCGTCGGCGGTCTGTTCGTCGGCGGCCTCGACCCAGGGTGACGCCACGCGCAGCGCGCCTTGGGCATCCAGGCTGATCGCCACGCCGGGCAGCGGCTGCCACGGGGCGGCGCCGCTGCGCCAGGCCACGGCGCCGGTTTCCGAGCTGCCGTAGATCTCGGTGGGACGCAGGCCCAGCTGCTGCTCGATGGCGTCGGAGACGTCGGCGGGCAACGCGCCGCCCGACGAATAGATGCGACCCAGGCGGCCGCGCAACTGGGCCCAGTCCAGCCGGTCACCCAGCCGGCGCAGTAGCGCCGGGCTGGCGATCCAGGTGAACGCCGCGTGGCTCAGGCTGGCCTGTTGCAGGTCTTCGGGGTAGTGGCGCTGGCGGCGGTCGATAAGTCGGCCGGCGCACAGGGGCCACAGCACGCGAAATGGCAGGCCATACATGTGCTGCGCCGACACGCTGCCCAGCACCGGGCCGATGGCTTCGGGCCACTGGCGTTGCAGGGCGTCGACTTCGCGCGCCAGTTGGCCCCAGCTTTTCAGGAGGTGCTTGGGCGTGCCGCTGGAACCGGACGTGCACAGCACCAAGGCCTGCGCCGGGTCCAGCGCGGCGGGCGGCAGGGGCGGCGCGTCTTGCAGCGTGTGCAGGTGCCAGGCCGGGCGGGCGGTGGGCGGCAGATCGGTGTCGGTCAACCAGGCGTCGACACTGGCGTCGAGCAGCGTGCAGGTGGCGGGCCGTGCATCGCCGGGCAGCACGGCGGTGATGCCGGCGCGCCAGCAGGCATACAAGGCGGTGGCCAGCTCGGCCGCGTCATCGAACCAGAGCGCGGCGCGGCCGATAGCGCGGGCCTGCAGCGCACCGGCCACCGTCAGGCATTGCGCGGCGAATGCGGCGCGCGACAGGGGTGGGCCGTCGGCGACTGGCGCGTTGTCGGCGGGCAGCAGCAGATGCGTCAGGGGAATCCAGGCCACCGCTCAAACCGCCTTTGCCGCGGCGGGCCGCAACATCCATTCGCCGCCCAGCAACAGGCCCATCAGCGCATAGCTGATGGCGCCGTTGTAGGCCGTCCACCACGTCCAGGGCCCCCAGGCGGCCAGGGCGGCCGCGATGGCACCGTTGAGGGTGAAGAAACCGCACCAGACCTGCGTGACCTTGCGCGTGTAGCGCACGCCGGCCTCGGGCAGATTGGGGTGGCGCAGCCGCGCCAGGCGTTCGATCACCGGCCGGCCCCGGCGCAGGCTGGCGCCGAACACGGCCAGCAGCATGGCGTTGATCATCACCGGATACCAGCGCAGCCAGGCTTGCGAATTCGATAGCGCCAGCACCAGGCAGAACGCCACGGCGGCCAGCGGCAAGAGGCGCCCGCCGGGCGTGTCGGCGCCGCGCGTCAGGGCGCGCGCCAGCCACAGCAGGGCCAGCGGCAGCGCCAGCCAGGCCGCGTCCACCCGCCCCAGCGTCGCATGCACGACGAAGGGGTAGGCCAGACCGGCTACAGCCAGGGCGGGTGCCGCGCCTCGCATCATGCGGCGGCGTCCTGCTGCTTCTTGCAGATGGCCTGCACCACGTCTTCGACCGTGCGCACGCTGCGGAAGTCGTTGGCGTCGAGCTTGCGGCCCGTCTGGCGGCGCACGTGGTCGATCAGGTCGATGGCATCGATGCTGTCGATTTCCAGGTCGGTGTACAGGTTGGCCTCTGGCGTGATGCGCTCGGGCTCGATCTCGAACAGTTCGCTGAGCGCGTCGCGCAGCGTGTCGAAGATTTCGTCGCGGGTGTGCATAGTCAACTCCAATGCCTTAGTTGCGGCGCTGGGCCGCGACGAATTCGGCCAGGTTGGCAATACTGGCGAAGTGCTCGCGCATGTTGCGCGTTTCGGGGTCGATGGTGATGCCGTAGCGCTTTTGCAGCGCCAGGCCCAATTCCAGCGCGTCGACGGAATCCAGCCCGAGGCCGTCGCCGAACAGATGGGCCTCGCGGTCGATGTCGTCGGGCGTGATGTCTTCCAGGCCCAGGGATTCAATGACGAGCGTCTTGAGCTCGGTTTCCAGTTGATTCATCCAGCTTGCACTCCACTTGCGGCGCGGTTCGCGCTTGTTCGTTATCAGGCGTGTTCGTTATCGGTCTTGGCGGCCGGGCAGACGACTGCCGGCGTTGAGTCAGGCCCCGCGATGCCGCTGGACGCATCACGCGTCAGTTCGACTTCGAAATAGGCGTGCAGGTAGTCGTTCATCTTGCGTCCGGCGATGGGCAGCGGGTGCGCATTGGACCATGTTGCCGGATCAATGTCTTCGCCAACCTGAATGACATAGCGCATGCGGCACGGCGGGATGCGATACCAGGGTTCGCCCTTGGTCAGGCTGCGCGGATTCATGCGGATGACCACCGGCGTCACCACGCGGGCGCCGCGCAGCGCGATGGCGCAGGCGCCGCGGTGAAACTGCGGCAGGCGGTCGGGCGGCGTGCGGGTGCCTTCGGGGAAGACGATCAGGGTTTCGCCGTTGCGCAGTACGTCGGCCGCGCGGTCGAACATGTCGAAGCTTTCATCGTTGGTGATGTAGCCGGCGTTGCTGATGGGGCCGCGCGTGAACGCGTTGGTTGCCAGGCCGTGCTTGACGATGCAGTTGGCATTCTTGACATGGCCCACCAGAAACACCACGTCGAGCAGCGACGGGTGATTGGCCAGGATCATCTGGCCCGGCTTGCCCAGGCGTTCGGCGCCCTTGAATTCGACCGTCAGGATGCCCACCCGCACCATGAAGCGGATGAAGAAGCGGAATGTGCCGTTCAGGGCCCAGCGCGCGCGGCGCTGGCGGTCGGCGGCATTGCCGGGGATCAGGCGCTGCGGCGGGAACACCACCAGGCGCAGCAGCAGTCCGCCCAGGCCGAACATCGTGAAGGCCATGCCGGTGGCGATCAGGCGCCAGAGCCAGAAGTCCTGGCGTGCGACGGCGGGAGCGGGGGAAAGCGGCGAGGGCGTCATGCCGAACGGGTCCAGAGCCATTGGCGGGCGCGGTTAGCGTGCCGCCAGGTGGGGGTGTGCAGCGCCAGATGGCGCAGCAGGTTCAGGGTATTGGGCCAGGGCTGCGACGCACCGGCGCCGGACTTGTCGGACAAGGCCGGGCGCGTGGCCGCTTCGAGACGCCAATCGGTGCCGGCGCGCAGGCGGAAGGCCGCCGCGTACGAGAAGGGCACGTCGTCGATCCAGGGCGCATACGGAACGGGAGGGCGTTCTTCGGCCAGCACCACGAGCACGTCGGCGTGGCCCTCGGCCAGCAGGAGCCCGGCTTCCAGGAAAGCGTGTTCCAATCCGTCGTCTTCGACCGACAGGGCCACGGATTCGGTGGTTTCGCGGCGTATGATTGACCACTGTCCGGCGATGGCGTTGTGCACCGACAGGCCGAAAGCGGTTGGCGACAGCGGTTCGCCGGCAGCCAGGGATTGCAGCAAGCCGAAATTGCGAGTGGTTTCGCCGTGGCGCGAGGCAAATACCAGCGGCATGGGGGCGTGACCATCAGCCACCGGCCAGGCGCATTCGAACACCGAGCGCGCCATCGGGGTCAGGCGACGGCGCTGCATCGAAGGCAGGAATTCCAGGCGGGGCGGGCAGGTTTCGCCAACGGGACAATAAGGATGTTCAGCCCAATGCTTCCAGCTGCTCGCGTCTTCAATACCCGATGTCCAACCCTGCCACTGCGCGATTGAGAAGGTCAGCATAAGCGCGCGATATTACTATGATCGTAAATAGGTGAATTGTTTTTAGACGTTACCAAGATCGTGTTAACGGCACGTATTTGTCATTTTGAAATATCAATTTGTTACCAAATGGCGTGAGTAATCGGGAACTTGCCTTGTGGTGGGCCAGCCAAAGCGCCGCCCATCAATACCGGCCTGAGCAGCTATCCGCCGACGACACTCGCCGCGCCCCAGCCATCCGCTCGGCCAAGGCCTGGCTTGACTGGCGCGTCAGCCGCGCGCTGCTGCAAGAGGTGCGCGCTGCCAGCGCCGGGCCCCACGCGCTATCGCTGAGCCACAGTGGCGGCCACGCCCTGTGTGCGCAGGCGCCGGCCGGCCGGGCCGTCGGCGCCGACCTGGAACGCCTGCGGCCACGCGATCTCGACGCCCTGGCCGGCTGGGTGTGCAGCGATACCGAACGCGCCTGGCTGCAGGACACCGCCATGCCGTTGCGGCAGACGCGCTTCTACCTGCTCTGGACCCTGAAAGAAGCCTTCATCAAAGCTGCCGGGCTGGATTTTCCGGCAGACATGGCCTCGGTCGGCCTGGCGCCCCAGCTTTCGGGCCGCCCGGCGCTGTGCCCGCCGCCCGGGCGCTGGCGGGCGGCGGTCTGGCAACTGGGCGACGATTGGGTTGCGGCAGCCGTCTGGCAGATCGCCGCGGGCGAACCGGACCCGGGTATCGACTGGCGCACGGCGGCCGGCTGCGAGCTGCCGCCGCTGCGGCAACTGGGCCAATGGGAGGGCGGTGCGGGCTGACACGCATCAGGTGGTTTTGCCGTGCGCATTTAAACATGTATTATTAATGCATCTTTAAAACCGGATGCCCGGCAACCCCGCCGGCGCCATCCGCAGCGCAAGGAGCAGTCGATGTTGAGCCCGCAGATCCGCGCCCTGGTCAAGGCCACGGCCCCCGTCCTGAAGACCCATGGGGTGGCGTTGACCCGCCATTTCTACGCCCGCATGTTTGACGGCAATCCCGAACTCAAGCATGTCTTCAATCAGGGGCACCAGGCGGGCGGCGAGCAGCAGCAGGCGCTGGCGGGCGCGGTGGCCGCCTATGCCGAGCACATCGACGACCCGTCGGTGCTGGCGCCGGTGGTGACGCGCATCGTGCACAAGCACGTCAGCCTGGGCATCCGGCCCGAGCATTACCCGATCGTGGGCCGCCACCTGCTGGCGTCCATCGGCGAGGTGCTGGGCGAAGCCGCCACCGATGAACTGGTGGACGCCTGGGCTGCCGCCTATGGCCAGCTGGCCGACATGCTGATCGCCGAAGAGGCTCGGCTGTATGCGGAGTCGGCGGCCAAGCCGGGCGGCTGGACCGGCTGGCGCGCCTTCCGCGTGGTGGGCAAGCAGCCCGAAAGCGCGGACATCACCTCGTTCTACCTGGCGCCGGCCGACGGCGGCGCGGTGCCCGACTACCGCCCCGGCCAATATGTGTCGGTGCGCATCTTCGTGCCCGAACTGGGCCTGATGCAGCCGCGCCAATACAGCCTGTCGGACGCGCCGGGGCAGGACCGCCTGCGCATTTCCGTCAAGCGCGAACCCGCGGGCGCAGAGACGCCTGCCGGCCGCGTCTCCAACGCGCTGCATGACCGCCTGCAGGAAGGCGGCGTGCTGGACGTGGCGCCGCCGCAGGGGGATTTTCACCTGCGCGCAGACAACGCCGCGCCGGTGGTGCTGGTCAGCGGCGGGGTGGGCCTGACGCCCATGGTGTCGATGCTGAACCACCTGGTGTCTTCCGACGACCCGCGCCAGATCCGTTTCGTGCACGGCTGCCGCAATGGCGCCGCGCATGCCATGAAAGACCACGTGAACGCAGTGGCCGCCGCGCGCGGCAACGTGCGCAAGGCGGTGTTCTACGAGGAAGTCGCCAGCGGCGACCAGCCGGGGCGCGATTACGACCATGCCGGCCGCGTCGACCTGCACGCCATCCGCGACCAGGCCATCGTGCCGGACGCCGATTACTACCTGTGCGGCCCGGCCGGCTTCATGCGGGCCCAGCGCGAGACGCTGCTGGCGTTGGGGGTGGCGGCGGACCGGATCCACGCCGAGGCCTTCGGCAGCGGCGGCGCACCCGCCTGACCGGTGTATCCTGGCGCCCATGCAACTGACCCGATTCACCGACTTCGGCCTGCGCGTCCTGATGTACCTGACGCAATGCCGCGACCGGCCCGCGGCGGTCACCATTCCGGAGATCGCTGCGCGCTTTGACGTGTCGCGCAACCACCTGGTCAAGGTGGTGCACTTCATGTCGCAACGCGGCTGGGTCAGCACGTCGCGCGGCAAGGGCGGCGGCCTGACGCTGGCGCATCCGCCCGGGCAGTACCGGCTGGGCGACCTGGTGCGCGAACTGGAACAGCAGGGACCCCTGATCGACTGCCGCGAGCCGCCCTGTGCGCTGGACGGCGCCTGCCGCCTGGCGGGCGTGCTGGCGCAGACGCTGCAGGCTTTCTATGACGCCCTCAATGGCCATACCCTGGCCGACCTGGTGCGCGACCCGACGGCCGCGGCCATCATCAAGCTGCATCGGGCGGCGTAGGCCTGCGCCCGTCGCGGCGGACGGCCGGCTTTGTTGTCCGCGTGGGGTCAGTCGCTCGGGTCGGGGCGCGCCCGCCGGGCCCATGAGCCTGGGTTATGGCTACCCCGGGCCTGGTGATTTGCTACCGTTCGTCTCACCCGCCAGAATAGAAAGGTTGCCAATCTTTTATTTGGATGCAGGTATGCGCGTGTGCGTAATCGGGGCCGGGGTGGTGGGCGTGACGTCGGCCTATTTCCTGGCGCGCCAGGGGCATGACGTGGTGCTGGTGGATGCGCATGCGCACCCGGCCGAGGTCTCCAGCTATGCCAACGGCGGCCAGCTCAGCTACAGCTACGTGGCGCCGCTGGCCGGGCCAGGGGTGCTGCCCAGTGTGCCCGGCTGGTTGCTGCGCAACGATTCGCCGCTGCGTTTTCGGCCACGGCTGGACCCTCACCAATGGCGCTGGAGCCTGCAATTCGCGCTGGCCTGCCGCGCGTCGGTGGCGCGCGATTCCACCGCGCAACTGCTGGCGCTGTCGTATCTGAGCCGCGACGCCATGCACACCCTGCTGGACCAGGAAAACCTGGAATTCGGCCATCTCAAGAACGGCAAGCTGATCGCCTACCGCAGCGCGGCCCTGCTGGACAAGGCGCGCGCGCTGGTGGCCTACCAGGCCGCCCACGGGTCCGATCAGCAGGTGCTGGACGCGGCCCAGACGTTGGCGCGCGAACCCGCGTTGGCCGGCATGGGCGCCAGCCTGGCAGGCGCTATCTACACCCCCAGCGAAGAAGCCGGCGATTGCCGCCAGTTCACGCAGGCCCTGTTCGACCGGCTGCAAGGCCTGGCCAATGTGCAGTGCGCCATGTCGAACCCGGTGTCGGGTTTGCAGCGGGAAGGCCGCCGCATCGTGGCCGTGCACTCCCGCGACGGCGACATCGGCGCCGATGCCATCGTGCTGGCCACGGGCATCGGCACGCGCGACCTGTTGCGGCCGCTGGGGCACGACGTGCCCTTGTATCCTCTGAAGGGCTACAGCCTGACCGTGCCGCTGGCGGACGACGACACCGTGGCGCCGCGCATCAGCGTCACCGACTACGAACGCCGCATCGTCTACGCCCGCGTCGGCGGGGTGTTGCGCATTGCCGCCATGGTCGACATCGGCAGCGGCAACGCCGACATCGACCCCGTGCGCATCGCGCTGCTCAAGCGCCAGGTGGCCGAAGCCTTTCCGGCGCTGGACCTGGGGCAGGCCATTCCCTGGGCCGGCCTGCGTCCGGCCACCCCCACGGGCAAGCCGCTGATCGGCCGCAGCCCGGCCGCGGACAACCTGTGGCTGAACATCGGCCAGGGCGCGCTGGGCTTCACGCTGGCCTGCGGCAGCGCGGCGCTGCTGACGGCGCGCATGGCGGGATTGCAGGCGCCGCTGGACGAGGCCATGTTCCGGCCCTGACCGCGGCGCGATCCAGGCTGGCGTTGCCGCCTCGTGACGGCGGGGCTGGAAAAATGTCCATTTCAAGATAGTCTGTGCCAGTTCATCGGCAGACGGGCGCGCGGGCGCTCAATAGGATGGCGGTCATCTGCTGGCCGGGCGCTTGCCTGGCCGCGGATGTGCCGATTCCCCTCCTGCGAGTGAACCCATCATGTCCTACCTGTTTCCATTGTTCGCCATCCTGTTCTGGGCGGGCAATGTCATCGTGTCCAAGATGGCCGCCAGCGCCATCTCGCCCACTGCCATCACCTTCTATCGGCTGATCCTGGCGCTGGCGATCATGAGTCTCTTCACGGCCGTACCCGCCTGGCGCAACCGCAAGACCATCCTGCGCCACTGGCCCAAGCTGGCGCTGTACGGTGCGCTGTCGTCGGCCCTGTTCCAGGCGCTGTCGTACCGCGCCGCCGAAACCACCACCGCCACCAACATGGCGATCCTGACCGCGCTGATTCCGCTGCTGAGCATGCTGCTCAGCGTGGTGATCCTGCGTGATCCGCTGACGCTGGGCATGGCGGCCGGGGGCGCGCTGTCGTTCCTGGGGCTGCTGTACCTGGTGGGGCAGGGCGACATGCTCAGCGTGTTCCAGCACGGCATCCACGTGGGCGACGGCCTGATGCTGCTGGCGGCGTTCTCCTATGCGCTGTATGGCGTGCTGCTGCGCCACTGGAAGGTGCCGGTGCCGGCGTGGCAGTCCACTTTCGTGCAGTCGATCTTTGCGCTGTTGTACATGCTGCCGCTGTATTTGCAGGTGCCCGCGGCGCAGGCCGCGCTGGACACGAAGACGATTCCGCTGATCCTGTATGCCGGCATTTTCTCGTCGGTGCTGCTGTCGTTCCTGTGGATCGAAGGCGTGCATCGCCTGGGGCCCAACCGCTGCAGCATCTTCATCAACTTGCTGCCGCTGTTTACCGCGCTGGCTGCCTTCGTGCTGCTGCGCGAACAACTGCACGGCTATCACCTGCTGGGCGGGGCGGTGACGCTGGCCGGGGTGTTGCTGGCGCAGACGGTGCAGCGCCCCTTGTTCGGCCGCGGCCGGGCGGCGGGGCTGGCCGCCGGCAAGGTCTGACGCAATCGGTGCACGCCGCGCGGGATTCACTCCTGTTCAAGACAGGCCCGCGCGGCCCTTCCATAGTGGCGCTTTTCGCACGGAGCGCCCATGAGCCTATTCCAGAAAACCGCCATCACGCTGGCGCGCAGCCCGGGCATCGGCCGGGCCATGCGCGGCCTGGCCGCCCGGACCTCGCTGGCGCGGCGCTTCGTCGGCGGCGCCGACATCGCCCAGGCGGTGCGCACCGCCGTCCGGCTGCGCGAGGCGCACGGCATCCGCGCGTCGCTGTTCTACCTGGGTGAATACGTGGCCGACCCGGCCGCCATCGAGCACAACGTGCGCCAGGCGATCGAGGCGGCAACGGCCCTGGGCCAGGCGGGGCTGGATGTGCACGTCTCCATCGACCCCACCGCCATTGGCTACATGCGCGACGACGCGCTGGGGGCGGGCAACGCGCGGCGCATCGCCGACAGCGCGCGCCAGGCGGCGGCCGGCGGCCGCGATTGGGTGGTGCTGGACATGGAAGACTCGGCCATCCGTGACCGTACCTGCGCGCTGCACCGCACGCTGCTGGCGGCAGGCCTGCCCATCGGCCTGACCTTGCAGGCGCGACGCCGCCGCACCCCCGAAGACCTGGCCTGGGCGATCGGCCAGCGCACCTCGCTGCGGCTGGTGAAGGGGGCCTTTCCGGAGCGCGCGCTGGACCACGCGGGCCGCGCGGGCATCGACCACGCCTATCTGGACGCCGCGTCCATCATGTTGTCGCCCGCTGCGCGCGAGGCCGGCTGTCTGCCGGTGTTCGGCACCCACGACGACCGCCTGGCCGGCGCCATCATGGCGCTGGCCCGCGAGCGCGGCTGGGCGCCCGATGCCTTTGAATTCGAGATGCTCTACGGTGTGCGGCCCGACTGGCAGCTGACGCTGCGTCGGCTGGGCTATAACGTCAGGGTGTATCTGCCGTTCGGCGCCGACTGGTGGCCCTACGCCATCCGCCGGGTGGGCGAAAATCCCCGCAATGCCTGGCTGCTGGCGCGCTCGCTGGCGTCGGATGCCGACTATTTCGGCTAGCCGCCGTCATCCTCGCGGTGGCGTGCCCTGTTTTTTGCTGGCGGTCTTTCGATGGCGGTTTCCCAACATATCTGGCATTGCGGCGCGGGCCTGCCCGGCGACGTGCTGATTGCCGACCTGCGCGCCTACCGTTTCGACGCCCACTTTCACGACGCCTGGTCCATCGGCGCCATCGCCCAGGGGCGCTGTACCTTCACCGTGCGCGGTGCTGCCTTCGAGGCGGGCGAGGGCGACCTGGTGGTGATCGCGCCCGGGCAGGTGCATACCGGCGGCACCTCGGCGGGCTTGCTGGCGTATCGCATGGCGTATATCGAGCCAGCCTGGTTTCGGGATCATGCATGGGCGTTGCGTGAGAACGGCCTGGCGTTGCCGGGGCCGGTCATCCGCGACGCGGCGCTGTGCGATCAATGGCTGGCGGCGCTGGCGCCGGACGAAACCGGCGACGCCGTGCGCCGCGGCCGCTTGTCGGCAGCGTTGTTCGCCTTGCTGGCCGCGCATGGGCAGCCGTCCAGCGAGGGGACGGACGGGGGCGGGGCAACGGGTTCGACCGAACCGGATGTCTGCGCGCTGCTGTTCGAGCGCATGCGGTCCGATCCGGCCTGCGCGCCGGACCTGCAGGCGCTGGCGCAGGCCGAAGGCAAGCACCGCAGCACGCTGGTCAAGCAGTTTGCGCGGCGCTATGGTCTGCCGCCGCAGGCATGGCTGCGCAACTGGCGGGTGGCGCGCGCCCGTGCGCTGCTGCGCGGTGGCTTGCCCTTGGCGCAGGCCGCGGCGGCGGTCGGGTTCGCGGACCAGGCCCATCTGACGCGGGTATTCAAGCAGGTCTACGGCAGTCCGCCCGGGGTGATGAACCGGTCGGCCGCCCGCGCCATGGGGGCTTCAGACATTCCTGTAAATCATGTGATGAGCAACGAATAATCGGTTGAAGCAGGTGTTTTGCACGGCTTTAATCGAGTCATTCGATGGGTTTCTTTGCTTTATCGATTGATAAAAAGGAATGTGAAAATGGAAGCTCAACGCATCACCTTGCGTGCCGCGGATGGGGTGGCGCTGGGGGGCTATGTGTGGCGCCATGCGGATGCGGCCGCGAGCGGCGCCGATCCAGAGGCGGCCTGGTTCGACGCCATCCGGCCTGATGGGAATCGGCCTGATGACGCTGAACCTGGGGCAGCCCGACGGCCCGTCGTCGTCATCAACGCGGCCACTTCCGTGCGCTGCCGCTACTACGCCCGCTTCGCCGCCTACCTGTACCAGCACGGCTTCGACGTCGTCACCTACGACTATCGCGGCATCGGCGAGTCGCGTCCCGATTCCCTGCGGGGGTTCCAGGCCTCGTGGATGGACTGGGGCGAGCAGGACTTCGAAGCGGTGCTGCGCTTTGTCGCGGCGCATTTTCCAGGCCAGCCCGTGGACGTGGTGGCGCACAGCATCGGCGGCTTCGTCACGGGCCTGGCGCCGTCCGCGCAGGGCTTGCGCCGCATCTTCACCATGGGCGCGCAATACGCCTACTGGCGCGATTACGCCGCAGGGCATCGCCTGCGCATGCTGGCCAAATGGCACGTGGCCATGCCGCTGCTGGCTGCTGGCCTGGGCTACTTCCCGGGACGCCGGCTGGGCTGGCTGGAAGACACGCCACGCGGCGTGGTGCGGGACTGGAGCTTCATGGGCCCGCGTTTCGAGACGCGCGGCGGGCCAGCAGGCGCACGCCGGGTGGCCGCGATGGCGGCGATCACGGCGCCCATCCTGGCGTTGAGCGTGACCGACGACGAATTCGGCACCGAAGCCGCCATCGGCCGGTTGCTGGGTTATTTCACGGGCAGCGCGCGCACCCATCTGCGGCTGGCGCCCGCCTCGCTGGGGCTGGAGGCCATTGGCCATTTCGCCTTCTTCCACGAACGTTTCCGCGATACGCTCTGGCCCATCGCGTTGGGCTGGCTCATGCGGGGCGAGCGTCGGCTGGCGGGGGCGACGCCCATACGTTGCGACTGCGTGGCGTCTCTAGCCGGTAGTCCGAGTATTTCCGCGTGAAGAACTCGGCGCCCAGGGTCTGGGCGGCCAGCAGCGGGTGGCGCGGGTCTGCCGCGATCTCGCCGCGGGTGTTGCCCGACCCGTGCACGCAGCCGACGAAGTCCGCATGCGTGTAGCGGGCAAATTCCTGCAACTGGTGCACCACGCCCAGCATCGCGCCGGGATAGGTTTCTTCCGACGCCACCGCCAGGCCCAGGCGCTTGCCGGCCATGGCTGCTTTGATCCGCCCGGGCTCCGGACCCGTGCCGGCATAGTGCGTGAACGAGCGGTCAAAGAACGCCTTGGTCTGGGCCGACATGCCATACCAATACAGCGGCGTGCAGAACAACACGCCGTCGGCAGGCAGGTAGTGTTCCAGGAACAGCTCGGCATAGCGGTCATCGGGCGCCGACGCGTGGCGCAGGTCGGGCAGAAAGCCCTTGATGTAGTCGTCCAGGAACAGCAACGTGGCTGACGTGCCCGCCGCTTGTGCGCCGCGTTGGGCGGCGGCACCCAGGGCGGCGCTGTTGCCGTCCCGGCGCGGGCTCCCTGCCAGGATCAATAACTTCAAATGATGATTTGAATTCATGTTCAGTGCCTCGAATGAAGGAAAGGCGGGCAGGCCGGCAAGGCCACCCCAGCCGTATCCCCACTGTAGGCACCTGCCCGGGCCGCGACAAACGAGCATTTCTCGCCTACGATGAATTGAATTCATCCACAAGGACCCCCTCATGTTCGCCTCATTGCCCGTCACGGCGCTGCGCACGTTCGAAGCCGCCGCGCGGCTGCGCAGCTTCAAGCTGGCCGCGGCCGAGCTGTCTGTCACGCCCACGGCGGTGTCGCACCAGATCAAGGCGCTGGAACGCCACGCGGGGGTGGCGCTGTTCGACCGGGTGCCGCAGGGCGTGCGCCTGACCGACAGCGGCGCACGCCTGTTCGCCAGCGCGCACGGCGCTTTGCTCGATATCGCGCAGACGCTCGACGCGCTGCGCCCAGCCAGTGCGGCGGGGGCGCTGACGCTGTCCACCACGCATTCCTTCGCGGCCCTGTGGCTGGTGCCGCGGCTGGGGCGCTTCTACCAGGCCTATCCGCAGTACCAATTGCGCCTGCTGGCGCAGGCCGACACCATCGACCTGTTGCAGGACGCCAGCGTCGACGTGGCGATCCGCTACAGCAGCCGGCGCTATCCGGCGCTGCACGCGGCCTGCGCATTGCAGGAATGGTTTGGCGTCTATGGCGCGCCGGCAGTGGTGGCGCAGGCGCAGCGCGCAGGCCGGACCCGGCCCGCGCTGGTGACCGTACGCTGGCGTGATTCCGCGTTGTATGAAGAAGGTTGGCAGCAATGGTGCGCGGCGGCCGGGCTGCCGGCGTGGCGCAGGCCGGCCGTGGTGCACGCCTATGAGGAAGAGCACTACGCGTTGCAGGCCGCCATTGCGGGGCAGGGGCTGGTGCTGGCCAGCTCGGTGATGGTGTCCGACAGCGTCAAGGCCGGCACGCTGGTGCCGCTGCGGCCCCAGGTCAGCGTGCCGGGCGCTGCCTACACCGCGCTGTGCGCACCGGGGCGGGAACGGCATCCGCCGGTCAAGGCATTCCTGGCCTGGTTGCGGCAGGAGTTCAAGGGCTAAGGTTCAGGCGGCAGATCTCGCGCCGTTCGCGGCAGCAACGGCAGCGCCGCCAGCATCAACCCGCCCGCCACTCCCCACGCCAGCGACCAGGACGACGCCGCCACCAGGTGCGGCAACACCAGCGGCGTCAGGAACAGCCCTAGATAGACGCAGGTATTGGCCAGACCCAGCGCGGTGCCGGCGCGCTGTGCGCCGGCCAGCGTGGCCAGTTCGGTATAGGCCACGCCATGCCAGGCCGATACGCAGATGCCCGCCACCGCCAGCAGCACGGCCACCGCCGCGACTGCGGCGGGATCGGTGGCCGTGTCACGCACGGCCCACGCGACGCCGGCCAACGCGGCGAACAACGCGAAACCCAGCCAGACGCAGCCGCGCAGGTAGGCGCGGCGGTTGCCGCGGCGGTCGGTCCAGCGGCCGCTGGCGATGCGCGCCACCATCGCGCCTACCTGCACCGCCACCATCACCGCGGTCAGCGTGGCGATGCCCGCGCCGCTGTAGTCGTGCAGGAATACCGTGGCGAACGTCAGCACCGCGAATTGCGGGCTGCACAGCAGGCCGATGGCCAGCGCGGCCCGCCAGACGCGAGCATCGCGCAGCGGGCTGGATGGCGCCGGGTGCGTGGCAGGGGGCGCGTTGGACGATGTGGCTTGGGCGGGGGGCGCGCCAGCAGGGGAAACACCGTTCAGCCCACGGCCAGCAATCGCGGCGCGAGCCGGTTTGACCGACGCCCGATCCGGTTCGCGCAACCATCCCAGCGTCAACAGCGCAGCCCCCGCGCACAGCCCGCCCAGCAGCCCGAACACCGCCGCAAAGCCGATCTGTGACGCCAGCCACGGCAGCACCAGCGCGCCCAGCCCCCCGCCCAGCGGCACGGCGGTCTGGCGGATGCTCATGGCCAGGCCGCGCTCGCCCTCGTCGAACCACGCCATCACCGCGCGGCCGCTGGCGCCGTTGACGCTGCCGCCCATCACGCCCACCAGCAGCAGGCCCAGCGCCAGCAGCCACAAAGCCGGCGCGACGCCGTGCGCGGGGGCGGCAAACACGCTCATCCAGGCCAGCGCCGCCGCCGTGGCGCCCAGGCCGCCCAGCAGCACGGGCCGGTCGCCCCAGCGGTCGGCCAGCATGCCCCAAGGCAGTTCGAACAGCGCTACGCCCAGGCCCATCAGGCCGAGCACCAGGCCCAACTGGTCGTTGTCCAGGCGGTAGCCCGAGCGCATGAAGACGGCCGTGGCGGGCAGCCCGGCCGCGGCGGCCGAAAACGCCGCATTGGCGGCCACGCCCACCGCCAACACTTTCCAGCGATGGGGCGGGCGAAGGGGGAGCGAGACCGGCAGGGTGGCCGAGGCGGACAAGGTGGACAGAGACATGGCGTGTTCCAGGCACGATTGACGCGTCTCAGTCTGCGCTCGTAAGATGGTTCTGAAAATCAGGAAATATTTAACTGAAAGTTTTGAAAAACAGGACGATCATGCGATCGATCACTTTTGACCTGGACGTGCTGCGCAGCTTCGTGGCCGGCGTCGAATTGGGCAGCTTCGGCCGCGCGGCCGACCGGCTTGGGCGATCCACGTCCGCCGTCAGCGCGCAGTTGAAAAAGCTGGAAGACCAGGCCGGGGTGCCGCTGCTGCGCAAGGCCGGCCGAGGCCTGGCGCTGACCGACGCGGGCGAGACCATGCTGGCCTACGCGCGCCGGCTACTCGAATTGAACGACCAGGCCGCCGTGGCGGTGCGCGGCGCGCAGTTGCAGGGCCAGGTGCGCCTGGGTCTGCAAGAGGACTTCGGTGAAATCCTGCTGCCGCAGGTACTGGGCCAGTTTGCGCGCGCGCACCCGCAGGTCCGCATCGAAGCGCGCGTGGCGCGCAATGCCGACCTGCTCGAACGTATCGCCGCGGGCGAGCTGGACCTGGCGTTGGCGTGGGATGTCGATGCGTCGCCGCCGCACGCAACGCGGTTGGCGGAACTGCCGATGTGCTGGATCGGGCCGGGCGCGTCCCGCCTGGCCTGGGCCGGCGCCGGCAGCGCCTTGCCCCTGGTGGCTTTCGAGGCGCCGTGCCTTTTTCGCAGCCGCGCCACCGACGCGCTGGACCGCGCCGGCATCGCCTGGACGTCGGCCTTCATCAGCCCCAGCCTGGCGGGCCTGTGGGCGGCGGTCAGCGCCGGCCTGGGGCTGATGGTGCGCACGCCGCTTGGCCTGCCTGCCGGCCTGCGGGTACTGGCACCGGGTGAGCTGGGCCTGCCGCCGTTGCCCAGCCTCACGCTGTCGCTGTACGGCGCTCAGCGTCAACCCGGCCCCGTCGCCGCGGCCCTGGCAGACATCGTGCGCCAATGCGTGCGCGACAGCGTCGCCGCCTTGCCCGCCACGCCGTACCTGTCGGCCAGCAATGTCTCGTCCGCCGTCCAGCCACGGCCCCTCTCGGCCTGACGAGCCGCTACGCCATCACGGAGGCACGACGCCTTGAACCGATTCCACGAAATGAGCGTGTTCCTGGCCGTGGCCGAAGCCCGCAGCTTTGCCGCCGCCGCCCGCCGCCTGGCCATGTCGGCCCCCGCCGTCACCCGCAGCGTTTCCGCGCTGGAACGCCGGCTGGGCGCGCTGCTGCTGGTGCGCACCACCCGCAGCCTGCGCCTGACCGAAGCCGGCGAGCGCTACGCCCAGGACTGCCGCCGCATTCTCGAAGACGTCGACCAGGCCGACGACGCGGCCGCCGGCGCCATGGCCGCGCCGCGCGGGTCGTTGCACATCACCGCGCCATCCTTGTTTGGGGAGCTGCACGTCATGCCTGCCGTGCTGGGCTACCTGCGCGAACATCGCGAGGTCTCGGTGCGCGCCTTGCTGGTGGACCGCGTGGTGAACCTGCTGGATGAAGGCGTGGACGTAGCCGTGCGCATCGGCGCGCTGCCCGACTCGTCGCTGACCGCCATCTCGGTGGGTCACGTGCGGCGCGTGGTGTGCGCCTCGCCCGCGTTCCTGCAGCGTTTCGGCGCGCCGGACACGCCCGACGCGCTGGCGCAGTTCTGCACCATCACGGCCGCCATGGAAGGCCGCGGGCCGCAGTGGCGTTTCCTGCAGGACGGCCAGCCGCGGCGCCTGCCGATGGCCTCGCAACTGACGGTCACCTCGTTCCAGGGGGCGATCAAGGCAGCCTGCGAAGACTGGGGCCTGACGCAGGTGGTGTCCTATCAAGTGGCCCACCACCTGGCCAGCGGCGCGCTGCAAGTGGTGCTGCGCGACTACGAACTGCCGCCGATACCGGTGCACGTCGTCTACCCCGAAGGCCGAAAAAGTTCGGCCAAGGTCCGCAGCTTCGTCGATTTCTGCGTCGACGCGTTGCGGCGAGACCTGGCGGCGCTGCCGGGGTGATTGCCGATACCGACTTTTTTTCGCAATAGTGTCTTGCGCCCGCTGGCGGTTCTCTGGCGGGCCGGGCCGGTTCAAGATGGAAGCCTGTTTCCATTCTTGAGATTGCGCCATGTCCTCCGCTTCCCTGACGTTCTACAGCTTTCCCCTGTCTGGCCACGCCCACCGCGTTGCGCTGATGCTGTCCCTGTTGCAGGTGCCGCACCGCGTGGTCGAGGTGGACTTGCGCAGCGGCGCGCAGAAGCAGCCTGACTTCCTGACGCTGAATGCGTTCGGCCAGGTGCCGGTCATCGACGACGACGGCGTGGTGGTGGCGGATTCGACCGCCATCCTGGTGTACCTGTGCAAGCGCTACAACGGCCAGGCCTGGCTGCCCGAAGACGCCGTGGGCGCGGCCGCGGTGCAGCGCTGGCTGTCGGCGGCGTCCGGTCCGTTGGCCGGCGGCCCGGCCGCGGCGCGCCTGGTCACCGTGTTTGGCGCGCCCTATGACGTGCCGGCCACGCTGACGCGGGCCCACGCGCTGCTGGCCGTGATGGAACACGAACTGGCCGCCACTGGCTACCTGGCGGGCGCCGCGCCCACCATTGCCGATGTCGCCTGCTATGCCTATGTGGCGCATGCACCCGAAGGCAATGTGTCGCTGGCGGCGTATCCGCAGGTGCGCGCGTGGCTGGCGCGGATCGAGGCCTTGCCGGGTTTCGTGCCGATGGTGACCACGCCCGTCGGGCTGCTGGCAGCCTGATACCGCGGCCAAGCGCCTGATACCGCCAAGGAACCCACCATGACCGCCAACGCCAACGCCACTGTCACAGACCCGGCCCCCGCCGCGCCCTGGCATGCCGGCGAACGCCAATTGCAGGCCCACATCGGCATGGCCGAGCGCATGGCGCAAGTCGGCGCCAAGGTGATTCGCGACTACATGCCCGACCAGCACCGGACCTTCTTCGAGCAGTTGCCCTTCGTGGTGGCCGGTGCGGTCGATGCGCAGGGCGATCCGTGGGCCGGCGTGCTGGAAGGAGAACCTGGCTTTCTGCGCTCGCCGGACCCGACGACGCTGCGCGTGGCGGCCGTGCCCGACGCCGATGATCCGCTGTCCGAAGGCCTGGGGGAAGGGCAGGCCATCGCCTTGCTGGGTATCGAACTGCACTCGCGCCGCCGCAACCGCATGAACGGACAGATCCGTGCCTGGGACGGCAAGCGCTTCGATATTTCGGTGGGCGAGTCCTTCGGCAACTGCCCGCAATACATCCAGGCGCGCGAATTCTACTTCTCGCGTTCGCCCGCGCTGCGCTTTCCCGGCGCGGGGCATGAGCGTGCGGCATTGAACGAGGCCGACCGCGCGCTCATCGCGCAAGCCGACACCCTGTTCGTGACCAGCTATGCCGACACCGACGACGCCAGACGCCGCGTCGATGTGTCCCATCGCGGCGGCAAGCCGGGCTTTGTGCGGGTCGATGGCAATACGCTGACGATTCCGGATTTCTCCGGCAACCGCTTCTTCAATACGCTGGGCAACCTGGTGATCAATCCGCGCGCCGGCCTGCTGTTCATCGACTTCGAACGCGGCGACGTGCTGCAGTTGTCGGGCCGCGCCGAGGTGGTGCTGGACAGCCCGGAGATCGCTGCCTTCGAAGGCGCGGAGCGCCTGTGGCGGGTGCATGTGCAGCGGGTGCGCGCGCGCCCCGGGGCATTGGCCCTGCGCTGGCGTTTCAACAGCTATTCGCCGACGGCCCTGGCGACGGGACATTGGCCGGGCACGGCAGCGGCTTAGCCGAGTGTGCATTGCGCCCGCATTGCATCCAGGCAATCAGCTGTCGACCTTCTGCACCAGCGTGTCGTCCGGCCCCAGCAAACGCCCATCCTGGGCGCGGATTTCCAGCCGCTTGACGGGCTGGCCGCGCTTGCGGTCGATCAGTTGGGAATGGGCTTCGGCGGGGCCGTAGTAGTGGTCTTCGCCCCATTGGCGCAGGCCGACGATGACGGGAAACAGTGCCTGGCCTTTTTCCGTCAGCACGTATTCCTGGTAGGCGCTGCCGTCCGAGGCCGGCACCGTGGCCAGGATGCCGTGCGCGGCCAGCGTGCGCAGGCGATCGCTGAGGATGTTCTTGGCCACGCCCAGGCTTTTCTGGAATTCGCCAAAGCGGCGCAGGCCGTCGAACGCATCGCGCACGATCAACAGCGACCACCAGTCGCCAATGGCGTCGAGCGAGCGCGCCACCGGACAGCAGGCGCCTTCAAGGCTGGTGCGTTTGACCATGTCGTGCGGACCTTTGCCGGCCGATGCGGCATTGGGGAAGGGCGTGCGGCCCTTCGGTTGAACGTCAACGTAAATCGCGAATTTGTAGTTGCATTATAAAACCTTAAGACCTAGCATTCTGGTTTTGTTATGAAACCAATTGAGGCCAACATGCCAGAACGATCCGACCCCCCGTCCGCCACCCGCCTGCCCACCGCCCTGGTGCTGCTCCTGGCCGTGGCCTGTGCCCTGAGCGTGGCCAACGTGTATTACGCCCAGCCCTTGCTGGACGCCATGGGCCGTGAATTCGGCCTGGACGAAGGGGCGGTGGGCATCGTGGTCACCGCCACGCAGGTGGGCTGCGCGCTTGCGCTGCTGCTGGTGGTGCCGTTGGGCGACTTGCTGGACCGGCGCCGCCTGATGCTCGGGCAACTGGGCCTGCTGGTGCTGGCGCTGGCGGCGGTGGCCGGGGCGACGAATTCCCCCTGGCTACTGGCCGGCATGCTGGCGCTGGGCCTGCTCGGCACGGCCATGACGCAGGGCCTGCTGGCGCTGTCGGCCGCCCTGGCCGCTCCGGCCGAACGTGGCCGGGTGGTCGGGGCGGCGCAGGGTGGGGTGGTGATCGGCCTGCTGCTGGCGCGCACGCTGGCCGGCGCCGTTGCCGACCTGTGGGGGTGGCGCGCCGTGTACCTGGTGTCGGCCGTGCTGGCCGCCGCCTTGGCGCTGGTGCTGGCGCGCTGGCTGCCGCGCCGTGAATTGGCGACGGCCGGCCTGGGCTATGGCGCGCTGCTGCGCTCGCTGTTCACGTTGTTGGCGACCGAGCGCGTGCTGCAGGTGCGCGGCGTGATCGCACTGCTGATGTTCGCCAGCTTCAGCGCTTTCTGGACGGCGTTGGTGCTGCCTCTGAGCGCGCCGCCGCATTCCCTGACGCATACCGCCGTGGGCGCCTTCGGGCTGGTGGGCGTGGCCGGTGTGCTGGTGGCGGCGCGCGCCGGCCGACTGGCCGACCGTGGCCTGGGCCAGCGCACCACGGGGGCGGGGCTGGCGCTGCTGTGCCTGGCCTGGATACCCATTGCGTTCCTGGACCAGAGCCTGTGGGCGCTGGCGCTGGGCGTGCTGCTGCTGGACATTGCCGCGCAGGCCTTGCACGTCACCAACCAGACCATGATCTTCAGCATCGGCGCGCAGGCGCACAGCCGGCTGGTGGGCGGCTACATGATGTTCTATGCGGTGGGCAGCGGCCTGGGGTCGATTGCGTCGACCTACGTCTATGCGCATGCCGGCTGGCTGGGCGTATGCGGTCTGGGTGCGGGACTGGGCCTGGTGGCCGCCGTATTTTGGGCCGTGACCTTGCCGCGCAAGGCGGCCCTGCCGGCGGCCTGCGCGACGTCCCGCGGGTGAAGTGGGCTTGAATGCGGCGAGCGGGCCGGCCGGTGCCGCCGCCGTTCAGTGGTGTTCCAGCGTATGCGAGATCGCCGCCACCTGCCGCGCAAACGCCGGATCGGCGCGGTCGCGCGGGCGGGGCAGGTCGATGGCGTAGTTGCCGGCGATGTTGGCCGGGCAGCCGCCCAGCACCACGACCTTGTCGGCCAGGAACACGGCTTCTTCGATGTCGTGCGTCACGAACAATACGGCCGCGCCCGACGCCTGCCATACCCGGATCAGCTCTTGCTGCAGGTTGCGGCGGGTAATGGCGTCGACCGCGCTGAAGGGTTCGTCCATCAGCAGCAGGTCGGGCTTGACCGCCAGCGCGCGGGCGATGCCCACGCGTTGCGCCTGGCCGCCAGACAACTGGTGCGGCCAGCGGCGGCCGTAGTCGGCCAGGCCGGTCAGTTGCAGCGCCGCGTCGACCCGGCGCTGGCGCTCCGCGCGATCCAGGCCCAGGCCTTCCAGCCCATAGCCGACATTGCCGCCCACCGTGCGCCAGGGCATCAGGCGGCTGTCCTGGAACACCACCGCGCGGCTGCGGCGTCCGGGCCGCGCCGGCGCCTGAAAGCGCACTTCGCCCGAAGCGGGCTCGGCCAGTCCGGCCGCGGCGCGCAGCAGCGTCGACTTGCCCACGCCCGATCCGCCCACCACTGCCACGAAGCTGCCGGCCTCGATATCCAGCGACAGGCCCTGGATGACGGGCGTTGCCGCGCCGGGGTGCTGGTAGGACAGCTTGGAAAACTCAATTACGGACGCCATTGCAGCACCTTGCCTTCGACAGCGGAAAACGCCAGGTCGCAGATCGTGTAGACCAGCGAGATGATCAGCATGTACACCACCACCGCGTCGTAGGCGCCCACGCCCGCGGCGGCGTTCATTTCCTGGCCCATGCCGGGCACGCCCAGCAGTTCGGCGGCGATCAGCGTCATCCAGGCCTGGCCGATGCCCGTGCGCACGCCCGACAGCGCGCCGGGGGCAATGGCGGGCAGCGTCACGGTCAACGCACGCGCTACGTAACCCCCGTGGCCGAAGGCGCGCGCCAGCTCATAGAAGCGCGGGTCCACGTTGCGCACCGCGCTGTAGGTCGCGAAGTAGTTCACCCAGAACACGCCGATGGCGATCACGAACGCCGCCCCGGCATGGCTGACCTTGAACCAGGCGATGGCGAACACCACCCAGGCCAGCGGCGGAATCGGCCGCAGGATGCGCGCCAGATAGGCTTGCATCAAATCAAAGCGCGGCAGCGTGGCCGCGGCCAGGCCGACGGCAAAGCCCAGCGCCGTGCCCGCCGCCAGGCCCCAGAAATAATGCACCAGGCTTGAACCGATGGCGGGCAGCAAGCGGCCCGACTGCCATTCCTGCATCAGCGTGGCGGGCAGCGCGAACGGGTCGGGCAGGGTGCCCGGGGGCGCCCACTGCCAGATCAGCGCGGCCTTCCAGATGCCGATGAAGATCGTCAGCCCCGCAATGCCGTAGGCGGCGCGGCGCGCGGCGGCGTGCCAGGGCGGCGTTTCGCCGCGCGTGCCCGCCACCGGGGCGGCATGGGCCTGGGCGGTCTGGCTCATGGCTTGGCGGCCTTGTCAAAGAAGCGCGTGTCGAACAATTGCTTCACGTCCACCGGCGGCGCTTCGACCGTGCCCAGGCTGGCCTGGAAGGTCTGCAGCTCGGCGGTGGCGTCGACGATGGCGTGCGGGTCCGCCACGAACTGGTCGTGCGAACTGCGAATGGCCTTTTCCACCAGGGCGCGGTCCAGGCGGCCACCGCCCACGTATTTCTGCACGTGGCCCGCGGCGCGCGCCGGGTCGTTCTTGAGCAGGGCCGTGGCGGACAACTGGGCGTTGACCAGCTGCTGCACCACCTCGGGGTGATCGGCGATCAGCTTGTCGCGCACCAGCAGCACGGCGCCGGGCTGGTTCGGAAACAGCTGCGAGCCGCGCGCCACCACGCGTGATTCCGGCGCACGCGTCAGCACCGTGGTCACGGTGGGCTCCAGAATGGCCGCGCCGTCGATGGCGCCTGTCAGGAGCGACTGCTGGATCTGCGCTTCGCCCTGGTAGATCAGTTCCAGGCTGGCCGGATCGGCCTTGATCTGCTTGCGCAGCCAGTATTGCAGCGCGGCTTCGGGCACCGCGCCCTTGGGGTAGCTGGCGATGACGGGCTTTCTGCCCTTGTCCTTGGCAAAGCGCGCAAAGGCGGTGGCCGGATCTCCCGACGCGAAATACGGCGCCAGCGCGCCCAGCGCCACCACGTTCACCTGTTCCACGATGTTGGACGCCACCACCTTGATGCCGGCGCCCTTGGCGCTGGCCACCAGCGCCGGGCCGATGCCGACGTAGGCCACGTCCAGCTGGCCGGCCAGGAGCGCCTGCGTCAGCGCGGGGCCGCTCTGGAACTGCACCAGCTTGGGGGCGGGGGCGCCCGGGGCCTGCAAGGTGCCTTCTTCCAGCGCCACGAACAACTGCGCATCCGGCAGGATCGGCAGGTAGCCGATTTCCAGCGCGGGCGGTGCGGCATGGGCGGGGGCAACGGCGAAAGCGGTGGCGATGAGGGCGGCGGAAAACAGCTTGCGAAGCATGGGGAAGGGTCCTGTACTACGCCTTGATACGGCTGGCGTCTTGCCTGCGGGCAGTGTCCGCTTAATAATTTTAGATATGTTTATTTCTTTTATTTATTCTTTTTAGTTATATGTTTAACCGCGCTGTCGCCCATGAAAAAAGACCGCCATGGCGGTCTTTGGGGGGAGACGATCGGGTCGATTCAGGGCTGGACCGCGTACTCGATCGACCCCGCCACCACCGCCGCCAGCCCCGGCGCCTGCGTCAGCTTGTGCAGTGCGTAGGTCTGGGCCGTGGCGATTTTGGCCTGGTGAAAGGCCGGGTCTTCGGCCTGGTGGTCCAGCGACGCCAAGAGCGCGCGCGCCATCTGCCAGCCCGCCAGCACGGTGCCGGCCAGCAGCAGGTAGGGCACGGCCGAGCCGAACACGGCGTTGGGGTGTGCGGCAGCATTGGCCACCACGAAGTCCACCGTGTTGGCCAGCGCCAGGCGGCCCTGGCGCAGCGGCGTCAGTACCAGCCGGGCGGCCGGCTCGCTGCGCGCTTGCAGCGCTTCTTCCGTCTGGCGGATCTCGTCGATCAGGGCCTGCGCCACCGCACCGCCGTCGCGCAGCGTCTTGCGGCCGACCAGGTCGTTGGCCTGGATGGCGGTGGTGCCTTCGTAGATGGTCAGGATGCGGGCGTCGCGGTAGTACTGCGCGGCGCCGGTCTCTTCGATGAAGCCCATGCCGCCGTGCACCTGCACACCCAGGCTGGCCACGTCGATGGACGCCTCGGTGCACCAGCCCTTGACGATCGGTACCAGGAATTCCTGCACCGCCAGGTGGCGGGCGCGGGCGGCCGGGTCGGCGCTGGCGTGGGCCAGGTCGGCGTGGCCGGCGGTGTAGTAGGCCAGCGCACGGCCCGCTTCGGTCAACGCACGCATCGTGCCCAGCATGCGGCGCACGTCGGGGTGATGGATGATGGTCACGGATTCGCGCGACGACCCGTCCACCGGACGGCTCTGCACGCGGTCTGCGGCATAGGCCAGCGCGTGCTGGTAGGCGCGGTCGGCCACCGCGATGCCCTGCACGCCCACGGCAAAGCGGGCCGCGTTCATCATGATGAACATGGCGTCCAGCCCGCGGTTTTCCTGGCCCACCAGGTAGCCGATGGCGCCGCCCGCATCGCCGAACTGCAGCGTCGCGGTGGGACTGGCCTTGATGCCCAGCTTGTGCTCGATCGATACGCAGGTCACATCATTGCGCGCGCCCAGCGTGCCGTCTTCGTTCACCAGGAACTTGGGCACCAGGAACAGTGAAATGCCTTTCACGCCCTCGGGGGCATCGGGCAGGCGCGCCAACACCAGGTGCACGATGTTCTCGGCGAGGTCGTGTTCGCCGTAGGTAATGAAGATCTTGGTGCCCGAAATCCGGTAGCTGCCGTCGCCTACCGGCTGCGCGCGGCTGCGCAGCAAGGCCAGGTCGGAACCTGCCTGCGGTTCGGTCAGGTTCATCGTGCCGGTCCACTGACCCGAGATCATCGGGCCGATGTAGCGTTCGCGCAGCTCGGGCGAACCGGCCGTCAGCAGCGCTTCGATTGCGCCGTTGGTCAGCAAGGGGCATAGCGCGAACGACAGGTTGGCCGCGTTCAGCATTTCGGCGCAAGGTGCGCCCAACAGGCCCGGCAGGCCCTGGCCGCCGTACTGTTCGGGATGCGTCATGCCCTGCCAGCCGGCCTCGGCGTACTGGCGAAACGCCTGCTTGAAGCCCGGCGCCGTCGTCACCGCGCCGTCTTTCCAGGCGCTGGGCTCGCGGTCGGCAGGGTGGTTCAGCGGCGCCAGCACATCGGCGGCAAAGGTCGCGGCCTCTTCGAGCACTGCCTGGGCAGTGTCCGGCGTGGCTTCGGCGTATTCCGGCAGCGCCGCCACCTGCGGCAGGCCCGCAAGGTGGTTCAGCACGAACAGCATGTCTTTCACGGGGGCTTGGTACGTCATGGCGTAGCGCTCCTGGCGTGTGGAAGGGGAATCAGGTGGCATCGATCGCGCGGGTGGAACCCACCGCCGCGCGCAGTTCAAACTTCTGGATCTTGCCGGTGGACGTCTTGGGCAGCTCGCCAAAGCGCACCGCGCGCGGCACCTTGAAGCCGGGCAGCAGCAGCTTGCAGTGAGCGATGATCTCGGCCTCGGTCGCGCTGCAGCCGGGTTTCAGTTCGACAAAGGCGCAGGGCGTTTCGCCCCATTTCGGGTCGGGCATCGCCACCACCGCCACCGCGGCCACGGCGGGATGGCGGTACAGCGCGTCCTCGACCTCGATGCTGGAAATATTCTCGCCGCCCGAGATGATGATGTCCTTGCTGCGGTCCTTGATGCGGATATACCCGTCTGGCGTCATCACGCCCAGGTCGCCCGTATGAAACCAGCCGCCGCTGAACGCGTCTTCGGTGGCGCGTTCGTTCTTCAGGTAGCCCTTCATGCAGATATTGCCGCGGAACATGATTTCGCCCACGGTCTGCTCGTCGGCCGGCACTTCCTGCATGGTCTCCGGGTCGCGTACCGATACGCCGGCCTGCAGGTGGTAGCGCACCCCCTGCCGGGCGGTCAGCGCGGCCAATTGCTCGTCTTCGAGCGCATCCCAGGCTTCCTGGCGCGCGCAGACGGCGGCGGGGCCGTAGACCTCGGTCAGCCCGTACACGTGCGTCAGTTCAAAGCCGATTTCCTTCATCTTCGCGATCACCGCGGGCGCCGGGGCTGCGCCGGCCACCATCGTGCGCACGGTGTGGTCGATGCCCGCCCGCATCTCGGCCGGCGCATTGGCCAGCGCGCTTTGCACGATGGGCGCACCGCAGTAGTGCGTCACGCCTTCGCTGCGGATCAGGTCGAACACCGTCTTCGGATCGAACTTGCGCAGGCACACATTGACCCCCGCGCGCGCCGCCACCGTCCAGGCGAAGCACCAGCCATTGCAGTGAAACAGCGGCAGCGTCCACAGATACACCGGGTGCTTGGGCATATCCCATTCCAGGATATTGCTCACCGCGTTCAGGTAGGCGCCGCGGTAGTGGTAGACCACGCCCTTCGGGTCGCCTGTCGTGCCCGACGTGTAATTCAGCGCAATCGCATCCCACTCGTCTGCCGGCGGCTGCCAGTCGAAGCGGGCGGGGGCCGCCGCCAGGAAATCCTCGTAATCCGTCGCGCCCGGCAGCGTCGCTGGTGCGCTGTCCAGATCGTGCACCGAAATCACCTGCAGATGCGGAAATTCCGCCCGGGCGCGCTGCGCCACGTCGGCGTACTCGGTGTCCACGATCAGCGCCCGGGCCTCGCCGTGGCCCAGCATGAACAGCACGCTGGGGGTATCCAGCCGGGTATTCAGGGTGTTGAGCACCGCGCCCAGCATCGGCACCCCGAAATGCGCCTCGACCATCGCGGGAATATTGGGCAGCATCACCGCCACCGTGTCGCCGCGGCCAATACCGGCCGCCGCCAGCGCCCCGGCCAGGCGCTGCGCGCGTTCATAGGTCTGGGCCCAGGTGCGCCGCACCTTGCCGTGCACCACCGCCAATCGCTGGCCGTACACTTGTGCGGCCCGCGCAATGAAATCCACCGGGGTCAGCGGCTCATAGTTGGCGTCCCGGCGCGCCAGGCCGTGTTCGAACATGCTGCTCATCGTTGTCTCCTGTCGGGCGCATGGCGCGCCCGGATAGCCTGTGTGCGGAAAGCGTGATCGGAATCGCGGATCTTGCCGTCCGCGTGGGGCCGCTCGCTTGCCGGGGTCGCGTGCTGCATTCGCTTGCTGTATCGCGCTGCTTGCGAGTAGCGTATCCGTCGCCGGAGAAACCTGTCTGTCGCCTGCATGACAGACCTTCCGCGCACGTGCCAACTGCTAGTTTTACACGGTTCTTTCCATGCCCGATGTTTCAAACGCTGTTTCCGCCAACGCGCTTGCCGAGCTGTTCGGCGCCTGTGCCTGGTTCGGCGCGCTGGATGCTCAGCATCAAGCCCTGGTCCTGGCCACGTCGCGTGCCGACCACGTCGCCAGCGGCGCCTGGATCGCGCGCCGCAACGCGCCGTCGGACTACTGGCTGGGCGTGCATGCCGGCCTGCTGAAGCTCGCCATCTACAACGAATCCGGGCGCTCTTGCACGTTTTCCGGCGTGCCGCCCGGCGGCTGGTTCGGCGAGGGCAGCGTCATCAAGCGCGAACTGCGCAAATACGACGTCGTTGCGATCCAGCCGTCGCTGGTCCTGTGGGTGCCGGTGGACACCTTCCACGCATTGCTGTCTGCCAGCCTGCCGTTCTCGCACTTCGTGATCGGGCAATTGAACAACCGGATGGGCGAGTTCATCGCCTCGATCCAGAATCATCGCCTGCTGGACGCCGATGCGCGCGTGGCGCAGTCCCTGGCGCAGCTGTTCAACCCGCAGCTGTATCCGTCCACCGACCTGACGCTGGCGATCTCGCAGGAAGAACTGGGATACCTGACCGGCCTGTCGCGCCAGCGGGTGAACCAGGCCTTGCAGACGCTGGCGGACCAGGGAATCCTGGGGCTGGCCTACAACCAGATCCAGGTGCTGGACCTGGGGCGGTTAAGGCTGTTCGGGGCGGATCAGCTTTGAGCGTGGCGCTACCGCGCCGGGCAGCGGTTGACCAGAATCAGCACCCCTGGGAAAGGGCCGCGATCACGGGGACGACGCATCGCGCAAACAGCATTGCCCGGGTTTGGGGTTTCACCCATTTGAGCGGTCCGATGCAAATGTCATCACCGAAGCCAGCGTGATCGACTGCAAGAAGAAGTGAGGGCGATCACGCCGGGCGGTGGTAGACCGCCTCGACGTTGTAGCCGTCGGGGTCCAGGATGAAGGCGCCGTAATAATGCGGGTGATACTGCGGCCGAAGGCCGGGCGCGCCGTTATCCCTGCCGCCGGCTTCCAGCGCCGCCCGATGAAAGGCATCTACCTCGGCGCGGCTGCGGGCGCGAAAGGCCACATGCACGCGCGGGGTGCTGGGCGTGCCCGGATGAATCCAGAATTCACCGCCCGGGTCGCCCGACTCGTCCGGCTCGCCCACGCCAAAGCCCATGCCGGTAGGCAATGCCTTGCGTGGCACATATCCGATCGCCGCAAGCGCGCTCAGGTAAAACGCCCGACTGCGCTCGAAGTCGCTCACGTTGATTTCGACATGGTCCAGCATTCGCAGCTCCTTGAGAGAGTGTGGGGAAACCCCGGCCGGTCAGCATAGGCTAACGCGCTGAACAGGAACGCTTCGATTTGCAACCCGCGGGCGGGATCAGGCTAGGGTTCCAGCAACGGCCAAACCTCGACCACCCCTTGCGCCACCGCACACGGCGTGCGCGACACCAGTGCTATCGCCTCGGCCAGGTCGGCCGCCTCGATGATGGCAAATCCTGCCACCGGCAAGGCCGATGCCATGTAGGGCGCCGCGGTCGTTTCCACCCCCGCCGCATCGTGATTGCGCACCTGCACCGGGGGGCCGGCAATACCCATCAACACGCCTTGTTGCCGCAAATCGGCATCGTGCGCATGGGCGGCATCGCGCAAGGGGGCGGCGGTGCGGTCGTAGCCGGCCTGGTCTCCGTAGCCGATCGTGATGAACTTGGGCATGCGGGTCTCCTGAAAATGCGGCAGGCCAGCGTGGCAGCTAGCGCGCCGCGCTCTCCCACTGCACATGTTCAATGCGGTTGCGGCCGTTGTTCTTGGCCACGTACAACGCTTGGTCCACGGTCTTGATGAAGGCATCCCGCGTGGCGTTGCCGTCAGGAATCAGGGTGCCCGCGCCCATGCTCACCGAAACGCGCCGGCCGTGGGGCGACAGCGCATGCATGATGGCTTTCTTTTCCAGCAGGCGCTGGCAGCGTTCGGCCACCTTCAGGGCGGTCGCGGCATCGGCCTCGGGCAGCAGCACCACGAATTCCTCACCGCCGTAGCGCGCCACCAGATCGCGCGGGCCATCCAGCGCCAGGCTCAGCGTCTGCGCGATATCCACCAGGCATTTGTCACCCTGGGTGTGGCCGTACAAGTCGTTGTACTGCTTGAAGAAATCCACGTCCAGCAGCAAGATGGACAACGGTTGGCGTTCTTTGCCGGCCCGTTCCCATTCCAGTTCGAAACTGCTGTCAAAGCGGCGCCGGTTGGCAATATTGGTCAAGCCGTCCTTGAACGACAGGGCTTCCAGCTCTTTTTGCAGGCTCAGCAACTGTTCTTCGGTCTTCTTGCGTTCGGTGATGTCGAACATGAAGCCGATCAGCGCCTGCACCTCGCCTTGCTCATTGCGCATCACATGGACGACGTCGCGAATCCAGACGTAGCCGTTGTCTTTGGTCAGGGCGCGGTAGTCGGCTTCATGGTCGACGCCCGCCTGAGATTGCGAAACGCAGAAATTGACCACGTATTCGCGGTCTTCGGGGTGCATGCGCATGGCCCAGTCTTCGACGCTGACCCAGCTGTCGACGCTCCAGCCCAGCAATGCCTCGATCTGGGGGCCGATATAGGCGAATTTCATGGACGCCCAGTCGATTTTCCAGGGAATCGCCTTGGTCGACTCCAGCAGGGTCTTGTATACCGCGTTGTCATTCAAAAGCGTGCTTGCGTCGGCCATGCCCCATCCGTCCTCGATCCACGTGAACAATCACTGTAGCCTGAAGCCGATGGCCGGGGAATGACGGAATGATCGTTTCCGGCCGATGACTGACGGTAGCGATTTCGCGTGGTGACGCGCCCAATGCGTTCAGGGTTCGCGTCAAGACTCGCAGACCCAGCCCAACGGCTCGTGTTGCGCGGAAAACTGCAGCGACGGCCAGTAGCCGTCCATGAACCAGGCATCGTCAAGCGGCGCCAGGTGCAGGACATAGCCGCCGCCAGCGGCCAGCACCAGGTCGGACGGCGCAAAGCCTTGCAGGAAGGTGTTCGGCGGCGCGTCCGGGCCGGCGGGTTCGCGGCCGGCTTCCCATAGGTAGCGCAGAGCCGCGTCGGTGCGCACGGACAGGGTATCGGCGATACGCGCGGCCTGTTCGAGTAGCGGCGCCGCCGATTGCGGGTCTGGCGCCAGCAGCACCAATCGAAGGCGGCCGCCGTGGGCCGCCGTGCAGTCCTGCCAGGTTTCCTGGGCGGCAATGCCATCGTGCGTGCAAGGCTGCATGACCGCCTGGCCGGCGTTCGAGCGATCGGAGTCCGTCATCAGGTTGTTCCTGCGAGATCAGGGCGCCAGCCCGAATTCCTGCCTGCGGTCGTACAGGAACAGGCCATCTTCGTCCCACCCGGACGACCAGCCGCCCAGCCACAAGCGCATGGCGGCCACGGTGGGGTCATCGGCCGGCGCGGTCAGGCGGCTGCACAGCGGCCAGACGATCCAGCTGGAAACGTCATAGGTGGTGGCCAGGCGGTACAGCGGCTCGGATAGAAAATGGTACGCCGCGGCCCCCGCTTCACCCGCTTCGTTCTCCGCCATGTCATCCATCGCATCGCGCACGTCGACAAAGGGCGATTCGGCACGGGAATAGGCGTCGTTCAAGGACACCGCCGGGCGGGCCAGCACGCGCACCGGGCCGGCAGGGTCGGGGGCCTCGAAGCCCGCGCGCCGGGTGATGGCCACGCCCTGGCGCAAGATCATCGTGGCCTGGTCGGCATCGATGGCCTGGGCCGGGGTCGACAGATAATCTTCAATGCGGGCCAACAGTTGATCGCCGCGGGGCAGGATCGCGAAGGCCCGTTTGCGCGCATCCGCACCGCTGGGCCAGTCGGCGGACCAGAAATTGAACAGCAGGCGAAAGTCATGGTCCAGGTCCGGCAGGGGATCAGGCACGCCTTTGTCGTCGGCCACTTCGTCCGGGTGATCGTCGCAAGTATCCAGGATCTGATGCCAGTGTCGCTGCCATGCCAGGGGATCCTGCGGGACCGGCGTGTCCGCAGGCGGCGTTGGATTCGGCTTGCCCTCAAAGGAATTCACTGCGACCTCCGCGAAATATCGTCGAGCGATTATCGCTTGTCCGCGTTCGGCCTCGCCGAACCCGCTTGACCTTCCCTGCGTAGCCATCTTTACGCTGGCGATCTTGTTTCGATCAGACTCGCCAGGGGCGACACCATGCCGAAAATCACCGTTCTTCCCCATCCCGACCTCGCGCCCGCCGGCGCCGTGCTGGACGTGCCGGCAGGCATGTCGCTGTGCGAGGCCTTGCTCGATCACGGCATTCCGATCGAGCATGCCTGCGAGCAAAGCCGCGCCTGCACGACGTGCCACTGCATCGTTCGCCAGGGGTTCGACACGCTCAATGCCGTGGACGAGTCCGAAGAAGACCTGCTGGACCGCGCCTGGGGCGTCGAGCCGCAGTCACGGTTGAGCTGCCAGGCAATCGTGGGGGCCGAGGACCTGACCATCGATATCCCGAAGTACACGGTCAATCACGCCAGGGAGACCTGAGCAGCGCAGGCAGGCACGGCAAGCGTCTGCCATAACAGGCGGATCGACACGCCGCGATGGCCCTGAAAAATGTTTGAAAATGTTTTCCGGCTGGGATTCGAGTGGCTTGAAATTGTAGTCTGGCAAGATGTTGGCTTGCCGCCGGGGTTCGTGCGGCCGGATTCATCTTGTTCGTAGAGGAGATTTCTTAGTGGTTCTATCCGCAACGATAGTATCGATCGCTTTCCCGTTTCGCCAATATGCCGCCAGCCTGTGGCGGCGCAGGCGAGGCAGGCCGTGGCTGGCGCTGGTGATGGCGATGATGCTCAGTTGCGTGGCTTTATCCTGGCAGGCGGATGCCAGGGCGGCAACGCCGCTGCTGCCGGCCGCGGTGGCGGCAGCGCCTGCCGACACCGCTTCCCCCAGCGCGTTATCCCCCGCCGCGCTGGCCGATCTGCTGGACAATCCCGACGCGCGCAAGGCCCTGGTGGATGCGCTGCGTGCGCAGGCGGCCGGGACAGACCCGGCCGCCTCGCGCGCGGCGGCCTCGCAAGCGCCGCCCGCGCAGGCAACGCCCGGCTTGCAGGAGCGCATGGCCGATGACGTGCAGCGCTTCCTGACCGGCGTGGCCACCGACATGGGGCAAGGCGTGGAAGACATGGTGGCGCTGGCCTCGGGGCGCAGCCTGCGCATGGACAGCGGCACGGCGGGCCATGCCTTGATGCCGCTGCTGATGGCGGCGGTGGCCACGATCATCGCCTTCCTTCTGTTGCGCCTGATCGCGATGCGCATCTACACGCGCATCGACCATTGGGTGGCGGAACACGGCAGCAAGCCGGCCGCCCCGTCCGCGCGCGGCACGCCATTGCCCATCCGGGTGCTGGGCCGGCGGGCGGGCGCAATCATAGGGGCCCTGGCGATCGACGTGGGCGTCGTGGTGCTGGCGGCGATGGCCGGCGGCGCGGCAGCCCTGTGGGGCACGCCCGGGCGCGGCTCGCTGGACACGCTGGCCGCCGTATTCCTGCGCGCCTTCGTGTCGGTCGAGATCATCAAAGTGGTGATCCGCACGGTGTTCGCGGTGCGGCACCCGCACCTGCGGCTCTTGCCGATGGCCGACGCATCCGCCAGGTTCTGGAATGGCTGGCTGGTGCGCATCGTGGCGGCGGCCGGGTATGGCACGCTGCTGATCGATCCGGTGATGTCGGCCACGCTGTCGCCCGCGCTGGGCCGGCTGGCCGGCATGGTCATCATGCTGGCGGTCTATGTGTACGCCGTGCGCACCATCTGGCAGAACCGCCAGGCCGTGCGCGAGCATCTCGACCGCCGCGCTGCGGGGGCCGCCACGTTCCTGGGGGCGCGGCTGCATTTCCTGTCGCGCATATGGCATGTGTTGGGCATTGGCTACTTCACCATTTTGCTGGTGGTCAGCCAGGTCGATCCGACCAATGCCTTGCCTTTCATGGCCCGCGCCACGGCGCAGACGCTCCTGGTGATCGGGGTGAGCAGCCTCTTGATCGTGCTGCTGAACGCCTTTCTGGCCAAACCCATTCGTTTGTCCGACGACCTGCGCCAGCGCCTGCCGTTGCTGGAAGCGCGCGTCAATGCCTACGTGCCGGCCATCCTGAAGCTGGTCGGCTGGATCATCCGCATCGTGGCGGTGCTGCTGATCCTGGACGCCTGGCGCGCCTTTGACCTGTCGCGCTGGCTGGCGTCGGATGCCGGGGGCGCAGCGATCAAGGTGACGCTCAATATCGTCATCGTGCTGTTGATCGCGGCGCTGGCCTGGACCGTGATCGCCAGCATCATCGAACACCGCCTGAGCCAGCGAGAAGGGCGGGGCATGCCCAGCGCGCGCGAACGTACGCTCCTGGCGCTGTTTCGCAATGCAGCGCTGATCGTCATCGTGACGATGACGCTGATGGTGCTGCTGTCGCAGATCGGCATTGACGTCGGCCCGCTGATCGCCGGTGCCGGCGTGGTCGGCCTGGCTATCGGCTTTGGCGCACAGAAGCTGGTGCAGGACATCATCACAGGGGTGTTCATCCAGCTGGAAAACGGCATGAACGAGAACGACGTGGTGCAGGTCGCGGGCGTGTTCGGCACGGTCGAGAAGATGACGATACGGTCCGTGGGCATACGCACGCTGGACGGCGGCTACCACCTGGTGCCGTTTTCGTCGGTGGACGTGGTGGCCAACCACATGCGCGACTTCTCGTACCACCTGGGCGAATACACCATCGCGCACCGCGAAAGCGTGGACGACGCCATCGAGCATCTGCGTGCGGCGTTTGCCGAGCTGATGACCGATTCGGTGCTGGGGCCCGAGATCCTGGAAGAGATGACGGTGGCCGGGGTCACGGCCGTCAACGACAAGGGTGTGACCATCCGCATTCTGATCAAGACCACGCCGGGCATGCAGTGGGCGGTGCAGCGCGGCTACAACCGCTTGCTCAAGAAGCACTTCGACGCCGCCGGCATCGAGCTGCCGTACCCGCACACGGTCGTGTACTTCGGGCAGGACAAGCGCGGCTACGCGCCGCCGGCCAATGTGGCCGTGCAGGCCGAACGGCCCGACGAGGGTGACAACGCCCGGGCGGCGGGGCACACCCGCCGTCCCCTGGTGTCGGAATCCAGCACCGACGATTCGGCCGAGGTGCTGGGCAATGAGCTCGAAGCGCGTCAGGAAGCCGAAGACGAGGCGCCGCGCACGTAGCGGTGAAGCGGACAGGAGCGGGTTTCAGGGCAGCCTTGGATGGCTTGGCTGCCAGGGAACCCGCCACTTACGCCATGATGGCCGGTTCAGTGGGTTGGGGGGCAACGCCGTAAGGGACGTCGGCCCATTCGATCCGGTTGCGTCCCGCCGCCTTGCCGCGGTAGAGCGCGGAATCGGCTTGTCGCAGTGCGTCTTCCAGCCCCTGCACGCCATGGAAGTGGGGCGAAATTCCGATGGTGACGGTGCAGCGCAGCCATTGGTCGGATCCCGCCACCTTGATGGCCTGGCTTTCAATATTGGCACGCAGGCGCTCGGCCAGGAACGCGACGCCTTGCGTGTCGGCATCCAGGAAGATGGCCACGAATTCTTCTCCGCCGATACGACCTGTCAGGTCGCCGCGACGGACGGTGGCGCGCAGCAGGTCGGCCACCTGGCAGATGACTTCATCCCCCGCCTGGTGGCCGTAGGTATCGTTGATGCGCTTGAAATGATCCACATCCAGCAGCAGCAGGCAGGCCGGCGCGGCCTGTCGCGCGTTGAAGTACTGCTTCAGCGCATCCACCAGCCCTCGGCGATTGAGCAGGTTCGTCATGGGGTCGCGCGCTGCGATATTGCGCAGGCTGTCCGTCAGCCGCCGCAGCACCAGCCAGACGATGGCGGGCGGCACGATGGTGGCCAGGGTGGACATGTAGATGTAGAAGATCATCTGGAAGCGGCTGTCCATGTGCAGCGCGTCCAGGCCATCGTCCACGATCTTCATGAATTTCAGCGCGTTCAGGACACAGATGCCGCCGATCAGCAGCGAGAAAAAGATCATTTCTCCGTACAGGTCTTTGGCAAACGTGCGCACGCCGTAGATCACGGTCAGGGTCATGGCAAAGAACAGCATGGTCGCCATCGCCGCCAGCATGGCGTAGCGGGCGGCGGGGCCGGCGTTCCATTGCACCAATAATTGTGCAAGGCCATAGGCCGCGGCAAAGGTGAGCAACGGACGCCACAGCGGAACCTGGCGCCCAAAGAAACGCATGGCGCCAAGCCAGTAGGCCAGTGGGGCCGCCAGCGTAAGAATGTGGTTGACCACGCTCATCAGGCTCCAGGCCGGGCCGCCTTCCAGCAATTGCAGGATGTAGGCCGACGCCAGCAACAGGTTGCCCACGGCAAAATAATCCATCCCCATCCTGTTGCCAGGCAGGCGACGGCTGATCAATAAGAACATGCCCGAAAAGCACAGCAGGTGTGCGCAGAGCATGGCAACGAGAGTGGAGGCAACCATAGTGGGGAGGGCAAGAGGGGACGCGGAATTCCGGCTTGGCCGCTAGCTGGCGGCCATGCGTTACCAGACTTTCCACCAGGATTTGCGGGGCGCGGGCGCGTCCGGGAGCGGAATATGCTCGGGCGCCGCACCGGGTTCAAAGACCCACGTGCCGGACGGGTCCGTGATGACCTGAATTTCCTGACGAAAATCCGCCAGCTTGACGAAGAATTCCTTCGCTTCTTCCGGAATGGGCGACGTCACGCCCAGCGGCTCGTCCGGTCTCAGTGTCGCAAGCTTGATCTCGGCTCGGCCCGCGAACGTGTAGCCGGGCAGGTCGCCGTCCGACTCGTGAAGGGGCGGAACGAATCCGATCTGCCTGAAAAGCGCGAAGGTCTGCTGGACATCGGGTTCGACAAAACCGGCATCGTCGCCGTCATCCGATAGGTGGGTCATGGGAAGTCTCTTCGATGAATGGCTGTGTCACTCGCCCTGCAACGCGCGCCGCAGCGCGGCCCGGGCCAGGATGCGGGTGGAATCCAGCGTCGGCAGCGCGCAGTTGCCGTCGTTGAGCACCAGCGGCAGTTCGGTGCAGCCCAGCACGACCGCGTCGCAACCGGCGTCGCGCAGGCGTTCGACGACGCCTTGCAGCAGCGCCACCGACGCCGGCCGGAAATCGCCATAGACCAGCTCGTCCATGATGATCCGCGCCAGCAGGCCGCGGTCGGATTCCGGCGGGCGCACGCATTCCAGGCTCCGGGTCGCCAGCTTGTCGGGGTAGACGGGGCTGTCCACCAGCCAGCGCGTGCCGGTGATACCGATGCGGCGAAAGCCGCGCTGGGCGGCTTCCATGGCGACTTCTTCGGCGATGTGCAGCCAGGGCAGGGGCGATTGCGGCAGCACGTGGCCCAGCGCCTGGTGAATGGTGTTGTCAGGGCAGATCAGGAAGTCGGCCCCTGCGCGCGCCAGCTTGCCGGCCGACGACAGCATCAGCGCGCCCACGCCGGCCAGGTCGCCCTGGTTGAGGCACGCCACATAGTCGGCCAGCGAATGGGTGTGCAGCGAGACCTCGGGGTGGGCATGCGGGCCCAGTGCCTGCGCGCCTTCGGCGCAGATCGTGCGATAGCACAGCGCGGCGCCTTCGGCCGAGCAGGCGACGATGCCGATGTGCAGGGGCGGGCGGGACGTCATGCGAGGCTTCTCCTTGCGTGTGCGGGTCTGCGCCAGGCGGCGGCGCCACGATGGCGCGCCAGGCAGGCGCTGCCGCCGTGTTATTCAACCGTGCTCTTGGTCAACGCCCGCACATGCCGGGCGATGCCGCGGAACTGTTCGGCCATGGCGTCCTGCTGCGCCTGGGGCAGCCGCGACAGGAACAGCTCGTCAATCGCGGGTCCATAGATCTTCCACATCTTGCGCCGCAATGCCAGGCCTTCAGGCGTGATGCGGGCGTAGGTGGCGCGCCGGTCTTCGTCGCTGCGGAACCGTTCGACCAGCCCGGCGGCTTCGATCCGGTCCATCAGCCGCGTCAGGTTGTAGCGCGCGATGACCATGCGTTCGGCCATCTCGAACATGCGGGCGGTGCCCTGCGGCGCGCGTTCCAGCGCCCACAGCGCGTCGTACCACGCGAGCGGTGGCAGGTCGGCGGCGGACAGTCTTTTTTCGATCTCTTCCACCACCAGCGCATGCGCGGTCAGAAAGAGGCTCCACGCGTCGGGCTTGCCCGTGGCCATGCGGTCGTTCCTTGTCTGGAGATTTTGCTGTCGCGATTGTAGAGGCCGCGACCGGAAAAACCGCCAACAGTTGCACTTGCAATTGTTCGGGAACCTTCATACGATTGCAATTGCACATTATGCAAATGCAATTCACGATATGAAATGAAGGCGCCGGTGCTTTCCGTCCAGGCGCCGCTTTCCCCAAAGGAGCAAGCCATGGAAACCGAGATCGACCCTATCGACGCCGACCCGCAGGAAACCCGGGAATGGCTGGACGCGATGCAGGCCGTGCTGGCGCACGAAGGCCTGCCGCGCACGCACTACCTGCTGGACCAGCTGATCAACCAGGACCGCGAGCGCCTGGGCGGCTACGCCGCGCCGGGCGCCACGCCGTACGTGAATACCATCGGCGTGGCGGGGCAGGCGCCGTTTCCGGGCGATGTGGGCATCGAATCGCGCCTGGACGCCTACCTGCGCTGGAACGCGATGGCCATGGTGCTGCGCGCCGGCAAGACCTCGGGCGTGGGCGGTCACATCGCCACCTACGCGTCGGCAACCACCCTGTATGAAACCGGCTACCGCCACTTTTTCCGCGCGGCCACGCCGGACTACCTGGGCGACATGCTGTATATCCAGGGGCATTCGGCGCCCGGCATCTACGCGCGTGCCTACCTGGAAGGGCGCATCTCGGAAGACGAGCTGGATCGCTTTCGGCGCGAGATCGGCGGCGGCGGGCTGGCCTCGTATCCGCACCCGCGCACCATGCCGGGCTTCTGGCAGTTTCCGACGGTGTCGATGGGGCTGGGGCCGCTGATGGCGGCCTGCCAGGCGCGCTACATGCGCTACCTGGAAGACCGCGAACTGATTCCCGCGCAAGATCGCCGGGTGTGGGGCTTTCTGGGCGATGGCGAACAGGACCAGCCCGAAACGCTGGCGGCCGTGGCGATGGCCGGGCGCGAGAAGCTGGACAACCTGATCTTCGTGGTCAATTGCAACCTGCAGCGGCTGGACGGCCCGGTACGCGGCAACGCCAAGATCATCCAGGAACTGGAAAGCGTCTACCGCGGCGCGGGCTGGAACGTGATCAAGGTGGTGTGGGGCGGCGGCTGGGACGCGCTGCTGGCGCAGGACCACGACGGCCGGCTGCGGCGCCGCATGATGCAGTGCGTGGATGGCGAATACCAGGTGTTCAAGGCGCGCGGCGGCGCCTATGTGCGCGAGCATTTCTTCGGCGCGGACCCGGTGCTGCTCGACCGCGTGGCGCACCTGTCCGACGATGAGATCGGCGCGCTGAACCGGGGCGGGCACGACCCGGTCAAGGTGCATGCGGCCTACGCCCAGGCGCTGGCGCATCGCGGCCAGCCCACCGTGATCCTGGCCAAGACGGTGAAGGGCTACGGCATGGGCGCGGCGGGCGAGGCGGCCAATACCAACCACCAGCAAAAGAAGATGGCGGACCCCGCGGTGCGGGCGTTTCGGGACCGCTTCGGCATTCCGGTGGCCGACGAGCGGCTGGCCGAGATTCCGTACATCAAGCCGGCGCCCGGCAGCGCCGAGCAGGCCTATTTCGACGCGGGCATCCAGCGCGCGGGGGGCCATCTGCCGCGCCGGCCCGCCGGCCCGGGGCCGCAGGCCATGCCGGCGCTGGCCGCGTTTGCCGCGCACCTGAAGGGCAGTGACGGGCGCGAGTTTTCCACGACCATGGCCTTCGTGCGCATCCTGGCGCAACTGCTGAAGGACCCGGACATCGGCGCCAAGGTGGTGCCGATCGTGCCCGACGAATCGCGCACTTTCGGCATGGACGGCATGTTCCGCCAGGTGGGCATCTATTCGCATGTGGGCCAGCTGTACACGCCGCAAGACGCCGACCAGCTCAGCGTCTATCGCGAAGACCGCCGCGGCCAGATCCTGCAGGAAGGCATCAACGAATCGGGCGCAATGTCGTCATGGATCGCGGCGGCCACGGCCTATAGCACGCACGGCGTGGCCACCATTCCGTTCTATATCTTCTATTCGATGTTCGGCTTTCAGCGCGTGGGCGACCTGGCCTGGGCGGCGGGCGATATCCGTGCGCGCGGCTTCCTGCTGGGCGCGACGTCGGGCCGCACCACGCTGGAAGGCGAAGGGCTGCAGCACGACGACGGCCACAGTCACGTCCTGGCCTCGGTGATTCCGTCGTGCATCGCCTACGACCCGGCCTATGCCTGCGAGATCGCGGTGATCGTGCAGGACGGCCTGCGCCGCATGTACCAGGAAGAGGAAGACGTCTTCTACTACCTGACGCTGATCAACGAGAAGACCGCGCACCCGCCGCTGCCCGAAGGCGCCGAAAGCGGCATCCTGAAGGGCATGTACCGGCTGCGCGAGGGTGGGCCGGGCGAGGTGCGCGCGCAGTTGCTGGGCAGCGGGGCGATTCTGGCCGAAACCCTGGCCGCCGCCGATCTGCTGCGGCAGGACTACGGCGTGGCGGCCGACGTCTGGAGCGTCACCAGCTATTCCGAGCTGCGCCGCGATGGCCAGGAAACCGAACGCTGGAACCGCCTGCATCCGCTGGACGCGGCGCGCCGCGGTTACGCCGAAAGCTGCCTGGCAGATGCCGCCGGGCCGGTGGTGGCCGCCACCGACTACATGAAGACGGTGGCCGAGCAGATCCGCCCCTTCGTGGCGGGGCGTCGCTATGTGACGCTGGGCACCGACGGCTTTGGCCGGTCGGATACGCGCCAGGCGCTGCGGGCGTTCTTCGAGGTGGACCGGCATCACATCGTGCTGGCCACCCTGAAAGCGCTGGCCGATGACGGCGTGTTGCCGGCCGAGCAGGCGGCGGATGCGATCCGGCGCTATGGGCTGGACCCGCAGGCCGTGTCGGCGGCGCTGCCTTGAGTCGGCGCTGAGGCGGGGCGGCGTCAGGGCAGGGCGGCGGCGCGATATGCGCTGGTCGCCCTGCTTCCTGGCAGAAACCGCGCCATCAGGCGCGGCGCGCCAGCAAGGCCCAGATGCCCGCGGCCGACAGCAGCGCGCCGCCGCCCAGGTTGAAGCCGCGCTGCGCCCTGGGCGAGGCCAGCAGGCGGCGGGCGGAACCGGCAAACAGGGCATAGACGGTGGCGTTGACGCCGGCGCAGGCCACGAAGGTGGCCGACAGCGTCCACAGCTGGCGGGTCACGTCGCCGGCCGGGTCGATGAACTGCGGCAGGAAGGCCACGAAGAAGATGATGCCCTTGGGGTTCAGCGCCGTGACCAGGTAGGTGTTGGCGAACAGCTTCCAGCGCGAACCGGCGGCGTCGGCTTGGGGCAGCGTGGCTGGGGCCACGCCGGCTCGCAGCAGCTTGAAGCCCAGGTACAGCAGGTACAAGCCGCCCACGGTCTTGACGACGGTGAACCAGAACGCCGACGCCGACAGCAGCGCGCCCAGGCCCAGCAGCGACAGCGCCAGCGCGGTGGAATCGCCCAGCGTCACGGCCAGCACCAGCGGCAGGCGGGCGCGCTTGCCATGGGTGATGGAATAGCTGATGACGGTCAGGATGGTGGGGCCGGGCAACATCACCAGCAGGGCGGACGCGCCCAGGAAGGCCAGCCAGGTTTCCAGCGACATGGGTCTTGCTCCAGAGTAGGGGGCGGCGGCGTCGCCCTGGCGGCCAATGTATCGCAAGGCGTGGGGCGATGGGGCGGGTCCCGGGTCAGGTGGTGCAAAATACAGGTTTCCCGGACAGTGAACGCGGCGCCGCAAGGCGGCCACGAAGGAAACACCATGGCATTCGATTTTGACCTGTTTGTGATTGGCGCGGGCTCGGGCGGCGTGCGCGCGGCCCGTTTTGCGGCCGGGTTCGGCGCCCGCGTGGCCGTGGCCGAAAGCCGCTACCTGGGCGGCACCTGCGTCAACGTGGGTTGCGTGCCCAAGAAGCTCTTGGTCTATGGCGCCCACTACAGCGAAGATTTCGAACAGGCGCACGGCTTTGGCTGGACCGCCGGCCAGCCCAGTTTCGACTGGGCCACGCTGATCGCCAACAAGAATCGCGAAATCCAGCGCCTTAACGGCATTTACCGCAATTTGCTGGTCAATAGCGGCGTGACGCTGCTGGAAGCCCACGCTCGCATCACCGACCCGCACACCGTCGAGGTGGACGGCAAGACGTACACCGCCGCGAACATTCTGGTGGCCACCGGCGGCTGGCCGCAGGTGCCGGACATTCCCGGCAAGGAACACGCCATCACCTCGAACGAGGCCTTCTTCCTGCCGGCGCTGCCCAAGCGCGTGCTGGTGGTGGGCGGGGGCTACATCGCGGTCGAATTCGCTTCTATTTTCAATGGCATGGGCGCGCAGACCACCCAGGTCTACCGCGGCCCGCTGTTCCTGCGCGGCTTTGACGGCGCGGTGCGCGAGCACCTGCGCGACGAGCTCACCAAGAAGGGCATCGACCTGCGCTTCAATGCCGACGTGGCGCGTATCGACAAACGCGCAGACGGCGTGCTGGCCGCTACGCTGAAAGACGGTTCGGTGATCGAGGCCGACTGCGTGTTCTATGCCACCGGCCGCCGTCCGATGCTGGACAACCTGGGCCTGGAAAACACGGGCGTCAAGTTTGACGACAAGGGCTTCATCGCCGTCGACGACGAATACCGCACGGCCGAACCGTCGATCCTGGCGCTGGGCGACGTCATCGGCCGGGTGCCGCTGACGCCGGTGGCGCTGGCCGAGGGCATGGCGGTGGCGCGCCGCCTGTTCCGTCCCGAGGAATACCGCAAGGTGGACTACAAGCTGATCCCCACCGCCGTGTTCAGCCTGCCCAACATCGGCACGGTGGGCATGACCACCGAAGAGGCGCGCGAGGCCGGCCACGAGATCAAGCTGTTCGAAAGCCGCTTCCGCCCGATGAAGCTGACGCTGACCGAGTCGCAGGAAAAGACGCTGATGAAGCTGATCGTCGACGCCAAGACCGACCGCGTGCTGGGTGTGCACATGGTGGGTCCGGATGCCGGCGAGATCGTGCAGGGCATCGCCATCGCGTTGAAGGCGGGCGCGACCAAGCAGGTATTCGACGAGACGATCGGCATCCACCCGACGGCGGCCGAAGAGTTCGTGACGCTGCGCACGCCGGTGGCGAACTAGGGCAGGCCGGTGCCCGCGCCGTTATTGGCGGTGCGGGGGCTTGGCTCGGACATCGTCCGTGCTACAGCCGTTCGATCATGGCGCGCGCCGCAGCGGGCGCGCGTTCCTTGGCGCCATTGATGAAAAACGCATACACGTCCTGCGGCTTGGCGCCGCCCGTCGCCTTGCGCGTGCCGGCGCGGGGCAGGTCGGCCGGGTCCGCACCGCGCGCCCAGGTATGCAGCCGTTCGGCCCAGGCGTCCAGCACCTTGGGCGCGTAGCCGGCCTTGAAGGCGGTGCTGGCGCGCATCAGCCGCGCATACACGAAGGCGCCGGTGCGGTCGGCCAGCGACGGGTAGTCTTCGCTATCGGTATAGACGGTGGCGGCGCCGTGGCGGCGGGCCAGGTCCAGGTATTCGTCGCAGGCAAAGCTGGGGTGGCGCACGTCCAGCACGTGGCGCAGCGGCAGGCCGTCGACCGCATCGGGCAGCAGCGCCAGGAAGGCGCCGAAATCGTCCGGGTGGAACACCTTGGTGGGCGCGAACTGCCACACGATGGGCCCCAGCTTCGGGCCCAGCTCGGCGATGCCGCCGTGCACGAAGCGATGGATGGATTCACCCGCGCCGGCCAGTTCGCGGCGATTGGTGGCATAGCGCGAGGCCTTCAGCGAAAACACGAAATCGTCTGGCGTCTCGTCGCGCCATTTGGCGAAGGTGGCCGGCTTCTGGCTGCTGTAGTAGGTGCCGTTGATTTCGATGGCGGTGAGCTGGCGGCTGGCGTATTCAAGCTCGCGGGCGTGGGGCAGGCCTTCGGGATAGAAGGTGCCGCGCCACGGGGCATAAGTCCAGCCGCCGATGCCGACCCGGATGGCGGCCGGCTTGTGCGCGGCGGGCGGTTTGCGCAGGGGCATGGGCGGGATCCTTTCCGATGGTGCGGTGCGTCTCTGTCACTCTATCCCTGTCCGGCCGCGCATCCCATCCGTCCACATTTAAAAGCGCGGATTGTCAGCGATTGTTCAGCCCGGGTGTTGCCAGGATGCCGCGTCGGGGGGGGCAACCCGGCGGCGCAAGAAAAACCGTGCTGTTCCGATACAGATTTCAGATAACGTGCAGAGCACTTCCTTCACTGCCGCCCGGCGCGCGCCGGTTCATCATGCCTGACATTGCCAATCTTCTGACGTTCGCCCTGGTCGCCCTGGGCATGGTGCTCACGCCCGGGCCCAACATGATCTACCTGGTGTCGCGTTCGATTTCGCAGGGCCCCAAGGCCGGTCTGATTTCGTTGGGCGGCGTGGCGGTGGGGTTCGTGTTCTACGTGCTGTGCGCGGCGTTCGGCATCACGGTGCTGCTGATGGCGGTGCCGTATGCCTATGATGCGCTGCGCTTTGGCGGCGCGTTGTATCTGCTGTATCTGGCCTGGCAGGCGGTGCGCCCGGGCGGACGGTCGCCGTTCCAGGTGCGCGAACTACCGCCCAGCAGCCCGCGCACGCTGTTCTCGATGGGGCTGGTGACCAACCTGCTCAATCCCAAGGTGGCGGTGATGTATGTGTCGCTGCTGCCGCAGTTCATCCAGCCCGATCACGGCAGCGTGTTCACGCAGTCGCTTGCGCTGGGCATGACGCAGGTGGCGGTCAGCTTGTCGGTCAACGCCGTCATCGCGATCATGGCCGGGTCCATTGCCGGTTTCCTGGCTGGACGCCCGCTGTGGATGGTGGTGCAGCGCTGGCTGATGGGTACGGTGCTGGCCGGCCTGGCGCTGCGCATGGCGCTGGATTCGCGGCGCTGATGGACGCCGTCCCGTCCTATCTGCCCGGCATGCTGCTGGCGTATTGCGCATTCGTGCTGGCGACCGTCAGCCCGGGGCCGGCGGTGTTGGCGACCCTGGGCACCGCGATGGGCGCCGGGCGCCGCGCGGGCGTCGCGCTGGGCCTGGGCGTGGCGATGGGCTCGTGCAGCCTGGGCGTGTTGACGGCGCTGGGCTTGTCGGTGGTGCTGGCGTCGTATGCCGGGGCGCTGGTGGCCATCAAGATAGCGGGCGGCCTGTATCTGCTGTGGCTGGCGGTGAAGTCGCTGCGTTCGGCGGCCAGGCGGCAGGCACTGCCGGCGATGGCGGGCGGAGCGCGGCGGGGTGCGTTGGGGTATTTTGCGCGCGGCTGGGCGGTGCAGATCAGCAACCCCAAGGCCATCCTGGCCTGGATCGCCATCATTTCGCTGGGCTTGAAACCTGGCGCGCCGCACTGGGTGGCAACGGCCATCGTCGTGGCGTGCACGCTGACCGGCATGGCGTTCTACAGCCTGTGCGCGGTGGTGTTTTCCAGCCCGGCCATGGCGCGCGGCTATGCCCGCGCGCGGCGCGTCATCGATGGCGTGCTGGGGGTGTTCTTTGCTGCCGCCGCGATCAAATTGCTGACCAGCAAGACCTGAACCAAGGTTTCCGAAGGCGCCGTTGCGGCCGCCATACCGGCTGCCGCAGCGACGGCTGCCGCAGCGACGGCTGCCGCAGCAACGGCTGTCGCAGCAACGGTTGCCGCCGTGGCATCACCCGCGCGCCGCCATCGCCAGCTTGCCCAATTGCTTGACCAGCCCCGGAAAACGATCGGCGCTGGTGTTGCTGTAGCCGATCACCAGGCCGTTGTCCTGAGGCTGCGGCGTGATGGCGAAGGTCGACAGCGCGTTGGGGTTCATGCCCAGCTTGCGCGCCTGTTCGACGATGGCGCGGTCCGGGAGGTCGGGCGGCAGGCGCACGGTCAGGTGCAGGCCGCTGTGGCCGCCCAGCACCTCGTGGTCGACCCCCAGGTGCTGCGCCAGCGCGTCGCGCAGCGCCGCCTGGCGGTCGCGGTACAGCCGCCGCATGCGGCCCAGGTGGCGCGAGAACTGGCCGTTTTCGATGAAGGCGGCCATGGTCAGCTGTTCCAGCCGGTGGCCGCCGCGCAGCATTTCGATGATCGACGGCATGGCCGGCCCGGCAATCGCTTGCGGCAGTACCAGAAAGCCCAGCCGCAGGGCCGGGAACATGGTCTTGCTGAAGGTGCCCACATACAGCACCGGGGCGTCGGGCAGCAGGCCCTGCATGGCGGCAATGGGCTCGCCCTGGTGGCGGAATTCGCTGTCGTAGTCGTCTTCGATGATCCAGGCGCCAGCCTGGCGGGCGCGTTCCAGCAGGTCCAGCCGGCGCGCCAGCGACAGCACCGCGCCGGTCGGGTATTGGTGGGTGGGCGTGGTCTGGATCAGGCGCGGGGGCTGCCTGTCCCAGGCGTCATCGGGGATGGCGATGCCGTCGGCGTCTACCCGCATGGCGACCACGTTCAGGTCGCCCGCATGAAACGAGGCCTTGGCGCCGCGGTAGCCGGGTTCTTCCAGCCAGGCGGTGTCGCCCGGGTTGGTCAACAGCTGCACGCACAGGGCCAGCGCGCCTTGCGCGCCCTCCGTGATGACGATGCGGTCGGCGTCGCAGCGCACCCCGCGCGATACGCGCAGGTATTGGGCGATGGCCTCGCGCAGCGCCGGTTCGCCCACGGGCGGGCCGTAGCCCAGCGTGGCGGTGGGGGCGGCCTGCAGGGCGCGGTCTTGTGCGCGGCGCCAGGCATTGATGGGAAACTGCGTCAGGGCCGGGGTGCCGGGGGTGAGCGGCAGCGCGCCGTCGTTGGGCGCGCGGGTGGCCACGATGCGCGACAGCCGCTGGGCGGTGCGAAACGCGGGCGCTTCGGGCGTGGCGGCCTGCTTGGCGGCGCTGGCCGCCGCCGCCGACAGGGGCGCGACCCGGGTGCCCTGGCGGTCGGCAATGACATAGCCTTCGGCCGTCAATTGCTCGTAGGCGATCAGCACGGTGTTGCGGGAAATGGCCAGCTCGTCGGCCAGCACGCGCGAGGCGGGCAGTTTGCCGCCGGCCGGCAACTGGCCGGCCAGGATGGCCTGTTTCAGGCGCTGGATGAGCTGGCGCTGGCGCGGCAGCGCGCCGGGCCCGCGCGCCAGGGGGCTGGACAACAAACCGGCACCGTCTATCATGGCTCTATTAAATTCAGGGATCGTGGTGCTTTTTATCATGCCACGATTTCGCTATCGTGAGTGCATGCCAGGGCCGATTGCCATCATGCAACGGCCCGGCTTGCGTCGCCACCGCCGGCGGCGTTTCCCCACCTGGATGAGGCCAGCAGCATGCAACCCCGCGTCAATGCTTACCAACAACCCGTCGGCCCCGACTTGCCTGACTGGACGCCGCGCCCGCGTCCGCCGGTCACGCCCATCGAGGGCCGCTACTGCCGGCTGGAACCCCTGTCGGCCGAGCGCCATACGGCCGACCTGTTCCATGCCTTCAGCCAGGCGCCGGACGGCAGCGACTGGACCTACATGACCGCGGGCCCGTTTCCCGACGAGGCCTCCTACCGCAAGTTCGCCGAACAGCACCAGGCGCAGCCGGGCAGCGATCCGCTGCACCACGCCGTCATCGACCTGGCCAGCGGCCGCGCGGTCGGCTCGCTGTCGCTGATGCGTATCGACCCCAACCATGGCGTGATCGAAGTGGGCCACGTGGCGTTCTCGCGCCTGCTCAAGCGCACCCGCATCGCCACCGAGGCGCAATTCCTGCTGATGCGCCGCGCGTTCGACGAGCTGGGCTATCGCCGCTATGAATGGAAGTGCGACAGCCTGAATGCGCCGTCGCGCTCGGCCGCCGCCCGCCTGGGCTTTCAGTTCGAGGGCATTTTCCGCCAGGCCATCGTGTACCGCGGCCGCAGCCGCGACACGGCCTGGTTCTCGATCATCGACAGTGAATGGCCTGCCTTGCGCACCGCCTACGAACGCTGGCTCAGCCCCGACAACTTCGATGCCGAAGGCGGCCAGCGCCAGGGCCTGGCGGACCTGATCGCCCAGGAAAAGGCCGCGTGCGCCTGATCCCGGTGGCATTGGCCCTGTTCTGGGGCCTGAACTGGCCGGCGGTGAAGATCGTGCTGTCGATCTGTCCGCCGTTCACCCTGCGCCTGTTGGGTCTGGGCAGCGGGGCCTTGCTGCTGCTTGCGCTGGCGCGCGCCAAGCGGCTGCCCCTGCTGCCGCCACGCGACGCGTGGTTGGGCATCGTGGTGGGCGGCATCCTGGCCGTGGCGGTGTTCAACCTGGCGGTCGCCTGGGCGCAGCTCAGCACCAGCACGTCGCGCGCGGCGGTGCTGACCTTCACCATGCCGATGATGTCGGCGCTGTTGGCCTGGGCCGTGCTGGGCGAACGCCTGGACCGCCGCCGCGGGCTGGCCTTGCTGCTGGGCGGGGCAGGGGTGGCGGTGCTGGCCTGGCCCGTGCTGCACGCCGTTTTCGCCGAACACGACCTGGCCGCCGCGCGCGGCCTGGTGTTTCCGCTCACCGCCGCCTTCGGGTGGGCCGCCGGCACGGTCTACCTGAAGCGCTGGCCGGTGAGCGGCCACCGCATCGTCATCACGGCCTGGCAGTTGGCGGTAGGCGCGGCCTGCGCCTTGGCCGGCGTGCTGCTGGCCGGCGAATCGTTTCCGCTGCAGGGGTGGGACGGGCGGGTGGCGGCAGCGCTGACCTTCCATATCGTGCTGGGCACGGCGGTGGCCTACTGGCTGTGGTTCGTGCTGAGCGAACGGGTCAGCGCCACGGTGGCGGCGCTGACCACCTTGATGGTGCCGGTGGTGGGGGTGCTGGGCGCGATGGCATTGGTGGGCGACCGTCCGGCCCCGGCCGACTGGTGGGGCTTTGCGCTGGTGCTGGCGGGGGCGGCGCTGATCGTGCTGAACCTGGGGGCAAAGAAAAGCCCGGCGCGCGCGTCGGGCCAGGCAATCGGCAAGGGTCAGGCTCAGGGGCGCGGCGGCCGCCGAAACTTCTCGCGCAGCAAGCCCGCGCCGCTGACCAGCGAAATGCCCGCCAGGACCATCACGGCGCCGACCACGAAGGCGCCATCCAGCGGTTCATCCAGAATCAGCACGCCGAACGACACGCCGAACAGGGGCGTCATGAACGACAGGATGGACAGGCGCGAGGCGAGATAACGGCGCAGCAGCCAGAACCACGCCAGGTAGCTGGACAGCGCCACCACGACCGACTGGAACGCCACGCTGAGCACGGCCGCCTGCGTGTAGAGGATGCCAGCGTTGCCGGTGGCCGCGGCATAGCCCAGCAGCAGCACGGCGGCGACGGCCATCTGGTAGAACAGGGTCTTGGCCGGCGCGGCTTCCGACAGCGCGGTGCGGCGGATCGCCACCGTGGTGGCGCCCCACAACAGCCCGGCCAGCAAGCCCAGCGCGTCGCCCAGCAGCATGTCGCTGCCGCCGGCCTGCGGCTTGCCGTTGCCCAGGAAGGCCACGGCGATGCCGCCGAACGCCACCGCCACGCCCAGCCATTGCAGCGGCGCCATGCGTTCTTCGGGCATGCGCCAGTGCAGGCCCAGCGCGGTGAAGATCGGCGCGGTGTACAGGAACACCGACATGTGCGAGGCCGTGGTGTAGACCAGCCCCTGCGCGACCGCCAGGAACTCCAGTCCGAACAGCAGGCCCACCAGCAGGCCGGCGCCCAGGGTGCCGTCGCGCAGCGCCCGCCCGCCTTCGGCCCGCCACACCACCCCCGCCAGCACCAGCGCGGCAAAGGTCGAGCGCAGCCCGACCTGCATGATGGGCGAAATGTCGGCGGCCACCAGCTTGATGGCGATCTGCTGGAACCCCCAGCAGATGCACAGCAGCAGCATCACGCTGTTGGCCAGCGTGTCCAGCGGACGGCGCAAGGGCGTCATGGCAGGCCCTGGCTCAAGGCAGTTCGGCGGGGTAGCTGTCCAGCGCCAGGCCGATCTGCTGGCGCAGGTCCCATTCGGCCAGGGTGGCTTGCACCGGGCCGAAGAACGCGCCGTCGCGCGTCACGAACATGGCGGGCAGGTGAAAGACTTCATAGCGTTCGACCAGGCCGCCGTTTTCGCCGGCATCCACCCAACAGACGCGTTCGACCGGCAATTCCAGCTTGGGCAGCTGTTCGCGGGCAATGCGGCAGGTGCCGCAGGTGCGGCTGTGGAACACCAGTAGCGACAGCCCGGGGGCGTCCAGCAGGTAGCGGTCGGCGGTGCTGTCGTTCAGTTCAATCTGTTCCATGGCGTCCGTGGGGGTCTGGGTGGCGCAAGCTTAGCGCGACAGGACTCGATCCAATTCAAGCACCGTCTGGTACAGCACGCGGGTGCCGTCCAGCAGCTGGGCCGGTTCGATCCATTCTTCGGGGCAGTGACTGCGGCCGTTCAGGCAGGGGATGAAGATCATGCCGATGGGGCCGGTGGGCGCCATGTAGACCGCGTCGTGGCCCGCGCCGCTGGGCAGGCGCATGCTGGCGTAGCCCAGCTGGTCGGCAGCGGCCTTCACCGCGTCCATCACCAGCGGCGCGCAGTCGGTGGGCTGGGCGCGGCTCAGCTGGGTGAAGCCGGCGGTCAGGCGCAGCGCCTTCAGGTCGTCGGCCACCGAGGCCATCAGCGTTTCGGGAAATGCGTCCAGCACCGCATTGCTGTCGCTGCGCATTTCCAGCGTCAGTTCGACGCGGCCGGGCACGGCGTTGGCGGCGTTGGGCGTCATGGCCAGCTTGCCCACGGTGGCCACCACGTAATGCGGATTGCCGCTGGCGGCACTGGCCTGGCGGCTGGCGGCGTCGATGAGGCGGGCCGCGCCCACCAGGGCATCGCGGCGGATGTCCATGGGCGTGGTGCCGGCGTGGTCGGGCTGGCCTTCGACCACGATCTGCACGCGGCGGATGCCGACGATGTTGGTGACCACGCCGATGGGCAGCTGGCGGCTTTCCAGCACGGGGCCCTGTTCGATGTGCAGTTCGACGAATGCGGCCGTGCCGTGGGCGCCGCGCAAGGGGGCGTTCAGCGCGGCCGGGTCGCCGCCGATGCGGGCGATGCCCTGCGCCAGCGTTTCGCCATCGGGGTTGCGGGCGGCCAGCATGTCGGCGCTGAGCTGGCCGCTGAGCGCGCGGCTGCCGACACAGGAAATGCCGTAGTCGCTGGGTTCTTCGGACAGGAAGTCGATGACTTCGAAGTCGTGTTCCAGTTCGATGCCGTGTTCCTGCAGGGTGTGGGCGACTTCGATGCCGGCCAGCACGCCGATGATGCCGTCAAAGCGCCCGCCGCTGGGCACGGTGTCGCAATGCGAGCCGGTGGCAATCGGCTTGCGGCCAGGGTTGCGGCCGGCGCGGGTGCCGATCAGGTTGCCGCCGGCATCCACACGCGTGGTCAGGCCCGCGGCTTCGAATTCGGCGCGCAGCCACTGGCGGGCTTGCTGGAACAGCGGCGAGAACGCGCGGCGGGTCCAGGGCTGGTCGGGCAGGGTCAAGCGCGACAGGGTCTGGACGCGAGCCCACAGGCGGTCGGCGTTCAGGGGCGGAAAGACGGGCAAGGCAGCGGTCGAAGCGGCGGGGGAGGAAGGCGAGGCAGGCATGGCGTAAGGCAGGGGGTGTTGCGGAAAAGGCATCGGCGATTATGGCATGTCACCCCTATGGCATGTCACGCCATTACCTCGTCGCCACCAGCCCCAGTTGCGCGCGCCGGGTCCAGCGCTGCATCATCAGCACGGCCACCACCGCCAGCCCGATGGCCAGCCCGCTCCAGATGCCCACGCCGCGCCAGCCAGCCTGGAACGCCAGCCACGCGCCGCAAGGCAGGCCCACGCCCCAGTAGCCGATCGCCGCATAGATCATCGGCACGCGGGTGTCGTGCAGCCCGCGCAGCATGCCCGCGCCCAGCACCTGCGCGCCATCCACGATCTGGAACACCGCTGCCACGGCCAGGTAGCTGACCGCGAAGGCCAGCACCCGCGCATTGGCCGGGTCGTGCACGTCCATGAACACCGACACCAGCGCATAGGGCACGGTCACCATCAGCAGGGCGGCGATCACCATCGCGCCGATACCCAGGCTGAAGGCCGTCCAGCCGGCGCGCGCGGCCGCGGGGGCATCGCGTGCGCCCTGGGCGTAACCGACCCGCACGGTGGCCGCCTGCGCGACACCGTAGGGAATCATGAAGGTCACGCTGGCGATCTGGATGGCGATGGCGTGCGCGGCCAGTTCCGCTTCGCCCAGCCAGCCGATCAGGAAGGCGGCGGCGTTGAAGATGGTGACCTCGAAGGCGGTGGCCACCGCGATCGGCAGGCCCAGTTTCCAGAACGCCTTCAGGCGCGGCCAGTCAGGCTGGAACAGGTCGCTGAAGAGGCGATAGCGCCGGAAGCGCCGGTCGCGCAGCACCACGATCACCATGCCCAGGAACAGGCACAGGCTGGCCAGCGCGCTGGCCACGCCCGCGCCGATCAGGCCCAGCGCCGGAAAGCCCAGGTTGCCGAACACCAGCACCCAATTGCCCAGCACGTTGAACAGGATCGCGCCGATCGCCACGATGAAGGCCCAGCGCGGCTGTTGCAGCGCGGCCATGAACGAGCGCAGCACCAGGAAGCCCAGGAAGGGCGGCATGGCCCACAGCAGCGCGCGCAGGTACTGGCCGGCCAGCGCCGCCAGTTCGGGCGGCTGGCGCAAGAGGATCAGGATGTGTTCGCCATACCAGAGCGCCAGGCAGCCCGGCACGGAAATCAGCACGGCGCTCCAAAAGCCCTGGCGCACCGTGCGGCGCACGTCGCGCACCGAGTTGCGGCGTGCGCCCTCGGCCCGCGCCGCCATCGGCGCCGTGGCGCTGACCAGGCCCAGCGCAAAGAAGGCGATGGCCGAATACAGGTTGGCGCCCAGCGCGCTGGCGGCCAGTGGCTGCGAGCCCAGGTGGCCGATGAACATCACGTCCGTCACGGTCATGGCGATCTGGGCCAGATTGGTCAGCACCAGCGGCAGGGCCAGCAGCAGGGTGGCAACCAGTTCACCTTTCCAGGCGGCGCGGCGAAGGGCGGGCATGCGATGTCTCTTGTTATAGGAGCCCGCATCTTAAACGCCCGTCGGGGTTAACCCGAGGATGCCCCCATGCCTGTCCGGGGCATCACGAGGCGCGCGCCGTCACCGCTGCCGCCACACCGGCTCGCGCTTTTCCAGAAACGCGCCCACGCCTTCGCGCGCTTCGTCCGAACTGCGCACGGCTGCGATGCGTTCGACGGAATCGGCGATCAGCGCCGCGTCCAGCGGCTGCCCGGCGAAGTCGCGCACCAGCCGCTTGCTGGCCTGCACCGCCTGCGGCCCGTTGTCGCACAGCGTGCGGCAGATCGTCTCGGCCTCGGTGTGCAGTTGATCGGCGGGCACCACGCCGTGCAGCAGCCCCATGCGGAACGCGGCGGCGGCATCAAAGCGTTCGGCGGTCAGGAAGTAGCGGTTGGCCGCGCGTTCGCCCAGGGCGCGGATCACGTAGGGGCTGATGGTGGCGGGCAGCAGCCCCAGGCGGGTTTCCGACAGGCAGAAGTGGGCGTGGTCGGCGGCCACCGCGATGTCGCATGCGGCCGCCAGTCCCAGGCCGCCCGCATACGCGTCGCCATTGACGGCGGCCACCACCGGCTTGGGGCAGGACCACACGGCGCGCAGCATGTCGGCCAGGCGCCTGGCGTCGGCGCGGTTGTCGGCGTCGGTCAGCGTGGCCATCTTGCGCATCCAGTTCAGGTCGCCGCCCGCGCAGAAGGCCTTGCCCGCGCCGGTCAACAGCACCACCCGCACCGCCGGGTTGTCGCCCGCCTGATGCAGCGCCGTGGTCAGGGCGGCGATCAACGTCTCGTCGAAGGCATTGCGCACGTCGGGCCGGTTCAGGGTCAGGCGGGCGATGGGGCCGTCGTGAACGACCTGGAGCGGGGCGGGCGAGGTCATGCGGGTCTCCTGGTAATTGATACGTCCTCAATTATTAACCTGGAACCTGGAGCCGAATCCATAGGGTAATACGCGGGTTCTGGATGGGCTGCCGATAAATATTGAGTTATCCTCAATAAAACAGAACGATGGAGCGAGACATGAGCCTTACCCCCGCCCGCGATGCCGCGGCGCGCTATGCGTCGGTGTTCCGGCCCGGCCTGTTCGACGGCCAGACCGTCATGGTCACGGGCGGCGGCAGCGGCCTGGGCCGCTGCACCGCGCATGAGTTGGCCGCGCTGGGCGCGGGCCTGGCGCTGGTGGGCCGCAAGCCCGAGAAACTGCAAGCCGTGCGCGACGAGATCGTGGGCATCTACCCCGAAGCCGCCGGCCGTATCACGCTGCACGCCTGCGACATCCGCGGCGAAACCGGCGTGCGCGGCGTGGTGGCGGATGCGCTGGCCGCGCATGGCGCCATCGACGGCCTGTTCAACTGCGCGGGCGGCCAGTTTCCCGCGGCGCTGGAAGACATCAGCTTCAACGGCTGGAATGCGGTGGTGCAGAACAACCTGCACGGCACCTTCCTGGTCGCGCGCGAGGTCTATGTGCAGCACATGCGCCAGCACGGCGGGGCCATCGTCAACATGCTGGCCGACATCTGGGGCGGCATGCCCGGCATGGGGCATTCGGGCGCGGCCCGCGCGGGCGTCTGGAACCTGACCGAAACGGCGGCCTGCGAATGGGCCCATGCCGGCGTGCGCGTCAATGCGGTGGCGCCCGGCTGGATCGCGTCCAGCGGCATGGACAGCTACGACGAGGGCTATCGCGCCGTGCTGCGCGACCTGAAGACCAAGGTGCCGCTGCAGCGCTTCGGCACCGAAGCCGAGCTGGCCGCGGCGGCGGTGTTCCTGCTGTCGCCAGCCGCCGCCTTCATCAATGGCAGCGTCATCCGGGTGGACGGCGGCGTGCCCAACGCCCGCCATTCGTGGACGCTGCCGCCCGCACAAAGAAGCCAGGCCTACGACGGCTTTCCTCAGTATTCGCCGCCGTCCTTGTTTTCGGAAGATTGAAGCCGATGCAGGGCGTCTTGCACTTCGCCGCGAAACCGCGCCAGCGCCAGCGCGTCGCGCTGCGGCGGCTGCAGGGCCTGCCACAGGAAGTCGACCAGCTGGTCGGCGGTGGCGGCCACGTCGACTTTGGCGTGGCGCAGGATGGCGTCCCACAGCACGTGTTCCATCGGGCCGTACACGGCCGACCGCAACAGCCGCAGCGGCATGTCCTGGCGGATGTGGCCGTCGGCCTGGCCCTGCGCCAGGATGCGCATCAGGGGCGCGGTGTAGCGCCGCTGCAGGCCGGCGTAGACTTCACCGAAATCGTCGTTGCGGGCGCGGCCTTCGGACAGGATGAAGGCGCACAGCCCGGTGCCTTCGGCCAGCAGGTGGCGCAGATGGGCGTGCACCAGGTAATGCAACTGCGCCCGCGGGCCCTGCACGTGCGGCAGCTTGTCTTCGACCTTGGCGATGATTTCGTCGTACCAGTCGCTGATGACGCGCACGCACAGTTCGCGCTTGCCGCCAAAATACGTGAACACCGTGCCTTCGGACACGCCCAGCCGCTGCGCGATTTCGGTGGTGGTGGCGGCCTGGAAGCCCGCTTCGGAAAACACCTGCCGCGCCACCCGCAGGATGTCCCGGATCCGTTGTTCGGACTTGGCGCTGGCCGGCAGGCGGCGCATCGGGACGGGAGCGGCTTTTTCCATGGGTGCGGCGGCGGGGCTGTGCGGTGGTCGACGGCCCCTATCATAACGACACGAACACAAGAATAACGACACGGAGACGAAATCATCATGCTGTCCAGAACCGACACCTACGCGCAATTGGCGGACACCTTCCAGTGGCGCATTCCCGCGGCCTACAACATCGGCGTGGACGCCTGCGACAAGTGGGCCGACGGCAGCGGCCGCCTGGCGCTCATCCACGAAAAGAACGACGGCACGCAGACCCGCTACAGCTTCGACCAGATCAAGGCGCGCTCGAACCAGCTGGCCAATGCGCTGCGGCGCCAGGGTGTGCGCCGCGGCGACCGCGTGGCCGTGTACCTGCCGCAGGCGCCCGAGACCGCGGTGACGCACATCGGCGTGTACAAGCTGGGCGCCGTGGCGGTGCCGCTGTTCACGCTGTTCGGCGTGGACGCCATCCAGTACCGGCTGGCCGACAGCGGCGCCACGGCGCTGGTGACCGACGCCGAAGGCTGCCGCCGCCTGGCCGAGATCCGCGCCACTCTGCCGGACCTGAAAGTGGTCTATTGCATCGACGGCGCGGGCGAGGGCGGGGCGCTGGCGTTCCATGCCGCGCTGGACGCCGAATCGGACGCGTTCGACCCCGTGGAGACCGCGGCCGACGACCCCGCCGTCATCATCTACACGTCGGGCACCACCGGTAAACCCAAAGGCGCGCTGCATGCGCACCGTGTGCTGCTGGGCCACCTGCCTGGGGTGGAGATGTCGCACGAATTCTTCCCGGAACAGGCCGCGCTGATGTGGACGCCGGCCGACTGGGCCTGGATCGGCGGCCTGCTGGACGTGCTGCTGCCGGCCTGGCACCACGGCGTGCCGGTGCTGGCGCGGCGCTTCGAGAAATTCGATGGCGCGGCGGCCTTCGACCTGATGGCGCGCCATGGGGTCACGCATACCTTCCTGCCGCCGACCGCCCTGAAGATGATGCGCGGCATGGCCCAGCCGCCCGCGCCCGGCGCGCTGGCGCTGCGCTCGGTGGCCAGCGGCGGCGAATCGCTGGGCGCCGAGCTGATCGACTGGGGCCGGCGCGTACTGGGCGTGACCATCAACGAGTTCTACGGCCAGACCGAATGCAACATGCTGGTGTCGTCATGTTCGTCGCTGTTCGATCCGTGCATCGGCGCCATCGGCCGCGCGGCGCCCGGCCATCGGGTCGCCATCGTGGATGACCAGGGCATCGAAATGGCCGATGGCCAGGAAGGCAACATCGGCGTATTGCGGCCCGACCCCGTGATGTTCCTGGGCTACTGGAACAACCCCCAGACCACCGCCGAGAAGTTCGCCGGGGATTATCTCTTGACCGGCGACCAGGGCGTTCGCGATGCGGACGGGTTCATCCGCTTTGTCGGCCGCAACGACGACGTAATCACCAGCGCGGGTTACCGCATCGGGCCGGGGCCCATCGAAGACTGCCTGCTCGGCCACGCTGCGGTGCGCATGGCGGCGGTGGTGGGCGTGCCCGACGCCGAGCGCACCGAGATCGTGATGGCCTATGTCGTGCTGCACGACGGCATCGAAGGCGACGATACCCTCGTCAAGGCCCTGCAAGCCCACGTGCGCACCCGCCTGGCAGCCCACGAATACCCGCGACGCATCCGCTTTGTAACCACTTTGCCCACCACGGCCACGGGCAAGATCATTCGCAGGGCGCTGCGCGACGGGGGCTACGAGTAGGCCGTCTCAACCCGTGACAATCTCGTCCGTCTGGTCGGGTTGACGGCCGACCCAGCGCTGCAAGTATGATGGCGCAAACATGTATACGGCCCCATGCAATCGGGGCCGTATCGCCATTAGCCTTAGTATGGAGATAACCCTGATGAATAAGCCCTTGGACGGGGGCCTGGCGGCCTTGAACGTACCCGCATACGTCAAGCACCGCGGCCTGATCGACTGGGTCGCCAGCGTGGTGGCGCTGGCCAAGCCGGATCGCGTCGAGTGGTGCGACGGTTCGCAGCAAGAATACGACCGCCTGTGCGAACTCATGGTCCAGTCCGGCACGATGCGCCGGCTCAATCCCGCCAAGCGCCCCAATTCATTCCTGGCCTGCTCCGACCCGTCCGACGTGGCGCGCGTCGAAGACCGCACCTTCATCTGTTCGGACCGCGCCGAAGACGCCGGCCCCACCAACAACTGGGCCGATCCCGCCGAAATGCGCGACACCCTCAATGGCCTGTTCGACGGCGCCATGCGCGGCCGCACGCTGTACGTGGTGCCGTTCTCGATGGGCCCGCTGGGTTCCGACATTGCCCACATCGGCGTCGAACTGTCCGACAGCCCCTACGTGGCCGTCAACATGCGCATCATGACGCGCATGGGCAAGCAGGTGTACGACGTGCTGGGCGCCGATGGCGAATTCGTGCCGTGCGTGCACTCGGTCGGCAAGCCCCTGGCCGCCGGCGAAGCCGACGTGGCCTGGCCCTGCAACCCCACCAAGTACATCGTCCACTTCCCCAAGACTCGCGAAATCTGGAGCTTCGGCTCGGGCTACGGCGGCAACGCGCTGCTGGGCAAGAAGTGCTTCGCGCTGCGCATCGCGTCCACCATGGGCCGCGACCAGGGCTGGCTGGCCGAACACATGCTGATCCTGGGCGTCACCTCGCCCAAGGGCCGCAAGTACCACGTGGCCGCCGCGTTCCCGTCGGCCTGCGGCAAGACCAACTTCGCCATGCTGATCCCGCCGCAAGGCATGGACGGCTGGAAGGTCAGCACCATCGGCGACGACATCGCCTGGATCAAGCCGGGCGCCGACGGCCGCCTGCACGCCATCAACCCCGAGGCCGGCTATTTCGGCGTGGCCCCGGGCACCAGCGAGCAGACCAACTTCAACGCCATGGCCACGCTCAAGGCCAACGTCATCTTCACCAACGTCGCCCTGACCGACGACGGCGACGTCTGGTGGGAAGGCATGACCGACACCCCGCCCGCCCACCTGATCGACTGGCAAGGGCAGGACTGGACCCCGGCCATCGCCCGCGAAACCGGCCGCAAGGCCGCGCACCCCAATGCGCGCTTCACCGCGCCCGCGGCGCAGTGCCCGTCCATCGACCCCGAATGGGAAAACCCCCAGGGCGTGGTCATCGACGCCTTCATCTTCGGCGGCCGCCGCTCCACCACCGTGCCGCTGGTCACCGAAGCGCGCAACTGGGTCGAAGGCGTCTACATGGCCGCCACCATGGGCTCGGAAACCACCGCCGCCGCCGTCGGCCAACAGGGCGTGGTGCGGCGCGATCCCTTCGCCATGCTGCCGTTCTGCGGCTACAACATGAGCGACTACTTCAACCACTGGCTCAAGCTGGGCAAGCTGCTCGAAGCCGCTGGCGCCACCTTGCCGCGCATCTACTGCGTCAACTGGTTCCGCAAGGGGCCCGACGGCAAGTTCGTCTGGCCCGGCTTCGGCGAAAACATGCGTGTGCTGCGCTGGATGCTCGGCCGCATCGACGGCCAGGCCGGCGGCGTGGACCAGGTGTTCGGCGTGTCCCCCAGCTACCAGGACATCGACTGGACCGGCCTGGAATTCAGCCCCGACAAGTTCGACCAGGTCATGTCCGTCGACGCCACCGCCTGGCGCGACGAACTGGCCCTGCACGACGAACTCTTCGGCCAACTGGCCCAGGGCCTGCCCGACGACCTGCCCGCCACCAAGGTCAAGATCGAAGGCCGCCTGGCCGCCTGACGCGGCTGGCGCGTTCGCAGCCCAAGCCGCGCACGATGACGTGCGCGGCTTTTTCGTGGCGGCGAGTCCGAGCCGGCACCGGACCCCGTGCAATGCATCGCACCGCAACGAACTACGGCACAATCGTCCCATGAAACTCGACGCCCAAGACCTTGCCAAAATCACGTCCCTGACGCTGGCCCACTACGAAGAAAGCGCCCAATCCTTCGAGGCCGGCACCCGCGACCACGACGTCAGCCAGAATATCGCCGCCTTGCTGCGCCACATCGAAGGCCAGGCGCCGCTCGACATTCTCGACCTGGGCTGCGGCCCCGGCCGCGACCTGAAAACCTTCGCCGCCCTGGGCCACCACCCCGTCGGCCTGGACGGCACCCCCAGCTTCGTCGAGATGGCCCGCCAGGCCAGCGGCTGCGAAGTCTGGCACCAGGACTTCCTGCACCTGTCCCTGCCGCGGGCGCGGTTTGATGGCATCTTCGCCAACGCCGTCCTGTTTCATGTCCCCGGCCAGGAACTGCCTCGCGTCCTGACAGACCTGCGCGCCGCGCTCAAGCCGCGAGGCGTCCTGTTCAGCTCCAACCCCCGCGGCGGCAACCAGGAAGGCTGGAACCGCGGCCGCTACGGCGCCTACCACGACCTGGACGGCTGGCGCGCCTTGCTGCAGAACGCGGGCTTCGAGGAGCTTGAGCATTACTACCGCCCCGACGGCCTGCCCAGGGAACAGCAGCCCTGGCTGGCCAGTGTATGGCGCCGCGTGGATTGAATACGAAGCCCCGGAAATCTTGATTCGCAGTGTGATCGGGAGCGTGGCAATGAAAACGGGAACATGCCTTGCATCCCTCAAATGGTGTGCGCTGCTTGGGCCGCTGCTCATGGCCGCCACCGGATGCGCAACACGCGACGCCCCGAGTGCCGCAATCGTGTCGGGAGCCGGCACGCCGGACGGCAGCGTGATGGTCGTCGGCCCGCAGTTCCTGACCGCGCCGGATGTCGAGAAATTCTCGTAGTCCGCCAGTACCTTGATGTGGACCCAAGAGGGCTGGAAAAGCGGCGAGCCCGCCATCGGCCCCGCGCGACGAAATGGAAGTACCAGCTTGACGGCGGTCCGCCCTATGTCGCGTCGCAAAACCCTGCCGAGGTCGAGGCAAGATACGCCAGGAAGATCGTGGTGTATCTGCTGGGCTAGGCGGACACCGATCCCTATACCCATTTCATCGACCGCTCCTGCGGCGGCATGGCGCAAGGCCCCAACCGACTCGCGCGCGGCCGCGCCTATTTCGACTGCATGAAGAACCGGCACCCCGCCGCCTTCAATCAGCGCGTCGTGGAATTGCCGGGCGTGGGGCACGACAACCTGGGGATGTTCACGTCGGCCTGCGGCATCGCCGTGTTGTTCGACCGCCCGGTGCCGGCGACTTGCGCGGCGAAACGGCAATAAGCCACGTGGATCAGAACCGAGGCAGCCAGACTACCGTGGCTGCGGGAACACACCATGGCCAGATGTTTTCAAGGCGCCCAAAGATGCATAGAGAGACACTTGTGCAACGCATACGCAAAGTGCTCTTGACGCGGGAGGAATAAAATCAATTTCTGTACCATTTACCAGCCCATTGCCAATTGTTACTGGTCTGATGGTTGTTGGGAATAGAGCGGTATCCACAATTATTTCCAAAGAGGGGCAGCCTCTACAGGATTTTCAACTTTCAACAAACTCTGAGGATGCCATGTTAAAGAAAATATTCCTTGTAGGGGTTATGGTCCTCAGCGGGTGTGACATGAACCCTATGAAAAAATGAAGCAACCAACAAGAGAGTAGGGGATATGTAGTGATGCTGGCTAAGGCTGAGGGGGACCCAAAAACAAAAATATTGCCTGAAGTGGATTTCGTTGTCAGTCCGAGCGCACTAGCAGAGGTAAAAAAAAATCGCAAAGCCATCTGCCGAAATTGAACAGGTCATGGTGGCTCATTGTGATTCGTGGAATTGATTGTTTCATTATCATGGTAAAGAAATTGGGCGTCGTTCTGGCACCCTATTTTCTCCAAGGGAAAAATATCAACGGCTTGTCCGATCAACATTGCGCCGAATCCACCGTGCTGTCGAGAGAAAAATGAACGAATATGAAATCGACTATGTTTTTATAAGAGGCCGGATTCTGGCACTTCTGGAGACTTACGAGGGGGTGCTGGATAGGGAAGCTGAGGAATCAGTCCATCACCTCATCGATCACGATGAATATGAAATGGGTTATGAGGGAGTATTCATCGAGTTGATGAAATCAGGCTTCAATCCTAATGATATTGAATTTGATGTTTATATAAAAATTGGAAAATTACTTGGCCTGGACACGGGGGGAGTGTTTGAATATGAATTCTGGAAAAAATTGACGGTCTATGCTGAAGGATTTGGTGTCGAAATATAATCATAATATCCGATTGTGGAATAACGTGATTCAGGTGGGGGCGTAAATAAGGTGTCATGCTAAGTTTTTTGCCCAGCGAAAACGCGCTTTGGCGGCGATCGGTCTGATATTTTCGCTCTTGGACACTGCGTCGGTAGCCTGCCCTGGTCGACTGGAAATACCAGGTAACCGCAAATCTGGCCATTGCCATGGCGGCACTCAGGCCAGCCCGGTGCCGCGTTTTGCCTTAAACGTCGCTACCCATGAGCAGGCTGAATATTCTGTATTTCATATTTGAAAAAAACGGCGGAGAGCCATAGTCGTGAAACGAGCCATATTCCTGTTCTGGGGCAGCATGGACCTGCTCCTCATCGTCCACTTTCTCTGGACCAGTATTGGTCAGGGGCGTATTCCAGTCTATTCCGACCTCATTTCGTTCAGTCAGCTCGACCAGCCGTTCTGGCCCGCTGGCCTGCTGTTGGGCCTGTCGTTATTGCTCACCCTATCCATGATGGTCTCTGCCTTCCTGTTTCTGCGCGGCGACCGGCATGCCCGGTTATGCGCCTATATGCAAGAACCGCTTCGCGTGCTGCTGGCGATGCCTTCCCTGTCATTTATTCCCTGGCTGCTCTCATATAGCGGGGTTGGGAGTCTGGTCCTGAGCGTCACGTTGCTGCTCGGATCCGAAGCTCTGAAGATTCTGAGTCTTTACTTGAGCGGACGTTCTGACCAGCAGCAGGCCTTCGCTAGATAGTGGCGACTTTCACGTCATCCATCTCCCCAGCTCAGATGGCCGAACCAACCAAAGAAAAGAAAGATGAGAGATGGAGGGGGGAAGGATGAGGGGGGGCGCGAAGCGCTGGTGGCGGTTGCGCCGGTGAACACGATTGATGCACGAGACGTACACTTCAACCGGTATAGGTATTACGATCCAGAGGTCGGGCGGTTCATCAGCAAGGATTCCATCGGGTATGCCGGTGGGGTGAACCTGTTTCAGTATGCGCCTAATCCCATCTCGTGAATCGATCCGCTGGAGCTAACTCCATGCATTTCTACCAAAATTCATGAAGGTGCCCAAGGAAAGCATATTCCTGGACATAACAACTACACTCAAGGAAAAAGCATACTGAATTCCGATGCTCAAGCGCTATTGGATCGCTATCACGCCGGAAATGTGGAAAGCGTTAGGCCGATAACTGGCAACAAAGTCAAGGTTGACTTTGGCGATGTAATTGGAACTCATATGGATCCCGCCGGAGCAGGTACGCCAACATCTTGGGGCATAATCCGTAGTGGCGGAAAGGGTGCTCACATTGTTCCCGCCTTGCCTGATACCATACCGTGATCCAAGGTGAATGGAAATGAATGAGGTAAATTTAAAGTTAATTATTTTTACATCTTTTATCGGTGCAATAAGGGAAGGTGTTCGAGCAATTGCATACGATTACTGTGAGGATTCCATATCTATATATGGATATATGGGCAGAAATCCAGATGATGGGGACTATGATGCGATAGATGTGGCAATTACTGAGATTATGGCATTCTGTCCGCAGTTTTCCAGGCAGAAAATAGAGCTTGTAAAAACGGAGGAGCCAGTTGGAAAACTAAATCCACATAAAGGATGGATTTTTGTTCGGCACGAGGATTGAAGTGCGCTTTTGATCTGTCCTTGTAAACGAAGGGCTGCTGCCAACGCGGCCCTCTAGCTCGTCTACTCGGCAGTGATGGTCAGCCGCCCCTGTTCGACGGCGATCTTGACGCGCTGCCCTACTTCAAATCCCGCATGCTCAGTCCATCGCCCCGCCAGCTTCAATTTCGGCAAAAAATGGGCTGCGTTGCAGCCCATTGGTGTTTACTCCGAAGTAATAGTAGCCTGCCGTGTTCCACATTGATCTTGATGCGTTGTCCTATCCGAAATCCCCCCTGTTCAAGCCATCGTCCAGCAAGCCTGATACAGGCAACCGATGTGTAGCGTGCCTTGGAGAAAGCCGGTTGCATCGCATAAAGCCCGCTGTAATGCGGTGGTCGCCATGACTGATGAATGGTCACGAGTCGCTCCGTGACGGGTGGACGTGGTTTAGAATCGGCCTTAGCCATAATCAACTCCCGTTTTGAGTTGGTGGTGGTCAGCGGATGGCGAGTGTTCTAGCACTCACCGCCCGCGCTTCATTCGCGGTAACACAGTTATTCAAATAACCCTAGATAATCGTGTGCCGCAGTCAAAACACTAAATAAAACCTCTCGGGTATACAAGCACGAAAACATAAAACCTCTCGGGTATACAAGCACGAAAACAGGCGTAAACAAGCGTGTTCAGGCGTAAACGATGAGGTGTTAGGCCGCACATCCTGGACCCGTAAAAGCGTGCGCGTTCGCGCCGTGGCACCAAATGGCTTATGACATCACACCAGCAATGCCCAAATAAAAATCCGCCGTCGGCAAGCGGTGCAAGCCGCCCTGTCGTCTTGCACCGCATGCCCCAGCGGGACAAACCAGCGGCCGTCAAGGCTACCCTCCGGCGCGCTGCGCGCGGCCTTGAAGGGGAAAGAAGCCAAATGCGCTACTCTTAAAGCTAGAGGATATCTTGCTGGATTGGGTGGGGTAGCGGGTTCGCCTACCAATATTCCAAAGTCAAGAAAGCGATGGGGGAGTTGCAATGCACGAACAACGTACAGAAATACTAGAAGCTGCATACAAGCTCATCGAAGACTTTTTGTCTCGCATGGGAGTCGGTGACTATATTTATCTTAAAGAAAAATACGGTGTAAGTGATGCGGTTGCGGACGAAATAAAAGATTATCTTACTGTCAATTTAAACAAAGAGATTGCCGTAATTTCTCCTCCCCCACACGATATCGCTTTTTTCCCAAGTGGGGGTCGGACACCATTTGCTGCATATGGGGATGAGGGTGAAAATTTTTGCTGGAGAGTCGAGTGTTTACTTTGGATTGATGGCTGCAAAAGTGAAAATACGGTCTTCTTTGATTTATTTAATAAAAATGGAACATTTCAAATTGAATATCTTTATCTTGGGTCCTAAGGTGTAGTGACTCATGCAACGGATTAAAAAAAACAATACCTGAAATGCCCGTGGCCAGTTGATGCAGTTCACCGATGCGGCCGGTCAGGTGACCCGCTAGCGCGAGTGATAGGCAAAACAGTAGATGCGATCCATGCAGCTGAGACGGAATTGGCGCGAACTTTTCCTAAGTCGTTCTCGGATTGGCTACTGGACAACAACGGCAAAGCATTGGGTGCTTTGGTTGTGTTTCCTGTATTCGATGCACGCGATCCCCGCAAAACGTGGGAGTCGATAGTTCGTCACTTCAACGAGGATTGGCAAGAGTGGCGAGACAACTTCTCAGGTAGCTCTATCGACCTCTCTCAGTTGCTACCGTTTGCGGAATTTGGAACGGGGGATTATTACTGCTTCGACTACGGAACGCTTGGTGACGTCGGAGAGCCTGTTGTAGTTCTTTGGTCGCACGAGACAGGGCAGGCGTCAGCGATTGCTGATAGCTTCGCGGCCTTCCTGACTACGCCCGGCCGACCGGGATAACGATGAAGGAAGCAATCCGCCCGACAGAGGGCCACGTGGCGGCTGGATTCAAGGGCCTAGGCGTGGGCGGCAGTACTGCCCTGACGGACGGTACGCCCCAATACGACATCGACAAACCCCATTAGGGAAATGAGCAGGACCATGTGCACGAGTGGCTTAGTGGTGTTCGTGAAGAACCGGGTCGGCCTGTGTCGCCATGGCCTAGACCGGCATCTGGGGCAGGTGGTTAAGCATCATTTTAGGAATATTTATGAACTTCATGGAAAGCCGGTTGTTGGGCATCCAGATGGATGAGGCGGGCCACGACGTGGTGTTGTCGATTATTGACACTAGCGGCGCAAAGTTTGCCCTGCAGTTGCATGGCGTCAAGAGGCTACTGGTCAACGATTTTCGTCAGCAAAACGTCATTGAAGATATGACGCATTGGGTGACCGGGGAGCCAACGATTGAACTTCGAGAAGCGGCGTTCGCCTTGATGACTGGTGTCGAGGAAAAGGACTGCGAGACGCAGCTAGCGACGATTGCGCACAACGTTGTCGAAAGAGTCGTTCGTGGCGAACTGCAGATGATGGAAATCACGGCCATCTTCGGCGCGCAAATCCTTGTTTCGTTCACGTCGATGACTGTTTGCCCTCAGACTTGAATAACACAAAAATAGCGAACCAGACTACGCCTTAAAGGGAATAACAAACCGGAACATATCTTCCCTACATTCGACTCACACACTACGGGGATAAACGTTTGTAAGTCGACTACCCCTACGATGGGCTGGGCGCGCGCACCACGCACTACGTGTATGAGCCAGGCAGTTTTGTGCCGCTCGCGCAGGCGGTGCGCGAAGACACCCTCGCGCTGCTGGATGAACCGGTGTACGGCGACAACTACCGGCAGGATGAAGACCCGCTGTGGCTACCGCTCCCGCCTGCCCCGCCCATCGACCACATGGCGTGGTACCAGTGCGATCACCTGGGCACGCCGCAGGAGGTCACCGATGAAAAGGGCGAGATTGCATGGGCGGCAGAGTACCGCGCGTGGGGTGTGGCAAGGGAGGCAATACGGAAAGCGTCGGGCAATACGCCCATCACGAACCCGATCCGGTTTCAGGGGCAGTATCATGATCTGGAGACCGGGCTGCATTACAACCGCTACCGGTATTACGATCCTGAAGTGGGGCGGTTCATCAGCAAGGATCCCATCGGGTATGCAGGCGGGTTGAACCTGTTTCAGTATGCGCCTAATCCGGTTGAGTGGATCGATCCGCTGGGGTTGCATGATGTTCTCGCTTCTAGCGATTTGGTTTGCCGAGGGGGAACATGCCTTGCATCACAATTTGAAACAGGAAGCGGAGTAGCGAAAGGCACAAATGGAAAGATTTCCGGCATCTCAACTCGAGCAAAGCCGGGAGCATCTTTGGGAACATTGGCTACACCATATAGGAATGGGCAAGTAGGTGTTGCTACGGTAGCGGACATTGAGGCAAGCGGCGGAAAAATTACGTTGGATGGGAGACTTAATTCTTCCAGCGGAACTCACATCGCAAATCATGCAACCGTTGATAATTTAACGCCAGAACAGGCTAAGAAATTGTTTGGCCCCGCCGGAGAAAATCCGGTGCCAAAATCGCAAAGAGGAAATATCTGTGGACTTTGCTAAAAAGGATTATAGGCCGAAGGAGTTACGTGTCTTCGCTGATATCGATAACGAACGACCTTTCGATGAGGATATCGTTGGCCTTACACAGACCGATGAGGTAGTTGGTTTTTTAGGCCACAGATTTTCGATAAGAGAAGGCGAATATATATATATTTACATGGACTGCGGTGATGGAGATTACGTATTTTCTGAGGGGGTAGTGGTTCGGAATCCATATTTCAAGATGCCCTATAAGTGGTGTTGCAAATTGTTGGGCGAGATTGAATATATGTCTGAGTATGAAAGGCGGTTCTCTGATGCTGAAAAATGATGAACTGACCCTAACCCAGTTTTTAGTACCGATCTAAATTAGAGAAATCCGGCATGATTTCACCATATGGAATAGGAGCCATGCCGTGAAGAGATCGAAATACACCGAAGAGCAAATCGCCTTTGCGCTGAAGCAGGCCGAACTGGGAACGGCCGTACCCGAGGTCTGCCGCAAAATGGGCGTGAGCGAAGCGACTTTCTACAACTGGAAGAAGAAATTCGGCGGGCTTGGCCCCTCGGAGTTGCGGCGGCTGCGCCAGCTTGAAGAGGAGTGCAATCGCCTTAAGCGCCTGGTCGCGGACCTGTCGCTGGACAAGGCAATGTTGCAGGACGTTCTGGCAAAAAAGCTCTGAAGCCTTCGCGGCGCCGCGTACTCGTGGATGATCTGATGAAGCGC
>NZ_JBYSYL010000006.1:98886-365350 GCF_058783235.1 Achromobacter sp. FW305-C-28 | reverse complement strand
GCTTCTGCCTGATTTGCACCCTCTTTTGCAAAACCCGCTGACTGCTGGTTCGAGAATCAGGTCACAAACTGCTGACCAACTCATCGCCCTGGAGCCCTGCGGCAGATCCGTTCGCTTTTGCGTCCTGATCCGTTGCACTTGCTTGGCTTCGCGGTTCAGAAAACTGCTTGAACTGCGAAGGAGCGAGACTATAGCACAGAATTTTGGCTTGTCACGCGCCGGAAGCAAAAACCTGCACAAAAATCGTCTTTGGCTTACGCCCCGCTACGCGGGACCGGCCAGGCAGGCAACGCTGTGCAGGTCTGTGGCCCCTCGGGCGGCGGCCGTCTGTACGGGATGCCCTGCAGGGTGTTCTATATATAGAGAAGTTGGAAGTGCTCTATATATAGAGAAAGTTGGAAGTTCTCTATAGGGTAGGGAGGCAATCGGAGGACGCCCCGCTGGAGCCCCTCTCCCTGTTCGCCAGCCCTCCTACCTCAGGCGGCCCTCTACCGCTGGCGGCGCGCGCTATATAGAGGCGCCATCTATATAGAGGCACCGCCTGACCTTCACCAGCGCAGGTTGTCGATGCGGGTGATCCGCTTGAGGGACTGCTCGTGGGTCGTCTGGTTCACCAGCCATGGCGGGGCGCCGACATCCTTGAGCATGTGGGCATCCATTTCATGGGCCAGATTGCGCAGCGCCGCTTCGGCGCGCTTCTGGCGATAGGCACGCCAAAGACGTCCGATGAGACCACCTGGCGTGGGCACCGAGTCGGCCTTGGTGACGGCCGGGACCGCGTCGGCTATCTCCGCTTGAGCGGCGGCGGCTTTAGACGCAGGATAGAGGGGATCTTCGGACGAACGAGCCGTGCGAACGGCCTGGGGCACGTTGCCGAAGGGCGGGGAAATCGGGGGGCAAGAGTGCGCGGTCATGGGTGATCTCCTTGATTCGATCCTTTTGGTAAGCGTAGTCGCCCAAATCCGCCCTGAAAATCGAATTGTTTTACCCGATACGGTCAGTTAAGCTAACCAATCGAGGTACTTTGCGTGCCTCTTCCCCAGACAATCCTTTTTACCCCCCCGAATCCATGCGTTTGCCCCTGAATACCCTGCCGGCGTTTCGCGCGGTCGCCGAGCTGCAGAACCTGCGCGCGGCCGCGGATCGGCTGCACCTGACGCACAGCGCGGTCAGCCAGCAGATCAAGGGATTGGAAGAGCAATTGGGCTTCCCCTTGTTCGAGCGCAGCGGGCGCGGCATTGTGCTCAATGCCGCCGGCGCGGCACTGCTGTGCAGCGTGCAAAGCGCCATGGCGTTGCTGGACGAAGGGCTGATGGCGGCGTCAGCGGCGGCCAGCGGCAGCGCGCAGCGAATGCGCGTGTCGGTGCTGCCGTCATTTGCGCAGCGCTGGCTGTTGCCGCGCATGGCGCGCTGGCATGCCCAGCACCCTGGTCTGTCGCTGGAAATCGAGACATCCCAGCAGGTCGTGGATCTGCTGCGCGACGGTTTTCATGCGGCGTTGCGGTTTGGCCGCGGGCCCTGGCCGGGCGTCGAATCAGAACCGCTGTTCGATATGCCCCTGCCGCTGATCGCCCTGACGTCCCCCGAGACGGCGCGGGCCTTGCCGGACAACACGCCCGAAACGCTGGCGCGCCAGCCGCTGCTGGGCGAACGGGATATGTGGCAGCACTGGTTCGCCGCGGCCGGCCTGCGGGTGCCCGTTACGCCGGTGGCGACCTTCAATGACGCAGGCATGATGCTGCAGGCGGCGGAACAGGGGCTGGGCATCACGCTAGGGCGTGAATTGCTGGCGGCCGACGCGATCTGCACGGGACGGTTGGTGCAGGTGTCGCCCGTCAGCGTGCACTACGAACAGGCGCAGACCTATCACCTGGTCTACCGGCCCAGCCTGCGCGACTGGGCGCCGCTAGTGGCATTCAAGCAATGGCTGCGCGATGAGCTGGAGCGGTCGAGCAAGACGCTGGTGACACCGGCACGCCACGAGGCCGCCCAGGCCGCGCAAGAAAAAAAGGGGTAAAGCGGCCCGGCTTTACCCCCAACTGCGGCGGCAGTTAAACCGCGACGGACTCAGGCGACCTTGCGCTCGGCGGACTGCGCCGCGCGCATGCTGTCCGTTTCGTTGAAACGCTGGTGCCAGGAAAACGCTTCTTCCAAGAGATGCGGCGTCTGGCCGCCGCGTTGGCAGGCGCGATCGAAGTAGTCTTGCAGCGCGTCGCGGTACGACGGATGCACGCAGTGCTGGATGACGGCGCGGGCGCGTTCGCGCGGCGCCAGGCCGCGCAGGTCGGCCAGGCCGCACTCGGTGACCAGCACGTCGACATCGTGCTCGGTATGGTCCACGTGCGACACCATGGGCACCACACTGGAAATATCGCCATTCTTGGCCATGGACTTGGACACGAAGATCGCCAGGTGCGCATTGCGGGCGAAGTCGCCCGAGCCGCCGATGCCGTTCATCATGTGGGTGCCGCCGACATGGGTGGAGTTGACGTTGCCGTAGAGGTCGAATTCCAGCGCCGTGTTGATGGCGATGATGCCCAGGCGGCGCACGATTTCCGGCGCGTTGCTGATTTCCTGCGGGCGCAGCACGATGCGTTCGCGATAGTGCTCGATGTTGGCCAGGATCTTTTCGTACACCGGCTTGGACACCGTGATGGACGAGGCCGATGCGAACGCCAGCTTGCCCTGGTCCAGCAATTCGATGGCGCTGTCCTGCAGCACCTCGGAATACATGGTCAGGCCATCGAAGTCGGACGACTCGAAGCCATGCAGCACGGCGTTGGCGATGGTGCCGATGCCTGCCTGCAGCGGCAGCAACGAATTGGTCAGGCGCCCCGCATCGACTTCGCGGCGCAGGAAGGCGTTGATGTGCGCGGCGATGGCATTGGTCTCGGCGTCGGGCGGCAAGGCGTTGGACGGGCTGTCCGGTTCTTGCGTGATGACGATGGCGGCGATGCGATCAGGGTCCACCTGGATGAACGGCTGGCCGATGCGCTGGTCGGCCGACACCAGGCCGATCGGCTCGCGCCCCGGACGGTCGCCGGGCACGTAGATGTCGTGCAGCCCTTCGATGGCCGCGGGCACGCCCAGGTTCAGTTCGATGATGACGGTGCGCGCCTGCTGGGCGAACGAAGCCGAATTGCCCACCGACATGGTCGGCACGATGGCACCGGTTTCGGTGATGGCGGCGGCTTCGATGATCGCGACGTCGATGGGGCCGATGTGGCCTGCGCGCAATTGCTCCGCCGTCTCGGACAGATGCTGGTCGATGAAAGCGATGTCGCCCTGGTTGATCTTGCGACGCAGCGTGGTGTCGACCTGGAACGGCATGCGACGCGCCAGCGCATTGGCCTGCGCCAGCACCTTGTCGGTGTCGTGGCCCAGCGAGGCGCCGGTGATCAGCGTGATGGACAGCGGCTCGCGCTCTGCCCGGCTGGCCAGGGCCGCGGGCACGGACTTACAGTCTCCGGCGCGGGTAAAGCCGCTCATACCGACGGTCATACCGTCTTGGACCAGCAGGGCCGCCTGTTCGGCGGACGTGATCTTGGCGCGCAGCCCAGGGTGACGGATACGGTCGAGATGCATGGTGTCTCCAGATTTTTTTCGCAGTATAGGAAGGCCGCGCCAAATCTCGTAATGACTTAAAATCATTCAATCCAGTCGTTTTTTTCATTGATTGAATGTTCCGCGTCTTGCAAAGGAGTTGAGCCTTGGACGTGCGCGCCCTGCGTTATTTCGTGGAAACCGTCAGGCACGCCAGCTTCACGCAGGCGGCCAAGGCGCTGTTCGTGACGCAATCCACGGTCAGCAAGATGATCCGCCAGCTGGAAGAAGAAGCCGGCACCGCGCTGTTGGTGCGCGACGGCCACACGGCGCGACCCACTGATACGGGCCGCGTGATGTACCAGCGTGGCCTGCAAGTGCTGGAAACCATGCGCCAGCTGACCGAGGAGATGCGCCAGACCGCCGACCTGCAGCGCGGCGCGCTCGAAGTCGGCATTCCGCCAATGATCAATCTGCTGTTCACGCCGGTGGTCAAACGCTTTCGCGAACTGCATCCCGGCATCCACCTGACCCTGCGCGAGGGCACGGGCCGCGCGGTCGAAGAGCAGGTGGCCGGCGGTGAGCTCGAAGTCGGCGCCACCATCCTGCCCGTCGCGCCCGACAGCGGCCTGGCCGTGCAGGCCTTTGGCAGCTATCCCATCTGGGTGATCGGGCCGCCGGACGCCGCCTGGGCCGGCAAGACGTCACTGCCGTTGAGCGCATTGCGCGACACCCGGCTGTTGATTCCCACGGACGATTTCGCGATGACACGGCGGCTGCGGCAGGCCTTTGCCGATGCCGGCATGCAACCCGGCATCGCCGCCCAGAGCGCGCACTGGGACTTCCTGGTGGCGATGGCCTCGGCCGGTCTGGGCGCGGCGCTGCTGCCCGAGCCGCTGATGCAGCGGATGAAGACGCGCGGCCTGAGCACCGCCAAGCTGGCCAAGTCCGGACTGCAATGGGAAGTCGGCCATATCTGGCAGGCCTCCGGCTATCTTTCCTACGCCGCGCGGGCCTGGCTGGCCGTGTGCGATGACGTGCTGGGCAAGACTCGGCCAGCGGCCACCCGCAAGCGCGGATCCCCGCCCTGAAACCCGCGTCCATCCGGCCCTATTTCTCCTGACAAACGGACGGCCAGCGGCATCGCCGATGCCACGAAATCTATCAGGGACGCAGCTGAGTTTTTGTTGCAACGGCCCCGTCTGCGGCTTGGTATGCTGCCGCCTCGACGCGAGCGAATCGCCCCAAGAAAAATGACCCCGAACCTGCAACACCCGCCTTTGCGCGCCGCCCGGCCGCGCATGCTTTCCTTTGCGGCGCTGATCGCCGCCCTGCTGCTGGCATTCTGCATGGGCCCCGCCTTCGCCGCGGCGCCCGCAGCTCCCGCCGACACCGACGCCACGCTGGCCAATGCCCGCAAGCAGCTCGATGACATCCGCAAGCGCGTGCCGGATGAAACCGACGATGCCAACCTGCTCAAGCAGCGCGGCGATGTGCAGGACATCCAATCGAAGGCCGATGCCACCGCCGACGCCCTGACGCCGCAGTTGGCCAGCGTGACGGCGCGCCTGAGCGAGTTGGGCGCCCCGCCCGACGGCGTCAAGGAAGCGCCCGACGTGGCGGCGCAGCGCATGCAGCTGGAAAAGAACAGCCGTGCGCTGGATGCGCAGATCAAGTTGGCGCGGCTGTTGTCGGTGGATGCGGCGCAGACCGCCGAACAGATCTCGGGCTTGCGCCGCACGCAATTCCAGGCACGGCTGGGGGAACGACGCGACTCGTTCCTGTCCGGCCAGTTCTGGGCGGAGTTCCGCGAGGAATTTCCCGGCGACCTGGAACGCCTGGTGGCGCTGCGCGATGACCTGACCACCGCCGTCGGCCAAACGCCCAAAGGGGGCTGGCTGTTGTTGGCCGTGGCGGCCGCCGTGGCGATTGCACTGCGCATCTGGATCGGCCGTGTTCTGCTCCGTATCACGGCGACCCGGGTGCCGCCCGGGCGCCTGCGCCGCTCGTTCCTGGCCGTTGCCTTGCTGGCATTGGCCGTCGCGACGCCCGGCGTCATCGCCGTGCTGATCCACACCGGCCTGGACTGGAATTCGCAACTGTCGGACAGCACCGGTGCGCTGCTGGCCAACCTGGTGGCCACGGTGTGTTTCGGCGGCTACGTGTCGGGCCTGGGCTACGCGCTGATGTCGACCAATCGGCCGTCGTGGCGCCTGCCGCCCATTACCGACGCGGTCGCGCAGCGCCTGCGCTGGCTGCCCGGCGTGCTGGGCGTGCTGGTCGTGATGATCTGGCTGGCCGAACGGCTGCCCGTGCTGCTGAACGCCAGCCTGACCACGACGATCACCCTGACCGGCATCGTGTCCGTCTTCGTCATGCTGACGATGGCGGTGGCGCTGTCGATCGGCCGACGCCTGCGGCGCCAGGCGCAACAAGCGGACGCCGCGCCGACACCCTTCTGGATCTCGTTGCTGCTGACGGCGATGGGTACCGTGCTGGCGATCAGCCTGGCCAGCCTGCTGGCGGGCTACGTGGCCTTTGGCAGTTTCCTGACCAAGCAGGTGCTGTGGGTCGCGATCATCCTGGCCTCGGCCTACCTGCTGTCGACCCTGATCGAAGACGGTTTCAGCACCCTGCTGGGAACGTCGCACCGCGACGACAGCGAAGGCCCCAGCCTGCGCGACCAGGCGGCGGTGCTGCTGTCCGGCGTGGGCCGCGTGGCGGTGGGGCTGTTGGCGGTGATCCTGCTGCTGGCGCCCTTCGGCGAAGGGCCGATGGACTTGCTGCAACGCTTTGACCAGCTGCGCAAGGGGCTGGCCATCGGCGAAGCGCAGATTCGCCCCGGCGCCGTGCTGCAAGCGTTGCTGGTGCTGGCGGTATCGCTCTTGAGCGTGAAGATGCTCAAGCGCTGGCTGTCCAACCGCTACCTGCCGACCACCGAACTCGACCCGGGCATGCAGTTGTCGGCCGCGACCTTGTTCGGCTATGCGGGCTTCGTGCTGGCCGTGGCCCTGTCGCTGTCCGCGGCGGGCATCGGCCTGGAACGGGTGGCATGGATCGCCAGTGCACTGTCGGTGGGTATCGGTTTCGGCCTGCAAGCGGTGGTGCAGAATTTTGTCTCGGGCCTGATCCTGCTGGCCGAGCGGCCGGTCAAGGTGGGCGACTGGGTGTCGCTGGGCGGTGTCGAGGGCGACATTCTGCGCATCAATGTGCGCGCGACGGAAATCCAGATGGGCGACCGTTCCACGGTCATCGTGCCGAACTCGGAATTCGTGACCAAGACCGTGCGCAACGTCACGCGTTCGAACCCGCTGGGCCTGGTGCAGATCAAGCTGCCGCTGCCGCTGTCAACGGATGCGCAGCGTGTGCGCGAATTGATCCTGCAAGCGTTTGCCGACCACGAGGATGTGCTCGATACGCCGGCGCCGAATGTGTTCCTGGATGGCATCGAAGGCGGCAACCTGGTGTTCAACGCCAAGGGCTATGTGTCGTCGCCACGCTCGTCGTACGGGGTGCGCAGCGCCTTGCTGTTCACGTTGCTGCAACGGCTGCATGACGCCGGGCTGGAGGTATCGTCGCCCCCCACCATGCTGCTGGCCTCTGCGCCGCAGGCCACGGCCTTGCAAGCGCCTGCCGCTGAAGGACCGGGCGCCACGGCCGCGCCAGCCGCCACGCCCTGATCCTTTACGCATCGGTTCGCCGGACACGATTTCAACCCGGCGAATAGAAGTCCACCAGCCCTTGACGATCCATCCGCGGATTGCGCAGCGGCGGCGAGTTGGACATGGAGTTCTGCACCGACAGCACCGGATAGGCTTGCGCGGCGACGGGCGCAGGCGGCGGCGCGTATTGCGCCGTCTGCATCGGCGGCTGGGCGGGCGCGATCATGGCCTGCGGCGCGGCGCTTGCGGGCGCGGCCTGGGCCACGGTCGGATTCTCGAAGCGGTGGTCAGCCGTGGTCAACGACGGATTGGTGCACAGGCCCTGGGCGGTCAACGCCGCCTTGGTACGGTCGTCGGTCTGGCACAGGATGTCGACCGCGGCCGTTTCCAACCTGCGCGAGCGGTCCGGATCCTTGGTCGACGCGGCAGCCTGCATGGTGCGTTCGAAGTTGCGGCGCAGGCTGCATTTTGTGTCTTCCACCGGAAACGCGACGTTCATGCCGAACCCTACGACCGAACCGCCGCCGCCCGCCGACACCATGCAACTGTCAGACGAGAACGAGCCGTAGAAGCTCTGCGCGCCAATCGGCGGCGCCGTGCGCAAGGTGCTCGAGCCGCTATTGTTGGAGTTAAGCGTAATACCCTGGTTGTTGCCGGCGTTGGTGGACCCCGATGACGCCGAGGTCGTCGCAGCGGAAGAGCTGGTCTGGGCGTTGGCCGAGAAGGCCACCAGCGACAGCGACAGGGATAAGGCAAGCGCAATGGTTTTCATGATGTCCTCCAGCCGGACGGCCGAGGCCGTCCGGGTTGCCTGCTGCTCAGTGACCGAACCCGCCCATACCGCCCACGGGACCGATGCCGTGAATCGATGCCGTGGCGCCGATCGCCCCCGCATTGAACGTCCCCGTTGCCGAGGCGTTCGTGGTGGTGCTGCCGAACGTGGCGCCGCCGTTGGCGATGCTGTCGCCCACCATGATCGGCGCATTGCCGGTGATGTGGCCGTAGGTCTCGCTGGTGGCGTATTGCCGGGTGCTCGTTACCACGTTGGTGCCGTCCTTGTCGAACGTGCCGCCGGCGCTGGCGACGCCGCCCGTCTCACCGAACGACGTCTGGCTCGATGTGCCATAGCCGTTGATCTGGGTCGACACCACGGAAGTGCCCGTGGAAACCGACGAGACCGTTCCGGTGATGGTGCCGACGTGGCCCGATGCGGAAATGCTGGGGCTCGGCCCGCCCGCGTAGGCGGAGAACGCGACGAAGGACAAAGTTGCGACTGCTGCGAGCTTTTTCATTTGAGCTCCTCCTGATCCGTTTCATGCGGATGAACAGGTGCCGGTGGCCGACCGGCGCGGACCTTTACCACCCCGACGCAGTACGCCCTTACGGCAACGTGACGCTTGGGACTTTTGTATTGGTACGGAATGATTGCGCCGCACTAAGGATGTCGATATCGGTTAAACGGGCGACCGGTCCCAAGAGAGTGGGGAAGAAGACGTAAAAGATGTCGTGGAATCTGCGAGCACCGCGCCGCAGGCCATGCGGATGGACGAGGCGGCGAGCGCCGCGCGCGAAATTGCTGCGGCGCTTCTCAACTCTAAGGATGGGTCGACGCGCCGCGCTCTCGCGCAATTAACCTAGCGCGCACGGCGGCAAGCCGAGCGGCGACAGCCGTTAGGCTGACTGTCAGGATGGAAGGGGCAAAGCCGTATCACGACGGCGCAATGGCTTGCCGACGCCGAGCGCGGCAGGGTCAGGCGCGCGGGTCCGTACCGATGCGCCCGGCCAGGCAGGCCGATTCTCGCCGCACCAGCGCGAGGTCCACCGCGACGAGCAACAACAGCACGCCGCACTCGGCCAGTTCCAGCCGGGCCGACAGGTGGTAGCTGGCCAGCAACGAGATGCCAGCCCCGCCGGCCAGCCAGCAGGGCCAGACAGGTGCCGGTCCCTTGGGCGCGATGCCTTTGGCGCGGCTCAACCCCAGCCAGGCAATCAAGGGCAGGCCAAGCATCGACAGCGGCACGTAGATCGCAATGGCCGACAGCACCGCGGCCACGCTGAACTGGGTTTGCGAGGCCAGCGCCATGACAGCAAGCGCGCCAACGGCCGCGTACCACAACAGGCGGACAACGATCAGGCGCGGCAGGGTGACAGCTTGTCGGTTCATCGGAATGGCGGGGGGCTGGCAGGCGGAACCCGCTGCCCGCCCGGCGACGCGAGGGGATTTTTCAGCCATACTACTCCGCCCGACCGGGCCCTGCCCGGCCCCTTTCATCCGGAGACACCATCATGATCCAGGAGATCGCCAGCATTCATGTCCGCGAAGGCCAGGAGGCGCTGTTCGAGGCCGGCGTAACGCAGGCCAAGCCGCTTTTTCTGCGCGCCCGGGGCTGCCACGGCATGGAGCTGTACCGCAGCATCGAACAGCCGCAGCGCTATACGCTGGTCGTGGATTGGGAAACCGTTGAAAACCATATGGTGGATTTCCGGGAATCGCCCGATTTTCAAGAGTGGCGCAAACTCGTGGCGGGCTTCTTCGTGGAACCGCCGCAGGTGCATCACGAACAGAAAGTGGTCTGAAAAACGGGCGGCGTCAGCCTGACGCCGCCAGCCTTGAACTGGCCGCCAGCGCCACGGCCACCGTGGTGCGCACGTCGGCCAACGCCCGGTGAGTGGGTTGGGATGCCCCCACATGCCGCGCCAGCACGTCCAGCTTGTGCGAGGGCAGTTCCGGCCAGGCTCGCCGGGCCAGCGCCAGCGTGCAATGAGTGGCATTGGCGAACGGCATGCCGGTCTGCAGCGCGGCAGCCTCCAGGAAGCGACGGTCAAACGACGCGTTGTGGAAAAACACCGGCAGGTCTTCGACAAACTCCAGGAACCGCGCAAACGCCTGCGCCACGGGCAGGCCCTGGCTGTCGACTTCGGCTTGGGTGATGCCGGTCAGCCGCGAAATGAAGGACGGCACGGCGCCGCGGGTGCGCACCACTTGTGCATATTCCCGTTCGGCGGCGCCGTCCAGTCCCACGCGGACTGCGGCAAATTCCAGGATCTCGCAGCTCGAGGTCGACAAGCCCGTGGTTTCCAAGTCGGCCACGATGAACGGACCGCGCAAGGCGTCCAGCGCCGCGGACACCGCCGCCGACGGTGGGCGGGCGGCGCCGGCAGGCCGGGCAGTGGCGCCCGGCTGACGCGTCCTGCGGTAGTAGAAGGCCACGGCCTACTCCGCCGCGCGCAGCGGAGCAAAACGCGGCGAGCCATCGGCCAGCTGGCCGAAAAACAGGTCGGCCGGCCGCACCCACAGGCCGCGCGCGTGCGGCCAGAGATGCTCGTAGACCACCATCGACTCTTCCGTTTCGGAATGACGGGCGGTATCCACATAGCGGTACAGGCCGCCCTTGTAGTGGCGATGGGTGGCTAACGCCAGGGCTTCGGATTCGGTCATTGAAGATTGCCGCAAAAAAGCACGGCCCGGGCGGGGAATTCCTGCCTGGGCCGACGGGTTCAAACAAGACCGTATTTATAGCGCACTCGGGCGGCCGATGGCGCCGCCCCGGGTGCTCACCGGGTACTCAGTACCGCACGTACTCCAGCACGGGCTTGGGCGGCAACGGCGTATTGGCGGCCGGGCGGGCCCGCACGGACGGCGCCACCGGCTTGACCGCGGGTTTCAAGATGGCATGGCCGCCATGCAATTCGTGGGCGGCCTGCAGGGCGGATGCGGCCTCGGCGGTCATCTGGGTGATGTCTTCGGTCACTTCACCCAGCTTCCCCGATTGGGCCAGGGAGACCTCGACGACTTCTCCCATGATTTCCGTCACCCGGCGCGACGACGATACGATGTCTTCCATGGTGGCGCCGGCCGATTGGACCTGGCTCGCGCCGTTTTCGATCTGCTCGACCGAGGTCGTGATCAGGCCTTTGATTTCCTTGGCTGCTGCGGCGCTGTTCTGCGCCAGGCTGCGCACCTCGGCCGCGACGACGGCAAAACCCTTGCCATGCGCCCCGGCGCGCGCAGCCTCGACCGCGGCGTTGAGCGCCAGGATATTGGTCTGGAATGCGATGCCGTCCATCACCCCGATGATCTCCGAAATGCGCTTGGAGCTGTCGGTAATGGCACTCATGGTGCGCACCACGCCCTGCACGGTCTTGCCGCCTTCTTCGGCTACCTTGCAGGCGTCCTGCGCCAGGGTATTGGCCTGGCTGGCGCGCTCGGCATTTTCGGTCAGCCCCTGAACGGCCACGCGCAGGGTCTGGGCGGCGGTGAAACGCTTGGTGATGTCGGTGGCGAATTTGACGACTTTGAACGGCCGGCCCTCGGCGTCGAAAATCGGGTTGTAGCTGGCTTCGATCCAGACCTGGCGGCCATTCTTGCCGATGCGCAGGTATTGGCCGGTATCGTGCTGGCCGCCGCGCAGTTTTCGCCAGAAATCCTTGTAGGCCTGGCCGCGCGCCTCTTCGGGCAGCACGAACATGCTGTGATGCCGGCCCACGACCTCGTCTTCGCGATAACCCACGGCATTCAGGAACAGGTCGTTGGCGCGAATGATGGTGCCGTCCAGTTCGAACTCGATAATGGCCTGCACCTTGGAAATCGCTTCGAGCTGGCCCTCGGTATCGGCCTGGCGCTGTTGCTGCTCGGTAATGTCGGTGGCGTACTTGACCACCTTGAAGGGACGATTTCGTTTGTCGAAAATCGGGTTGTAGCTGGCCTGCAGCCACACATCCGAACCGTCCTTGCGCATCCGCCGATAACGGCCCGCATCGTGCGCGCCCTGCCCCAGCCGTTGCCAGAAATCCAGATATTCGGGGGATTCACGCTCGTCGGAGTCGACGAACATGCGGTGATGCTGCCCCAGCACCTCGTCCAGTTCGTAGCCCATGGTGTCCAGGAAATTCTGGTTCGCCATCAACACGTGGCCTTCGAGATCGAATTCGATAACCGCCTGCGCCTTGTGAATGGCCGCGATCTGGCCATACAGGTCCGCTTTCTGCATACCGCGCTCGCCACGTAGCAAGCGGTTTAGGGTAAGCCATTGCATGTTGACGTCTCCTGCCAGTGGATGGGACGAGTGTCCTGAAACGGATAAAGAAACGGCGGCTTATCTGAAGCAGACTGCTTGGCGCGCCCCAACAATCAGGCAGTGCACGCCGCGCCGCATGCACATGCTTGCCTGCATATCCGTCGCTACCGCAGCGACGGCAGGTCAGTGAATACAGAAAAACGGAAGAATGTATCCAGTCGAAAATATTTAATCCTAAAAATCAGGCGTTCTCAATATTTTGAGAAGGCAGTTACTGAAAAAAGTTTCACGACGTTTCTTTATTACTCGCAAATTCAGCATTAATTCATCTGCGACATAAAGCGCCCTACATGGCGACATCAGGGTTAGTACGCATCCGCCTAGCATTTTCGGAATGCCTCGCAGTAATAATGAAAAGGCCGCCTCGACGGCGGCCCTATTTATTTAACTCGTGAATGAAAATGGCGTCAGATCGAAAACCGGCGAGGGTTTATTCCGCGTCCAGTTCCCGATAGTGGCGGAATATGCCTTCGCCAAAGGGCAGGCGCCGGCCGCTGGCGAAATAGGGTTGCAGCGCGGGCAGTTCCGCCACCCGCCGGTGCAGCGCCATGATGTTGGGGAATTTCGCGGCCTGGGTGCCCATGCGCTTGGGAAATGCGTAGAGCAGGCCATCGATCAGGTGGAACAGCGATAAATCCACGTAGGTCCAGTGCTTGCCGCCCGCCAGCCAGGCATCCGGCCCGGCCAGCACCCCTTCGAAATAGCCCAGGAATTTCGGAATGCGCTCTTCGCGGAAACTGCGGGCCCGGCGGACGGCCTCTTCCTTCTGGTCTTCGTAATAATCGCTGGCGGCAATGGGATGGTGCGTATCGTGCGCCTCGGCCACCATGTCGGCGATGGTCAGCTGCAATTGGTTCACCCACAGGCGGCCTTCGATGGTGTCAGGCGCCAGGCCATGCTTTTCGCCCAGGAACAGCAATATGTTGGCAGTCTGCGCCAGCGTCATCTTGCCGGCCACCAGATACGGCGGCGCGAATGGCGGGTGTTTGCGGTCGGACAGCATGTCTTTGAGCAATGCGTTTTCACCGCCGGGTTCGCGGGCCCGCTCGCGATAAGGAATACCGCCCGCCTCCAGCGCCAGGCGCACGAATTCGCCCCGTCCGGGGATGCCGTCCCAATACCAAAGATCGTAGGTCATGCAGGTCTCCTTCCCAACGGAATGCCAGTTCCTGCCCATACTAAGGCAGGGACCAGCCATGCCTGATGACGGCACGGAGCCACACGGTTTCGGGAGGTAACCGGCCTAGACAGCAAAGACGCTGATTTCGCCGTCGACCTGCGCGGCCTGGCGTCCATGTATCTGTTGATACTGGCGCGGCGACTGGCCGAAATGGGCGCGAAAATCGCGAGAAAAATGCGCGCCGTCGGCAAAGCCGCAGTCCAGGGCAATCTGCGTGATGCTGCAGGCATTATTCAGCAGCAACCAACTGCCGTATTCCAGCCGCAGTTGTCGTTGAAACGCCATGGGAGACATCCCCGTGGCCAGGCGAAAGGCTCTTTCCAGTTGCCGGCGGCCTACGCCGACATAACGCGCAATGGCATCCAGCGGCGGCGGATTGTCGATGCGCTGTTCGATGAAATGCGCCGCCTGGCGCACCCGCACGTCCTGGATACCCGAAAGATCGGTGCGGAAATGCGCTTGCGGCACGCGACCGGGCCGCGCCCCTTGCAGCATCATGTGGCGCATCGCCTGCTGCGCCTTGTCGCGGCCGCAGTGGCGCGCCACCAGGTACAGGCCAAGATCGATCGCGGCAGTCGATCCCGCGCAGGAAATCAGGTCGCCTTCGTCCACGAACAGCCGGTCGACCACGGCACGGGTCTGGGGAAAGCGCTCACGAAAGGCCTCAAGCACATTCCAGTGCACACAGACCGTGCGCGGGCCAATCACGTCGGCCTGCGCCAAGGCGAAGGTGCCGGTGCAGATGCCGAGCAGGCGTACCCGTTGCGCGGCCGCCAGCCGCAGCCAATCGCGCAGCGGCTCGGGCATTCGGCCGCTGGAATAGTCGTTGCCGCCGCAGACGGCGATGTAGTCGAACTGGGTCGGGTCGTCGGGCAGGCCCGCGGCGACGTCGATGGTCAGGCCGGCGCTGGAACAGCGCGGCTTGCCGTCCCAGCTCATCACACGCCAGGCAGTGTGGATCTGCCGGCTGCGCCCGCCGTGGTCGCCCGCCAGGCGCAGTACATCCACGAAACCGGCAAAGGCGGCCAGCGTGAATTGGTCCAGCAGCACGAGGCCGACGGTCAGTGCGGGTTTCCCCGGGGGCAGCGGGTCTGCGCCGTCTTCATAGGAGAGCGGCGCGGACGAAGGTGGCGCGGCGACAGTCATGACGCAATTATTCAAGTTTATGTCCCGCGCCTTCAAGCTCGTTTTCCCGAGCATCGCCCAAGATGTGGCTGTGGTACTTGAGTCAACGATTCGCGGATCGACAAATCTACAAGGGGAATCCGACATGGCAACACACAACCGCAGCGCGCTGGGCGCCGCCGTACTGGGTGCGGGGCTGATCCTGGCTTCGCAGGCAGCGCTGGCGCAGCAGCAGAAGATCACGGTCGCCTGGTACGGCGGCAATTGGGGCGACGCGTTCCGGGCCTGCGTGGCGGACCCGTACACCAAGGCGACGGGCGTGACGGTGGTGCCGGAAGTCGGCACGTCCACCACCACGCTGGCCAAGCTGCAGCAGCAGAAGGCCGCGCCGACTATCGATGTGGCCTGGATGGATGGCGGCATCAGCGAGCTGGCGCAGCAGGCCGGCGTGCTGGATGCGCTGGACCCGGCCGCCGTGCCCAACCTGAAGAACGTGATCGACCAGGGCGTGTATCGCGACGGCCCATCCGTATTCGCGGTCAGCACGGGTTATTACTCGCTGGGCATCACCTACAGCACCAAGGAAGTGACCCAGCCGCCGACCAGCTGGAAAGACCTGTGGAAGCCCGAATATGCGGGTGCGGTGGCGGTGCCCTCGCCCGCCAATTCGTCCGGCGTGCCGTTCATTTTCTTCCTGGCCCGGGTCTGGGCGATCGATCCGTCGAATCTGAGTCCGCTGTACGCCAAGCTGGCGTCGCTGGACACCGCCCTGTTCTTTGATAGCTCGGGCGCCGCCACCAACGCCTACCAGAGCGGCGAAGCCGTGATCGGCGCGCACTTCAACGTGGGCGCCTGGGACCTGATCGACAAGGGCCTGCCGATCGGCTTCACGGTGCCCAAGGAAGGCGTCTGGGCGACCGACGCGCGCCTGCACCTGGTCAAGGGCGCGCCCAACAAGGCTGCCGCACAGAAGTTCATCGACACCGCGCTGACGCCGGACGCCGCCGCGTGCCTGGCCACCCGCCTTTACCTGGGCCCGGCCGTCAAGGACGTGCAGGTGTCCAAGGACGTCGCCCGCAAGCTGCCCTGGGGCGCGGAAGGCTCGGTGAAGAACCTGAGCCTGTTCGACTGGAACATCATCAACGCCCGCCGCGCCGAGATCACCGATGCGTGGAACCGGCAGGTTGCCCGCAAGCGCTGAGCAAGGTCCCGTTCCCATGTCCGCTTTGCTCACTATCGAAGGCGTGTCGATGCGCTTCGGCGCCTACCAGGCGCTGGACCATATCGACCTGGCGATCCAGCAGGGAGAGTTCGTGGCCCTGCTGGGCCCCAGCGGCTGCGGCAAGACCACGCTGCTCAAATCGATCGCCGGCTTCCTGAAGCCGGAATCCGGCCGTATCCTGATCGACGGCCAGGACATCAGCCGCCTGGCCGCGCACCACCGGCCGCTGAACACCGTGTTTCAGAACTACGCGCTGTTTCCGCATATGACGGTGCTGGAAAACGTGGCCTATGGCCCGCGGCGCCAGGGCGCGTCCCGGGCACAGGCTGCGACCCGCGCCCGGGAGGCGCTGGACATGGTGGGGCTGGCCGATTTCGGTGCGCGCTACCCCCGGGAAATGTCAGGCGGCCAACAGCAGCGCGTGGCGCTGGCGCGCGCCATCGTCAACCAGCCCAAGCTGCTGTTGCTGGATGAGCCGCTGTCGGCGCTGGACCTGAAGCTGCGCAAGCGCATGCAGCTTGAACTCAAGCACCTTCAGGCACGACTGGGCATCGCGTTCGTCTTCGTCACCCATGACCAGGAAGAAGCCATGACCATGGCCGACCGCGTCGTGGTGATGCACGCGGGCCGCATCGAGCAAGTGGGCGCGGGCACTGATATCTACCGGCGCCCGGCCACGCAGTTCGTGGCCGAATTCATCGGCGACGCCAATTTCCTGGCCTACACGGCCACCGACGACGGCACCCTGGTGCTGGACGCCCAGGGCCTGCGCGTGCCGCACTTTCCGCAGCCGGTCGCCGCCCGCGGCCTGGCGGTATTGCGACCCGAAGACCTGAAACTGTGCGATGCGGCCGATGCGATGCTGACCGGCAAGGTGACCGACGTGATCAACGTCGGCAGCCACAGCATGATCCACGTCGACATCGGCGCGCAGACGCTGGTGGCGCGGCATGGCGGCAGTGCCCCCACGGGGCTGCATGGCGGCGCCGAGGTGGCGCTGGCGTTTGCTCCCCAGAACCTGCACCTGATAAGCGGGCAGCCATGATGCGGCGCGCCTGGCTTTCTCCCGCTTTGCTGCTGGCAGCGCCCGTGCTGTTCTTCGCGGCGTTCTTCCTGGCGCCGCTGGCGGTGGTGGCGCTGGCCAGCGCCACCGGCGGGCCTGATGGGCTGACGCCCACGGCCGCCCAGTACCTGCGCGTTCTGGCCGATCAATACCACTGGGACGTTATCCTGGTGACGTTCCGGCTGGCCCTGTTCACGACGCTGGCCTGCCTGGTGCTGGGCTATCCGCTGGCCTGGTACCTGGTGCGCGTGGTGCGCTGGCAAGCCTGGCGCCGCGCCTGCGTGATCCTGCTGGTGGTGCCGCTGTTCACCAGCAACATCGTTCGCGCCTTCGGCTGGATGGTGCTGCTGGGCCGCAACGGCCTGGTCAACCAGGGCCTGATGGCCACCGGCGCGGTAGACCGGCCGATGCGCTTTATCGGCACCGAGCTGGGCATCCTGATCGGCATGGTCTATGTGCTGCTGCCCTTCGTGGTGCTGGCGGTGGGCAATGCGCTGGCGCGGGTGGACCCGGCCTGCGAACAGGCGTCGGCCGATCTGGGCGCCAGCCCCGCGGCGACCTTTTTCCATGTGACCTGGCCATTGACACTGCCAGGCGTGGTCTCGGGCGCCATCATCGTCTTCACCCTGGCGGTCAGCGCGTATGTGACGCCGGCGCTGCTGTCGGGCGGCCGCGTCACGGTGCTGTCGATGCTGATCTTCCAGCAATACAGCACGGTGTTCGACTTTCACTATGGTGGCGCGCTGAGCATGGTGCTGCTGGTCTTTACGCTGATCCTGGTGGCGCTGGCGAACCGTGCCGCCACCTCGCCGGGAGCCGCGCGATGATCGCCCGCCACCTGATCCGACTGACCGCATTGATTGTGCTGGCCTACCTGGCCCTGCCGCTCGTGGTGATCCTGGGGGCATCGTTCACCGCCACGCCGTACCTGGCGTTTCCGCCGCAGGGCTGGACGCTGGAGTGGTATCGCACGCTGCTGGTGGAAGCCGGCTACGTGGCTGCGTTCACGACCAGCACGGTGCTGGCGCTGGCCGCGACCGTGGCGGCAGTGCTGCTGACGGTGCCCGCGGCGCTGGCCCTGGCGCGCTACGAATTTCCGGGCAAGGCCGCGTTGACATCGGTGCTGATGTCGCCGCTGGTGCTGCCGCACATCGTGCTGGGCGCGGCGCTGTTGCAGTTCGGCGCGTACTTCGGGTTGACGCGCAGCTTCCTGTCGCTGTTGATCGGCCACATCGTGATCATCGCGCCTTTCGTGCTGCGATCCACGTTGACGCTGCTGACGCCCGAACAGCGGGCGCTGGAAGAAGCCTCTGCCGACCTGGGCGCCAACCCCTGGACCACGTTTTTCCTGGTGGTGCTGCCGCAGATCCGGCCGGGCATCGTGACCGGATCGATCTTCGCGTTCATCTCGTCGTGGATCAACGTGGAGCTATCCATCTTCAATACCACCGCGGACCTGAACACGATCCCGGTGAAGCTTTTCAACTATGTGCAATACACGATTGATCCGACCATCGCAGCCGTATCGGGCGCCACGATCGTGGCTGCGGTCGTCGCCATCGTGATCCTGGATTTGACCGTCGGGCTGGACATGCTGTCCGAACGCGGCAAATAACTTTTCTCTTCTATCACCCGCCTGGAGCTTTTGTCATGCGCAAGCAAGACGCGTTCGATGTCATCTATACCCATACGGAAGGCGAGCCCCTGTGCATCGTGCATAGCGGCATTCCGTACCCCGCCGGCTCGACCATCCTGGAAAAGCGCGCGTTCCTGGAACAGCATTACGACTGGCTGCGCAAGGCGCTGATGCGTGAGCCGCGCGGCCACAAGGACATGTTCGGCGTGTTCCTCACGCCGCCGTCCAGCTCCGAGTACGACGCCGGCCTGATCTACATCGACGGCACCGAGTATTCGCACATGTGCGGCCACGGCACCATCGCGGTCAGCATGGCCATGGTGGCCAACGGCCTGGTGCCGCGCGGCAAGGACGGCATCACCCGCATCCGCTTCGAGACCACCGCCGGCCTGGTGGTATCGGAAGTGGCGTCCGAAGGCGACAACGTGCTGTGGACGCGCTTCGAGAACGTGCCGGCCTACGTGGCGGCGCAGGACATCCCGGTGGAACTGCCGGGCTACGGCAAGCTGTCGGCCGACATCGTGTGGGGCGGCAACTACTTCGGCATCGTCGACCTGTCGAACTGCGACCTGCGCATTTCACCGGACAACGGCACGGAACTGTCGCGTATGGGCCTGATCGTGCGGGACCAGCTCAATGCACGCCACCGCATCCAGCACCCGACGGAGGCGCACATCAACAACCTTAACTTCATTACGTTCTGGCACCAGCCGACGATCGAAGGCGCGTTCTACAAGAACGTGCACGTGTTCAGCGCGGGGCAGCTGGACCGTTCGCCCGGCGGCACCGGCACCAGCGCGATGATGGCGATGTTCGAGGCGCGCGGCAAGATGGGCCTGAACCAGCCGATCAAGTCGGAAGGCCTGCTGGGCAGCGGCACATTCGAAGGCTGCCTGCTGGGCGAGGTGAACCTGAACGGCACCCGCGCGGTGCGCCCCACGGTCAAGGGCACCGCCAGCATCCTGGGTACGGCGCGCTGGGTCATCGACAAGAATGACCCGGTGGGCGCGGGGTTCCTGATTCGTTGAGGTGACGGGAGGCGGCCGGCGCTTGCGGGCCGCCTCCGCTCCGCGTTGGAGGGATGAAGATGACCGCAGCCCCCCGGTTCCCTCGTTCTCGTCACGCGACGTTATCGGAGTAAAGATCGGACGGAATGACGGGGGTGGAAACGCTTGTAGCGGCATAGAGGAACACGTAGTCTGTCCTTGTCCAAATCGACAAGGCACCTTCCATGCTGCGCTGCCCAATCCCCCCCTATTCCGCGTCGGCAACGGCCAACCGCGGGTCCGCGCCACTGCCGCCCCGCTATGTTCCCAGGAACAAACTTCCCAATGAGCAAGACTGGATCGAGCAGGTCGAGGCAATCAGTGCGGCTTGCCAGGCAGATCCCTCTCGACTGCTGACCATCGACGACGTTCGGGCCGCGCTCGCCGCCGAGCGCGCGTCATCTCGCCCATCGCGCTGACATGACGCCCGTCGTGTTCGCCCCCGATGCCTTGCGCGACATCATTGACATGCAGCGGTACTTCAGCGCTGCGGGCTCCGCCAGTGCGGCGGATCGATACATTGATGATGTCGTACGGGCCTGCCTGGACTTGGCGAGTTTTCCCTACCGGGGCGCGCAGCGCGATACCGTCACGCCCGATATGCGATTTCTGCACCATCAGCGACGCTGCACGATTGCCTATAAAGTGGGCGAACGCGCGTCAGTGACCATCATTGGCATTTTCTACGGCGGACGCGACTACAGCCATCTGCTGCGAGAACCCCCGGCGCACTATCAGCGCCCTGTTTATCGGACGCTTGCGGCAATCCCTGCCCCGGGCTTAGGATGGAGCCACGGCCATACCGCTCGTCGCGCGCAGGCGTGCGGCGCGGGCCGGAGTTTGAACCTTGCCAGCGATTCGGGAGCACATCGTGAAGAAAGTTGCTGAGATTCTCAGGGAAAAGGCCAACCCGGCCGTCGTGACGGTCACGCCGGATTCGTCGGTGTACGACGCCATCAAGACCATGGCCGAACGCGGCATTGGCGCCGTGGTGGTGGTGGACGGCGCCGAGGTGCTGGGCATGCTGACCGAGCGCGACTACGCCCGCAAGATCGTGCTGCAGGACAGGGCGTCGCGCACCACGAAAGTGCGCGACATCATGACCGATTCGGTTTTCTATGTGCGGCCGGAAGACACGCGAGAACACTGCATGGCGCTGATGACCGAGCGGCACTTTCGCCACCTGCCGGTCATCGATGACCAGAAGCTGGTCGGCCTGGTGTCCATCGGCGACCTGGTCAAGGACGTCATGAGCGAACAGAAGTTCATCATCACCGAACTTGAACGCTACATCTCCGGGCAAGCCCACTGACCTGCCCGTGCGCGGCGCGCTCGTGGCGGCGGCCAGCCAGCGGAACCCTGGCCGCTAGCCGCCGGCCAGGATCCTGGACGCGGGCACGACCAAGCCCAGCCCGGCCGCGACCAGCAGCACGAACACCATTCGCTTGATGGTTTTCATCGACCCGGCGGTGCCATAGCGGCGCGCCGCCCAGGTCACGCCGATCACCACCGGAAAGGCTTGCAGGCTAAGCCAGAAAGAATTCGCCATGAACGCGCCCTGCCCGGTCACCAGCGCCAGGCGCACCACCGCATTCAGGGAAAACAGCACCAGCAGGCTGTTGCGAATGGACGCCAGCGGCAAGGGCTGGCGGTACAGGTGATACACCATGGGCGGGCCAGCGCTGGAAAACAACCCGCCCAACACGCCCGACACGCCGCCGAAGAACAGGAACGACGCCCGCGACGACAGGCGCTCCAGCGGCTGGGTACGCGCCACCAGCAGCACGGCGCAGGCCATGATGGTGACGCCCAACAACAATTGCAGCAGCACCGCCATGGACCCGCTGATCCACGCCAGCGCGGCCACCCCCGCCCCCACGCCGACCAGGCTGCTGACCAACGCCGGCGCCATCAGCCGCCAATTGACCTGCGGCTTGGCGCGGGCCAAAGTGACGACCGCATTGACCAGCGACAGCACGCTGACCACATTGGCCACGTCGGACACGGAGGCCAGCTGGAACACGCCGGACAGGCCCAGCAGCACCAGGCCAAAGGCAAAACCCGTCATGGTCTGGGCGTAGGTCGCCAGCGCCACGCAGGCGAGGAACAATACGTGTTGGAAGATGCTCATGCTTCGGGCGGAGCCTGACCTGCCTCGGCTCGGCGCGGCCGCGGCGGAAAGCGGCCAAGAGCGGAACGACTGGGAACGGCGTATTCAAGAAGAGGGTTGGACGCGGGCGATGATAGCACCGGGGGTGGGGCAGCCTCCCCCTTGCGCGGGCCCCCAACCTGCGGGTGCCACCAGGGCCGCGACTTGGAGCGCAATTGAAACCCCGTCTGAAGGCCCACCTGAACGCCGCCTGGAGCCCCCTCGTGAAGCGAGTCTGATGCCCCGCTCACACATCTTGTCATAACTGGATGCGTTCATGCACCCTGCACCCGGCCGCCCCCGCTATCCTTCCCGCCCTGTAAGCCACGCTCTGCCGGGTCTTGCCGCGCCATCCTGGCGCCGCGCCGAGCCCGGCGCGTTTTCCGCCCAGCATGACGCCCAAACAGACCACGATCAATACGGTGACACTGACCTGCTCCACTTGCGGCAGCGCGCAGTTCATCAAACTGGATACCAACGAGTACCAGTGCGCCCACTGCCAGGCCGTGACCCTGGTCGAGGACAACGTCGCCCAGCGGCTGGAGAAGATCCTGCGCGGCATGCAGCAGCCGGCGCAACCCAAGCTGCCGCCGATTGCCATCGTGGCGATCGTGCTGACGGTGCTGGCGATCCTGTTGCCGCTGACGATATCGCTCTTTGCCAGCGGCTCGTCAACCCGAGCCCCCTACCGCCCGCCGGTCATCCCACCTATCGACGCCTCGCTGGTCAAGCTGACCGACGTGCAGGAGATGCGCGTACGCAACCGCAACCAGCTGGTGATGGTGATGCGCAACGAGACGGGCGAGAAGATCGACAGCCCCCGCGTCACCGCTACGTTCTACCAGGGCGAACTGACACTGTCGTCCGCGACCGGGTCGCCATTGGCGCGCACCCTGCTGCCCGGCGAATACACCCCGGTGGTGATCACGCTGCCGGACACCTCCTATACCCGCTACACCCTGGAGCCCAGCGTGCCGTCCCGCACCCGCAGCACCGCGCGGGAGATCGCCGCCGACAAGGTGCAACTGGTGCGCAACGACGGCGCCTATCGGTTGGTCGGCTTGTTGCGCAACGCGGGTTCTACCGCCGCCAACAGCACCCAGATTACGGTGATGCTGTACGGCGAAGACGGCAAGCTGATCGGCACGGGCAACGGCTACGGCTCGGCCAACTCGCTCGCCCCCGGCGCGGTGACCTCATTCGACGTGTCCTGCGACATGCTGTCCGAAGGCAAGGTCGGCTCCTACGATTACATGGTGCAAAGTGAAAGCTAGCCGTTCCGAACCCAAACGCCTGTCCCTGCCCGCCAAGGCCGGACTGGTGCTGGTCATCCTGGCCGCCGGCGGTTATGCGCTGGCCAAGTACAACGGCATGCTGCCCTGGGAAAAGGCCAAGGCCACGACCACCACCCAGGCCGCGATGGCCACCGCGGAGCCCGCCCCCAAACCCGCGCCCCCCGCCAGCCGCATCGTGCGGGTCAGCCCCGCCAATACGCGCGTCATCGACCACGTGCGCCTGACCACGGCGGAACTGCTGGACCCGGACTTCGCGCTGTTCGACCCGGCGGCGCTGTCGCTGTCGCCGCCGCGGCGCCTGCTGGACGAAATCGAGCGCCCGCTGCTGCTGGCCGAAGTCGTCAACACCAGTGACCGCTATGTTGCGCTATCGCCCGGGATGACGCTGTCGGTGTTCGACGGCGCCCGTCCGCTGCGGCTGCGCCAGGAATGGTCGCTGCCGTCCATGCTGTATCCCGGCGAGCGCATCCCGGTGCGGCTGCAAGGCGAGGATTTCGAGCGCTACAGCGAGATCAAGACCGATTGGCAACCTGCCAAACGCGCCGCGCTGCCCGGCATGCGTCCCAAGCTGGACATCACCGTCGACAACACCGAGGCGGCCGTCGGCACCGGCACGCTGAATTTCACCTACCGTTTCCGCTACAAGTATGTGGTGGTGCATGGCCGGGTGCGCAACGACGACAAGGCCGAGGTCCAGAACGTCAAGGTATGGGTCAGCCTGTACGACGCGCAGGACAGGCTGTCGGGCGCCCAGTATTCGGAACTGAAGCTGCCCAAGCTCCAACCCGGCGAAAGCGCGCCGTTCAAGGTGGACGTCAAGCAATACGGCGGCAACTTCGCGCGGGTGGCCGTGGTGTACGACGCCAAGGCCAACTAGGCGCGGAACAGGGCCCGGCCCGCCCTCTCGCCAGGACCCGGACCCGCAAAACAGGGGCGGCCCGCCCCCTGTTTTTCCGTCCCCATTTATTTATTCCGGCTGCCATCCTGCCCGGACAACTCCCCGCAACGCCCTCTGGCGCCCCCCGTCCGGGCTGCGTCGTCCGCAGGCGTCGTGGCCTTCCCGCAACGGCTATCGACTCAGGTCTTATATAAGATATAAGACATTTGCTTGCGCCCCCCTCTTCCCTCTACAATTCCCGCCGACAACCCTTCTTCCAACCCGACTTTAAGCAGGCCTCACATGCTGGATACTTACCGCCAACACGTTGCCGAACGCGCGGCTCTGGGGATTCCCCCGCTGCCCCTGACGGCCAAACAAACCGCTGAACTGATCGAACTGCTGAAGAATCCGCCCGCTGGCGAAGAGCAGAACCTGGTCGAGTTGCTGACCCACCGTGTGCCGGCCGGCGTGGACGACGCCGCCAAGGTCAAGGCGTCGTATCTGGCCGCCGTGGCCCTGGGCTCGGAAGCTTGTGCCCTGATCAGCCGCGCCAAGGCGACCGAACTGCTCGGCACGATGCTGGGCGGCTACAACATTGGCCCGCTGGTCCAACTGCTCGACGACGCGGAAATCGGCACCATCGCCGCCGATGCCCTGAAAAAGACCCTGCTGATGTTCGACGCCTTCCACGACGTGAAGGAAAAGGCCGACAAGGGCAACGCCAACGCCAAGTCCGTGATGCAGAGCTGGGCTGATGCCGAATGGTTCACCAGCCGTCCGGAACTGCCCCAGAGCCTGACCATCACGGTCTTCAAGGTGCCTGGCGAAACCAACACCGACGACCTGTCGCCCGCCCCGGACGCCACCACCCGCCCCGACATTCCGATGCACGCCCTGGCGATGCTGAAGAACAAGCGTGACGGCGCAGCGTTCCAGCCGGAAGAAGACGGCAAGCGCGGTCCGGTCAAGTTCATCGAATCGCTGAAGGAAAAGGGCCACCTAGTCGCCTACGTGGGTGACGTGGTCGGTACCGGTTCCTCGCGCAAGTCGGCCACCAACTCGGTGCTGTGGTTCACGGGCGAAGACATCCCCTTCGTGCCGAACAAGCGCTTTGGCGGCGTCTGCCTGGGCAACAAGATCGCCCCGATCTTCTACAACACGATGGAAGACGCCGGCGCCCTGCCGATCGAGCTGGACGTGTCGCAGATGGAAATGGGCGACGTGGTTGAACTGCGTCCCTACGAAGGCAAGGCCATCAAGAACGGCGAAGTCATCGCCGAATTCGAAGTGAAGTCGGACGTGCTGTTCGACGAAGTGCGCGCCGGCGGCCGCATTCCGCTGATCATCGGCCGTGGCCTGACGGGCAAGGCGCGCGAAGCGCTGGGCCTGCCGCCGTCGACGCTGTTCCGCCTGCCCAAGGACCCGGCCGACACCGGCAAGGGTTTCACGCTGGCCCAGAAGATGGTCGGCCGCGCCTGCGGCCTGGAAGAAGGCCGCGGCATTCGCCCGGGTACCTACTGCGAACCGAAGATGACCTCGGTCGGCAGCCAGGACACCACCGGCCCGATGACCCGCGACGAGCTGAAGGACCTGGCCTGCCTGGGCTTTTCGGCCGACCTGGTGATGCAGTCGTTCTGCCACACCGCCGCCTACCCCAAGCCCGTGGACGTGAAGACGCACCACACGCTGCCGGAATTCATCAGCACCCGTGGCGGCGTGTCGCTGCGCCCGGGCGATGGCGTGATCCACTCGTGGCTGAACCGCATGCTGTTGCCCGACACCGTCGGCACCGGCGGCGACTCGCACACCCGCTTCCCCATCGGCATCTCGTTCCCGGCCGGTTCGGGCCTGGTCGCCTTTGCCGCCGCCACCGGCGTGATGCCGCTGGACATGCCGGAATCGGTGCTGGTCCGCTTCAAGGGCAAGCTGCAGCCCGGCGTGACCCTGCGCGACCTGGTCAACGCCATTCCGCTGTACGCCATCAAGCAAGGCCTGCTGACGGTGGCCAAGCAAGGCAAGAAGAACATCTTCTCCGGCCGCATCCTGGAAATCGAAGGCCTGCCCGACCTGAAGGTCGAACAAGCCTTTGAACTGTCGGACGCCTCGGCTGAACGTTCGGCCGCCGGCTGCTCGGTGCGCCTGAACAAGGAACCGATCATCGAATACATCAACAGCAACATCGTGATGTTGAAGTGGATGATCGCCAACGGCTACGAAGACGAGCGCACGCTGGGCCGCCGCATCAAGGCCATGGAAGCCTGGCTGGCCGACCCCAAGCTGCTGGAACCGGACGCCGACGCCGAGTACGCCGCCGTCATCGATATCGACCTGGCCGACGTGCACGAGCCCATCGTGGCCTGCCCGAACGACCCGGACGACGTCAAGACGCTGTCGGAAGTTGCCGGCGCCAAGATCGACGAAGTGTTCATCGGCAGCTGCATGACCAACATCGGCCACTTCCGCGCAGCGTCCAAGCTGCTGGAAGGCAAGCGCGACATCCCCGTCAAGCTTTGGGTGGCCCCGCCCACCAAGATGGATGCCACGCAACTGACCGAAGAAGGCCACTACGGCGTGTTCGGCACGGCCGGTGCGCGCACCGAAATGCCGGGCTGCTCGCTGTGCATGGGCAACCAGGCCCAGGTGCGCGAAGGCGCGACCGTCATGTCGACCAGCACCCGCAACTTCCCGAACCGCCTGGGCAAGAACACCAACGTGTACCTGGGTTCGGCCGAGCTGGCCGCCATCTGCTCGAAGTTGGGCCGGATTCCGACCAAGGACGAGTACATGACCGACATGGGCGTCATCAACAAGAGCGGCGATCAGATCTATCAGTACCTGAACTTCGACAAGATCGCTGACTACAAGGACGTGGCCGACGTGATCGAGGTGTAAGCCTCATCCGCCAGGCTTGCCCGCAGACGGCCCCGGAGCGATCCGGGGCCGTTTTTCGTTGGCGGCGCGGCAAGGTCGAAAAGGGGTCAATTCTCGTCCCGGCAGGAAAGTAGTCGGGGACGGAACTTTTCAGGCGATACGTTTTCATACAATCACCGTAACCAATGACACAAAACCCCTGACAGCCGCCTGCCGGCCCCTGGAGAAGACTGCCAATGACACGGCTCTTGTTGCCGCTGCCGCTGTTGACGGCGCTTGCCGGCTGCGCCACGGCGCCGCCCTCGAACCCCGAGAACATCTGCGCCATCTTCCGCGAAAAGCCCGACTGGCACGATGCCGCACTGAAAGTGCAGAAGAAATGGGGTGCGCCGGTGCAGGTGCCCATGGCGATGATGTACCAGGAATCGTCGTTCAAGCAGGACGCCGTGCCGCCGCGCTATTACTTCCTGGGCATCATCCCCTGGGGCCGGGTCAGTTCCGCCTACGGCTACGCCCAGGCCAAGGACGAGACCTGGGGCGACTACAAGAAAGACGCCGGCGGCTGGGGCTCCAGCCGCGACAATTTCGCCGATGCCCTGGATTTCATGGGCTGGTACATGAGCAAGACCCAGCGCCTGAATGGCGTCTCCAAGTCCGACGCCTACGGCCAATACCTGAACTACCATGAGGGCTGGACCGGCTACCGCAACCGCAGCTATGACCGCAAGGCCTGGCTCAAGACGGTATCGAAGAAGGTGCAGGCGCGCGCCGACAAATTCGCCAGCCAGTACAAGAGCTGCGAAAAGGACCTGACGCGCGGCGGCTGGTTCTTCTAAGCGGGTTTTCCAGGCGGGGTTTTCCGAGGGAAGCGGCTCGCGCCGCCCCCTTGGCCGCGATCAGGCCTGCACGCCCAGCCGGTACACCACGGTATCGAGCCGGCTGACTCCACGCTCAGCGAACTTGGGTTCCTTGGCCAGGATGTCGCGACGGTCGATGATGACCGCCGGCGACACCCCGGTGAACAAGGCCCGTACTTCGGTATCGACCAGCGCGAACGGCGGCCCGTCCATTTCTTCCTGGGGATAATCCAGGGTGATCAGCAAACCGCGATAGCCCGGCGCCAATTGCCCATAGACGTGCCGCACATAGGCGCCGCGCATGTCCGCGGGCAAGGCAATCAGCGCCGCACGGTCATAGGCGCCCACGCAATGCGACAGCAGTTGCGCATCCAGCCTGAAGATATCGCCGCAGATGATCTCGATATTGCCGGCGACATAATGCTTGCCGTAGGCAGTGTCGTGGATGACGGGCTTGAGCTCGTTTTCAGTGAAGAATTGCTCGACCGCCAATTGGGATAATTCCACCCCCAATACCTGAAAGCCCTGGGCCGCCAGCCACACCATATCCAGCGACTTGCCGCACAGCGGCACCAGCACCTTGCCCCCGGGGGGCACCGATAGCGTCGGCCAGTATTTCTGCAACAGGGGCGTCACGCGCGTTTGATGAAAATGCGTGCGACCGTCGCGCCAGCGTTCCAACCAGAATTCCGCGTCCATGCTTTGTATTTATCCTCCTGAAAATAGCGAATTACTCCATTCGCGGGCGGTGCCGCGCGCCGGTGCGCGGCTTGGCAAGACCCCTTGATACTACCTGTACGGCGGCAGAGCAGCATGGGGAACAAGCGCCCGAATAATGCCCATACTCGCGCGGCGTCGAGGCAAAGGCTTGGCGGCACAGGCGTGCGGGCACTCCCTTAGGGTTTATCCCGACGCTTGTTTTGCATCCACGCCACCGCCAGCCCCGTATGTGTTCGTGACGGCCAATACAAAGGAGATCGTCATGAAATTGCTAGCCTCGATTGCCATCGCCTGCTCTGCCCTGACCCTGTCGCCGACCTACGCGGCCGACGTCATGGTGGGGGGACAAGCGATGATGCCCAGCAAGAACATCGTGGCCAACGCGGTCAATTCCGCCGACCACACCACGCTGGTCGCAGCGGTGAAAGCCGCCGGCCTGGTGGATACGTTGCAGGGCAAGGGCCCGTTCACGGTCTTCGCGCCCACCAATGCCGCGTTCAACAAACTGCCGCCCGGCACGGTCGACACCCTGGTCAAGCCTGAAAATAAGGCCACGTTGACCAAGATCCTGACCTACCACGTGGTACCGGGCAAACTGGACTTCGACGCCCTGGCGGCCAAGGCCAGGAAGGGTGGCGTCACCGAACTGACCACGGCCAGCGGCGGCAAACTCTGGGTCATGATGAATGGCAAGCACAACCTGACCGTCAAGGACGAAAAAGGTGGCGTGGCCAATATCAGCACCTATGACGTATACCAGTCCAACGGCGTGATCCACGTGATCGACAGCGTCCTGATGCCCAAGTAAGCGCATCCAGGATATCGTAGGGGTCCCTGAGACCCCTACCCCGCCCCCCCCCTTATGACCGCAACGCTGCTTCGTGCTTTTCGATCGCCGTCCGGTTTACGTCTTGCCGCGATATCCGGCCTGCTGGCCGTCTTGCTGCTGGTCGGCAAGTCCACCGGCGCGCAACCGCAGCCCCTGGAGTTCGATAACGCCTACAAGGCCGAACTGGCTTCGGAGAGCGCCGCCTTGCGCGCCCGCATCCAGCAGTGGCCCGCGCCGCTGCAGGACATGAACCAGCAGATCTCCGCCGCACTACGTGCCAACGATCCCGCACAGGCGCAGCGTATCGCCGAAGCCTTGTCGCAACGCGAGCCGGGCAATGCCGACATCAAGAACTTCCTGGGCAAGCTGCAATCCGTCAATGGCCAGCAAGCGGCGGCGGTCAAGCTGTTCGACGAGGCAATCACCCTGGCCCCTGACAATCGCTGGTTCTATGTGAACAAGGCCGGTGCGCAGGCCGAATTGCGGGACCTGCCCAACGCGCTGGCCACCGCGCAGGCCCTGACGGCGCGCTATCCGCAATGGAGCATCGGCCTGAACCTGCAAGCCGCGCTGCTGGACGGCCTGGATCGCATCCCGGAGGCGCTGAACGTGTATGACCAGGCGGTGCACGCCACGCCGCCCAGCGCCCAGATCCTGACCAACCGGGGCCTGCTGCTGCGGCGGCTGGGCCGCCAGGCCGACGCCCGCGCCAGCTACGAAGCCGCGCTACGGGTGCAGCCCGGTTACTCCCGCGCCGAGTCTGAGCTGGCGTCGTTGCCGCGCTAGCTTTTGCGCAGGGTCGATTGCCCCCACTGCAGGCCATTTTTTCCATAAGGTCGATTGCGTCCACACCACCGCCCAGGAGCCCACCCCATGCCCCGCTTGCCGTCCCCTGCATCCGCGTTGCCTGTGTCCGTGCCCTGCCCGCCCCGCCGTGCGTTGACGCTGGCGCTGGCCGCGCTGGCCGTGACATCGCTGCGCGTCACGGCCGCCGCCGCCGCGACCGCGCCGAATGACCGCGACGCCATCGTCCGACGCGTGTTCCAGGCCGATCTGGCAGGCATCCGCTACGGCGCGGACCACGCCAAGCTGATGCGCAATCTGGGGGTGATCTGGATTCCCGTGGAGACTGGCGCGCCCGGCATCGAATTCGAACATCCGCTGGGCGGCAAGGACACGGTGGCTACGGCAATGACGCTGCTGGGCACGGCCGACAAAAGCCTGGCAACCCAGCGCATGGCCGAGGTCTGCCGGCTGGTGCCCGCCTATGTGCGCCGCATCGGCCAGTTGGCGCCCGGCCGCTATGCGCTGCCGCGGGAGCGGCGCGAAGCCTTCGACTTTCCGGATAGCGGCGTGGACGCCAAGGGCTTTTTCCAACTGCGGCGCGAACATCTCACCCTGCTTCGCGCGGCCAACTGGCGCGAGGCCGGCCAGGGCGCGCTGGAAGCGGTGCTGCGCGAAGGCGACGCCTTCTGGCCCATGCCCTACATCGACGGCAAGCGCCCATATGGCGACAGCAGCTTCTTCCAGATCGACATGGCGCGCGCGCTAGGCGAACCCTATGCGCAAGACGCCCAGGGCCGCGCCATCACCGAACCGGCCAAGGATGCGCGCCTGGCCAGCCTGCACTGGCAGACGGCAGCGGCGCTACAAGTCTTCCTGGCCCACGCGAAGAGCTAGGCCGCAACAAGAGGCCATGGCGCGTCTCGCGATGCCGCATGCCGCGCACGACGTGGCGTCACGGCCGTCGTGAAAGGAACCCTCGGATATCGTCGGCCACTGGCACCGCGGCCAGCACCATCAGGCACAGCGCCAGCGGCAAGGTGGACCCGAAGCCGTAGTGGAAGAACGAATACGCCCCCACGACACCGCCGGTAAAGAACAGCGTGACCATCCCGCCCAACACAATCAGCTTGCCGCGATCGGCCCGCACCGGCGGCGTCTCGGCCGCATCGGCCCGTGCCAGGTTCCAATAGAACAGCTTGCCCAGTTCGATGCCGATATCGGTGACCATGCCGGTCACGTGGGTGGTGCGGATCTCGGATTTGGATACCTTGGTGATCATCGCGTTCTGCAGGCCCATGATGTAGCACAGCAGCATCACGGTGCCCGGCACGTAGAACCAGCGCAGCGTTTCCAGGTTGGCGCCCAACAGGCCGAACACCAGCAGCAGCATGGCTTCGACCAGCAGTGGCAGCGCGAACTCGCTGGCCAGGTGCGAGCGGCGCCCGAAATGGATCAGCGACGCCGACGTCGCGGCCCCCGCCAGGAATGACAGCAATGCGGCCAGCCCTTGCAGCACCACCGCCAGGCCGCCCAGCGCCATGTGGTCGGCCATCATCGACACGATGCCCGACATGTGCGAGGTGTACTGCTGCACGGCCAGGAAGCCGCCCGCGTTGACCGCGCCCGCGGTGAAGGTCAGGAAATACGCCAGCCGCCGGTTGGCCTGCGGCGTGCGGCTGACCGCGGTGAGCTGGCGCAGGAACGGAATGGGCACGGCAACGCCTCAGCGCACCGGGAAATAGGTGCCACCCAAGGAGCCGTTGGCACCGCAATTGGGCGTGCCAGCGCCGCTCTTATCACCGGCAGGCGGTACTTCCTCGGCCACCACGCCCGCCCCCTTGCGGCGCAGTTGCAGCGTCCAGCCGCCGGCGTCCTTTTCCTGGATCACCAGCGTATCGCCGCGCACCTCGCCCACGCCGAACGTGTTGCAGACCCAGCTGGCTTTGTAGGGGGCTGCCGCCGAGGCTTCGGCGACCAGACGACCGTCGGCCTGGCGGCTGACCTTGAGCTGGCCGCCAAAATTACCCCACTCGCCCTCGAAACCCTGGCGCGGCGTCAGTTCGAGCGACGCCAGGAATTTGTCGCGATCAGCAAGCCGTTGGGCGATCTCCGCCGCGCCGGTCTGATTGACCCACGGGTGTTCATAAGATTCATCGCGCACGCCCACGAACAACCATTGCTCGATGGACAGCGCCCGGGCGGTCTCGGCATCAAAGGCCTTGCGTGCATTGCCGTAGCGGTTGGCAATACTGACGTCCAGCGCGGCCAATCTGGAATCGGCGCAGATCGCTTTTTCGGCGCTGTGCTTGGCGCGGGCGCAATCGAAAGACGGCTTGGACGCCGCCCAGGCGCTATCGGGCAGGGCAACCATCATCACAACCGCAACACTTGCGGCACGCGCATAGCGCTTCATAGCGAAAGCTCCCGAGCAGGAAGACGCGGCCAACCTGGCCGGCCGCGTCCGATCCCGGGATTCTACCGCCGCATCCTGGCGGGCGGCGCCTCTGGCCGCCGGGGGTGTCCCCGGACGGCCAATGCGGTCAATTCGCTTGCGACTCAGCCAGCTGCTTGCGACGGAATTCGCCCTGGCGCACGTGCATCCAGCCCGGATATTCCGGCGGCAGCGCGCTGACCTTGTCCAGCTGGTCCAGTTCTTCGGCCGTCAGCTTGATGGCTGTGGCCGCCAGGTTGTCGTCCAACTGGTCGACGCGCCTGGCGCCGATGATGACGCTGGTGACCGAACGCTGGTGCAGCAGCCAGGCCAGCGCCACCTGTGCCACCGACACGCCGCGCGCATCCGCCACCTGGCGCAAGACGTCGATGCTGTCGAAGGCGCGGTCACGGTCGACCGGCGGGAAGTCGAACTGGGCGCGGCGGCTGCCGGCCTCGGCCTGGCCGTCGCGGCTGTACTTGCCGCTGAGCAGGCCGCCTGCCAGCGGGCTCCAGACCATCAGGCCCACGCCTTCGCTTTGCAGCAGCGGCACGATCTCGCGTTCCAGGTCGCGGCCGGCGATGGTGTAGTACGCCTGCAGCGATTCGAAGCGGGCCAGGCCCAGGCGTTCGGCGATGCCCAGCGCCTTCATGATCTGCCAGGCCGCCCAGTTGGACACGCCCACATAGCGCACGTGGCCGTGCTGCACCAGGTTGTCCAGCGCGCGCACGGTTTCCTCGACCGGCGTGGCCGGGTCGAAGCCGTGGATCTGGTACAGGTCGATGTGGTCCAGCTGCAGGCGCGACAGGCTTTTCTTGACGCTGTCCATGATGTGAAAGCGCGAATTGCCGCGGGCGTTGACCCCTGCGCCGGTCTGGCCGAACACCTTGGTCGCGATGACGACGTCGTCGCGCGCCACCTTCAGGTCGCGCAGCGCCTGGCCGGTGATGGTTTCAGAGCGTCCTTCCGAATACACGTCCGCCGTGTCGATGAAGTTCACGCCCGCTTCCAGCGCGCGCCCCACCAGGCGGTTGGCGTCTTCCTGTTGCAGGTCGCCGATCTTGCTCCACAGTTCGCCTTCGCCGCCGAAGGTCATGGTGCCCAGGCAAAGTTCCGAGACGAACAGGCCGGTGCTGCCGAATTTCTTGTACCGCATCATTGCACTCCTTCGTGGGCGCGGCGCGCCGCCGGTCCCGGAATGGGACGGCGAAGTCGCGTGGCCGGGGTGGAAACAGTATGCGTCGCCGAGCCCTTCGGATGGATGCTCGATCCTGCCCTTTTTTTGCCTGATTCTCTGGCGGTACAGCCCCCCCCGGGACATCCGCCCGATCCTCCGCATTCTTTGCCTAATCCTCCGCACGCAGCTGGCAGGCTGTCCCAAGATGGCCTCTCCGGGTCTACACTCGATAACGCCTGATTCTCCGGCCGCCTCGCGCTGCACGCGTGCGCGAGGCCGTCTTCCACGGAGCCGCCCGATGCCTCCCACCCCCGATCTGCCCATTGCCACCCCCACCGCCATCCTGGATGCCGCGTTCGAGCCTGCCCGGCGCGAATTGCTGTGCCTGCTGGAACGCATGACCGGGGCGCTGGAGGGTTCGCTCGATACCCCCATCGAAGGCCTGTACCTGCATCGCATCTCGCAGCCCACCGGCCCCAAGCCCGCCTTGCAGAAGGCCGCGCTGGCGGTGATTGCACAGGGGTCCAAGCGACTGTTGATCGGTGACGAATCCTACGAGTACGACCCCTTCCATTACCTGATTTCGTCGGTCGACCTGCCGGTGGTGGCCAAGGTATCCGTCGCCAGCCCGACCCTGCCCTACCTGGGCCTGCGGCTGGACCTGAATCCGGAAGAGATTTCCGAGCTGATCAGCGACGAGAACCTGCCGCCGCTGGTGCCGGCCGAAGCGTCGCGCGCGCTGTGCGTCAATCCGCTGGGCGGCACGCTGCTGGACGTGATGCTGCGGCTGCTGCGCCTGCTGGACCACCCGCGCGACATTCCGATCCTGGCGCCGATGGTCAAGCGCGAGTTGCTGTACCGCCTGCTGATGAACGGCCAGGGCGTAGTGCTGCGCCAGACCGTGCTGCAGGACAGCCAGCTGAACCGCGTGGCCAAGGCCATCCGCATCCTGCGCGACAACTATGCCCAGCCGCTGCGGGTCGAGGAAATCGCCCGCGACGTCCACATGAGCGTGTCGTCGCTGCACCATCATTTCAAGCAGGCCACGGCGATGAGCCCGCTGCAATACCAGAAACACCTGCGGCTGCAAGAAGCGCGCCGGCTGATGTTGACGGACGACGCCGGCGTGGCCCTGGCCGCGCACGCGGTGGGTTACGAAAGCTCGTCGCAATTCAGCCGCGAATACAGCCGCCTGTTCGGTACCCCGCCTTTGCGCGACAAGCAGCGCTGGAAGGACGAGGCGCTGGCGGCTGCCTGATTCTCTGCCCGGGAAGCGGCTCCCGTGAAATGTCGCCAAGCGGGCAAAAAAATAACTGACACCAGCCTGCATCCAAATGCGGCTCCCGCGGGTAGTACCTGCAACGGCGCGCATTCTGCCCGCCGTATCCGCCAGGGACACCCCCCAGGAGACCGCTCATGACGACTCGCCCCACCCCCGCCACCGGCCTGTTGGCCGCCGCCCTGCTGGCCGCCTGCGGCCTGATGCAAGCCGCCCCCGCCATGGCGTATTCGCAGGACGCGCTGCCCGCGCCCGTCCAGGTCCCCGCCGGCCACAAGGTCGCCTGGGAAACCGTCGGCGCCGGGGAAATCACCTATGAATGCCGCGCCAAGGCAGACGCCAAGGACCAGATGGAATGGGTCTTCGCCGGCCCGAAAGCCGTGCTGAAGGATCGCCAGGGCAAGCAGGTCGGCACTTACTACGGCCCGCCCGCCACCTGGGAAGCTGCCGACGGCTCGAAGCTGACCGGTACCCAGGTTGCCGTGGCGCCCGCCGGCACGGGCAACTTGCCCTACCAGCTGGTCAAGGCCAATCCCGCCATGGGAGCCGGCGCCCTGACCGGCGTCGCCTACATCCAGCGCACTGCGCTCAAGGGCGGCGTCGCCCCGCAAACGCCCTGCACCACGGCCGGCCAGCGCAGCCAGGTCTCGTACCAGGCCGACTACATCTTCTGGAAGGCGGACTGAAGGGACGGGCCAAGGCGACGTGCAACGGCACGGGTCACGGCGGCGGGAGTCCGGTAACATGCCTGCATTCGCCGCCGCCCGAGCCCAAGCCCACCGCCCCTGCCCCCTCGCGCATGCCGAACCGACCTGTTCCGGATTTCGATTACGAAGCGGCCCTCGCGCAGTGCGCCGCGGGGCGACGCTCGGCGCTGGAAGCCTTGTACCGCCATGAAGGCCCGCGGCTGCTGGGCGTGGCCCAGCGCATCGTGCGCGACCGCGCCCGGGCCGAAGACATCGTGCACGACGCCTTCGTCAATATCTGGAACCGGGCCGCCAGCTTCGACGCTGCGCGCGGTTCTGCCCGCGGCTGGCTCTACAGCGTGGCCCGCAACCTGGCGCTGAACGCCGTACGAGACGGCCGCCACGAAACCGCGGTGGACGACGACACCGCCGCCGCGCTGGACGCCCGCGATGCGATCGAGGCCTGGCACGACACGCGTGAAGCCTTCGACTGGCGCGACAGCGCCGGCCGCATCGGCCCCTGCCTGGAACAACTGGAACCCGTGCGCCGCAACTGCGTGCTGCATGCCTACGTCGAAGGCCTGTCGCACAGTGAAATCGCGCAGCGCCTGGGCGCCCCGCTGGGCACCGTCAAAGCCTGGATCAAGCGCAGCCTGAAAGCGCTGAAGGAATGCCTGGCATGAGCGCCCTGCCTGCCCCCCCCGAAGGCCTGGACGAACTGGCCGGCGAATACGTGCTGGGCACCTTGTCCGGCGCGCGCCGTCGCGACGTCGATGCCCGCCTGCCGCACGATGCCGCGCTGCGTGCCGCCGTCGACCGCTGGGAAGCGCGCCTGCTGCCGCTGGCCAACCTGGCCGCGCCGGTCGAACCGTCACCCGGCCTGTGGCCGCGTATCGAGAAGACACTGAACGGCCAGTCGACCGCCGCCCGGGCCGGCGCATCGTCGCACCCGGGATGGTGGGACAGCCTGTTCTTCTGGCGCGGAGTCGCCGCCAGTGGCCTGGCCGCCGCGGTGGTCCTGGCCGGCATCCTGGTCCTGCGGCCCGCGCAAACGCCCGGCCCGATGCAGTACATGGTGGTGCTGGTCGCCCCCCAATCGCAGACGCCAGGCTGGGTGGTGCAAGCCCAGGCGGGCGAACGCGAGGTGCAACTGGTGCCGATCGCGGCCATGCAGGTGCCGGCCGATCGCGCGCTGGAATTCTGGACCAAGGCTGACGGCTGGGCCGGTCCGGTGTCGCTGGGCCTGGTCAAACCAGGCGAACCGGTGCGAATCCCGCTGGACAAGCTGCCGCCGCTGGAACCCAACCAGTTGTTTGAATTGACGCTTGAACCGGCGACCGGCTCGCCCATCGGCAAGCCGACCGGCCCGATCCAGTTCATCGGCCGGGCCGTGAAGGTGATGTAGCCGCTACTTCTTGCGGAAGGGATAAGCCTGCTGCGATAAAAACGTACCCGGCATGTCGTTGTCCAGGATGCCGTAGTTTTCCGGCAGGCGGTTGCCAGCGCCGCGCACCGCGGTGCCGAACAGGTAATCGATGAACGACAGGTGGGCGGCGTAGTTCTTGTCGATGGCTTCCGTGTCGGACGAGTGATGCCAGTGGTGGAAGTCCGGCGTCACGATCACGTACCGCAGCCAGCCCCAGGGCAGCTTGACGTTGGAATGGATCAGCACCGCCTGGAAGCCCACGATGATGATGTAGGCGTCCAGCACCGGCTTGGAAAAGCCCAGCGCGAACAGCACGCCCAGCACCGCCACCCGCGTGATCAGCAATTCAACGATGTGCAGGCGCGAACCGGCCAGCCAGTCCAGGGTGCGGGTGCTGTGGTGCACCGCATGGATGCGCCACAGGAACGGGACCTCGTGATACGCCCGATGCGCGGCATACTGCACCAGGTCGGCCACCAGCACGGCCATGAACAATTCAGCCAGGTACGGCAGCGACTGGATGGCGTGCTGCAGCGGTTCGTAGGCCGCCCACGAGAACAGCCGGTGCACGAAAAAGTTGATGCACAACAGCACCGCCCCCACCGACAGGTGGTTGAACAGGAAGTGCTTCATGTCCACCTGCCATTCGCCGCGAAACACCGGCTGGCCGGGGTACAGCGGGAACAGCTTTTCGAAGATGATGAACACGGTGCTGGAAGCCAGCAGGTCCAGGATGAACCAGTCCAGGCCCAGGTAGGGATGGTGGCCCGTGTTGGTGGACGTCACCACCACCTGGCTGCCGCCGGCGGCGACCGCGCCGCACACCAGCACGAATGCCGCGATGTTCAGCCAGCGCTGGCGGCCAAACACGATGTTGGTCAGTGCAATGGTGCCCGACACCAGCAAGGCGCCGAACAACAGCGCGCGCATGGCTTCCACCGTATAGAAGGTGCGCAGCTCGGGCGTGGTCAGGTAGGCCGGGAAGTGAAACGCCAGCACACCGAGCACGGACAGGATCGCCAGGAACAGCGCGATCACGCCGGTAATCATGCCGGTCCCCGGATGAATGCGACCGTCTTGCTTGAACAGATCCAGGACTTGACGGTGGATGGGCGCGCGCTGATTCATTTCACTTTTATGGCAGACCACGGGGAAGCGAGTGTATGCCCCGGTCCCCGGTCGCTATGTAATCAAACGTGAGCAGATAAAACCAAGCAACTGCGAGGCCCGCCCAGGCTTGCGCCGCATCAAATTCGCCGCCTCGACTGCGGCCACCCGAGGTTGACTTTGACGGGCCATTGCGATGTCATGGACCTGACAGCTCATCACGGGCCGGCCCGCCGGCTCCCGCGCAGTCCCCCTCCAACCGGATCAAGCAAAGAGGCCGTCATGTTCCCTGAGTATCGCCAACTGATTACCCAACTGAAAGCCGAAAACGGACACTTCTCGGCCCTGTTCCAGCGCCACAACGACCTGGACCAGGAAATCAAGAACATGGAGGCCGGCATCGTGCCCGCCTCGGACACCAGCGTCGAAGTCCTGAAAAAGGAAAAGTTGCTGCTCAAAGACAAGCTGTATAACTTGCTGCGCGCGGCCGACCAGAACGGCGGCTAGCCGGCGCAGCCCGCCAGCATTCCCGAGGCGCCATCTGCGGCGCCTTTTTGTTGCCCGCTTGCTGACAAATAACTGAACGAATAGAATCACCCTGTCCGGCCGCTTTTGCCGGAGGCGTAAGCGAGGTGCTGCAAGGTGCATGACAGAGATTTCAAGCCAGGCGAGGCCGTGTCGCCCGTGACCGGCTGGGCCATGTTGCCGCTGGTCGAACACGACTCCCTGCTGTTCCGACTGGATTTCCTGCCCGACCCGACCCCATCGCCCACCGAACCCAGCGCCCGTGGCCGCGTCTATGCCATGACGTCCGAACAGCTGCAATTGCTGCTGGATTCGCTGCAGGCCCAGCTCGACAAGCTGCAACCCGGCCCCGCCGCCGCGCGCCACTGAGTCTTGGGCCGGGCGGGGCGCCAAGCGGGTCCGGCCCATTCGGATCAGCAGCGCTAAAGATAGATTAGTATCTTTAGATTCTCTAATCACGCCACACCCGCTAGTCTGTCGCCCTTGCTTGCAGGTACGACATGACTCACGCCTTTCTTCCCGGTTTTCTCCTCAGCCTCAGCCTGATCCTCGCCATCGGTGCGCAAAACGCCTTCGTCTTGCGCCAAGGCCTGCGCCAGGAACACGTCCTGGCCGTCTGCCTGGTATGCGCGGTATCGGATGCCCTGCTGATCGCGGCGGGCGTCGCGGGGTTCGGGCTGGCGTCCAACGCCCTGCCCTGGCTGGAGCCGGTGCTGCGTTATGGCGGCGCGTTGTTCCTGTTCGCCTACGCCGTTCGCAGCCTGCGGTCCGCCCTGCGCAACCACGGCAGCCTGACCCCGTCTTCGCGCCAGGCTGCCGGCCTGGGCGCCACGCTGGCCACCTGTCTGGCCTTTACCTGGCTGAACCCGCACGTCTACCTGGACACGGTCGTGCTGCTCGGATCGATCTCCAGCCAATATGAAGGACAGAAGACCGCCTTCGCGCTGGGCGCGATGACGGCCTCGTTCGTCTTCTTTTTCACGCTGGGGTTCGGCGCCCGGCTGCTGCGGCCGATATTCGCCAGCCAGACCGCGTGGCGGGTGCTCGATGCGCTGGTAGGCGCCGCCATGCTGGCGATTGCGCTGAAACTGGTCTGGCCGTAACGCGCCAAGGCAGCGATATCCGGCGGGCCCACGCCGGGGCTGCGCCCTTACTGGACCTGCGCGGCCTTCTTGGCGGCGGCCGGCACATTGCGGAAGGTGACGCCCAGCCGGTTGAAGGCGTTCATCAACCCGATCGCATAGGTCAGGTCCGCCAGTTCCTTGTCGTTGAATTCCGCGGCCGCCGCCTGGTAGTCGGCATCGGGCACGCCAGTTTCAGCGACCCGCGTCACGCATTCGGCCCAGGCCAGCGCGGCCTGCTCGCGCACGCTGAACACCGCCCCGCCTTCGCGCCACACCGGCACCAGCACCAGCTTGTCCACCGCCACGCCCTGCTTGAGCAAGTCGCGTGAATGCATGTCGATGCAATAGGCGCAGCCGTTGATCTGGGACACGCGCAGATAGACGAGGTTGACCAGCGCCTCCGGCAGGCCGCAGTGGCGCAGATACGCGTGCACGGCGCCGAAAGCCTTATAGCCCTCGGGCGAGGCCTGGGCGTAGTCGATGCGATTGCTCATGATGAGTCCTGATGATTGGATATCGAAGACGCCATGCTGCGCCCAACGGGGGATTTCCGGTAGATCCAAGAACCAGGTTGCGTGCTGGGCCATGATGGCCGCGCCGCTATCTGCCCGGCATCTGCGCGCCAACCCAGTCGGCAACCCGGTCCGCGATGTCGGCCGAGTTGTCGTCCATCATGAGCAAATGGGAATTGCCGAACACCCCGGTGGCCGGCAGGTCCAGCGTGTCCACCCGGCCGCCCGTGGTTCGAACGCGATCCAGCCACCGATCCGCCCCGGCGCGATAGCGGCGCCACAGGTCGCTGTGGCCAAAATGATCGCCCCAGACCACCAGGTGCGGCACGCCTGCCGCCTCGCGAGCCATGCAGGCGTCCAACGCCGGTGCGCCGGCCGGCTCGATCAACACGACCGCGGCAATCTCCCGCGGCATCAACGCCGCCAGCTGCGCAGCATGGCGCGCGCCTTCGCTATGAGCCACGATGATGCTGCGGCCAACCTGCCGCAGCAGTTCACCATAGGCGGCAAGGGTCCTGGCGCCATTGCACGTCCAGCGCGCCACGAATTGCTTGCCTAGCTGGTCAATCCCCGCCACCGGAAAGCGCAGGCCGGGATGCGCCGCCCGGTTCAGGTAACCGCCTGGCGGGCCGAACCGGAAGATGGACCAGGCCTGATCCACCGTGCGATGCTCCGGCGCCGTCGGGAAAATTTCCGGATACGGCGCCCAGGAGGCCCGGCCCCGCTCCACCGCGTCGCTGACGCAGGTATGAAAGCCGCGCCGCATGAAGTGGTCGTGCCACCCGGCACGCCCGTCCGGCGTTTCTTCCCAGGTGGCGCCCGTCATGCCCCCCCCATGCCAGAACAGCACGGGCAGCGAATAGGCCGCCCGTGCCAATTCGAAATGCTGTGCGTACAGCTGCCCGACCTGATAGCGCCCGTTGGGATCGGACTGCCGCGGCGGCTCGCCCGGCACGGTTTCGAGAGTCTTGGGCAGCAGGCCTTGCAGATCCAAAGCCTGCCCGCCGATGTGAAATCCGCGCACGCGACGCAAGGCAATCACGTCTTCCTGCATGATTGGCGTCGCCGCGACATTCCTAGACGACATAGCGAACCGCAATCAATGCCAGCGTGACCGTGATCGCGCCGCCGATGCGCGTGGAAATCTGTGCGAACGGCATCAGCGCCATGCGATTGGCGGCCGTCAGGATGGCGATATCGCCGGTGCCGCCCTGGCCGCTGTGGCAGGCATTCACCACGGCCACATCGATGGGATATATGCGCAGCCGCCGCGCCACTGCGAAACCGGTTGCGATCATCGACAACACTGTCGCGAACACCGTCACCAACGTGGGCAGATTGAAGGCGCTGACGAACTTGTCCCAGGGCGTCAACGCCACGCCCATGGCGAACAGCAAGGGGTACGTCACCACCTTGGACGTGAAGGCATACAGGTCCTTTCCGGCGCGCTCGATTTTCAGCGGGATCATCCGCAGCAGCTTCATCGCCACCACCAGGATCAGCATCGCGATCGGCGCGGGAAAATCAAATAGCTTCTGGCCCAGCGTGCCCACCAGATACAGGCCTACGACCGTCACCAGGCCACTACCGAGCGCCATCGGGTCGAACGCCGAGGGCGCCGGCGTACCATCTGCCTGCGTCGCCTGCAACGGATCGGCGCCCGGTTGCAGCTGCCCTTCACCCGTCAGATGGGGATAGCGCTTGCCCAGCATGTTCAACAACCCCGACAGGATCACCGCGGTAAAGCTGCCCAGCATGACGACAGGGATGATCTGGGCGAACAAGGCTTCCTGCGGCTGCGCCATCAACATCGAATAGCCTAGCGAGAGCGGGATTGCGCCTTCACCCAGGCCGCCGGCCATGAGGGGAATGACGATGAAGAACAAGCTGTGTATCCAGTCGAACCCCATGGCCATGCCGACCCCGGCACCGACGATGCCCGCCACCACCGAGCCCGCCACCAGGGGCACGAAAATCTTCAGGAATCCGGCCACCAACACCTCGCGCGGCATGCTCATGATGCTGCCGACGATGATGATGGCGATATACAGGTACAGGAAGTTGGACACTTTGGTGAAGGTCTGCACCGACTCGACCACCTGCGGCGGAATCACGCCATAGAACGTCAGCGCGGAAGGCACCACGAACGCCATGATGGCGGCTGCGCCCGTCACCGAAATCAGGCGCACGCGCTTGCCCAGTTCCATGAAGACAAAACCGCCCACGGCCAGCACCCCGATCGACATCGACAGATCGGAAGGAACTTTGCCCTTCCAGGTCATGACGCCGATCACCAGCAGCAGCGCCACGAAGACAGGCAGCGGTACGACGCCGATCTGCACATCCATCAGTTTCAACCATACCCGCAGCCAGCCGGGATTGGCCGCCGCCCGCCCGACTTGCGCCGCCCCAGGCGGCGTCGCCATGTGTTCCGCTTGTCTCATCCTGCTTCCTTGTCGTTGTGCGTGGAAGCGGCGAATGTAGCCATGCCATCTATAAATGTAAAATATGCCAAATTTATTCTTCCATATAAATAATCAATGGATGAGACCGACAAGCTTGCGTTGACCCTGCACCACCTGAACGCGCTGGTCGCCATCAGCGAAGCCCGCAGCATGACCGCCGCCGCGCAGAAACTGGGCATGGCCCAACCGGCGCTCAGCATCTCGATCGCCAAGCTGGAAACGCGCCTGGGCACGGCGCTGCTGCACCGCGAACCGCGCGGCGTGCGGCTCACGCATGCGGGTGAATTACTGTTGGCGCGCGCCTACGACATCCTTGCGCTGACGCAGGCCAGCCTGCGCGAGCTAAATGCCCTGCGACAGGAACCGCAAGGCGAGGTCGCCATCGGCCTGCCGTCGTCGACGGCGGCGGTCGCGGCCTTGCCCATCATCGAAAGGCTGTCCAGCACCTATCCCAAGATCAAGCTGCGCGTGGTGGAGGCCTTTTCCGGTTACCTGTGGAAATGGCTGCAGAACAACGACATCGACATGGCCGTGGTATTCGACCGCACGGCCACCATCGATCTGCACTGCCTGCCCCTCGCCCAGGAAACCATGCACCTGGTCAGCCGCCGAAACACGCGTGCACGCCATAGCCCCGTGGCAATGGCCGACCTGGGAGACTATGCCCTGGCCATGCCGTCGCGCGCCAATGGCTTTCGCAAGGCCCTGGAAGCCCATGCCGACAAGCATGGCGCCGCCTTGAACGTGGCGCTGGAAATCGATGCCGGGCATCAATTGGTCAAACTGGTCGCCAGCGGCCGCTACCACAGCGTGCTGGCGCCCTGCGCGGTCAAGGATGAAATCGAGGCCCGGCTCGTGGATGCACGTCCGATCCATCCGCCGCTGGCCCGCACCGTTTGCCTGGCGCACCGTAAACTGGGCAAGATGTCCAGCCCGGTCGATCTGGTCGCCGATGAAGTCGCGGCGCAATGCCGCAGCCTGATCGAATCAGGCATCTGGCAAGCCACGCTGATCTGACACAACAGGAGACGCCTTGCTATCACGCGCCGCTATCATGAAGCCTTTGCTCGGGCTCGCCCTCTTCGTCTTCGCCTGGCCGGCCCATGCCGGCTGCCCGCCGCCGGCACAATGGGCCCGTACGTTCCAACAGACCCACGCCGATTTCCACTGGAACCCGCAGCGGCACGACCCGTCGCGGTACACCCCCGGTTTCGACGCCGCGCTGCGCCAGGAATGGGCCTACGCCAAGGGCGAAGTCGGGCACCTGGACTATGACCCCTGGCTGGGTGCGCAAGATGGCGAGATGGCCGCCGCGCCCGTCTTCGATGTTGAGCCGGCGCCTGACGGCACGGCGATCATCGCCATGCGCTATCCGTTCGCGCTGGAACCGGGCGGGCCACAGGTCCCACAGACAGTGCATCTGATTCTCAAGCGGCAAGCGCCGCAATGCTGGCGGCTGGATGACTTCATCACGCCGCTAGGCGAATCTCTGCGGCGGATCTACCTGACCCCACCGTGACGCGCTTGCGCGCCCCCGGGCAGTCATGGCGCCACCGTCGCTTGCTCGCGGCGTTCCGCCCCGAAATCGTCCATGTATGAATACGTCAGGGTCATGGGGGCAACCTGTGAAGGCCTCACGCCACGCCATTCAAAAGCCGTCTGCGCCCCTGGAGGCACCAAGCCGTCACCGATACGCACCTCGCCCCCCGCCACATCAAGGCTGACCCGCGATAGCGACACGTAAAAGGCCGATGCGTTGCGCGCCAACAGCCGATACCCGCCCTTGCCCTCGCCCGGTTCAAGCCGCCAGGTCAACGATGCACCCGCCGTTGCCGCATCGCCCGGCAGATTGCGCGGCCGATAGAACAGTTTCATCCGGCTGCGCACCGCCAGCTGCAGCAGGTTTCGGCCGCCGTCGGCAGAAGCCTCGGGTTGCGGCGGCACTTCCAGCACATTGAGCCAGAACAGCGACTCGCGATCCGCCGGCAGCGGCTCGCCGGTGTAGGCCAGACGCAATCGCTGTCCTTTGCCGCCGTCCAGCCGGAACATGGGGGGTGTCAGGCTGAACGGCGCCGTCGCCTGGGCCGGCGCCGCGTCGGACGCGCCGTCATCCACCCACGCCTGCACCAGTGAGGGCGTCGCCTTTGCCAGGTTGCGCAAACCGATACTGATGTCGCGATCGTTGGCGGAGTAGACAAAGCGGGTACCTTCAATCTGGATTTCGGCACGAGCGGGCGGCGGCAGCCATAGCGCCATGGCAGCGCAAGCCAGCAAGAACTGCCGGCATGGGGCAGTCCAGGCCGATCTCGGGCGGGCGGACCGCGCCATGGCCGCCCGCCTGTTCGTGACACCACTGGACCTCATGACTGCCCCGCCTCGGCCGCGCCGGCAGCCTTGCCGCCTTCGTGCAACGGCGCCGCGCCAGCCGATGGGGTGCAAATGCCCGACAGCTTCAGGATGGGCGCGGACAGCGACGCCTTCTCGGGCTTGGGCGGCAGGTCGTAGGCGATATCGCATTGCTGCGTCGGCAGCGTGCCCCACCGGACCGTCAGGCGCCCATGATCCTCAAGACCGCGCGCATAGATGCGGCTTTGCTGCCCGACCAGGCCGACATTGGCGCCCGTGGCATCGAACACGTCGGCGCCAAACGGCAGCGCCTCGCCGCCCGGCCTGGATGCCTCGATCAACGCCGACCGCCCCACGGTCGTCTCGAAGTTCAACATGACAACGGCCCCCGCGCGCGGCGCGACCTTCTGCGATGTGGACTTCAGTTCCACATCCAGCGACGTGCCCTTGGGGTCGAGGTCAATCGTATTCATCGAGTAGGGCGTCATGTAGGGCACCACCGCGTAGCCCCGGCTATCGATCTTGACGCCCACGGCGCCACCCACCTGCGCCCCTTCCGCCCCCGCTGCATGCACGATTGCCACGGTTTCGCCCAGCGTCTGGGCGGCGGTGATTCCGCCCGGATGCGCCACCAACGCGCCGCTGGCCCCAAACGACGCCTGGCGGTAGGCCGGTCCTTGCGCATAGCCCGCATTCAGGATGCCCTGGCTGGCCCGATATTGGCCATTCAGGTTCAAGGTATTGCCACTGTCGCCATGCCCGACGCCCACGTTGTAGTTGACCTGTTGCGCGTCACCCGCGGCACCGGTGAGCAACATCTGCGACTGCATCTGGCCGCCGCTGCGACCGATATTGCTGCTCAGGTTCATGGGGCTTTCCGCCCGGCCCAATGGGATCGACAGGGTGAGGTAGTACTGCCGGTCTTCGCGCCCGACCAGGTCGCGTGAACGTCCTGCCGAAACGCTGTAGGACAATCTGCCTATTGAATTGCTGTAGCCCAGCTGATACTGCGTCGTGCGCCCGGGCTGGTTCCAATACTGCATGGTCGAACCGGTCAAGTACATGGCGCCCCAGCCTTCGCTGAACTGCTGGTTGAACGACACGTCCAGGCGATTACGCTGGCGCCATAGTCCATCGGCACCTCGTTCATCGCGCGCCATGTCCGCCAGAGTCAGCGCATCGCGCAGGCCCAGATAGCCCCGGGTCGAATAGCGATATGCCGCCAGCGAGAAACTCGTTCCCGTTTCGGCAAGCAGTTTGCTGTAGCTAAGACGCAAGCTCTGCCCGGTCTGCTCCGGCAGGCCGTCGATGCGCGCGTTGGCGTGAGTCACGTCCAGGCCGAACGCGCCCAGGCTGGTGTTGAGCGCAACGCCGGGCGTCAACGCGTAGTAGTCGTCGGCATACAACACACCACCGTAGGCCGTCAGAAGATTATTCAAGCCGTGTTGCACCACGCCCTGGACGACCATCGGCTTGGTATGCAGGCTGGTATCCCGCACTTTCCCGGCGGTCAGACTGTAGCGCGTCACGCCGGGCCGCAACGACAACGGCACCGCGGCGTAGGCCACGGTGAAACGCCGCACCCGGCCATCCGCTTCTGTCACATTCACTTCCAGGTCGCCGCCGTACCCCGTGGGATAGAGATCGTTGATCTCGAACGGCCCGGGCGCCACGGTGGTCTGGTAGATCACGTAGCCGTTCTGCTTGATCTCGACCTTGGCATTGCTTTCCGCAACGCCACGGACGACGGGCGCGTAGCCCCGCTGTGAATCCGGCAACATCCGGTCATCCGAAGCAATCTGCACCCCACGGAACGACACGCTGTCAAAGACTTGCCCCGAGGTGCTGGCATCGCCGACGGTCAACATGCTGCGTAGCGCGGGCACCGCCCGATTGGCGTAATTGGCGATGTTCTGCCACTCCTGCGTCGAACCATAGGCGCTGTGGCGCCAGTTCAACGCCGACCGGTGCCGCAAGGTCCAGTTGCCCAGGCTCAGCCCCGCGGTCAAGCCGGCATAGGCCTGGTCGCTGGTCGCGCCCTGTGAACGACTGGAGTAGAAATTGGTGGTGTAGTTCAAGATGCCGGACGTCACGCCGCTATCCCAGAGTTCTGGCGGCACATAGCCGCGGGCGCTACGCCGCAAATAGATCTGCGCAATACCGATCGACAGTTCCTGGGTGGACATGTCGAATACCGCGGACGCCCCGGGCACCATCACGTCCAGCGGTTCGCACGCGCCCTGCGCGGGCGGTTTGACACCGCCATGTTCCAGGTTGACGTTCATCAGCACCAGCAAGCGGGAAGAAAAGCAAGGCTGTGCGCTGCGGCCCGCGCCACCGCCCACGAAAGACACGCTTTCGCGCGCAATCCAGCGGCCATTGAGCAGCAGGTCCACAGAATAGGTACCGGGTTCCGTCACGTTACCGCGTTCAAATCGCGTCAGATCCACGCTGTGCGCGCCCCCTGGCAACAAGGCCGGATTGAACATGACCGGTGCCGGACCGCCTGCCGCAGGACCGCCTGCCGCAGGATCGCCTGCCGCAGGACCGCCTGCCGCAGGATCGCCTGCCGCAGCACCCTCGGCGGGCAACGCTTGCGCGCCATGCCAGCACAGACTGCCCAGAACCACGACCAGGTATTTACGCAACGGGTACACCGTACCTATCCCGCGTACGGAACGCGCTTTCAACATGGTCACTCCCTTCACGGACGCACATCGCCGACGTAGGGACTGAAGCCGCCGAAGTCGTTGATGACCTCGAACTTGACCTTTGCCGCACCGGAAAGCGTCGAACGCGAGGCGTTGAGGGGAAAATCATGCGACTCGCCTGGCGCCACCATGACCGCTTCCGCCACAACCGGCAGCGGCTTGCCGTTGACCTGCAACGACACCCCAGCAAACGACACGTGATAGGCCGAGGGGTTCCGAACACGCAATACCTGCGCGTTCGCGTTGGACACCAGATTCCAGCTCAACAGAGCAGGCGCGTCCTCGACCTGGCCCGGCAGACCCGTCGGCCGGTAGAACAATTTGATGCGCGTGCGCAAGGCAAGCTGCATGACATTCTTGCCCTCGAGCGCCTCCTGCGACACAGGGGGCACTTCGTGCACGTTCAACCAGAACACCGACTCGCGATCCGTCGGCAGCGTCGCCGAGGTCAACGAGATGCGCAGCGCCTGCCCCTTGTCCGGGTCCATACGGAACAGGGGCGGGGTGATGGTGAAGGGCACTTGCGCCTCTTCCGGCCGCTCCCGGGCGTTGCCGGCGTCTATCCATGCGCTGACCAGTACCGGCTGTTTGCCCTTGTTGGACAATTGCACGGTCACCTCGCGAGCATCCGCCGTGTAGATAACACGGGTATTAGTAATCACCACACTCGCAGCGGCCGGCGCCACGATGCAAAAAAGCAGGACGTACGCGAGCACGCCCCGGAGAACACTTTTCATTGTTCGCCCCGAAGTCAATCTATGGTCTGGAAGACGCGGCCCGCGCGCAGGCCGGGCCGCGCAACCGGGTACGCCGCGGACGTACCCGGACGATGCCTTTAGTTGTAGGACAACAGGTACGTAATCGACGAGTTCACCGCGCCCGAGCCGGCGGCGCCGCCGGTGGCCACGTATTGGGCGAAGTAGCTCAGGCTGGCATCACCCGACGTCGTGTCGATGTTGGCGATCTGGGACGCCGCCGTGCCGGGAACGATCGCCGACAGGTCCGCATTCTGCAGCCCGATCTGTACATTGGCCGCACCGCCGGCCGCCGTGTTCCGCAGCCGGTGGGTCGTTGTGTCAACGTTGTTGCCGGGCTCAAACCACGTCGCCACCGTGCCCGCCTTGGTCGTGCAACCCGTCACCGCAATGGTGAACGGCGTGCGGCCGGCGACGGCGCCATCCGTCGCCAATGCAGGGGTGGCCACGGCAGGCAAGCCCACACTGAAGTCAGCGGCGCCCGAGCCGTTACCGTTGATGTCGCACGTCTGCGCCGAGACGCTGCCGTTGATGGTGAGGGTGCCATCGGCAGCATGCGCGGCCGGCAGGAATGCCAGCTGCACAGCGGCTACGGTACCCAAGACTGCGATCATTTTTTTCATGTAATAACTCCTCAAGCCCATCACGCATTGGCGCGAATCAGGGCAGTAGATTGATGTATGCGCGGCGCACCCGAAACCCTCCCGCCCGCGGCGCTTGCCGCAATCGGATCAGACAGCACGTCAGGCCGAGACATCATGCCGTGCGCACATCATTCGGAATATTGGATATTTCCAAAACGTTGCCAGGACCGGGCAGTCTCACGTTACGAAAAACATTTCGACACTTGGAAATTAGAATTTTCCGCGTGCCGTACGGCGATTTTTCTGGGCAAAATCCATCCTCGAGATGCCTTTTTCTTCACACGCTTGACGCCCGTGGCGGCCATTTCCACGGCATGGATAGCGTTGCATTGGGCGCCACACGGCGCATTACTGGCGCCTCTCGCGCCAGAACTCCGACCAGAAACTTGAGCAAGCAGAAGCACCATCAATCGAGCCTGGCCTGCGTCGCCTAGCCTCTAGCGCGGCCGACCATGTCGACCAGGTCAAACGTCGCCAGCAACCCATTCCGGCCGCCGCACGTGAGTTCCGCTACACGGTCCGACACGCTCGGCATTCGCTTTGCAAACCGCACGCTCCCCATTTATGGCACCCACGCCATTCATCCCGGCGACCGTGCGCCGCGACTATCGCGCCACCCTGCGCGCGCAGCCTTTCACGTCGTTGCAACGGCAAGGCCGTACGGCAGGCAGCCCCGCTTTTTTTTCCCGCGCGCGATGCGCGCGATTTCCCGCGCGCGATGCGCGCAAACGCGAGCCCCCCCCCAATTCTTCAGGAGCAAAGACATCATGCGAGTCATCGCCATTGACGATCATCCCCTGGTCCTCACCGCCCTGGATCAAATCCTCGCCGACCTGCCCGCTGTCGATCTGGTCGGACGCACATCCACCATCAGCGGATTGCGCGCACTGCTGGCGCACAGGGCTTGCGACGTCCTCATCGCCGACTATTCATTGCCACGGGAAGACGCCGCGGACGGACTGACGCTGGTGAAGTGGATCCAGCGGCAGTACCCGGGCACGAAAATCATCGTCTTCAGCATGCAGGACAACGCCGCCATCATCCGCATCATTATCGAGAATGGCGTCGCCGCCGTGGTCAGCAAGCGCGACCCGCTGAGCCATATCGCCACCGCATTGGAACGCGTGATCGGCGGATTGACGTATCTGTCGCCAACCATCCAGGCGCTGCTGGATGAAAGCTGGCACACGATCAGCGGCGGTCCGTTGAGCGATAAGGAGGTGGAGGTCTTGCGGTTATTTGCCGCCGGAATGTCGATGACGGAGGTCGCGGTGAAGATCAACCGGACCGTCAAGACCGCCAGCGCGCACAAGATATCGGCAATGCGAAAAATCGGCGTCAAGAACGATTCGGAGCTCTATTCCGCGCTGCGCGATTTACGCTTCTTTTAGGTGTTCAAGGCCCCGTCTCCAGGCACGGTATTCCCCGCCTGATGCACCGGAATGACCCCATCAAATCTATTTCTAGAAACTTCCAATATCTACATCGCCGATAAAAGTGCACTCTGTGCAGGCCAAAACCAGTGCGGGATGACCGGCTGCCGGCCGTTACTTCGATGCCGTTGTCTCGACGCTGCGCAAGGCGAACTATTTTTCACAACCCCTGTCGCGCCTTTGGCGATGACACACCTGGAGCACTTCATGAAACACACTTTCTCGACCGCCACCGTCGTCGCCGCCCTGGCGCTGGCCTTCGGCTCGGCCGCCCACGCCGCCGACGGCACCATCACCTTCACCGGCAGCATCTCGGCGCAGACTTGCACCATCAACGGCAATGGCACCGGCGCCACCGACTTCACGGTCACCTTGCCCAACGTGGCGGCATCGGCGCTGGCGTCCGATGGCACCGCGGCCGGCCGCACGCCGTTCACCCTTGCGGTCACCGGTTGCTCGGTCAAGTCGGGCAACGTGTCGACGTGGTTCGAGCCCGGCACCAACGTGGATGGCACCAGCGGCCGCCTGATGAACACCGCCTCGGGCGGTGCCGCCAATGTCCAGGTCCGCCTGTTGCAGGAGGACGGCTCGACCATCATTCGCCCGGGCGTCGCCTCGCAGACCGCCATCATCGACGCCACCACCGGCGATGCCATGCTGCGCTACTACGCCGAGTACGTGGCGAGCGGCGGCGCTGCCGGATCGGGCGCGGTCAACACGTCCGTGACGTACTCGATGGTCTACAACTAAGTTGCCACACGGTCCGGCGGCGGTAGCCGTCGGACCCTCGGTATCGCCTTGCCTAGCCATCAGACCGTGCCACGCCAGTCGTACAACCACGCCGCCTGCTCAGCCCGGTTTCAAATGTTGATCCCACCATGACACGTCCGTTCGCGGCGACACTGCGTGTTGCCATTCTGCTTTTCTCAGTCTTGGCCCCGCTGTCCACCCATGCGGCGAGCAATTGCACGCTCTGGACAGCAGGCGGCTACCCACTGGTAAGAAACCTTCTTTTGCAGAACACCGACTTGATCGTGCCGCGCGACAGCTACGACCCGTCAGACTCAGCGACCGGACTGTTCAGCCGCAATGTGGTGCGGAGTGCGGAATTCGACACGATGAATACGGGTTCCACGCCAGTCGAGCCGATTGGCGGCTCGTGGTTCCACACATATGCGCATTGCGATAGCACATCGGGGGGACCGCTGACCTTTGAGATGAAAATAGAAGGGCTGGGCTCCCCCATCGCCGGAACCTATCCCCCGGTCTATCACAGCGGCGTCGCGGGTGTCGGTATCCGCGCCAGATTGGGCCTGGGAAACTGGGCCCCTTATTCGGCCAACGTCTACCCCACCGTCCCGTCTGGCTTGTACTGGTCCGTAGAAAACTTCACCGCCGAAATTGTGGCAATACCTGGACTGCCTCGCGAGGGAGCTGCTGAACTTGGCATGACCAAGCCGGCAACCGTCACCGTCTACATCAGGGGCGGCGCAGGTCCCGATTTCAAGGTGCTGGACATGATCCTGCCCCCCATACGAATCTTGCGGGGCAGTTGTACGTTGCAAGACACCACGGTCAACCTGGGCCGCGTGCCCCTGTCGGCATTTGACGCCTCGGACGCGCCAGCAGAGGGCGCCAAGCCCTTCAACCTCAAATTCACCTGCGACCAAAACTCGACAAGGGTGAGGTACAAGGTGGAAAGCAATCAGATGTACAACCCGGACCAAGGCCTGATCTCGTTGGACGACACACCGGTCAGCGCGGGCAATGTCGGTGTGCAGATACAGGGGCAGAATGGCGTCCCGGTGCTTCTCCGCCAGTGGCGGGATGGCTTTGCCAGTCCCTCTCAAACCACCTGGCCAGGCCTGAACACCATTGCGTTGATCGCCCAGTACCGCCGTTTGCAGCCCGGCCCGATTTTGCCCGGCCGGGCCACCGCCACCGCCACCGTCACGATGCAGTACTACTAGGCCGCGACCAGGCAACGGCGCTATCGCTACGCCTCGCCCGAATGGCCGCCAGGGAGCCTTCCCCGGCGGCTTTTTTTTCCCAATCAATCCTGTATTAAATCCGTAATGAAACCCGCTTTTTCGGCCGCACTTCAGGCCATGGCGCTGTGCATGGGCAGCCTATTTTCCACACCTGCCGCGGCGTACGGCAAATGCGAGCTATGGCAGGATGGAGGATATCCGCGCAGCGCCACCTTTGATCTGCCTCCATCCGTTGTCCTGCCCGCAGATCGTCATGACTGGACAGAGGACACGGCCGGGGCCGCCAGCAAGAATATCCTGGCGCGCGCGCGCATCGAGCCCTTGAGCGACGGCAACTTCCCTTCATTTCCGGGAGAAGATTCCACGTCCAAACCCTACCTCTTCTGCGACTCGGTTGGCGGCAACTGGACGACCGAAGTGCTGTTGGAAGGCCTGGGCGCTCCCATACCGGGGTCCGATCCCCCCATTTACCCCAGCGGGGTGGACGGCGTGGGTATTCAGGCGCGCATGGGCGCGGTCTCCAACTGGCTGCCTTACCGAAAGAATGCTCAGGCGACCTCTGGCACCATCGCAGGATTGGGTGCGTTCTATTGGAGTGTGGAATGGTTCCGCCTTGAACTGGTGGCCACGAACAAGTCTCCGCATCAAGGCGGGTCCGACTTGGGAATGACGAAGCCGGCAACCGTCACCTATACCGTGAAGCAGAATGGCGCGGGACCTGATCTGCGGGTCTTGAATCTTCTCATTCCCCCGATTCGGATCATTCGCGGCAGTTGCACCGTTCCGGATACCGAGGTGCAGATGGGCAGGGTCCCGCTGGCGGCCTTTGCCGCTTCGGATGCGCCACAGGAAGCCGCAAAGGACTTTCAGGTGAACCTGAACTGCAGCGGCGCAATGAAGATGGCGTACTCCTTCTACAGCAATGACATGTCGCGGGCCGACCAGGGCATCATCGCCTTGCAGGATACGCCCATCAGCGCCCGCAATGTCGGGCTGCAAATCCAGGACGAAAGCGGCACGCCGTTGAATCTACTTGGATGGCAAGCCCCGGTGACCACAACGGCCGGATCATTTCCGCTGAAGTTCCGCGCCCAGTACCGGCGCTTGCAATCCGGCGCAATATCCCCCGGCCTAGCCAACGCCACCGCCACCATCACGATGGAGTACCGCTAGGCAACCGCGCGGACCTCGCCCCGCCCGTTCGTGGCAAAAAAACAAAGGCCGCCCGCGATTGAATCGCCGGCGGCCTTGCCGTATGGAGCCGGGGCGACCGGATTCGAACCCACGCGCCGGCCAGGCTGGATGCCAGGCCTGGGCATGGTCGATGGCCAACGCCGGCGCCGTCATTCCTTCTTGTAGGCCAGGTAGTCCAGATGGATGCCGATGTGGTCCGCGATGTAGCGCGCGTCGTGCCAGACGCCCCAGATGAATGAGGAACTGCGGTTGGTGAGGTTGGGCAGGCCGAGAAAGTAGATGCCTTTTTCGGCGGAGATGCCGCGCTTGTGGATGGGGTAGCCCTTTTCGTCGAAGGTGTCGACGTCGATCCAGCTGAAGTCGACTTTGAAGCCCGTCGCCCACAGGATGGTCTTGATGCCGGCCTCGGCCAGGTTCAGGCTGAGGATGGGGCAGGCAAGGCACTCCGGGTCGGGCAGCAGCTTCCAGGCATCGGGTTCGGGCGGCAGGTCCAGGCCGTTCTGCTCGATGTAGGCATCGGCTTCGCGCAGGACTTCGAAGTAGTCCGCATCGCCTTGGGCGACGTCGCGGGCGAGATTGTCGGCGAAGCGCAACGTGCCGTTCTCGTAAGAGGTCGTGATGCCGACGAGCTGGATGCCGTCGTGGGCCAGGCGCCGGAAGTCGACGGTCTTGCCGTTTTCGTAGCCGCTCACGGCGAAGGCGACGTGTTCGCGCTTTGGCTTTTTCTTGACTTCATCCCACATTCCCAGCGCGCCCAGCCACCAGCAATAGTCGCGTCCGCGGTATGAACGGGGCGGCCGGTAGTGCTCGCCCACCGACAGGTAGACGGTACGGCCGGCCTGGCGCAACTCTTCGGCAATCTGCGAACCGGAAGCGCCCGCGCCAACGACCAGCACGGCGCCGTCGGCCAGCTGGCCCGGGTTTTTATAAGCCGAGGAATGCAGTTGCTGGATGCCGGAGTCTTCGGGCACGATGTTCGGATAGGTCGGCACCTGGAAGGGACCGGTGGCGGCGACCACGTGCAGCGCTTCAATCGTGCCTTCGGACGTGGTGACAGTGAAGCCCGGGCGCTTGTCATTGCGCTTGACGCGCCGGACCTCGACGCCGGTACGCACCGGCGCATCGAGCATCCTGGCGTAGTCTTCAAAGTACTGGGCCATGCGCTCTTTCGGCGGAAAGACGTCGGGCCCGACATCATCGAACTTCAGGCCGGGAAAGCGATCGTGCCAGGCGGGGCCGTTGGCCACCAGCGAGTCCCAGCGCTCGGAACGCCAGCGTTCGGCGATCCGCTTGCGTTCAAGCACGATATGCGGAATCCCCATGGCGCCAAGGTGCTCGCTCATTGCGATGCCGGCCTGGCCGGCGCCGATCACCAGCGTATTGGTTTTTTCAATTGACATGTGAAGATCCTAAGGAATACCGAGACCCTGGTGCGTCTCGAGGCTGACACGACGATCAAGGACAAGAAAGCCGGCGAACCGCGTGCACGATCCCGGTGCGCGCTGAACGATTGGCACGCAGTGTGACCCCGAAGCCCACCGTTGATAACTTCGTTTTTCAGACGGCTGACTTAGGAAAAAGCAAAGGTGTCGGTTTGCCCGGGTGCAGCGCTTGCACCGACGTGATTTCTTTTTTCCGATGCCCCCCATCAGCATCGGCAATGCACTGGAAATAGGGCTTTACCGTATTCTTGACTGCATCAGAACGCTGGCGTCGCAGCCCTGCGTGCCATGCGACCCCCGCCTGTTTTTTCCCGGCGTTTCGCGCCGGGAAACTGAACTCCGTGAGTGCAGCAGCCATGCCGAATCTTCCCTTTGCCTCCGATAGCTCCAGCGCGGTCCGCCTGGAGGGCGTCGTCAAGCAATACCGCGATCTCGCGGTACTGAAACAGGTGTCCCTGAAGATCGAGCGAGGGGAATTCCTGACGCTGCTGGGTCCGTCGGGCTGCGGCAAGACCACCTTGCTGAACCTGATCGCGGGCTTTGCCGAAGCGAACGAAGGCGAGATCTTCATCGACGACACGCCGGTCACGGCGCTGCCGCCGTATCTGCGCCAGATCGGCATCGTGTTCCAGAACTACGCCCTGTTCCCGCACATGACCGTCGAACGCAATATCGCTTACGGCCTGCGGATGCGGCGCGTGCCGGCCGCCGAGATCGAACAGCGGGTGCGTGAAGCCATGGCCCTGGTCAAGCTCGATGGCCTGGGCGAGCGCAAGCCGCGCGAGCTCTCCGGCGGCCAGCAGCAGCGCGTGGCGCTGGCGCGGGCGCTGGTGATCCGTCCCAAGGTGTTGCTGCTGGACGAACCTTTTTCCGCGCTGGACAAAGGCCTGCGCGGCGCCATGCAGGTTGAGATCCGCGACATCCAGCGCCGGTTGGGCGTGACAACGATCTTCGTCACCCATGACCAGGGCGAAGCCCTCAGCATGTCGGATCGCATCGCCGTGATGAACCAGGGCGAGATCCGCCAGGTCGCCACGCCGGACGAGCTCTACCGCAATCCGCAGGATCCGTTCGTGGCCTCGTTCCTGGGCGACGTCAACATCCTGCCCGCGCACTACCACGGCACCAGCGCGGAAACCATCCAGCTGCGCCTGGGCGCCGGGCTGACGCACATCCCCCGCCAGCGCCTGGTGGGCGGCTCGCACGAGGGCCACCGGCTCGATCTCTATGTGCGGCCGGAACACATCAAGCTGGAAACCCTGCATAGCGGGTCGGTCCTGAGCGGCACGGTCGTCAACCACGTGTTCCAGGGCGACCACGTGGATCTGTACCTGGAGGTGCACATTCCCGTTGAGGGGCGCCAGCACGTCATGGTGCGCACCTTCGACCTGAACTGCCTGCATGAATGGCCCGTGGGCGCCGTGGCAGGACTTGCGCTGCCTGGCCACGGCGTCAGTGTCTTCAACGCATCGTCCTGAATCCGGCTTCACGCGAGGCTCCCCTCTTCCTGGCGGCCGCGCCTGCGCAGCCGCCGAGTATCCACTCGTCCGCGAGGCATCGTGCCATGACCCAGATTCCCGTTGAAATGCAAGCCATCATCGCCCGCGAGCCGGGCGACGCCACGGTGTTGACGCTGGCCGGCAGGCCGGTGCCGGCGCCGGGCCCCGGTGAAGTGCTGCTGCGCGTGCATTCGGCCGGCATCAACCGGCCCGACATCATGCAACGCCAGGGCGTGAGCAAGCCGGCGCCGGGCGTGACCGATGTGCTGGGGCTGGAGGCTTGCGGTGAAGTGGCGGCTTGCGGACCTGGCGTGCCGGACTCCCTGCGCGGACAGCGGCTAATGAGCCTGCTTGCCGGCGGCGGCTATGCGCCCTGGTGCGTGGCTCGCGTGGATCATTCCCTGGCGGTGCCCGAGGCGCTGGACGACGCCGCGGCAAGCGCCCTGCCCGAAGGCCTGTTCACCGTCTGGCACAACCTGTTCGAGCTGGGCCGCCTGCGCATGGGCGACACGGTGCTGATCCATGGCGGCGGCGGCGGCATCGGCACGCTGGCCATCCAGATGGCGCATGCCGCCGGCGCGCGGGTCATCGTCACGGACGGCGAACGCGACCGCTTCGACGCCCTGCGCGAACTCGGCGCCGACGAGGTGATCTGCTTTCATGACACGGATTTCGTACAGGCCTGCGAAACGTTCACGCAGGGCCGCGGCGTGGATGTCGTGCTGGATATCGTCGGTGGCGACTATGTGCGGCGCAACCTGCAGGCGCTGGCCTTCGGCGGGCGCCACGTCAGCCTTTCCTTCCTGCAAGGGTCGGCCATCAACATCGAGCTGCTGACGCTGATGCAGAAACAGTTGAGCCTGCATTCTTCGACCATGCGTCCGCAGACCGATGCCGAGAAGGCCCGGATGGCCGTCGCGCTCAAGCGCCATGTGTTGCCCCTGGTGGCCGCGGGCCGCATCCGGCCCAGGATGGCACAAAGCCTGCCCCTGGCCGATGCCGTGCGCGCGCATCAGTTGCTGGAAAGCGGCAAGGTGTTCGGCAAGCTGGTCCTCAAACCCTGACCCACGGAGTCCTGCTTGAAACTTCTCTACGCCCCGACGTCCCCCTTCGTGCGCAAAGTGATGGTCTGCGCGCACCTGACCGGCCAGGCCGGACGGATCGAATGGCTGGCCAGCGCCGCGCATCCGATCAACCGCGATACGCGCATCGCCGCCCACAATCCGCTGGCCAAGGTGCCCACCCTGATCCTGCCGGACGGCAGCGCGCTCTACGACAGCCGCGTAATCTGCGAATACCTGGCCGACGCTGCCGGCGACACGCAGTTGTTTCCGGCCGGCCCGGCCCGCTGGGTGGCCTTGACGCGCCAGGCCCTGGGCGACGGCCTGCTGGATGCCGCTCTGCTGGCGCGCTATGAGCACACGGCCCGGCCGGCCGCGATCCAGTGGCCCCAATGGCGCGAGGCGCAGCTCGTCAAGGTGCAAGCCTGCCTGGCGGACATCGAGACGCAGGCGGAAGACCTGCCGCGAACGCATCCGAGCATCGGCGACCTGACCCTCGCCTGCGCCCTGGGCTATCTGGATTTCCGCTTTCCCGAACTGGACTGGCGCACCGCGCATCCGCGCGCCGCGGCGTGGTTCTCCGTGATCAACGCCTTGCCTGCCATGCAGGCGACCCTTCCCCATGAAACCTGAGACTGCCGCCATGACGACGCCGAGCGCCCCCCCAACCTCTTCCACGGTCTGGTTTCTCAACGGGCCGAATGCCAATCTCTACGGGCTGGATGCCAACAAAACCTACGGTTCCGACAGTTTTCCCGTGCTGCAGCAACGCTGCGAAAACAAGGCCGCCTCGCTGGGCATCCAGCTGAATTTCGTCCAGTCCAACCACGAAGGCCAGCTGGTTGACTGGATCCAGGAAGCACGCGGCGCGGCGCAAGGCATCATCATCAACGCCGCCGGCCTGACCTATTCGTCGGTACCCATTCTGGATGCCTTGCTATCCTTTCCTGGCAGGATCATCGAAGTCCACATGAGCAATATCTGGCGGCGCGAAGCCTTCCGCCATCATTCCTATATTTCCAAGGCCGCCGATGGCGTCATCGCGGGACTGGGCGGTGATGGCTACGAGCTTGCCATCGAGGCCATGTCCCGCCTGATCGGCCGCGCCGCCTGAGGTTGACCCGCCATGCATGCCGCCCCCCTGCCCGCCGTATCGGGCGCAATGGTCTTCTACAGCCAATTCGACGACTTCACGGCGTGGCGCGACGCCATGCAGGCGCGTCTGCCCGACCTGCGCGTGGTGCACGGCGACGAGGCACACGATCCGGCCGAGATCCACTACGCACTGGTCTGGAAAGCGCCGCCGGGGTTCTTCGACCGCATGAGGCACCTGCGCCTCATCGTGAATCTGGGCGCGGGGGTGGATTCGCTGGTCGGCCGCGAAGATCTGCCCGCCGAGGTGCCCATCACGCGCCTCACCGATCCCAACATGGCGCGCATGATGGCGGGCTATGTGTTGTTTGCCGCCCTGCGTTATGCGCGTGACATTCCCCATTTCGAGGCCGCGCAGCGGCGGGGCGAATGGGCCTATCGCCATCCGCGTTCGCCGGAGACGGTGCGCGTGGCGGTGCTGGGCCTGGGCGAACTGGGCGCCTGTGCGGCGCGGGAACTGTCCCGCCAGGGGCTGGCGGTGCTGGGTTGGTCGCGCAGCCCGCGCAATATCGAAGGCATCGAATGCCATGCCGGCATGGCGTCGCTGGATACCGTGCTGTCGCGCGCCGACATCCTGGTCGTGATGCTCCCGCTCACGCCGCAGACGCACGGCCTGCTGGATCGCGAACGCCTGCAGCGTCTGCCGCGCGGCGCGGCCCTGATCAATGTGGCCCGGGGCGCGCTGGTCGACCAGACCGCCCTGACCGACCTGCTGCGCAGCGGCCACCTGGGCGGCGCGACGCTGGACGTCTTCGAGCGCGAGCCCCTGCCACCCGGCGACCCGCTCTGGGCCATGGAAAACGTGCTGATCACGCCCCACCTGGCGTCGGTAGCCATTCCGGCCTCGGCCGCCGAACAGATCGCCGACAACGTACTGCGTGTCAGCCAGGGCTTGCCGCCCGTCAATCGCGTGGATGGTGCACGCGGCTATTGACAGGCACGGCCCTGGCCCGCGGGCCAGGGCCTGTTGACAGGCCCTAGTGGTTGTCCTCGATATTCAGGATCCTGCCCAATCCCAGGAAACGGTTGGCGAAGATCAGCAACGTGGCCGTCACGACGATATACACCACCGACAGCGCAGCCAGGGTCGGGTCGGCGAACTCGCGCACATAGTTGTACATGGTCACCGGCAGGGTCTGCGTGTTCTGGGTGGTCACGAACAGCGACGCAGTGAATTCGCTGAACGACATGATGGCCGCGAACAGCCAGCCGCCGAACAGGCCCGGCGCCAGCAATGGCACGGTGATCGTGAACAGCACTCGCACGGGCGATGCGCCCAGGCTGGCGGCGCTCTGCTCCAGTCGCACGTCCAGGTTCTCCATCGAGACATAGACGCTGCGCAGCACGAAAGGCAGGACGAGAATGACGTGGCACAGGATCACGATGCCGTAGCCGCGATCGATGTTCAGCTGCGCAACCAGAATAAGCAGGCCCAGTCCCACCGTGAAGTGCGGGATCACCAGCGGCGACAGCAGGATGGCCTGCAGGATGTTCTTGCCGGGAAACGCCATGCGCTTGACGGCAATCGCCAGCCCGGTGCCGATGACCAGCGCCAGCAACGACGACCAGAACGTGACCACCATGCTGGCGCGAAAGCCGTCACGGAAGTCCGAGTAGGTGAAGACCCGCTCGAACCAGCGCCAGGACCAGGCCTGCGGCGGAAACGTAAGCAGGGCTTTTTCATTGAAGGAAGCCAGCACCACCACCACGACCGGCAGCAGCACGAAGGCCAGAATGAGCGTGATCAGCACGGGCGCGCCGATACGCAGCCACAGGGGCAGGGATTTGCGCAGACCCATCAGTGTCCTCCAATGACCTTGAGACGCCGCGTGACGCGGCCGAGCAGCATCAGCGCAATCGCCGTCAGGCCCAGGCCCATGACGCTCAGGCTGGCCGCCAGGGGAAAGTTCATCGATGAAAACCCTAGCTGGTAGACCAATGTCGAGACCGTCGGCACGCGGCCGCCACCGATCATCTGCGGTGTGGCGAAGGCGCTGAACGTCCAGGCGAACGAGGTCGTGATGCTGGCCAGGATGCCGGGCATCGACAGCGGCAGCGTGATGGTCAGGAACGTGCGCACCGGCCCCGCGCCCAGGCTTTCGGCCGCTTTCTCGTAGTCGCGGTCGATATGCGAGATGGCGGTGGCCAGCATCAACACGACCACGGGAACCGTGACATGCACCAGCGCCACCAGTACGCCCAGATGACTGAACATCAGCGTAAGCGGCGTATCGATCAGGCCCAGCTTGAGCAACATCGAATTGATGAAGCCCGTGCTGCCCAGCACGATGATCCAGGAATAGGTACGCACGATCTCACCCAGGAAAAGCGGCGTGATGGCGACGATCAGGATGAAAGACTTGATGTAGCGGTTTCGCACCCTGACCAGGGCGTACGCCAAGGGATACGCGACGAGCAATGAGAAGACCGTGGTTTCCACGCTCAGGCGCAACGTGTTGACAAAGGCATCGATGTAGATCTGCTTGCCCATGCCCGAGAAGTTCATCAGCGTCAGGCCGCCGACATCCAGCGAACCGGGAATGAAAGTGCGCAAGCTGTACTGCAGCACGGCCGCCATGGCGACGCAGATGCACAGCGCGATGAAGCTGGCCGGGGATATCAGCCATCCCCTCAAGTTGGAACGCGCATCCATGGTGGACCCATCCTTCGTGTACGGTGAAAGCGTGGCGGCGCCGCGGTCCGGAAAGGCCGAGGCGCCGGCGGTCAGTTCATGATGTTCTCGGTGAACCACTTGCGCCATTCGGCGGTCTTCTCGGCGCGCAGCTTGTCGTCGATGACGATGGCCTGGGTATCCCATTGCTGCCTGGTCGTGAACACGCCCGGCAGCGCGGCGTCTTCGGGCGAGACCTTGGCGTCGTCGATGACAGGGCTGGCCTTCTTGGCGGCCACGATCTTGGCCTGCACGTCCGGCGAAAGCGCGATGTTCATGAACTTGTGCCCCAGGTCTATCTTGGTGCTGCCTTTCATGATGCCCATGGTATCCACGCCCAGCACCGCGCCTTCCTTGGGCATGGCCACCTTGATCGGCACGCCTTGGCCGATCATGTAGTAGGCGTTCATGGACAGCACGATCTGTACGGGCGTCTCGCCGGCGGCGATCAGTTGCTGGCTGTTGGCATCGTTGGTGTAGAAGGCCTTGAAGTTGGGTTTCAGGGCCTTGAGCTTGTCTTGCCCTTTTTCCCAGGTGCTCGCGTCGCCGCCCGAAAGCAACGCCGAAATATCGATGATATGGCTGGGGTCGAAATCGGGCGCGGACAGCTTGCCTTTCAGCGCCGGGTTCCAGAGGTCGTTCCAGCTGTTGAAGGTGATGCCGGCGGGAACCAGGTCGGGGCGGTAGCCGATGGTGTACACATACGCCCAGCTGCCGATATGGTACGGGCTGATCTTGGCGCGCTCCACCAGGTGCGCGTAGTTGGGGATCTTGCTCAGGTCCAGCTTCTCGTACAGGCCGGCATTGACGTAGAGCCAGCCGATGTGCGATGTGGTGAACGTGATGTCGCTTTCCGGCTTGGTGGCGAGCTTGGCCTTGTTCAGGCGATCGATGGTGCCGCCCGTGATGTACTTCACCGGCACCCCCGTCTGCCGCGTGAACTCACGGCCGATGGTCTCGTCGATAAGGTCCCGGAAGCTGCCGCCCCAGGTGCTCACCACCAGCGCATCCTGCGCCTGCGCCGTACCGGCGAAGGCCGCGCCGGCAACGAGGCCCGCGCAAATAAGTTTCTTGATCATGACAACCCCTTGTCTATGTTGTTGGCTACAGAACCTGCTCCAGGAAAGTCTTCAACCGCTCGTTCCTGGGCGAGGCAAAGAATTGTTCGGTGGGCGCGGTCTCGATGATTTCGCCGCGCTCCATGAACACACAGCGGTCGGCCACCCTGCGGGCAAAGCCGATTTCGTGGGTGACGCAGATCATGGTGATGCCGGTCTGGGCCAGGTCTTCCATGATGCGCAGCACGGAACCGACCGATTCCGGATCCAGCGCCGAGGTCGGTTCGTCGAAAAGCATGATGCGCGGCCGCAGGCAGAGCGCGCGCGCGATGGCCACGCGCTGCTGCTGGCCGCCGGAAAGCTGGATCGGATACTTGCCAGCCTGTTCGATCACATTGACCTTGGCGAGGTATTCCCGAGCCGTCTGCTCGGCCTCGCCGGCCGGCGTCTTCAAGGCGATCTTCAGCGCGAAGGTGCAGTTCTCCAGCACCGTCATATGCGGAAAGAGATTGAAACTCTGGAACACCATGCCCAGCTGGCGCCGGACTTGCTCCACGCTTTCCGGGCGCCGGGTCAGCGCGGTGCCATTGACGTGGATCTCGCCCGAGTCGTGCTGTTCCAGATGGTTGATGCAGCGGATGAGCGAGGACTTTCCCGATCCCGATGGGCCGCACAGAATGACGATCTCACCGCTGGCCACCTCAAGGTGGATGTCCCGCAAGGCGTGGAACGTGCCGTAGAACTTGTTCAGTCCCGCGATGGATACCGCGGGCGCGCATTCAGAACGGACGGAGGACAACGGCGGCGTGATGCGGGACAGGATGGCAGTCATGATGGTTCGCGCTCTGGTGGACGGTCGGCCGGGCGGTTCAGACTCTGACGAGATAGCGGTTCAATTTGCGATCGGCGATCGAGAATCCAAGACGTATGCAGTTGGTGATGCACCAGTAGATGGCCGCCGCCGTGATCAGGGGCGTGAACGGGTCGTAGGTGTAGTCGAACACGGTGTTGGCGGCGGCGGTCAGGTCGACCAGCGTGATGGCGCTGACGGCCGCCGTGCTTTTCACCATGATGAGCAGCTCGTTCTGATAGGCGCGCAGCACATAGCGCGCCATCAGCGGCAGCCGCAGGCGGAACAGGATCTGCGCGGGCTTCAGGCCCAGGGTCTGCGCGGCTTCGATGGTGCCCTTGGGAATCGCCGCCAGCCCGCCGCGAATGATCTCTGCCATGAAGCCCGAGTGCGTCAACGCCAGGCCCAGCCAGGCGCAGACGTAGGCACTGGAAAAGACGTCCCACAGGAAAGTGTCGCGCACGAAAGAGAACTGCGGCAGTCCGCTGTAAATCAGGTACAGCAGCACCAGGCTGGGTACGCCGCGAAAGAAACCGATATAGCTGCTGGCGAAGACGGTGCGCGGGCCCGGCCGAAAGCTCGCCAGGGCAACCGGCAGCGCCAGCAGCAGGCCGATGACCAGCACCGGCAGCAACACGGCGAACGTGGTGCCGGCGCCGGCCAGCAGTTTGGGCAGGCTGTCCCAGGCCACCTGGAAATCAAAGTGCATGAGACGCTCCCTGGGTCACGACGGGATGAAAGCCTCGCGCGGCCCACGTTTCGACGCGGCGGGCCACGTAGTAGGTCAGCCAGGTCATCATGAGGAAGAAGAACGCCGCCAGCAGGTAATAGACGAAGGGCTCCTTGGTCACGCCGGAGGCCAGCTTGGCGTAGGCCATGATTTCCTTCAGGCCGATCAGCGAAATGAGCGCGGTGTCCTTGAGCACGACGATCCACATATTGGTCATGCCGGGCAAGGCCAGGCGCAACATCTGCGGCAGGATGATCTTCAGCCAGATAGCGCTGCGCGGCACCAGCAGCACGCGCGCGGCCTCGAACTGTCCATGGGGCACGTTCTGGATCGCGCTGCGTATCAGGTCGGCCAGGTAGGCCCCGTAGACCATGCCCAGCGCCGCCACCGCCGCCATGAAAGGCGTGATCTCGATGCGCTGGCCGATGCCGAACGGCGCAAGCATGCCGGCGACGATCTGCGAGCCGCCGTAATAGAACAGGAAGCCCACCAGCAGCGAAGGCACGCCGGTGAAAATGGAGGCATACGGAATCCAGATGATTCTGGCCAGCAGCGTTGGCCGCAGCGTGATCAGGGCGAAGAACGTCCCGATCACAAGCGCCAGCAGATAGGCACAGACGGCGACCTGGATCGTCATCATCGCGCCGGTCGCGAGTTGCTGCACGAAACCCATCGAAGGCATGAGGTATTCCTAAAGCCTGGTCACATTGAAAAGCGCCAGGCACAAACCCTGGCAAGCGTGCGAAACATACCGCCTGGTCCGCCGGCCTCGTGCCGAGCGGCTCAGGCGGGTTGCGCGGATCGGGCTAGCGGCAGGCCGCTTCCTCGGGCAGCAGTTCCACTTCCATATAGGGTTTGCGCAGCTTGGTGAAGGTGCAGTCCTTGATGATGGTTTCCAGCGTGGCGTTCATGCGGTTGAGCAGCTCGCCGCTGTCCTTGCGGGCGATCCAGCTCGATCCGGCCTCGCCGCCGCCGGTCCACAAGTCGCCGCCCGCGAATTTCCAACCCTTGCCCTGGGGCTTGGACAGGAACTCGTTGGTCCAGCTGATCTTGGGACCCAGGCTCATGTCCAGCCGCCCGTTGGCGAGATCGAGCCGGATCTGGTCGGGGTTGTCGTAGAACACGATCTGTACGGCGTTGCCGAACGTCTCGGACACGTATTTGGCTTGCGCCGAACCGCGTTGCAGGCCGATCCGTACGCCCTTGAGTCCCTCGGGCGTGAAGGTGTAGTGCTTCGCCTCGGGCACCACGTAAGAGTCCGGATTGAACAGCACCGCACGGCCGAACAGCACCTTTTCCTTGCGCTCTGGCAGTGGCTTGGTCTGGCTGACCACGGCATCCAGTTTTTTCTGCAGCAGCGCCGGGATCAGGGCTTTGAAGTCCATGACGACGATTTCGCAATCGACCTTCATCCGTTTACACATCTCGCGCGCCAGGTCGGGTTCGAAACCCGTCAGGCGACCCGACGGATCGACCATGCTGAACGGGGGATAGCTTCCCTCGTTGCCAAGCACCAGCTTCTCGGCATGGGCCGGCGCCAAGACGGATAACGAGGCGCTTGCGAGTGTCAGCGCCGTGATGGTTTTGTGCAGATGCATCTTTTTCCCCTTGTTTATTGGTGATCCGCCGTGGCGAAGTGCTTACATCGTGTGGGCCTTGCTCAGGGTCGAGTCGAACAGCGAGCCATAACCGGGTTTGGCGCCCGCCGCGCCGGTGAGGTCCAGGCAGTGCCAGAACGAGGCCTGGATGGCCGAGATCACCGGCTTGCCGAGTTTCTGCTCCAGCGCCTCGATGGCGCCTACGGTCCGGAAGTTGGTGCACGACACGAAGATGGCCGTCGCGTCCGGGTGGTCGACCGAGACAACGTGGTCATAGACCTTCTCGAGCGAGACCTCGGCCAGCGCGTGGTCATCCGAGATGCCCAGGCAGGCGCTCTTGACGACCTCGTGGCCATTCTCTTGCAGGAAGCGGATGGCGCGCTCATGGATTTCCGGCAGATACGGCGTGGCCAGCGCCACCTTGCCGGCCTTCACCTTATTCAAGGCCGCGAGCGTGGCGGTCGATGCCGTGGTGATCTTCGGCCCCGGCACCCATTGCCGCAGCTTTTCGATAAGTGCCTGGTCGTAGGCGGTGCCATGCAGAAACGAGGCGCTGGTGCCGCCGAACAGCAGCACGTCGATGGGGGCTGCGCCCGCCAGCCGCGCCGCCTGTTCCAGTTCCGGGGCGTTCATCATTTCCTCGATGCCCTGCACCGTGACCTTGGGCAGCTTGATGCGCGCGGTATGGGTGGAAACCCCCGGTGCGGACATGGCCCACATCTCTTCTTCCATCACGACGCTGGAGGCGATGTAGATCAGCCCGATGCGGGCGAGATCGCCGGAACCGTCGTAGCGAAATCGGGGATAAGTGGCGGGTGGGCGTGTAGAGGCGGTGTTCATCCGGATTCCCTGCAAGGAGAAGTGGCGTGGGCCAGCGAAAACCAATGATGAGAGACGCGATCCGAGCGACCAAGTCGCCTTTTCCGTTGGCATGGATAGATTTTCCTGATGGCCGTACCAGGCCGTCCGAGGCATGGCAACGGCCCGCCGCCGCGGACGTCGCCCACGTCAGGATTTCCGAGACGGGACGCCGGAAAAAACAAATAGGCTGCTGCGTCGCTTGGGCCGACCATCAGCGGGCAGGTCACGGTCTTATGCGATGCCGCTTGCCAGGCAGACGCGGGGGCCCCGGATAAACCCTAATAAAGATACGAGCCATGAAGCACAAGCGCATACGCACTTTCAATACCAAGGCCACCTACCCGGAACAGAAACTCGACAACGATCTGTGCCAGGCCGTCGTCGCGCGCGGCAGCACCGTCTTCCTGCGCGGGCAGATCGGCCAGAATCTGGACACGTCCGAGAGCGTCTGCATCGGCGATGCCTCGGGCCAGGCGGAGCAGGCGATGAAGAACATCGACATGCTGCTCAGGGAAGCCGGCGGCGAGCTGCAGGACATCTGCAAGATCACGATCTACATCATCGATCCCCGTTATCGCGAAGCGGTCTATCTGGTGGTGGGCAAGTGGCTCAAGGGCGTATTCCCCGTGTCCACCGGTATCGTGGTGTCGGCACTGGCGCGGCCCGAATGGTTGGTGGAAATCGACGCGACTGCCGTTATTCCGGATTGACGCAACAGGAGGCCCAGGTCATGACTTTTTCCATCATTGCCCGTTGCCCGGCCACCGGCCAGTTCGGCGCGGCCGTCTCATCGTCGTCGCCCGCGGTGGCGGCGCGGTGCGTGCGCGCACGCGCTGGCGTGGGAGCAGCGGTCAGCCAGAACATCACCGACCCCGCGCTGGGGCCGCTCATCCTTGACGCGATGGGCCAGGGCCATTCGCCCGAGCGGGCGCTGCAGTCGCTGGCCGAGCGCCCGTTCATCAGCTATCGGCAACTGATGGCCATTGACGCCACGCAGGCGCCGGCCATCTTCACCGGGTCGAACGCGCTGGGCCGCCTGGCCAGCGCGAAGGGCGAGCACGCCGCGTCCGCCGGCAATATGCTGGCCTCGCTGGATGTGCCCGCCGCCATGCTGTCGGCCTTCGAGAAAACGCCGGGTTCGCTGGCCGAACGCCTGATGCAGGCCATGCTGGCGGGTCAGGCAGCCGGCGGCGAAGAAGGGCCGGTGCATTCGGCCGGGCTGCTGGTGGTGGCAGAGCTGGATTGGCCTATCGTCGACCTGCGCATGGACTGGGTGGAACAATGCCCCGTCGAAACCCTGTACGAGGCCTGGAAGGTCTACGAACCGCAGATCCAGGATTACATCACCCGCGCCAGGGATCCGCGCGCCGCACCGAGTTTCGGCGTGCCCGGCAACCTGTGACAGGCGGTGGCAGGCGGCGAGTGCGAGAAAACCCGAGGAGCGCCCTGCCCGCCGTCCGGGCATAGTGGAGACACTCTTCTTTCTCACTTCGGACTATGCTCAATCGCATTTCGCTGCGCCAGATGGAGTACTTCGTCGCCACGGCCAAACACGGCAGCATCGCTGCGGCATCCAGCCAGATCCACATTTCGGCGCCGTCGATTTCGGCCGCCATCGCCCATGTCGAAACGGAGCTGGACGTGCAGCTGTTCGTCCGGCATCCGTCCAAGGGCCTGGCCCTGACGGTGCTCGGCCAACAGGTCATGAGCGAATGCGAAGACCTGCTCGAGCGCGCGTCGCGCCTCTACAAGATCGCATCCGTCTCCAGCAATACCATCCAGGGCACCTTGCGCGTGGGCTGCTTCCAGTCGCTCACGGCCATGATCGCGCCCGAGGTGATCTTCGGCTTCTCCCGCGCCTTCGACAAAGTGGATCTGCACATGGTCGAAGGCGACCAGCAGTTGCTGATCGACAAGCTGCATACCCTGGAAATCGACGTCGCGCTCAGTTACGACCTGAGGCTGGGCGATGAAATCTCGTTCGAGGCGCTGGCGCGCCTGCCGCCGCATGTGGTGGTGAGCGAACTGCATCCGCTGTCGCAGCAGATCGCGGTGACGCTTGAAGAGCTGGCCCGCCTGCCCATGGTGCTGCTGGACCTGCCCTTGAGCCGCGATTACTTCATGTCGCTGTTCGCGAAGTTCGGCCTGGAGCCGAACATCGTGGCGCGTTCGCGCTCGGAAGAAGTGGTGCGGTCCATGGTCGCCAACGGCATCGGCTATGCCCTGTTCAACGTGCGGCCCAAGTCCACCCAGGCGCTGGATGGCAAGCGGCTGGTGCGGCTGCGCCTGGTGGGCGAGCATCGCCCGATGCTGCTTGGGCTGACGACTTACAAGCCGATGAAACCGTCACGGCTGACCGAAGTCTTCATGCAGCGCTGCCGCGCCTATATCTCGGATCAATACATACCCGGCATGAGCGAAGGCAGCTTCTTCGACCCCTATGTGCCGCCCCCTGAAACCAACTGAACGGACGGCACGCCCGCGTGCCGCTCGCAACCCTGCAGATCCATGCCATGAGCACTCCGACTCCGGACAACAGTCCAGACCTATTGCGCGAACTGATCGCGTTTGAATCCGTCACGCTGACGCCCAACGTCGCACTCATCGAGCGCGTGCAGGCGTTGCTGGCGCAGGCGGGCATCGCGTCCACGCGGGTGGCGGACCCGCAGGACGCCCGGCGCAGCAATCTGTTCGCCTCCGTCGGCCCCCTGGACGTGCCCGGCATCGTGCTCTCGGGCCATACCGACGTAGTGCCCGTGACCGGCCAGCCCTGGACCTCGCCGCCCTTCGAGGCGACTGAGCGCAACGGGCGCATCTATGGCCGGGGCAGCGCGGACATGAAGGGCTTTGTCGCCTGCGCCGTGATGGCCATGATCCGCGCGGCCGGTCAGCCGCTTGCGCGGCCCCTGCATCTGGCGCTGTCGTTCGACGAGGAAATTGGCTGCGTCGGCGTGCGCCATCTGCTGCGCGCGCTGAAACCCATGCAACCCGCCCCGCTGCTCTGCGTGGTGGGCGAGCCGACGCTGATGAAGATCGGCACCGGCAACAAGGGCAAGGCCGCCTACCGGGCCTTGTGCTGCGGCCAGGCGGGTCACTCGGGACTGGCGCCGCACTTCGTCAATGCCATCCATACGGCCAGCGACCTGATCAGCGCCCTGCGCGACGTGCAGCATGACCTGGCCGAACACGGGCCACGCGAACCCGGTTATGAAGTGCCCTACACCACCGTGCATGCCGGCACCATCAAGGGCGGCACGGCGCTGAACATCGTGCCCGCGGAATGCGAAGTCAATTTCGAGATTCGCAACGTCGCGCAGGACGACCCGAACCAGATCCTGGAGCGGGTGCTGGCGCTCACGCAGACAAAGATGCGTGCCGCAGGCGCCCTGCCCGATGCCGAGCCACCCCGGGTCACCACGGTCAACAGCTATCCCGGCCTTGCCACGCCGGAGGACTCCGCGGGCGTGGCGCTGCTGGCCTCGTGGTTACCGCCGGACACGCCGCTCACCAAGGCCGCATTCGGCACCGAAGGCGGGCTGTTCCAGCAGCTGTGGGGGCAGACGGCGGTGCTGATCTGCGGACCGGGCAGCATCGAGGTGGCGCACAAGGCCGATGAATACGTCGAACTGTCCCAGCTTGAGGCGTGCGACGCGATGATGGAGAAGCTGACGCGGTATCTGATGGCGCCGGCGGGCCGCTGAGTCCCCCTGAGTCCCAGACGCACGCCGAAGATCCGCGCTGAAGCGCCTCTCTGAAGACGCGTACCCCCCAAAACGAAAAGGGTTAGCTCATTAAAAATGAGCTAACCCTTTGTTTTTACTGGTCGGGGCGGTGGGATTCGAACTCACGACCCTCTGCTCCCAAAGCAGATGCGCTACCAGGCTGCGCTACGCCCCGAGGGTGGCAACTATACCAGATACGGCAGGCACGCCGAAACCGCGCCCTTCCCGCGTCCGTGAAGGCCGCTTTCGCGCGCAAGCCCTGATTGACACCTATATAGTTGAAGCATAAATTAAATTCAAATCCATAACGACATACTCATCGGGAAAATCATGGCCACCGCCTCTGCTTCGTCCGCCTGGGCTGCTCCAACGCGGACCACCTATACCGTGCTGTTCGTCTGCTGGCTGGCGATCCTGTTCGAAGGCTACGACGTCGGGGTGATGGGCGCGGTGCTGCCCGCCCTGGCCGACGATAAGAGCTGGAACCTGACGCCGATCCAGCTGGGCATGCTGGGCAGCTACGCGCTGGCCGGGATGTTCGTGGGCTCGTTCGCGGTGGGCACGCTGTCCGACCTGCTGGGCCGCCGGCGCATGCTGCTGGCCTGCGTCACGCTGTTTTCCCTGACGATGATCGGCGCCGCCTGGGCGCCCACGCCGACGTGGTTCGCCACCTTCCGTTTCATTGGCGGCCTGGGGCTGGGCGGCGTGATTCCCGTGGCGGCCGCGCTGACCATCGAATACTCGCCGCCGGCCAAGCGCGGCTTCAACTACGGCGTGATGTATTCCGGCTATTCGCTGGGCATCCTGTGTTCGGCTGCGGTGGCCATGGCGCTGCTGCAGCACTGGGGCTGGCGCTCGGTAATACTGGTGGGTGCAGCGCCGTTGCTGTTGGTGCCGCTGCTGGCACGCTGGTTGCCCGAGTCGCTGGAATACCTGCTGGCCAAGGGGGACGAAGCCGGCGCCCGCGCCATGGCCGATCGCCTGGGTATCGTATCGCTCGAGCCCTTCCGCCCGCGCGAAGTCGCGGGCGAGAAAGCCACCTGGCGTGATGTGATGGCGGCGGTGTTCTCGCCGCGCCACCTGCGCGCCACCCTGTGTTTCTGGGGCGCGCTGTTCCTGGGCATGATGCTGGTCTATGGCCTGAACACCTGGCTGCCGCAGATCATGCGCAAGAACGGTTACGACCTGGGTTCCAGCCTGTCGTTCCTGCTGGTGTTCAGCCTGGCGTCCGCCATTGGCGGCCTGGTGCTGGGACGGTTTGCCGACAAGACCGAGCCGCGCAAGATCGTGGCGCTGTTCTTCCTGGTGGGCGCCGTCGGCATCTATTGCCTGACCTACAACAACCCGCTGGTCGTGAACTACCTGTGGGTGGCGCTGGCGGGCGTAGGCAGCATCTCGTCGTCGCTGATCCTGACGGGCTACCTGGCTGGCTACTACCCGGCGCATGCGCGCGGCGCGGCCACCGGCTGGGCGCTGTCGTTTGCCCGCATCGGCGCCATGAGCGGCCCCATCGTCGGCGGCTACCTGGCCAGCCTGCAATTGCCGCTGGCCTGGAACTTCATCGCCTTCTCGTGCGCGGCGGTACTGGCGGCCGTGTTCGTGATCCTGATCCCCGGCCGCTACGCCGGGGGATCGCAGGCCCAACCCGCCCCCGGCGCGCAGACCCTGCAACAGCAACGGTCCTGAAAACGACAACGGCGCGCCTTGCGGGCGCGCCGTCAATGATCCGGCCACTCAGGCCGGCGTCACCTCAACCGAAACGGCCGGTGATGTAGTCTTCGGTTTCCTTGCGCGACGGCTTCACGAAGATCTGGTCGGTCTGGCCGAATTCCATCAGCTCGCCCAGGTACATGTAGGCCGTGTAGTCCGAGCAGCGCGCGGCCTGCTGCATGTTGTGAGTCACGATGACGACGGTGTAGTCGTTCTTGAGTTCGGCGATCAGCTCTTCGATCTTGGCGGTCGAGATCGGGTCCAGCGCCGAACACGGTTCGTCCAGCAGCAGCACTTCCGGCTTGATGGCCACGCCACGGGCGATGCACAGACGCTGCTGCTGCCCGCCCGACAGGCTGTTGCCGCTCTGATGCAGCTTGTCCTTCACTTCGTTCCAGAGCGCGGCCTTGCTCAGCGCCCATTCCACGCGCTCGTCCATCTCGCCCTTGGACAGGCGCTCGAACAGGCGCACGCCGAAGGCGATGTTGTCGTAGATGCTCATGGGGAACGGCGTGGGCTTCTGGAACACCATGCCGACCTTGGCGCGGATCAGCGAAATATCGGTCTTGGCGGTCAGCAGGTTTTCGCCGTCCAGGATGATTTCGCCCTCGGCGCGCTGGCCCGGATACAGCTCGAACATGCGGTTGAAGGTACGCAGCAGCGTCGACTTGCCGCAGCCCGACGGGCCGATGAAGGCGGTGACCTTCTTCTCCTGGATCGACATGTTCACATTGCGGATCGCATGGAACTTGCCGTAGTAGAAGTTCAGGTTCTTGACCTCGATCTTGTTCTTGACGGCGGTAGCGGTGTTTTCCATTTGGTTTCCCTAGGTCCGGCGCGCCTGGCGCGCCGGCAAAGCGATCTTTACTTGCGGAACATGTTGCGGGCGAGGATGTTGATGCCCAGCACCAGCAGCGTAATCAGGGTAGCCCCGGCCCAGGCCAGGTCGTTCCAGTCCTTGAAGGGGCTGGCGGCGTATTGGTAGATCACGACCGGCAGGTTGGCCATCGGGCCGTTCATGTTGGTCGACATGAACTGGTTCGACAGCGCCGTGAACAGCAGCGGCGCGGTTTCACCCGAGATGCGGGCAATCGCCAGCAGCACGCCGGTGATGATGCCGGTCTTGGCGGCGCGATAGCAGACCAGCGTGATCATGCGCCACTTGGGGCAGCCCAGCGCGGCCGCGGCCTCGCGCAGGCTGTTGGGCACCAGCAGCAGCATGTTGTCGGTCGTGCGCACCACCACCGGAATCACCAGGATGGACAGCGCGATGGCGCCGGCCCAGCCCGAGTAGTGCCCCACCTGCGCCACGTAAACGGCGTAGATGAACAGACCGATGATGATCGACGGCGCCGACAGCAGCACGTCGTTCAGGAAGCGCGTGGCCGGCGCCAGCCAGCCGCGCTGGCCGTATTCGGCCAGGTAGGTGCCGGCCAGGATGCCGACCGGCGTGCCGATCAGCGTGCCCACGCCGGCCATCATCACGCTGCCGAAGATAGCGTTGATCAGGCCGCCGGTTTGCCCCGGCGGCGGCGTGATCTCGGTGAAGAGGGTGTACGACAGCGCCGGCGCGCCCTTGGTCAGCAGCGTCAGGATGATCCAGAACAACCAGAACAGCCCGAACACCAGCGTGCCCAGCGAGATGGTCAGCATGATGCGGTTGACCACGCGGCGCCGGCGATACACGCCGTTCTGCATATTGAGTACGGATACAGCCATGTTCTTTTCCTTGGGCTCGCGGCGCGTCAGGTTTTCTTGCCTTCGCCAGCAGACAGGCGAACCAGCAGCATCTTGGCCAGGGCCAGCACGATCGTCGTGATCAGGAACAGGATCAGGCCCAGTTCCAGCAATGCCGACTTCTGGATGCCGCCCGCTTCGTTGAATTCGTTGGCCAGCGCCGAGGCGATCGAGTTGCCCGGCGAGAACAGCGAGCCGGACCACTTGAAGGCGTTGCCGATCACGAAGGTCACGGCCATGGTCTCGCCCAGCGCACGGCCCAGGCCCAGCATGATGCCGCCGATGACGCCGGACTTGGTGAACGGCAGCACCACGCGCCACATCACTTCCCAGGTCGTGCTGCCCAGGCCGTAGGCTGATTCCTTCAGCATGGCCGGCACCAGCTCGAACACGTCGCGCATCACTGCCGCGATGAACGGGATGATCATGATCGACAGGATCAGCCCGGCGGTGAAGATGCCGATACCGAAAGGCGGCCCGGCGAACATGCCGCCGATGATCGGCACGCTGCCCAGCGTGGCGATCAGGAAAGGCTGCACGTATTGCTGGAACACCGGCACGAAGACGAACAGGCCCCACATGCCGTAGATGATGGACGGGATGGCGGCCAGCATTTCGACGGCGGTGCCCAAGGGGCGGCGCAGCCAGGTGGGCGACAGTTCGGTCAGGAAGATGGCGATGCCGAACGACACCGGCACGGCGATGATCAGCGCGATGGCCGACGTCAGCAGCGTGCCGATGATGGGCACCACGGCGCCGTAGTTCTGCTTGACGGGGTCCCAGTCGTTCAGCCACAGGAACGACAGACCGTACTTGGCCAGCGATTCGCGGCTGCCGTAGATCAGGGAGATAAGAATCGCCGCCAGCAGAATGAACACCAGGAAGGCGAACAGGCGGGTCAGGTTCTTGAACAGCGCATCCATCAGCGCGTTTTTATTTTGCTTCATAGGCGAAGGCGTGCCGGTAGTCACGGAGTCCGCCACGCTGGGCGAAAGCGGCACACTATTATCCATTACCGCGCTCATGGATGGACTTTCCTTAGGAAACCTGGGGGGAAACTACGAGAGAATCCGGGAGACCCGCCCCGGCATCCGGATATCCGGACGCCGGGGCGGCGGGCAGATCCCGGCGCGGGGCGATGCCGCCGCGCCGGGGTTCCGCTTTACTTCCAGACGGCCTTGCCGTCGGCTGCCTTGACTTCGCCCCAAGCGGCGCGAATTTCCTTGGTCACGGCTTCCGGCAGCGGCACGTAGTCCAGGGCTTCAGCCGACTTGGCGCCATTCTTGAAGGCCCAGTCGAAGAATTCCAGGACAGCGCGGCCTTGGGCGGGCTTGTCTTGCGACTTGTGGATCAGGATGAACGTCGCGGCGGTCACGGGCCAGGAATCGGCGCCCGGCTCGTCGGTCAGCACCACGCCCATGCCAGGCGCGCTCTTCCAGTCAGCGTTGGCGGCGGCAGCAGCGAAGGCCTTCTGTTCCGGCTGGACGAACTTGCCGTCCTTGTTCTGCAGCTGCGTCCAGGCCAGCTTGTTCTGCTTGGCGTAGGCGTATTCCACGTAGCCGATCGAGTTCTTCAGCTGGCCGACGTAGGCGGCGACGCCTTCGTTGCCCTTGCCGCCTTGACCCACGGGCCACTTGACGGCCTTGCCTTCACCGACTTGTTCCTTCCACTCCGGCGACACCTTGGACAGGTAGTTGGTCCAGCCGAAGGTGGTGCCCGAGCCGTCCGAACGGTGCACGACGATGATGTCGGCCGACGGCAGCTTCAGGTCGGGGTTCAGCGCCTTGATGGCGGCGTCATCCCACTTCTTGACCTTGCCCAGGAAGATTTCGGCCAGGACCTTGCCCGACAGCTTCAGCTTGCCCGGTGCGATGCCGTCGATGTTCACCACGGCCACGGTGCCGCCGATGACGGCCGGGAACTGCAGCAGACCGTTCTTGTCCAGGTCGGCTGCCTTCATGGGATCGTCCGAAGCGCCGAAATCGACGGTCTTGGCGATGATCTGTTGCTGGCCGCCGCCCGAACCGATCGACTGGTAGTTGACCGCGTTGTTGGTGGCTGCCTTGTAGTCCGACGCCCACTTGGCGTAGACCGGGTACGGGAACGATGCGCCGGCGCCGGTCACATCGGCGGCCTGGACGGCAAACACGGCGGCGCTCAGCGCGACACCCAGTGAAACTTGTTTGAAGACACGTTTGAACATCTTGGTTCCTTCTGTGCTCGTTAGAGGAGTCTTGGCAGGCTTTCTACTGCCTGTCTTTCAGCGACCCTCGCATCTTAGAAGTCCAACGTGACAAGATAGTGACAGTCACAAACCCCCCCCCGGAGCGCTGCGCGCTTCCCCCCCAGGGGGGCGCCGGTGGCGGACCGGCGTAGCCGGATCCGCGCGGCTGCGCTCTGGGAGCGCCTGCCTCGAATGCCTCTTTTTGCTTGCGGGGAAATGGGGGCAGATTTATAGGGGGACGGATACCCATCCCCCCTGCCCGGGCTGGGGCTACACGCCCAGCTTCTGCATCAGGTACTGGTGCAGGTTGAAGGGTTCGCGGCGGCTCTTGACGCGGACGTAGTCGCCGTCGGCCTGCTGCTGCCAGGCCAGTTGGTTGTCGCGCAGGGCAAAGGTGAAGGCTTCGTCGATGACACGCTTCTTGAGCGACTTGTCGTAGATCGGGAAGGCGATTTCGACGCGGCGGAAGAAATTGCGGTCCATCCAGTCGGCGGACGACAGGTACACGGTCTCGGCGCCCTCGGCGTAGAAATAGAACACGCGCGAGTGTTCCAGGAAGCGGCCCACGATGGAACGCACCCGGATGTTCTCGGACAAGCCCGGCACGCCCGCCCGCAGGGCGCAGACGCCACGCACGATCAGGTCGATCTTCACGCCGGCCTGGCTGGCCTTGTACAGTTCTTCGATGATCTGCTCTTCGAGCAGCGAGTTCATCTTGGCCATGATGCGCGAGCGCTTGCCCGCCTTGGCCGCGCGAGCCTCGGCGCGGATCAGCGCCACCATGCCGTCATGCATGGTGAATGGCGACTGCATCAGCGCCTTGAGCGAGCGGCGCGCGCCCAGGCCGGTCAGTTGCGCAAAGACCTTGTCCATGTCCTCGCACAGCTTGGGATCGGCGGTCAGCAGGCCGAAATCGGTGTACAGCCGCGCGGTGCGCGGGTGGTAGTTGCCCGTACCCAGGTGGGCGTAGCGGCGCAGGCGGCCCTTTTCACGCCGCAGCACGACGGCCATCTTGGCGTGCGTCTTGTGCGCCACCACGCCGTACACCACGTGAGCGCCCACCTCTTCGAGCTTGGAGGCCCAATTGATGTTGGTCTGCTCGTCAAAGCGGGCCATCAATTCCACCACCACCGTCACTTCCTTGCCGGCGCGCGCGGCGGCCAGCAGGATCTTCATCAGCTCGGAATCCTCGCCGGTGCGGTAGATGGTCTGCTTGATGGCCATCACATCCGGGTCCAGCGCGGCGGCGGTCAGGAAGTCGATGACGGGCTGGAACGACTGGTACGGATGGTGCAGCAGGCGGTCTTGCTCGGCCACGGCCTCGAACAGGTCGGACGGCTTGTCGCCAACCCGGTCGAACGGCGCCGGCAGCGGCGCGCGGTAGTCGGGAAACAGCAGGTCCGGGCGGTCGGGCGAGTTGCACAGCTGCATCAGGCGCGACAGGTTGACCGGGCCCGGCACACGGTAGGTGTCTTCCGGCTTGAGCGAGAACTCGCGCTGCAGGAAGTTTTCCAGTTCCACCGGCGTGAGCTTGTCGATTTCCAGCCGCACCGCGGCGCCGAAGTTGCGCTGCGAGAGTTCACCCTGCAGCGCGTGGCGCAGGTTCGTGACTTCTTCCTCGTCCACGAACAGGTCGCTGTTGCGCGTCACCCGCCACTGGTAGCAGCCCAGCATTTCCAGGCCCGGGAACAGTTCGCCGACGAAGGCGCGCAGCAGCGAGGTCAGAAGGATGTAGCCCTCAGGGTGGCCGGACAGCTCGGGCGGCATCTTGATCAGGCGCGGCAGCGCGCGCGGCGCCTGCACCACGGCAATGGATGCCTGGCGGCCGAAGGCGTCGGCGCCAGACAGCGACACGATGAAATTCAGGCTCTTGTTGTAGACGCGCGGGAACGGATGCGCCGGGTCCAGCCCGATGGGGGTCAACAGCGGCATCACGTCGCGGTTGAAGACCTCGCGCGCCCACTCCTGCTGCTGCGGGTTCCATTCCGAGGCATGGTGCAGCGCAATACCCTCGGCCTGCATGGCCGGCAGGATCTCGTCATTGAGCAGGGCGTACTGCCGCCCCACCAGCTCGTGCACCGCCTGCTGGACATTCTCGAACGCCTGGTCCGGGGTCATGCCGTCCGGGCCCACCAGGTTGGGTGACTGGCGCTGCTGCTCTTTCAGGCTGGAAATCCGGATTTCAAAGAATTCATCCAGGTTCGAGCTGACGATGCAGACGTAGCGCAGCCTTTCCAACAAGGGCGTCTTGGGATTTTCCGCCATCGCCAGCACGCGTTCGTTGAATTTGAGCAGCGACAACTCGCGATTCAGGAGCAAGGGCTCGGCGGGCGGGCGTGTGGTCATACCGGATTCCATACGTAGGGAGAGCGTGGAGTTTTACTGCAAAAGGGTGACGGTTCTATGACACAACGCCAAATGTGTAGCGTACGACAAAACCGGGACACATGGCGCCCCCTTCTTTCGACGCCAACCATATGTTCCATAAGCGAAAACCCGCAGCCGACGGCGCTGTCACATGGGGTATCTATAATCAGGCCACCTCAAAGCCAATATTGACGAGCCGCATGGATCAACTTCTGGCCGCCGTGGACCTCGGGTCCAACAGCTTCCGCCTCTCCATCGGACGCATCGTTCAGCAGGACGGTACGCCCCAGATTTATCAGATCGACCGCCTCAAGGAAACCGTCCGGCTCGCCGCTGGCCTGGACGCAGAAAAGCGCCTGGGCGACGACGCCATCGAGCGGGCCATCGCCGTGCTGGAACGTTTCGGCGACCGCCTGCGCAGCTTCCACCCGAACCGGGTGCGAGCCGTGGCGACCAACACCTTCCGCGTGGCGCGCAACACCCGCGACTTCCTGCCCCGTGCCGAAGCCGCACTGGGCTTTCCCATCGAAGTCATCGCCGGCCGCGAAGAGGCCCGCCTGATCTTCTCGGGCGTGGTCCACACCCTGCCCCCCTCGCCCAACAAGCGCCTGGTGATCGACATCGGCGGCGGTTCCACCGAAGTCATCATCGGCAAGGGCCACGAGCCCGGCCTGATGTCGTCACTGTACATGGGCTGCGTCAGCTACAGCCGCCAGTTCTTCTCGGACGGCATCGTCGATGCCCACCAGATGAAGCTGGCCGAACTGGCCGCCCGCCGCGAAATCGAAGTCATCGCCAAACAGTACCGCAAGACCGGCTGGAAAGAAGCCTATGGCTCGTCCGGCACCGCCAAGGCGCTGTTCGCCATCCTGACCGAAGGCGGCCTGTCCGATCGCGGCATCACCCGCGCCGGCCTGACCAAGCTGAAAGACCGCATCGTGCGCGCCGGCCGGGTGATCCCGTCCGAACTGCCCGGCATCAAGGTCGAGCGCGCCGACGTACTGCCCGGCGGCCTGGCCATCATGAGCGCTCTGTTCGACGAACTGGGGATCGACGTCATGCACACCGGCGACGGCGCACTGCGCCTGGGTGTGCTGTACGACTTGCTGGGCCGCGACGACGAACACGACAAACGCGACGAGTCGGTGCGCCAGTTCATGAAGCGCTACCACGTCGACGTCAACCAGGCCCGCCGCGTTCACCATGCCGCGCTCAGCCTGTTCGACGCGATGATGCCCGAAGGCCCGGAGCGCACCGAACTGCGCGTGGCGCTGGGCTGGGCGGCAGACCTGCACGAAGTCGGCCTGTCGATCGCCCACAACGCGTATCACAAGCACACCGCCTACGTGCTGGAAAACGCCGACATGCCCGGCTTCTCGCGCGCTGACCAGCAATTGCTGGCGCTGTTGGCGCTTGGCCACCAAGGCAAGCTGAGCAAGCTGGAACCCCTGGTACGCACCCGCGCCCAGTGGATGGCCATCCTGAGCCTGCGCCTGGCGGTGCTGCTGTTTCGCCGCCGCGGCGAAATCGAGCCCCTGCCCCTCACGGCATCGATGCGCAACGACTCGATCGTGGTCCGCGTGAACCGCGATTGGCTTGCGCAGCATCCGCTCAGCGACTTCACGCTGCGCGCGGAAGAAGCCGAGTGGTCGAAGGTGGGGTTCTCGTTCGAACTGCTGGAATTCTGAGGCAAACGACGACGCGGGGCAGGCCCCGCGTCGTGTGGCTCAAGACTCAGGCGTGCTAGAACGGCAACAGATCCGTCTGCCGTTCCAGCTGCTTGAGTTCCAGACGGAAAGGCCGCGTGGCCCGCCGTATCAGTTTGATCTTCATACGGCGGAACAGGCGGCGCATGATCAGCGCTGGCCGTTGGCGACGGGTTGATCCAGGCCGAAATGGCGGCGATAGCGCTCGTCCATGCCGTCCATCTTCAACAGCACCGGGAAATCGGCGGCGTTGAAATCGGGGTCCCAGGCGGGTTCGCCGCAAACCGTGGCGCCCAACTTCAGGTAGCCTTTGATCAGCGGCGGCACACGGGCCGGCAGCGTGCTGTTGAGCTTTTCCACCGGATAACGGTGCAACGGCGTCACATGCGGCTGGCCCTCTTGGGGCAGCTGCTTGGAAATGGTGCGCCACACTTCGGCGGCCGTCACGCCGTCGTCGCGCAGGCTGACGCTGGCGCAGCCCAGCACGTACTGGTAGCCGCCGCGGCGCAGGTATTCCGCCAGGCCCGACCACAGCAGCATGATGACCGCGCCGTTGCGGTAGTCGGCATGCGTGCACGAGCGGCCCACTTCCACGAGCTCGTCGCGAATGGCGCCCAGGCCGGACAGGTCGAATTCGGATTGCGAGTAGTAGCCGCCCGCCTCGCGCGCCTTTTCAGGCGTGAGGATGCGGTAGGTTCCCACGACACGGCCGGTGTCGAGCTCGCGAACCATCAGATGCTCGCAAAAGGGGTCGAAGCGATCGTGCTCGATCCCATCCTGGGCATCCGGGAAAACCACGCCCATGTCTTCGGTGAAGACGTCGTAGCGCAGGCGCTGGATTTGTTCGATTTCCTCGGCCGTGCGCGCCAGGCCGACCACCAGCACCCTGGCGGCAGGTCCCGTCCACGGTTCGGCGGCATTACGGCTTGGGTTGATGCGTGCTAGTTCCAGCATTGCGCGAAGCTCCTAGAGAGTCCGGTCAGTTTGGACGCCCTGTATGTCAAAGACTTGACCAATATGTTACGTGACTATGAAGTTTAGATCGGAGCAATGAGGCCCAATTCCTGCAAAGCTCGACAAATATTTACAAAGCAATACGCAACGTTCACAAACAATGGCCATTCATCGCAAAACGATGAATGGCCATGTTCAATCCACGCAAAAAACGGCTTATCCCAGGCTGGCCGCCAGCTTTTCAGCAGACGCCACGGCCAGGGCCTCGTCTTCGGCTTCGACCATCAGGCGCAGCTTGGGTTCGGTGCCCGAGGCACGAATCAGGATGCGGCCGCGGCCATCCAGTTCGGCCTCGACCGCCTTGCGCGCCGCGCTCAGGCCAGGGTGCGACTTCCAGTCCTGCCCGGGGGTGATCGGCACGTTGATCATCTTCTGCGGGTACATGCGCAGGTCCTTGACCCAGTCGGCCATCGACACCTGGTTGCGGCGCAGCGCGGTCAGCACCTGCAAGGCCGCCACGATGCCGTCGCCGGTGGAATGGCAATCCAGGCACAAGAGGTGGCCGGAGCTTTCGCCGCCATACAGCCAGCCGCGCGCCTGCATCTGTTCCAGCACGTAGCGGTCGCCCACATTTGCGCGCTCGAAACCCACGCCCAGGCGGTTCAGTTCGCGCTCGAACCCGAAGTTGGTCATCAGCGTACCCACCACGCCATCGACCTTGCCGCGCTGCATGCGCTCGCGCAGGATGGCATAAAGCAGTTCGTCGCCGTTGTAGATGCGGCCTTCACCGTCCACCATCTGCAGGCGGTCGGCGTCGCCGTCCAGCGCAATGCCGACCTGCGCGCCGCGTGCCTTCACTTCCTTGGCCAGCAGCTCGGGGTGCAGCGCGCCCACGCCCTTGTTGATGTTGAAACCGTCCGGATGCACCCCGATGGCATGGACCTCGGCGCCCAGCTCGCGAAAGACGTGCGGCGCGATGTTGTAGGCGGCGCCGTGAGCCGCGTCCACCACGATCGTCATGCCGTTCAGGTCCAGATCGTTGGGGAACGTGCTCTTGCAGAATTCGATGTAGCGGCCCTGCGCATCCGACATGCGGCGCGCGCGCCCCAGCCCTTCGGAGCTGACGCAACCCAGCGGCTCGTCCAGCGCGACCTCGATCGCGGCTTCGATCTCGTCGGGCAGTTTCATGCCCTGGGCCGAGAAGAACTTGATGCCGTTGTCCTGGTAGGGATTGTGCGAAGCGCTGATCACGATGCCGGCGACCAGGCGCAATGCGCGCGTCAGGTAGGCCACGGCCGGGGTCGGGATCGGACCCGCCAGCAGCACGTCGATGCCCGCCGCCGACAGCCCGGCTTCCAGGGCCGATTCCAGCATATAGCCGGAAATGCGCGTGTCCTTGCCGATCACGACCTGCGGGCGGCTGCCGCCGCGCACCGCGTGTTCGCGGGCCAGCACGCGGCCGGCGGCGTAGCCCAGGCGCAACGCGAATTCGGCGTTGATCACCGGACCGCCGACTTCGCCACGGACCCCGTCGGTACCAAAATACTTGCGTCGAATCATGAAGTAATAGCTCCTTGTTCTGCCGCGTGCCAAACCTTGAGCGCGTCGACCGTGGCCGCCACATCGTGCACCCGCACGATGGACGCGCCACGGGCCACACAGGCCAGGGCGGCGGCAATGCTGCCGGGCAGCCTGTCGCCAACCGGCCGGCCAGTGGCCTGGCCGATCATGGTCTTGCGCGACAAGCCAATCAGCAATGGATAACCGCCGCTGCGCAGGCTGGACAGCCTGCGCAGCAGTTGAAAGTTCTGGTCGGCGGTCTTGCCGAACCCGAAGCCCGGGTCCAGTACGATGCGTCGGGGGTCGACCCAGGCCGCGCGCAGTTTCTGGGCGCGCGCCCCCAGGAAGAGCCCGATCTCGCCGATCAGGTCTGAATATTCAGGTGGCGTCGCCTGCATGGTGCGCGGCTCGCCTTTCATATGCATGACGCACAGGCCGCAGCGCGATTGCGCCACCGCCTCGATGGCGCCAGGCTGCCGGAAACCGTAGATGTCGTTGATCATGTCGGCGCCGGCATCCAGCGTGGCGCGCATGACCTCGGGCTTGAAGGTGTCGATGGACAAGGGCACGCCGCAGTCGCGCAGCGCCTCGATCACCGGCAGCAGCCGGTCCAGTTCGTCGGCCACCGATACCGGGTCGGCGCCAGGGCGCGTGGACTCGCCGCCCAGGTCGAGGATCTGGGCGCCTTCGTCGATGAGCTGGCGCGCGTGGGCGACGGCGGAATCGGTATCGTCATGCTGGCCGCCGTCGGAAAACGAGTCCGGCGTGACATTGACGATGCCCATGACAAGCGGGCGCTCGAGATCAAACTCGAAGCGCCCGCAAAGAAAGTTATTTGCCATAACTCAGGACGGAAGACCTCAGACTGCAGCCGCCGTATTGCCGCCTGCAGCCAGGCCGGTGGGGGGCGTGTCGGGCGTATCCGACGGCCCCTGCGGCGTCTTCGGGGGACGCGGGGGGCGGCCCTCGATGATGTCGTTGATCTGGTCGGCGTCGATGGTTTCCCATTCGAGCAGCGCGGCAGTCATGACTTCGACCTTGTCGCGGTTTTCTTCCAGGATCTTGCGCGCCACGCCGTATTGCTCGTCGATGATGCGGCGGATCTCGGAATCCACCTTCTGCATGGTGGCTTCGGACATGTGCGTGGTCTTGGTGACGCTGCGACCCAGGAAGACTTCGCCCTCGTTCTCGGCGTAGACCATGGGGCCCAGTTCGTCGGTCATGCCGTAGCGCGTGACGATGTCGCGGGCGATGGCCGTGGCACGTTCGAAGTCATTCGAGGCGCCGGTGGTCATCTGATCCATGAAGAGTTCTTCGGCGATACGGCCGCCGAACAACACGGCAATGGTCGACAGCAGACGGCTCTTGTCCATGCTGTAGCGATCGGTTTCGGGCAACTGCATGGTCACGCCCAGCGCACGGCCGCGCGGGATGATGGTGACCTTGTGGACCGGATCGGTCTTGGGCAACAGGCGAGCAACGATCGCATGGCCGGACTCGTGGTACGCGGTGTTCTTGCGTTCCTCTTCGGGCATGACGATCGAGCGGCGCTCGGCGCCCATGATGATCTTGTCCTTGGCCTTTTCGAAGTCGGACATATCCACCGTGCGGCCATTGCGGCGAGCGGCGAACAGCGCGGCTTCGTTGACCAGGTTGGCCAGGTCGGCGCCCGAGAAGCCCGGGCAACCGCGCGCCAGGATGGTCGCGTCGACGTTGGGCGACAGCGGCACCTTGCGCATGTGGACCTTCAGGATCTGCTCACGGCCACGGATATCGGGCAGCGGCACCACGACCTGGCGGTCGAAGCGGCCCGGACGCAGCAGCGCCGGGTCGAGCACGTCGGGACGGTTGGTAGCGGCGATCACGATGACGCCCTGGCCGGATTCGAAGCCGTCCATTTCCACCAGCATCTGGTTCAGGGTCTGTTCGCGTTCGTCGTTGCCGCCGCCCAGGCCGGCGCCGCGCTGGCGGCCCACCGCATCGATTTCGTCGATGAAGATGATGCAAGGCGCGTGCTTCTTGGCGTTTTCGAACATATCGCGCACGCGGGCAGCGCCCACGCCGACGAACATTTCAACGAAGTCCGAGCCCGAGATGCTGAAGAACGGCACCTTGGCTTCACCGGCGATGGCCTTGGCCAGCAGCGTTTTACCGGTACCGGGCGAGCCGACCATCAGCACGCCGCGCGGAATGCGACCGCCCAGCTTCTGGAACTTGCTGGGGTCGCGCAGGAAATCGACCAGTTCCTGGACGTCTTCCTTGGCTTCATCGCAGCCCGCCACATCGGCGAAGGTGATCTGGTTGGTGTTTTCGTCGAGCATGCGGGCGCGCGACTTGCCGAAGCTGAACGCACCGCCCCTGCCGCCGCCCTGCATCTGGCGCATGAAGAACACCCACACGCCGATCAACAGCAGCATGGGGAACCAGGACACGAAGATGCTCATCAGCAGCGATTGCTCTTCGCGCGGCTTGCCCGACACCTGCACGCCGTACTTGAGCAGATCGGAGACCATCCAGAGGTCGCCCGGCGAGGTCAGGGTGTAGGCACGGCCCGCGTCCGGGGTGACGTAGAGCACGTCGCCGCCAGGGCCGCCTTGCACGTCCACCTTGCGGATACGTCCCGCCTTGGCGTCGTCCATGAACTGCGTGTAGGTCACGCCGTCCTGGGTCTGCGCGCGTCCGTCGAACTGCTTGAAGACCGTGAATAGCACCAGGGCTATCACCATCCAGACGGCGACTTTCGAAAATGAATTATTCAAGGTCGATCTCCTGCTTTCGATTCCGACCGGCGACCGCGCACCCGCATATGGCACAGTCACAAGTATGTCAATAGCCCATTCTACCCTGTTGGACCGGGTTGCGTCCTGGGAACAGCCGGGGCCTCTAAATTACGTCTGATTCGTGATTTTGCTGGTCGTTGTCTCGGCAGGCCGGCCGTGGCCGACCGGGGGGTTTTTTCTGACCGGGGCGCGAGGCTCCGGCACGGGTTATTTCAGATCGCGGGCCACCAGAAAGGTTTCGGAGGACTTGTCCCGCGATGCCTTCGGCTTGCGCTCGACCACCCGCTTGAAGTGCTGCTTGAAGCTTTGCACGATCTGCGAGAAGCCAGTTCCGTGGAAAGCCTTGACGATCAGCGCCCCGTTGGGCTTGAGATGGGCGAGCGAAAATTCCATCGCCAACTCGCACACATGCTGGATGCGCGCGGCGTCGGCGATACCCACGCCTGACAAGTTGGGGGCCATGTCGGAAATTACAAGGTCTACCGCGCGCGATCCGACCATGTCTTCCAGTTGTTTCAAAATGTCATCTTCGCGAAAGTCGCCCTGGATGAATTCGACGCCCGCCACGGGTTCCATGGGCAGCATGTCGAGCGCGATGATGCGCCCGTCCACGACGCCGCCCGGCCCGGCCAGGCGCTCGCGCGCCACCTGGGACCAGCTGCCGGGCGCCGAGCCCAGGTCGATGACCAGGTCGCCCCGGCGCATCAGTTTCTCGGTGTCGAGGATCTCGATCAGTTTGAAGGCGGCGCGGGCCCGGTAGCCCTTCTGTTGCGCCATCTTCACATAGGGATCGTTGATGTGCTGGTGAATCCAGTCTTTGGAGAATTTATTCTTGGCCATTACCGTACAATTCCACGCATGCCTATATTAGAACTTACCTCTCGTGAGCGCAGCGACCTTCGGTCCGCCGCTCACCCTTTGCGCCCCGTCGTCCTGATTGGCGACAATGGCCTGACTGAAGCCGTGCTCAAGGAAATCGATCTGGCACTCGCTTCCCACGGCCTGATCAAGGTCCGCGCCGGCGGCGACGACCGCGAGGCCCGCGATGCCATGCTGTCGACCATCTGCGACACGCTGTCCTGCGCCCCCGTGCACCACCTGGGCAAGACCCTGATTCTTTTCCGCCCGCTGGCCGGCAATATCAAGCCCGCCGCGCTGGCCGCCATGGAACCGGAACGCCCCGCCTCGACCAAGCGCCGCGCCTCCGAGCCGCATACGCCCAAGAAGCTGGCCGCCGAAGGCAAGACCCTGTCCAAGCGTCCGCGCCGTTCCGAAACCGAAGAGCCCAAGCCGGCCAAGACCCGCTTCGTGCCCCAGGACCAGTTGAACAAGAACGGCAAGCCGATGCGTCCCAGCAACAAGAAGACGGCTTCGAGCGGTCACGGCATTCCGCGCCGCGCCGGCAGCGCGCTCAGCCTGCGGGCCGGGGCTCGCAGCGGCACCAGCCGCAAATCGTCGCCCAAAAGATAGAACCCGGGCACAAAAACGGGCGCTTTACGCGCCCGGTCCACCATAGCGATCCGCCTTATTGCCGCGGAAATCCTGACGAACGCTACGTTCTGGCTATGGTGTTTTGCTGATGTTACCGCTATTGGCAGGCGTCAGATGTAACGCACGCCCAGGACTTCATATTCGCGAACGCCAGCCGGGGCCTTGACCTCGACCACATCGCCTTCGCTCTTGCCGATCAGTGCGCGGGCCACGGGGCTCGACACGGAGATCAGGTTCGACTTGATGTCGGCTTCGACGTCGCCGACGATCTGGTACGTCACACGGTCGCCCGAATCCAGGTCTTCGATGTCGACGGTAGCGCCAAACACGGCGCGGCCTTCGGCCTCGAGGGAGGACGGGTCGATCAGGTGGGCATTGGAAAGCGTGCCTTCAAGTTCGGCAATCCGGCCCTCGATAAAACCTTGGCGCTCGCGAGCCGCATCGTACTCGGCGTTTTCCGACAGATCGCCCTGCGCGCGCGCTTCAGCGATAGCGTTGATGACGGCGGGACGTTCCACGGTTTTCAGCCGCTGGAGCTCTTCTTGCAAGCGCTCGGCCCCGCGCACGGTCAAAGGAATGGCAGACATTGTCGTTTCCCAAACAAAAGTAGAAAACGCCCCCGACGGAGCGTTCTCGGTGTGAAGGTCTTGGACCTGACGCAGTAGGCGTCCGGTCGGCTCGCCAGGCGGATGCGGCAAGCTGCGACCAAAACAAAACCCCGGCTCGGGTCGGAACCGGGGCAATCAAGGCCATATTGTGGTCAAAGTCCACGGGAATTGCAAGCCACCGGAGAAACCGTCGTTTTCGGCGCATTTCGCCGCTGTAACCCGCTAAAACCCGTCGTTTCTCAAAACGGTCTTGTTATCGACCCGTCCCCGACCAGCCTTGCCCTGACCCGACGGAAGATCGCCGCGTCCGGGCGTTGCATAAAAGATACTCACCGATAACCCGAATGTCGGGACGCCCTCGGGTTTCTGTAAAAACGGCCTGTTGTCTTCAATAAAAAAGGTATAACCGACAAATCGGCCTATTAATAACAATTAAATACAAGTCGGAATCAACCGGCGATTTTCCTTATTCAGACCCCAGGGGCGCTGCGGCCAATAAACATAATGCGGCCCCCGCGTGTATCGATCGATTGTGCGTGTTGCAGATTGGGCGGACGCATCGCAGTCATTCGGCTCGACGTTTGCCCCTCTACCGCAGCGCCCATGGGCTTGGGGCCTGCGCCGGCGGTGGAGCGCGTTCAAGAACGGGAGCTCTCATGCTGGAAAAACTGAAAGTCCGTACGGGAATGACGCTGGTGCTGGCCTGCTTCGTCGTGACCCTGGCGCTGGCTTGCGGCTTGAGCTGGATGAATGCCGAAAGCAGCGTAGGAGAAATCGAAGACCTGAATAATGTGGCCGTGCACCAGGTCGACCCGCTGTACGAGGCCAATGGCGCCCTCTTGCGGACTCGGCTGGCGCTGGGCGCCGGCATCGCGAACCTCCAGGCGGGCGCCAACGACCAGGCCGCGGCGGCGGAAACGGCGGCGACCGAGCAACTGCAGCTGGCGCGGGAGCGCTTTGCCCGCTACATGGCCGTACCCAAGAGCGAACGCGGCCAGGAGCTTGCCCAGGTGCTGGAAGGCCGTTTCAACCGCTACGCCGCAGCGCTTCAGGAACTGGATTCCGCGCTGAAGGAAGGTTCGGTCGCCCGCTACCAGCAGGGCGAAGGCGCCGTGCGGCAGTCAGACACGGATTTCGCCAAGGACATGCAGGTTTTCCTGGCGCGGGTGCAGGAACGCAGCGATGGCGTGCTCGACCGCTCGCAGACGACCTATGCCACAGCCAGGGTGTCGTCCATCGTGCTGCTGTCGGTGGCCGTGCTGCTGGCCGTGCTGTGCTGGGCCTTCATCCGCCGCGGCGTGTTGCTGCCCTTGCAGGACGCGGGCCGCCACTTCGACCGCATCGCCGCCGGCGACCTGACCCAGCGGGTGGACGCCCGCTCGAACAACGAGATCGGACTGCTGTTTTCGGCGGTCAGGCGGATGCAGGACGGGCTGACCCGAACGGTGACGACGGTGCGCCAGGGCGTGGAGGAAATCAACGTCGGCGCGGCCGAGATTGCCGCGGGCAACGCCAACCTGTCCAGCCGCACCGAAGAGCAGGCGGCGGCGCTGGAGGAAACGGCGGCCACCATGGAACAGCTGGCCGCCACGGTCAAGCAGAATGCCGAGAACGCCGCCCAGGCCAATCAATTGGCCGCGGTGAGCATGGAAGTGGCGCAACGCGGCGGCCATACCGTCGGGCAGGTGGTGGCGACGATGCAGGGCATTTCGGACAGCTCGCGCCGCATCGCCGACATCGTTTCGGTAATCGACGGCATCGCCTTCCAGACCAACATCCTGGCGCTCAATGCCGCCGTCGAAGCGGCGCGCGCGGGCGAACAGGGCAAGGGTTTCGCGGTGGTGGCGGGCGAAGTACGCTCGCTGGCCCAGCGCGCGGCACAGGCGGCCAAGGAGATCAAGGCCTTGATCGAAACGTCGGTCGAGACGGTGACGGCGGGGTCATCACAGGTGTCGGCTGCCGGCCAGACCATGGAGGAGATCGTGACCTCGGTGCAGCGGGTGGCCGACATCATGGGCGAGATCTCGGCGGCGTCGGCCGAGCAGGCCGGCGGCATCGACCAGGTCACCCTGGCGGTGTCGCAGATGGACGAGGTGACGCAGCAGAATGCCGCGCTGGTGGAAGAGGCCTCGGCCGCGGCGTCGGCGATGGAGGACCAGGCGCGGCGCCTGTCGGAGGCCACCGCGGTATTCAAGACCCAGTCGGGCCAGGTGATCGAGGCCGCGCCGGTGCGGGTGACGGGCCGGGCGCCGGCCTCGCGGCTATCGCGGCCCTGACGCAGCGTGGGCCTGGGCGGGCGCTATGCCGGCCTGGGCCTGCCGGGAGCCCCCTGGCCCGTGCAGGCTACCCGTCGCCGGGCCCCTGCCTGCCGCCCTACCCCTGTTTCTTGCGGCGCAGCAACGCGTACAGGATGATCGCGCCGAAGGTGGCGGTACCGATGCCGCCCAGCGTGAAGTTGCCCAGCTTGACGGTGAAGTCGCCCGCGCCCAGCACCAGCGTGACGGCGGCCACGATCAGGTTGCGGTTGTCGCTGAAATCGACCTGGTTCACGACCCAGATACGAGCCCCGGCGATGGCGATCAGGCCGAACACCACGACGGACATGCCGCCCAGCACGGGGGCCGGGATGGTCTGGATCAAGGCGCCGAACTTGGGCGAGAAGCCCAGCACGATGGCGATCAGGGCCGCGATGACGAACACCAGCGTCGAATAGATGCGAGTGACTGCCATCACGCCGATGTTCTCGGCGTAGGTGGTGACGCCGGTGCCGCCCACGGCGCCCGACACCATGGTGGCGACGCCGTCGCCGACGAAGGCGCGGCCCAGGTAGCGGTCCAGGTCCTGGCCGGTCATGGCGCTGACCGCCTTGACGTGGCCCAGGTTCTCGGCGACCAGGATGATGGCGACCGGCACGATCAGGCCCATCGCCTCGGCCTTGAAGACCGGCGCAGCGAAATGGGGCAGCCCGAACCAGGCCGCGGCGTACACGGCGGAAAAGTCGATGGGCTTGCCCAGGTTCAGGCCATTGGCGCAGATCGCGTACACCGCGCAGGCCAGGATCAGACCGACCAGGATCAGCAGGCGCTGCACCATGCCCTTGGTGTAGACGGCGATGCCGCCCACGCACACGATGGTGACGATCGCCATGACGCTGTCGAAGCCTGAGGCGCCCATGGCGCCCTTGGCGGCGATGGGCGCCAGGTTCAGGCCGATCACCGCGACCACCGCGCCAGTCACCACCGGCGGCATCAAGGTATCGATCCAGTTGGCGCCGCCGCCCGCGCGGGCGTTGACGATCCAGACGATGACGCCGATCAGGGTGTAGGCCAGGCCGCAGGCGATGATGGCACCCAGCGCCACGCCGATATTGGCGTTGGCGCCGCCGCCGGCGTAGCCGGTCACGGCGATCACGCCGCCGATGAAGGCGAAGCTGGACCCCAGGTAGCTGGGCACCCGGCCGCCGACGAACAGGAAGAAGATCAGGGTGCCGATGCCCGACATCAGGATGGCGACGTTGGGATCGAAGCCCATGAGCAGCGGCGCCAGCACGGTGGAGCCGAACATCGCCACCACGTGCTGCGCCCCCATGGCCACGTTCTTGGGCCAGGACAGCCGTTCATCGGGCGCGATGATGACACCGGGCTCGGCGTCATCGGCCAGGCGCCAGCGCGGAAAATAGGAATTGGACATGGATTCCCCGGGGGTGATTGGTGTGAGCGGGCGCCAGTGTAAAGGGGGGCGGGAACGGGCGGCAACTTAAGTTCCCGGTCAGCATGCCGTATTAGTGGAAACCCCAGTCAACTCGATCTCTGGAGACCTTCATGGCTATCGATCCCCTCAATGGCAATTCGCGTATTGCCAATATGGCGGACCTCTGGGCGCAAAAAATCAGGGCAAACAAGGAAGCCAAGGACACCGCCAATAGCACCGCCGTGGCACCGGACGGCAAGATCCGCGTCACGAATGCCAAGGGCATGAAAGTCGGCCAGACCGAAGAGCCTGAATCGTCCGAGAACGACGACCACTACACCCGGCAGATCAAGGAGCTGCAGCGCCAGCTCAAGCGGGTCATGGAGCAGATCGCACGCGTGCGCGACAGCAACGCGTCCGCCGAGCAAAAAGCCACTCAGATGCAGACGCTGAACGGGCAGGCAGTTCAGATCATGAACCAGATCCAGCAGGTCCTGGCCGCAAAGGCCAAGGCGATGGCCAAAGCGAACGGCGGCGTGGCCGCCACGGCTTAGACGCGTTTTGCCTGCCCCGGCCCCAGGCCAGGGCCGGGGCCGTGCCCCCCCCCGGGCTGATGACGCGCATCAAAATTTCTGATTGGACGCGTGGCGGGCGCAGCCTTTAAGGTCTCCGGACAAATCAAAAAACCACGGAGACAAACCATGCATGCAATGCGCACAGCCCTTGCAGGGGCGTTGCTGGCCGCCTGCGCGGCGCCGGCCCTGGCGGGCACCGTCACGGTCATCACGTCGTTCCCGAAAGACCTGACCCAGGCCTACAAGACCGCGTTCGAAAAGGCCAACCCCGGCATCACGCTGGAAATCCTGAACAAGAACACCGTGTCCGGCATCGCCTACGTGCGCGAGACGCCGGCGGGCCAGCGCCCCGAGGTGTTCTGGGCCAGCGCTCCCGACGCGTTCGAGGTGCTGGGCCGCGACAAGCTGCTGGCCAAGTCGTCGGACGTGGCCAACAAGGACGTGCCGGACAAGATCGGCAACTACCCCATCAACGACCCGGGCGGCATGTACCTGGGGCAGGCGCTGGCCGGCTACGGCATCGTCTACAACACGCGCTACATCAAGGCCCACAACATTCCCGCGCCGGTCGAATGGAAGGACCTGCTGGCGCCGCAGTGGTTCGGCCACGTCGGCATCACGTCACCGTCGCGCTCGGGCACCATGCACCTGACCGTGGAAACCATCCTGCAGGGCGAAGGCTGGGACGACGGCTGGAACACCCTGCTGCGCATGTCGGGCAACAGCAGCGCGGTCACCGAACGTTCGTTCGGCGTGCCGGACGGCGTCAACAACGGCCAGTTCGGCGCGGGTCCGGTCATCGACTTCTTCGGCCTGTCGAGCAAGTATTCGAAGTTCCCCGTGGAATTCGTCTATCCGTCGGAAACGGCCATCGTGCCGGCCAACATCGCGCTGATCGACGGCGCCAAGAACACCGAGGAAGGCAAGAAGTTCATCGCCTTCACGCTGAGCCAGGCAGGCCAGGAACTGCTGCTGGAACCCAAGATCTCGCGCCTGCCCGTGCTGCCGTACTCGGCGCTGGCCGGCAAGGTGCCGCAAGGCTACCCGGACCCGGCCGAGATCGCGCGCCGCAGCAAGGTCCAGTTCAACGCCGACCTGTCGCAGACGCGCTACTACGTGGTGCAGTCGCTGTATGACCAGACCGTCACGTTCCGCCTGAAGGAATTGCAGGCGGCGACCAAGGCGATCTACGACGCCGAGACCAAGCTGGGCGAGAAGGCCAGGAGCGGCAAACCGGCCGAATTGTTGGCACAGGCGCGCAAGCTGGCGTGGGCCCCGCTTGTCGATGGCAAGAAAGCCGCCGACCCTGCCTTCCTGAAGATCTTCAGCGGCAACAAGAAGGACGCAGCGGTCAACCAGCAGATCACGCAGCTGGAAGGCGAATGGAACGGCACGGCCAAAAGCAATTATGAGCAGGCCGTGAAGCTGGCGCGGGAAGCGGCAGCGCTGTAACGCAGGACCTGCCGGGCGGGGGGCTCGCCCCGCCTGCGTGACCGCCGGCCCGGCCCTTGCCGCAGGCCGGCGGGCACCGCCTGTCTTCAACCACAACGGGAATCTCGATGAATCTTCCGGGCCATACCCGCCTGCCCGCCGGCCCCGTGCTGGCCGCGCTTCTGGTGCTGGGTTTCCTGGCGCTGTTCCTGGCCGTGCCGGTGGGCACCGTGTTCTACACGGCGTTCGTCAATGCGGACGGCAGCTTCACCACGGGCCATTTCGGCGCCTTCTTCAACCAGCCGCTGATGCGCGAGGCGTTCTTCAACAGCCTCTACGTCGCGGGCTGGTCCGCCCTGCTGGCCTCGTTGATCGCGGTGCCGCTGGCGTATTTCACGGTGCGCTTCGACTTTCGCGGCGCGCTCATCATCCAGACGCTAGGCGTGTTGCCGCTGATCATGCCGCCCTTCGTGGGCGCCGTGGCCATGCAGCTGATCTTCGGCCGCTCGGGTAGCGTGAACCTGCTGCTGAACGATTGGTTCGGCTTCACCATCCCGTTCATGGACGGGCTGAACGGCGTGATCTTCGTCGAGGCCCTGCACTACTTCCCGTTCATCCTGATGAACCTGGTGGTGGCGCTGCGCAACATCGACGGCGCCATGGAAGAGGCGGCCTTCAACCTGGGGTCGCGCGGGTTCCGGCTGTTTCGCCGCGTGATCTTCCCGCTGGCGCTGCCCGGATACGTGGCGGGCACGTCGCTGGTGTTCGTGAAAGTGTTCGATGACCTGGGCACGCCGCTGGTGCTGGGCACCACCAACATGCTGGCGCCGCAGGCCTATCTGCGCATCACCCAGGTGGGCCTGGAAGATCCGCTGGGCTATGTGATCAGCGTGATCATGATCGCGTTTTCGATCCTGGCGTTGTGGCTGTCGGCGCGGGTGCTCAAGGGCCGCGACTATTCGACGCTGCAAAAGGGCGGCAATTCGATTCAGAAGCGCAAGCTGCGGCCGCTGGAAAGCACGCTGGCCTATGGCTGGATCGCGCTGGTGCTGCTGCTGGTGCTGTCGCCGCACATGGGCGTCCTGCTGCTGTCATTGGCCAGCGTCTGGAGCTTTGCGCCGCTGCCCGATGGCTACACGCTGGCGCATTACGCCGCGGTGTTCAGCGAGTCACAGGGCATGATCGCCAATACGCTGCTGTATTGCGGCCTGGCCGCGGGCGTGGACGTGATCCTGGGCACCGCCATCGCCTACCTGATGCTGCGCACCCGCCTGCCGGCCCGCCAGTGGCTGGATTTCCTGGCGTCCGCCGCGCTGGCGATTCCCGGCATCGTGCTGGCGATCGGCTTGCTGCGCACGTTCCGCGGCGTGGAGATTCCCGGCACTGGCACGCTGCTGACCTCGTCGTGGATCATCATCATGATCGCGTACTCGGTGCGGCGGCTGCCGTATGCGCTGCGCTCCTGCGTGGCCTCGCTGCAGCAGATCAACGTGTCGCTGGAAGAAGCCGCGCAATCGATGGGCGCGACCCGCATGCGCACCATCCGCCGCGTGGTGGTGCCGCTGATGGCAGGCGGCATGCTGGCCGGCTTCGTGACCAGCTTCGTGACGGCGGCAGTCGAGCTGTCGGCCACCATCATGCTGGTCACCAAGGACAGCCAGGCGCCAATGAGCTACGGCATCTACCTGTACATGCAAAGCGCGGCGGGCCGCGGGCCCGGGGCCGCGCTGGGGGTGCTGGCGGTGGTGGCCGTGGCCGTCGGCACGTATGTCTCGCACCTGCTGGTGGAACGCGCCCAGGCGCGCCAGCGTCCGGCGCGCGGCGACGAGGCTTGAACCAAGGGGAAAAACATGAAGAAAGTCAGCGTTGAATGCCGCAATATCCGCCTGTCGTACGGCAAGACGGAAGTGCTCAAGGACGTCAATATCAGCATCGAGCCCGGCGAGTTCTTCGCCCTGCTGGGGCCGTCGGGGTCGGGCAAATCCACCCTGCTGCGCCTGATCGCGGGCTTCAACCGCCAGAACGCCGGCCAGTTGCTGGTGGATGGCAAGGACATCGGCGGCATTCCGCCCTGGAACCGCAACATCGGCATGGTGTTCCAGAACTATGCCTTGTGGCCGCACATGACCGTGTGGGACAACGTGGCATTCGGCCTGGTCGAACGCAAGCTGCCGCGCGACCAGATCCGCGCCAAGGTCGAGGCCGCGCTGGAACTGGTGGGCCTGTCGCAGTACGGCCGCCGCCGGCCCAACCAGCTGTCCGGCGGCCAACAGCAGCGCGTGGCGCTGGCGCGCACCATCGTGATCGAACCGCAAGTACTGCTGCTGGACGAGCCCCTGTCGAACCTGGACAAGAAGCTGCGCGTGCAGATGCGCCAGGACCTGCTCAGCCTGCAACGGCGGCTGGGCATCACCACCATCTTCGTGACGCACGACCAGGAAGAGGCGATGACCACCGCCGACCGCATGGCCGTGCTGGACCACGGCGTGGTGCAGCAGATCGGCGCGCCCAGCACGCTGTTCGACTATCCCGTCAATCGCTTCGTGGCCAACTTCGTGGGCACCATGAACGTGCTGGAAGGCAATGTGCGCGAACGCACCAGCGGCAGCGTGGTGCTGGCGGTCGAAGGCGTGGGCGACCTGCATCTGCCACTGACCGCCGAAGCGCCCGCCGCGCAGCGCCTGGCCGCGAGCTTCCGGCCACACACGGTGCAAATCGAAATGGCCGACGGACTGGGCGATGCACGCTACGTATGGCTGCCGGGCGTGGTGGAAAGCAGCGAATTCCTGGGCGAATTCACCCGCTACCAGGTGCAGGTCGGCGAGCAGCGCCTGACGGCCGACCAGTCTCACCTGGCGGGGCTGTCGCCGTTTCCGGTGGGGGCGCCTGTGTCGATCGGGCTGGAGCCGACCCAAGTGCGGCTGCTTGCCGCCTGACGCCGGTTCCCCTACAAAGGCGCCATGGAAATCTATCAGATACGCGCCTTCGTCACGGTGGCCCGGCTGGGCAACCTGACCAAGGCCGCCGACGCCCTGTCGCTGACCCAGCCCGCCGTCACGGGGCAGATCAAGGCCCTGGAACAAAGCCTGGGCGTGGCCCTGTTCGATCGCAGCGGCGGCCGGCTGGCGCTGGCCAAGGCCGGCGAAATGCTGCTGCCCACGGCAGAATCGCTGCTGGTGCTGGGCGCGCAATTCAAGTCCGAGGCGCAGCAGTTGCAGGGCAGCCTGCAGGGCGTGGTCGAACTGGGCGTGCCCAGCGAAAAGCCCGACTTCCTGCGGCTGGGCGAACTGGCCTCGGCGATTGCCCAGCGGTTGCCGCTGATCGAATTGAAAACGCAGACGCTGCCCACTGCCACGCTTGCCGAACAGGTCAGCACCGGCCGCTTGCCGGCGGCGCTGACGATTGCCGCGCACCCGCCGCGCGGGGTGTTGTGGCAACCGCTGCGCAGCGTGCGCTACCGCATCGCGCTGCCCAAGGAACAGGCCGCCGTGCTCAAGCGCGGCGGCTGGCGCGAAGTGGCGCAGTTGCCTTGGCTGGACGGCCCGGCCGGCAGCCATACCCACCTGCTGCTGCGCGACATGTTCGAACGCCATGGCCTGTCGCCGCGCGTGGCCATGCAACACGACGACCAGGCCAACCTGGAAGCGCTGGTGCGGGCGGGCGCCGGCTGCGCGCTGCTGCGCGAGGAAACCGCGCTGGCCGGCGCGGCCTCGAACGACTTCATCGTCTGGGGCCAGGCGCGCGCCGACGCCATGCTGGGCTTCATCCTGCCCTACGAACGCGCTAGCGAGCCCGCGCTGGTCGCGTTAAGCTCGGTCATTCAAGCCATCTGGAAGCCGCGCGCGCCGATCGCGCCCGACCCGCTTTGAGCCGGGCCCGCGCCCTTTCCCCACCGTATCGATATTGCAATGACTGAAATCTGGTTCATCCGCCACGGCGAAACCGACTGGAACCGCGAACGCCGCCTGCAAGGCTGGAAAGACATCCCGCTGAACGAATTCGGCCGCAACCAGGCCGGCCTGCTGGCGGCGCGCCTGCGCGAAGAAGCCCGCCACACGCCGATCCACGCCATCTACAGCAGCGACCTGCAACGCGCCCACGCTACCGCCGTGCCGGTGTCCGAGCAACTGGACCTGCGCGTACGCGTCGAACCCGGCATCCGCGAGCGCGGCTTTGGCGTGCTGGAAGGCCTGGATCACGACCGCATCGACGTGCTGGCGCCCGAAGCCGCTGCCGCCTGGAAAAGCCGCGATCCGCTGCGCCCGCTGGACGGCGGCGAAACGCTGGGCCAGTTCCAGTCGCGCGTGATTGCCACCGTGGATGACATTGCCAGCCGCCACGATGGCGAACGCATCCTGATGTTCACCCACGGCGGCGTGCTGGACATCATCTGGCGCCATGCCAGCGGCGTGCCGCTGAACGCGCCGCGCGACGCCGCGCTGCTCAATGTCAGCATCAACCGGGTTGGCGTGAAGGGCCGCCAATGGCAAGTGCTGGATTGGGGCGACGTGGGCCACGTGGCAGCCGAAGTCGGCGACGACGTCGTGCCGTGATGCCCCAGGGCCTGCCCGCCGGGCGCGGCCTGGCCCGCCAGATCTACGACTGCCCTGCCTTGTCCGCCTTGCGCGGTTTGCGCGGCGCGTTGCGCGCCAGGCGGTCGTAGACGGCATTGGGCAACAGGCGCATCAGTTTGGCCACTACGCCCATCTGCCAGGGAATCACCGTGTACGACGTTCCGCGCCCGATGGCCGCCTGCGCGCGCCGCGCAAAGGCGTCGGCATCCATCAGGAACGGCATGGAATACGGATTGTGCGCGGTCATCGCCGTGCGGATGTAGCCCGGCGCGATGGTGACGACGCGGATACCGTCGTCCGCCAGTTCCAGCCGCAGGCTTTCGCAGTAGGTCACCACCGCAGACTTGGAAGCGCTGTAGGCGCCTGCGCCCGGCAGGCCGCGCACACCCGCCACGCTGGCGATACCCACCAGCCGCCCGCCGCCGGCAGCCCGCATCGATTCCACGAAGGGTTCGAAGGTAGCCACCGTGGCGAGCAGGTTGGTGTCGACGATGGCCTTGAAGACGTCAAAGTCTTCGGTGTGGCCGGTCAGGGTGCCCGCGCTGATGCCGGCGCTGGCGATGACCACGTCCACCCGCCCCTGGCAGAAGGCAATGAAATCCTGTGCAGCGGCATGCAGCGCGGGACGATCGAGCACGTCCACGGCGTACCAGCGGTGCTGGCCCGGCAGGCTGTCGGCCAGTTCACGCAGCGCGTTTTCGCGCCGCCCCAGCAGGCCCAGCGTGGCGCCGGCCGCGGCGTATTGCTGGGCCAGGGCTCGGCCCAAGCCGCTGCTGGCGCCGGTAATGAAGACTCTGTCCATGGATTCGCCTGGGTCGGATGAAAAAAGGCGGCGCCTCCCGCCAGGGAGGGCCGCCCGATATCCTACAGGAAGGCCGGCGCCGGGGATTACAGGAAAATCAGCGCGAAGATCGCCGCCACCAACGCCCACTTGGACAGGTAGTACAGCGGCTTGCTCTTTTTCTTGAGCGCCTTGCCGAAGCGCCGCACCGCGTACACCACGCCAAAGATGCGGTTGATGCCGCCGGTGGCGTCGCCTTCCTGGTTGGGCGCCGCTGCAGCACGCAACAGGAACCCGCCCACCCCCCGGTTGAACGCCTGCGCCCAGCGGTAACGCATGGGGCGCTCGACGTCCGCGAACAGGATGATGCGGTTCTGGTCGGTCTTGTTTTCGGCGTAATGGATGAACGTTTCGTCGAACACCACCGCTTCGCCGTCGCGCCAGTGGTATTCCTGGCCGTCGACGTTGATATAGCAGTCGGGGCTGTTCGGCGTGATCAGGCCCATATGAAAGCGCAACGAACCGGCGTACGGGTCGCGGTGCCGCGGCAGGCGGCTGCCCGGGGGCAACGAGGCGAACATCGCCGCCTTGATGGTGGGAATGCCTGCCAGCAGCTGGGTCGTGACCGGACAGAGGGCTTGGGCCGACGGGTGGTCTGCGTCATACCATTTCAGGTAGAAACGCTTCCAGCCGGTCTTGAAGAAGGAATTGAAGCCCGCGTCGTTGTATTTGTCCGAGGCCTTGATGTGGCCGTCGCCATACAGGTGGACGGCCTCTGCCCGGATTTCGTCGCAGCGTTCCAACAAGACCTTCAGCTCTGGAAACTGGTCCAGATCGAGATAGGGCTTGTTGGGCACGCTGGAGAACGCGTACATGAAGCAGTTCAGCGGCGCCGTGAACGTGGAGTGATCCAACGCCTGCCGCGAGAACCGGTGCCTGACACGGCCACGGTAGTGAACTACCGTGGCGCACACAATGAATAACGCCAGAATGAACCATTTCATTCCTTTGCCCTCACCTCACTTCACTTGCAGCGCGCCCTCTGCGCGCCCAAGCATTATTTGTCAGTTAAAGACGCGTGCAGTTCCTGCAGGGGATAAACCTGCAGGCCCAAGCCCTGGCGCAGATACTGCATGCCTTCGACCGCGGCGCGGGCGCCGGCGATGGTGGTGAAGAAGGTCACGCGGGCGGCCAGCGCCTGGGTGCGGATGGTGCGCGAGTCGACGATGGCGTTGCGACGTTCTTCGACGGTGTTGATGACCAGCGAGATCTCGCCGTTCTTGACCATGTCGACGATGTGCGGACGACCTTCGGTGACCTTGTTCACGCGCTGCACGGGAATGCCGGCCGCTTCGATCTCGGCGGCCGTGCCGCGCGTGGCGACCAGCTTGAAGCCCAGGGCGTGCAGGCCGCGCGCCACTTCGACGGCGCGGGGCTTGTCCTGGTTCTTCACGCTGATGAACACCGTGCCGGAGTCCGGCAGGCGCACGCCCGCGGCCAGCTGCGACTTCACGAAGGCTTCGCCGAAGCTCATGCCCACGCCCATCACTTCGCCGGTCGACTTCATTTCCGGACCCAGGATGGTGTCCACGCCCGGGAACTTCACGAACGGGAAGACGGCTTCCTTGACCGAGAAGTAAGGCGGCACGACTTCCTTGGTGATGCCCTGGGCCGCCAGCGTCTGGCCGGCCATGGCGCGCGCGGCGATCTTGGCCAGTTGCAGGCCGGTGGCCTTGGACACGTAAGGCACCGTACGCGAAGCGCGCGGGTTCACTTCCAGCACGTAGACATCGCCGCCCTGGATGGCGAACTGCACGTTCATCAGGCCGCTGACGTTCAGGGCCTTGGCCATCATGGTGGTCTGGCGCTTGATCTCGGCGATGACGTCGGCCGACAGCGAGTAAGGCGGCAGGCTGCAGGCGGAGTCGCCCGAGTGCACGCCGGCTTGCTCGATGTGTTCCATGACGCCGCCGATGAAGACGGTTTCGCCATCGGCCAGGCAGTCGACGTCGACTTCGGTGGCGTTGTTCAGGAAGCGGTCCAGCAGCACCGGCGAGTCATTGCTGACCTTCACGGCCTCACGCATGTAGCGTTCGAGATCTTGCTGCTCGTGCACGATTTCCATCGCGCGGCCGCCCAGCACGTAGCTGGGACGCACCACCAGCGGGTAGCCGATTTCGGTGGCGTGGGCCAGGGCCTCGCCTTCGGTGCGGGCCGTGCGGTTGGGCGGCTGACGCAGGCCGAGCTTGTTGAGCAGCTTCTGGAAGCGCTCGCGGTCTTCGGCGACGTCGATGGATTCGGGGCTGGTGCCGATGATGGGCACGCCGTTGGCTTCCAGGGCGCGCGCCAGCTTCAGCGGGGTCTGGCCGCCGTACTGGACGATCATGCCGACCGGGTTTTCCTTGTGGACGATTTCCAGCACGTCTTCGAGCGTCAGGGGTTCGAAGTACAGACGGTCGGACGTGTCGTAGTCGGTGGACACGGTTTCCGGGTTGCAGTTGACCATGATGGTCTCGTACCCGTCTTCGCGCAGCGCCAGCGCGGCATGCACGCAGCAGTAGTCGAATTCGATGCCCTGGCCGATGCGGTTCGGACCGCCGCCCAGCACCACGATCTTCTTGCGATCGGTGGGGGCGGATTCGCACTCTTCCTCGTACGTGGAGTACATGTAGGCGGTACGGGTGGCGAATTCAGCGGCGCAGGTGTCCACGCGCTTGTAGACAGGACGCACGTTCAGCTGGTGACGCAGCTTGCGCACTTCGGATTCGGCCGAATCCAGCAGGAACGCCAGGCGGCGGTCGGAGAAACCGCGGCGCTTCAGTTCCCACAGGGTGGCGTAGTCCAGGTCGGCCAGCGTCTTTTGCTCGAGCGCGAGCTCGATGTCGACGATTTCCTTGATCTGCGACAGGAACCAGGGGTCGATGTGCGTGATGGCGTGCACTTCGTCCAGCGTGAAACCCTGGGCAAAGGCGTCGCCCACGTACCAGATGCGCTCCGGACCGGGCTCGCCCAGCTCGACCTGCAGCTTTTCGCGGTCGGTGGTTTTCTGGTTCAGGCCGTCGACGCCGACTTCCAGGCCGCGCAGCGCTTTCTGGAACGATTCCTGGAAAGTGCGGCCGATGGCCATGACTTCACCCACGGACTTCATCTGGGTGGTCAGGCGGGCGTCGGCGGTGGGGAATTTCTCGAAGGCGAAACGCGGCACCTTGGTGACCACGTAGTCGATCGACGGTTCGAACGAGGCGGGCGTAGCACCGCCGGTGATTTCGTTCTTGAGCTCGTCCAGCGTGTAGCCCACGGCCAGGCGCGCGGCGACCTTGGCGATGGGAAAGCCCGTGGCCTTGGATGCCAGCGCCGACGAACGCGACACGCGCGGGTTCATCTCGATGACGATCATGCGGCCATCGCGGGGGTTGACCGCGAACTGCACGTTCGAGCCGCCGGTGTCCACGCCGATCTCGCGCAATACCGCGATCGATGCATTACGCATGATCTGGTATTCCTTGTCGGTCAGCGTCTGGGCCGGCGCCACGGTGATCGAGTCACCGGTGTGCACGCCCATGGGGTCCAGGTTTTCGATGGAGCAGACGATGATGCAGTTGTCCGCCTTGTCGCGGACCACTTCCATCTCGAATTCCTTCCAGCCCAGCAGCGATTCTTCGATGAGCAATTCGCTGGTGGGCGAGGCTTCGAGGCCGCGACGGCAGATGGTTTCGAATTCTTCGGCGTTGTAGGCGATGCCGCCGCCCGAACCGCCCATGGTGAAGCTGGGGCGGATGACGGCCGGGAAACCCGAGGTGCCGACTTCGGACGCGATGCGGCGCTGCACTTCCCAGGCTTCGTCCATCGTGTGGGCGACGCCCGACTTGGCCGACTCCAGGCCGATGTCGGTCATGGCCTGCTTGAACTTCTGGCGGTCTTCGGCCTTTTCGATGGCGTGCTCGTTGGCGCCGATCAGTTCGACGTTGTGCTTTTTCAGCACGCCGTGGTGGGCCAGGTCGAGCGCGCAGTTCAGCGCGGTCTGGCCGCCCATGGTGGGCAGCAGCGCATCGGGCTTTTCACGCTCGATGATCTTTTCGACGGCTTGCCAGGTGATGGGCTCGATGTAGGTGACGTCGGCCGTTTCCGGGTCGGTCATGATCGTGGCGGGGTTGCTGTTCACCAGGATGGTGCGGTAACCCTCGGCCTTGAGCGCCTTGCACGCTTGCGCGCCGGAATAGTCGAATTCGCAGGCCTGCCCGATGATGATGGGGCCGGCGCCGATGATGAGAATGCTTTTTAGGTCTGTACGCTTGGGCATGATGCAATCTTTACTTTTGGCCGGACATCAGGCTGATGAACTTGTCGAAGAGCTCCAGGATGTCGTGCGGACCGGGGCTGGCTTCGGGGTGGCCCTGGAAGCAGAAGGCCGGACGGTCGGTGAGCTCGAAGCCCTGCAGCGTGCCGTCGAACAGCGACACGTGCGTGACGCGCGCGTTGGCCGGCAGGCTGGCCGCGTCGACCGCGAAACCGTGGTTCTGGCTGGTGATGAAGACGCGCTTGGACGCCAGGTCCTGCACCGGGTGGTTGGCCCCGTGGTGGCCGGTCTTCATCTTGAGCGTCTTGCCGCCCACGGCCAGGCCCATGATCTGGTGGCCCAGGCAGATGCCGAACACCGGCAATTTCTTGTCCAGGAACACGCGCGTGGCGTCGATGGCGTAGTCGCAGGGCTCGGGGTCGCCGGGGCCGTTGGACAGGAACACGCCGTCGGGGTTGAGCTTGAGCACTTCTTCGGCGCTGGTCTGGGCCGGCACCAGCGTCAGGCGGCAGCCGCGATCAGCCAGCAGACGCAGGATGTTGGACTTGATGCCGAAGTCGTAGGCGACGACGTGGAACTTGGACTGGTCGGGCTGGGTGTAGCCTTCGCCCAGTTGCCAGGTGCCTTCGGTCCAGGTGGTGCTGGCCTTGATGGACACGACCTTGGCCAGGTCCTGGCCGGCCATGCCGGCAAAGCCGCGGGCCAGTTCGACGGCGCGATCGGCGTCGGTGCCAACGAAGATGCAGGCGCCCTGGGCGCCCTTTTCACGCAGGATGCGGGTCAGCTTGCGGGTGTCGATGCCGGAAATGGCAACGATGCCCTGGGCAGACAGGTACTCGGGCAGCGATTGCGTGGAACGGAAGTTCGACACGCGGGCGGGACAGTCGCGGACCACCAGGCCGGCGGCGTAGACGCGATTCGCTTCGACGTCTTCGGCGTTGACGCCGGTATTGCCGATGTGCGGATAGGTCAGCGTGACGATCTGGCCGCTATAGCTGGGATCGGTGAGAATTTCCTGGTACCCGGTCATCGCGGTGTTGAACACCACTTCGGCAACGGTATGCCCCGGCGCACCGATCGACACGCCTCGAAAAATGGTACCGTCCGCCAGAGCCAGAATTGCAGGAGGGAAGCGGTTGATCCCCTCGGGAAAAAGTTGCGGCAGCACAGTAAACCCCGGTTTTATGAATCGATAATCAAACCTTCGAATTATACCTTGAGCGGCCGTTTTCCTCGGAAAACCGCGCCAAATAAGGCCAGGATCGAAGATTTGGACCGCCGGCAGTGATACGCTAAAGCACCTTCAACCCTGACGTTGTGAGCCGTTTTGTCCATGTCCAGCCAACTTGACGCCCTGCGCAATCACACCACCGTCGTCGCCGACACGGGGGATTTCGAAGCGATGAAGGCGCTGCGTCCCACCGACGCCACCACCAATCCGTCCCTGATTCTGAAGGCCGTGCAGCAGGACGCCTATCGCCCGCTGCTGGAAAAGACCGCCCGCGACCACCGCGGCGCCCCCACCGCCGAGCTGATGGACCGCCTGCTGGTCGCGTTCGGTCGCGCCATCCTGAACATCGTGCCCGGCCGGGTCTCGACCGAGGTCGACGCGCGCCTGTCGTTCGACACCCGCGCCACCATCGAGCGGGCCCGCGGCCTGATCGCCCTGTACGAAGCCGCCGGCGTGCCGCGAGAACGCGTGCTGATCAAGATCGCGTCCACCTGGGAAGGCATCCAGGCCGCCCGCGCGCTGCAGGCCGAGGGCGTGCGCTGCAACCTGACCCTGCTGTTCTCGCTGCCGCAGGCCGTAGCCTGCGCCGACGCCAATGTGCAACTGATTTCGCCCTTCGTGGGCCGCATCTACGACTGGCACAAGAAGGCCGCCGGCGCCGCCTGGGTCGACGCCGACCATGCCGGCGCGCGCGACCCTGGCGTGCAGTCGGTGACCCGCATCTACCAGTACTACAAGCGTTTCGGCATCGCCACCGAGATCATGGGCGCCAGCTTTCGCAACGTGGGCCAGATCCTGGCGCTATCGGGCTGCGACCTCCTGACCATCAGCCCCGAACTGCTGACCCAGCTGGCCGCCACCGAAGGCGATGCCCCGGCGCAATTGCGCGCCGATGCCGCCAGCGGCGACATCGCCCGCATCGCGTCGGACGAAGTGGCCTTCCGTACGCAGCTGAACGACGACGCCATGGCCAGCGACAAACTGTCCGAGGGCATTCGCGCGTTCGTGGCCGACGCCATCAAGCTGGACGCGCTGATCGAAGCCCAGCGCGGCTGACTTCCCTGGCCTGTCCGGCGGGCGGCGTGCCACCCCCGGGACGGTTTTCAGCGGTGGTCGTGCGAGTGCACCTGCAGCGCTTCCAGAAAGCGCGACACCATGTTGTAGGCGGCCACGGTGGCGGTCAGTTCGACCGTCAGCTTGTCCGAGCCCATCGCAGCGCGCGCCGCCTGAAACACCGGTTCAGGCACCTGCACCTGGCGCGTCATGGCGTCGGTATAGGCCAGCACCGCGCGTTCGCGTTCGCTGAACAACGTGGATGCCTCCCATTCGGGCAAAGCGTCCAGCTGGGCTTGCGACAGGCCTTCCTTCAGGGCGATCGGCGCGTGCTGGTCGGCTTCGTAGGGCGCGCCGTTGATACTGGCCACCCGCATGATCACAAGCTCGCGAATGTCGCCCGGCAGCGAGGACAATTGCCGGATGGACGTCAGGTAGTTGAGCCAGCCCCCCGCCACGGCCGGGCTGTGCAGCAGCATTTGGTACAGGTGCAGCACGCTGCCGCGCTCGGCAACGATACGGTCCACCAGGGGCTGCGCTTCGGGGTGGGACAGGTCGGCGTAGGGAAGACGCGCCATGAAAACTCCGTAGGGGATTAGGGCCGGTTGGCGCCAAAGAGCGTAAGGCCTTCGCGCGCCAAAAAACCGAGGCGCAGCAAATGCACACATTCGCAAGAACTTTGACATAATGACAGCACATTGCGCGCCTCCAGGACAAGCCTAGAATGAATGCGCCCACCCAGTCCCACCCGCCCGTCACGCTCGCAAATTGCGACAGCGAACCGATCCACGTACCGGGCGCCATCCAGCCCCTGGGCGCGTTGCTCGCGTTCGATGCTTGGGGCGTGCTGCGCTACGCGAGCGAAACCGCGCCGCAGGTGCTGGGCACGCCACTGGCGCTGGGCTATCGCTGCGAACCCGGCGCGTTGCCGCCGGGGCTCGAACACTACCTGTCGATATGGCTGGACAGCGCCGACCCGGTCTTCGACCCGCTGACCCTGGCGCTGGATGAGCACACCTATGACGTCATTGCCCACCGCAACGCGGATGGCCTGACACTGCTTGAACTGGAACGCCGCGGCGACGACACCGGTATCGCCGACCCCGCGCGCATCTACCGCGGCATCGAACGCATCCGCCTGCAGCGCGACATCCCCAGCCTCCTGGACCGCACGGTGCAGGAAGTGCAGCGGGCCACCGGCTTTGACCGCGTCATGGCCTACCGTTTCCATCCGGACGACAGCGGCGAGATCGTGGCCGAGCGGCGCGGCGATCCCTCCCTGGAAGACTGGGTGGGGCGGCGCTATCCGGCAGGCGACATTCCAGCCCAGGCGCGGCGTCTGTATACGGTGAATACGCTGCGCCAGATTGCCGACGCGCAGTACCAGCCGGTGCGCGTGCTGGGCGAGGACCGCCATGACGAGCCGCCGCTGGAGATGAGTTTTTCCGTGCTGCGCAGCGTGTCGCCGATTCATCTGGAATACATGGCGAACATGGGCGTGCGCGCCTCGATGAGCCTGTCGCTGGTGATCGGCGGCAAGCTGTGGGGCATGATCGCCTGCCACCATCATTTGCCGCGCCAGATCCCCTACCCCGCCCGCCTGGCGTGCGAGGCGCTGGCACAGGTGCTGTCGGCCGCGCTGGCCAACATCGAAGGCAGCGAGCGCGCCGAACAGGCGCGCCGCAGCGCCGCGCTGGTCAGCCGGTTGGCCGAACGAGTGTCGGCGTCGGAAAACGTGCATCTGGCCCTGTCCGGCGGCACCGATTCCCCCGCCGCGCTGCTCCCCAACGACGCCGCGCTGTGCCTGTGGGGCAACAGCGTGACGGTGTTTGGCGGCATCGCACCGCGCGGCGAACTGGCCGGCATCCTGTGCGCACTGGACCAGAGCGGCCAGCGGCTGGTGCACACCAGCAACATCGCGCGCGACTATCCCGACCTGCAGACCGACCTGGTGCCGTACGCGGGCCTCCTGGCCTGCAAGTTCGACCCCATGAACAACGGCTGGCTGATCTGGCTGCGCAAAGAGCAGATCGAAACCGTGGTGTGGGGCGGCAAGCCCGGAAAACAGTATGCCGTCGGCAACCTGGGCCCGCGCCTGACGCCGCGCGGTTCGTTCGAAGCGTGGCGCGAAGTCACGCGCGACACCAGCGCGCCCTGGCTGCCCGCCGAACTGGATGCGGCTGACAACCTGCGCGACGAGCTTTCCCATATCGCCACCAGCCGCGCCGCCGACGTGGATCGCGCCCGCACCGCGCTGCTGGCGATGCTGGGCCACGACCTGCGCGATCCGCTGCAATCCATTTCCATGGCAGCCACGCTGCTGTCGAAAACGGATTCGGGTGCCCGCATGGGCGAGCGCATCCGCTATTCCAGCGGCCGGATGCAGCGCCTGATCTCGCAGGTGCTGGACCTGTCGCGCTTGCAGGCCGGCATGGGGCTGGGCATCGAAAAGCGCGAATGCCGCCTGTCCGACCTGATCAATGGCCTGATCGAGGAAAAGCGCCAGGCCTACCCCGGCCTGCTCATCGAACCCGACGTGCAACCCGGCCTGACCCTGATGGCCGATACCGACCGCATCGCCCAGGTAGTGACCAACCTGATGAGCAACGCACGCCAGCACGGCGCGCCGCGCATGCCGATCCGGGTCACGGCGCGGCTGAACGGCGAGACGATCGAACTGACCGTGGTGAACCATGGCGCCCCCATTCCGGACGAGGTCATGGCGCATCTGTTCTCGCCCTTCAAGCCGGAATCCATGGGCCATTCGCGCAATCGCAATGGCCTGGGGCTGGGGTTGTATATTGCCGAACAGGTGGTCCGCGACCACGATGGTGAAATTGCCGTCGGCTGCCATGACGGCCTGGTGGTTTTCACTGTTATCCTGCCGCGCGGCGCCGATGCGCCGCCCGCAACCCCGCATCCTGGAGACATGATTTGAACGAAGCGCGCTCGCTACGCGTCCTGCTGGTCGACGACAACGAAATGGGCTCAGAACTGCTGGCCGAATTCCTGGCGCTGTCCGGCCTGGAGACCCGCTGCGCCGTCAACGGCGAAGATGCCCTGGCGCAAGTCGCCGCCTTCGACCCGCAGGCGGTGCTGGTCGATATCCTGCTACCCGACATGGACGGCTACGAACTGGCCCGCCGGCTGCGCGAGCGCAGCGCGTCGACCCGCATCTATGCCCTGAGCGGCCTGGCCCGCCACGAACGCCACGAAGACGCCACGCGCCTGTTCAATGGCTGGATTGAAAAACCCGCTGATCCCGACGCGCTGCTGAGCGTGCTGCGGCAGGCGGATTGAGGCCGCCGATGCACGCCGATATCCCAGCCCGGGCCCTGGCCGCCGATGGCGTGCGTTTCAAGGTCCTGGCGCAGATCTTTCCCGTCCTGCGGCACGAGACCCTGGCGCCGCTGTCCAATGCCACGCTGGCCGTGGCCATGCTGCGCCAGACGCCGGAAGGCGCCAGCGCCGACGCCCTGCAGCAGCGTTGCCAACGGCTGGCCGGCGACCTGCAGCACATGCTTGAAGACAGCGTCAATGTGGTGCGCGACCTGGACCAATGGCTGGTCGACAATGGCGCACGGCTACCGGCCGATGCGCTGCTGCGCCAGTGCCGCAAGCTGCTGTTTTCGCAACTGATGTGGTCCAAGCGCCAGGTGCGCTGGCCCGGCGAGGCCGCTGCGATCGAACTGCCGGCATTCGCCTCGCGTTACCTGGTGATGGCCTGGCTGCTGTGCATGCTGCCGTGGCTGCCTGAAGGGGGTGAGCTGGTGCTGGACGCATCCGCCACGGACGTCTGGCATGCGGATTTTTCAGCGGCGTCCCAGGCGCCCGCGACGCCGCAACTGTTCGACGCGCAAGACATCGCGCTGTTGGCCGAGGCCTCGGGTTGGCGCCTGGAGCGCCAGCCGCAGCGCTGGTCGCTGCACCTGCCGGCCGCCCCGACCGCCTGTTGACAACTCAAAGGAGCTTCGCATGATCTCCCCCGTACACCAGGTCCTGCGGGACGGCACCCGCGAACGCCACGAAGCCCTGGACCAAGGCCTGGCCTTGGCCGATGGCGACGTCAGCCGCGCCCACTATCTGAACTACCTGCGGGCCCTGCTGGGCTGGCTGGAACCGGTCGAACAGCGCCTGTGGCAGCTGCAATGGCCGGAGCAATTGCGGGCCCCGGCCCGTGCGGGCAAAAGCGCCCTGATCCGCGCCGACCTGCAAGCGGCCGGCGACGCGGCGCCGGTAGCGCACTGCGCCGACGCGCCTGCGCCAGACCAGGCCGACGCCTATGCGCTGGGCGTGGCCTACGTGGTGGAAGGTTCGCAACTGGGCGGGCGCTTCCTGGCCAAGCGGCTGGAAGACATCACCCCGCCCCTGCCGCTGAGCTACCTGCGCGGCTATGGCGACGAGGTCGGTGCGCTGTGGAAAGGCTTTCTGCTGCATCTGGACAGCGCGGCCCAGGGGCACGAAGCGCGTGCGCTGCAAGGCGCGCAGGACGCGTTCGACAGCCTGACTACGTGGCTGCGCAGCCAGCGGGCGCTGCAAGCCTAGCCCGCTTGTCAGTCCCCGAAGGGGCGCGCCACGTCCGCGCGACACCCATGAAAAAGCCCGGCCAGGCCGGGCTTTTTCATGGGGCTTGCGTCATGCGGCAGATCAGAGCTTTTCGGTTTCGCCTGACTTCGGCTGCCACTTCATCAGCCGCTTTTCGCCGATGCCGACGATGTAGTCCAGCACCAGCGCGAACGCCGTCAGGACCACGATGCCGGCGAACACGGTATTGACGTCGAACGTGCCTTCGGCCTGCAGGATCAGGTAGCCCACGCCGCTGGCCGAGCCCAGGTATTCGCCCACCACCGCGCCCACGAAGGCCAGGCCCACCGAGGTATGCAGGCTGGAGAAGACCCAGCTGGTGGCCGACGGCAGGTAGACGTGGCGCAGCAGTTGACGCTGGCGCGCACCCAGCATGCGGGCATTGTCCAGCAGGGTCGGACTGACTTCGCGCACGCCCTGGTAGACGTTGAAGAAGACGATGAAGAACACCAGCGTCACGGCCAGCGCGACCTTGGACCAGATGCCCAGCCCGAACCACATGCCGAAAATCGGCGCCAGGATCACGCGCGGCATCGAGTTGGCCGCCTTGATGTAAGGGTCCAGGATGGCGCTGGCGCGCGGCGACAGGCCCAGCCAGAGGCCGAATGCCAGGCCCGCGATGGTGCCGATGAAGAACGCCAGCACCGTTTCGGTCAACGTGACCCACAAGTGGGTGTAGATGTCGGCATTGGTGACGAACCACGCCCAGATGCGGCCCCAGACCTTCAGGGGTTCACCGAAGAAGAAGGCGACCTTGGAATCGCGCGAGGCGATATGCCAGACGCCCAGGATGATGACCAGCAGCAGCAACTGCCAGAAGCGCAGGCTGGCGGAACCGGGTTTGAACGACTTGGACATAGGTCAGGCCCGCTTCTGTTGGGCATAGCCCTTGAGCACTTCTTCGCGCAGCACGGCCCAGATGGCCGCGTGCAATTCGACGAAGCGCAGGTTGTTGCGCACTTCGGCCACGTCGCGCGGACGCGGCAGATCGATCGCGAATTCGCCGATGGGGTGCGTGCCCGGCCCGGCCGACAGCACCACGACGCGGTCGCTCATGGCGATGGCTTCGTCCAGGTCGTGCGTGATGAACAGCACCGCCTTACGCTTGGCCATCCACAGGTCGAGCACCTCGTTTTCCATCAGCTGGCGCGTCTGGATGTCGAGCGCGGAAAACGGTTCGTCCATCAGGATGATGTCGGGGTCGCGGATCAGGGTCTGCGCCAGCATGGCGCGCTTGCGCATGCCGCCGGACATCTGGTGCGGATAGCGGCCTTCGAAGCCGCCCAGACCCACGCGGCGCATCCATTCGCGGCCGCGCTCCTGGGCTTCGGCGCGCGGCACGCCGGCAAAGTCCAGCCCGGCCACGACGTTGTCCAGCGCGCTGCGCCACGGCAGCAGCGCCTCGCCCTGGAACATGTAGCCGGCCCGCGAGTTGATGCCGGACAGCGGCTGGCCGAAAACTTTCACCTGGCCCGACGACGGCGCCAGCAGGCCGGCGCTGACGTTGAGCAAGGTGGACTTGCCGCAGCCCGTGGGGCCCACCACCGACACGAACTCGCCTGGCGCGATGGCCAGGGTCGTGTCACTGACGGCGGTGTAGCGCTGCGAGCGGTCGTCGCGGGAGACAAAGGTGCAGCTGATGTTTTCCAGCGAAAGCGCGGCTTCAACCATTGGGGTATTTCTCGTTGGCGCGGCGCGCGAAGTCGTTGGTCCAGACCTTGGACGGGTCGATCTTGGCGCCGTCGAAGTCCGCCTGGTAGGCAGCCAGGGCCTTGAGCGCCGTGGCGGCGCCGTCTTCGGGAATCAGGCCGTCGGGCGACAGGCCTTCCAGGCTCTTACCGATGGCGGCCTTGTAGACGGCCGGATCACCCAGCAGGTAGGTTTCGGGCACGACCTTGGCGATCTCGTCGGGGCCGGCCTTCTGGATCCATTTATCGGCGCGCACCAGGGCGTTGGTCAGCGCCTGGACGGTGTTCGGATTGGCGTCGATGAACGCCTGCGGCGCATACAGGCAGCCGGCCGGCATGTTGCCGCCGAAGATGTCCTGGGTGTCCTTGAGGGTGCGCGTGTCGACGATGATCTGGATGTCGCCCGGCATTTCCAGCATCGACACCACGGGGTCGGTGTTGGAGATGGCGTCGATCTGGCCGCTGCGCAGCGCCGTGACAGCGCCTGCGCCGGCGCCCACGCCGATGATGGACACGTCGGAGGCCTTCAGGCCGTGCTTGGCCAGGAAGAAGCTGACCACCATGTTGGTGGACGAGCCCGGCGCGGTCACGCCGATCTTCTTGCCTTTCAGGTCGGCCGGGCCCTTGTAGTTGGGCATGTTCTTCTTGGACACGCCCACGCCGATCATCGGCGCACGGCCTTGCAGCACGAAAGCGCGGTAGAACTGGCCCTTGGACTGCATGGCGAGCGTGTGCTCGAACGCACCCGACACCACGTCGGCACTGCCGCCCACGACCGCCTGCAGGGCCTTGGAGCCGCCGGCAAAGTCGGCGATCGACACGTCCAGGCCTTCGTCCTTGAAGTAGCCACGGGCCTCGGCGATGGACAGCGGGAGGTAATAGATCAGGGGTTTGCCGCCCACGGCGATCTGGACCTTGGTCTTCTCCAGCTTCTGGGCGCGCACGATGGCGGGGGCCATGCCCATGACGCCGGCGGCGCCGGCCATCTTGAGCAAATCACGACGTGTGACTGACATGTGTTGTCTCCTTGGGATCAGGTCTACCGATAGCGCCAGTCTGCGCCAGCTTGTCGATAGCCGCTGAATCATACCCCAGCGATTTCAGGACTTCCTCGGTATGTTCCCCTAATTCGGGGCCTATCCAGCGCGTGCCGCCGGGGGTCTCGGAAAGCTTGGGCACCACCGCCGGCAGCTTGACCGGACGGCCGTCGGCGAACTGATGCTGCTCGATCATGCGCCGCGCCAGGAACTGCGGATCGGTGAACATGTCGGCCACGCTGTAGATCTTGCCGACCGGCACGTCGGCCGCCTTCAGGGTGTTCAGCGCATCGTCAATATCGCGGCCGCCGCACCAGGCCTGGATGGCGCCGTCGATCTCGTCCACGCGGCGGGCGCGGCCATCGTTGCGGACCAGGTCCGGGTCCGTGGCCAGGTCGTCGCGGCCGATGGTCCGCATCAAGCGATGAAAGATCGCATCGCCGTTGCCGGCGATGACGACGTTCTGGCCATCGCGGGTGGTGTAGGTATTGGACGGCACGATGCCGGGCAGCGCCCCGCCGGTGCGTTCGCGCACCACGCCGGCCACGTCGTACTCGGGTACCAGGCTTTCCATCATGTTGAAGACGGCCTCGTACAGCGCCACGTCGACCATCTGGCCCTGGCCGGCGCGGCATGCCTCGCCCGTCTGGCCATTCCAGCGGCCGCCGGTGGCATCGCGATGGCGCAGCGCCATCATCGCGCCGATGACACCGTGCAGCGCCGCGATCGAATCACCGATCGAGATGCCCACGCGCAGCGGCGGCCGGTCGGGATGGCCGGACACGTAGCGCAGCCCGCCCATGGACTCGCCGATGGCGCCGAACCCCGGCTGGTCTTTCATCGGCCCGGTCTGGCCGTAGCCGGACAGGCGCACCATGATCAGGGCGGGATTGATGGCGCGCAGCTGCTCGAAGCCCAAGCCCCATTTTTCCAGCACGCCGGGGCGGTAGTTCTCGACCACGACGTCGGCGTCCAGCGCCAGCTTGCGAGCGATCTCGCGGGCGTCGGGGTGCTTCAGGTTGAGCGCGATGGATTGCTTGTTGCGGGCCTGTACCGTCCACCACAGCGAATTGCCTTCGTGCAGATGGCGCCAGCTGCGGATAGGGTCGCCGCCGCCCGTGCCGTCGGGGCCGTGCGGGGTTTCGACCTTGATGACGTCGGCGCCGAATTCGCCGAAGATGCGCGCGGCGAACGGCCCGGCGATGAGCGTGCCGAGTTCCAGGACCTTCAGTCCGGTCAGGGCTGACATGATGGGTGTCTTCCTCGTGGGGTCCGCGCCGTACGTGCGCCGCGGATCGATTTTGCGAGCGGTACAGGATACCCTGCCCCGCTTTGCCGCCCCAAGGAAAGTGCGCGCCCCATGGACGACGCAACGCGCGCAGCCAAGGCTGCGCGGGGAATTCAGGTGGTCTTGCGTTCCATCAGCGCCCAGGCGATGGTGCCGGCGTCGACGTATTCAAGTTCGCTGCCCGCGGGCACGCCGCGCGCCAGGCGCGTCACGCGCAGGCCGCGCTCGCCCAGGGCTTCACCCAGGAAATGCGCGGTGGTCTCGCCTTCGGCCGTGAAGTTGGTGGCCAGGATGACCTCTTGCACCACCCCGTCGGTTGCCCGCCGGATGACGCGGTCGAAATCCAGTTCGCGCGGCCCGATGCCTTCCAGCGGGGCGACCCGGCCCATCAGCACGTAGTACAGGCCACGGTAACCGTGGCTGGACTCGATCATGTTCTGGTCGGCCGGCGTCTCGACGATGCACAGCAGGGAAGGATCGCGCTTGGGATTGGCGCAGGTGGCGCACACGTCTTCTTCGGCGAAGCTGTTGCAACGCGAGCAATGACGCAGGTCGCGCACCGCGCCGGCCAACGCCCGCCCCAGCATGTCGGCCCCCTGGGGGTCGTGCTGCAGCAGGTGATAGGCCATGCGCCGGGCAGAGCGCACGCCCACGCCAGGCAGGCGCCGCAGGGCCTCGATCAACGAGACGAGCGGTTCGGGTTCGGGCAGTAGTGGATCCATGGCGCGGCGAAATCTTGCGGGCGGCAATGGCCGCGCCGCGGGGTGCGGCGCCGGCCTGGGCGTTCGATCAGAACGGCAGCTTCATGCCCGGGGGCAGCGGCATGCCGGCGGTGACGGACGCCATTTTTTCCTGGGAGGTAGCTTCGGCCTTGCGCAGCGCGTCGTTGAACGCGGCGGCAACCAGGTCTTCGAGCATGTCCTTGTCGTCAGCCAGCAGCGAGGGATCGATCTCGACGCGCTTGACGTCATGACGGCAGGACATGGTGACCTTGACCAAGCCGCCGCCCGCGGCGCCTTCGACCTGGATTTCGGCCAGCGCGTCTTGCGCCTTCTTCATGTTTTCCTGCATCTGCTGCGCCTGGCGCATCAGACCGGCCAGTTGTCCTTTCATCATGATCGAGTTTCCTTGAACGAGGGGAATAAGGGGATTTGCCGGCGCCTCAGGCGGCGGCGGAAGGGGGATCGACGTGGCGGATCGAGCCGGCCACGACATAGCCGCCGAAATCGGACAGCAGCGCCTGCACGAACGGATCGACGGCCACCGCGTCTTCGGCGGCCTGCTGGCGCGCCGCGCGCTCGGCCTGGGCCACGGCGTGGGCCGTGGCTTCGCCAACGGCGCCGACGTCCACGTCCAGGCGGATGCCCTGGCCGAAATGTTCGCACAGCACGGTCTGCAGGCGCACGCGGCTTTCGCTTTCGGCCAGCGTCCTGACCGCCACGCGCAGGATGACGGCATCGCCCTGCACGCCGGCCCATTCGCTTTGGCGGGCCAGTTCGGCGGCCAGCCCGGTCACGGGCAGGCGCGCGGCCAGCTCGGGCCAGGCGGCAGAGGTCATGTCGGCGATGCGGGCGCGTGTCTGGCGCTTGCGCGCCGGGGCGGCGCCGTCACGCCGGGCGGGCGCGGGCGACGGCACGGGGGCCGCCGACGGCGCGCTGGCCAGGGTTTCGAAGTCGTCGTCGGGATCAGACGTGAAGCCGCCGTCCGGCACGAAGCCGCCTTCGGCCTCGAAGGGAATTTCCTCGTCGACCCAGGACGGGGGGCCCTCGCTGTCGTCCGCGGCGGGCGCGACGGCGGCAGCGGCCGGCGTCACGGCGAGCGGTGCGGATTTGGTAGCGACGGGCAATCCGGCGGCGGGCGATCCCGCGGCAGGCGGTGATGCCGGCGCGTCCGTTGCCGCATTCGCGGGCGCGGACGGTTGCACAGGCGCGGCCGGCGCGACGGATTGCACCGAGGTGTCAGCGGGAATCTCTTCCCAGGGCGGAATGCCAGCCGACGGCGCTTGCGCAGCGGCTGCGGGGTTCGCAGCGGCGACCGCGGCGGCAACCGGAGCGACGGCTGCGGGGCTTGCGGCAGGTTCGTCCGCCACGCTGGCGCCCAGCGCCGGAGCAGTCGGGGCCGAGACAGGGGCCGGCGCGGGCGTCGCCGCGGCGGCCTGGGCAACCGGCGCATGCGCCGCATCGGGCTGCGCCGTCGGGGGCGGATTCGTGGCGGCCTGGGCGGCCGGCGCTTGCCCGACGGACGCTTGCGCGGCCTGAGCTTGAGCGACGGCAGGTGCCTGATCGACGGGCGTCTGAACAACGGGTGCCTGATCAACGGCGGCTTGCGCAACAGGCGGCGGCGTCACCGCAGCGGGCGCCGTGGCTTGCGCGGCAGGCGCCGGCGACACAACGGGCGCGGGTGCGGCTGAGACCGGCACAGCCTGCGCCGGCTGCGCGGCCGCCGTCGCCGGCTCTGCCGTCTGGCGGGCCGGCGTGGCAGGCGCCTCGAGGGCCGTTTGCGGACCGGCGTCGCCATTGAGCGCCAGCATGCGCAGGCAGGCCATGATGAAACCGGCGTATTCGTCCGGCGCCAGCGTCAGTTCGCCGCGGCTGTGCACCGCTACGGAATAGAACAATTGCACGGCGTCGGGATGCAGGACCTGCGCCAGGCGGGCGATGTCGGCCGCGAGGGGATCCTCGGCGGGCATCGCGCCGGTCACACGCTGCTCGATGGCCACGCGCGACAGCAGCACGGCCAGGTCGGCCAGCGCGCCGGCATACGACAGGCCGCGCGTCGCCAGTTCGTCGGCCACGGCCAGCACGCTCTTGGCATCGCCGGCAGACAGGGCGTCGAGCAGGCGCACCAGATGGCGCTGGTCGATCGTGCCGAGCATGCCGCGCACGGCGTCTTCGGTGAGATTGCCGGCGCTGTAGGCGATGGCCTGGTCGGTCAGGGACAACGCGTCGCGCATGGAGCCGGACGCGGCCTGGCCGATGAGACGCAGCGCAGGAACTTCAAAGCCCACCTGCTCTTCACCCAGCACCGCCTGCAGGTGGCCCACGATGGAGTCGGCCGGCATCTGCTTCAGGTTGAATTGCAGGCAGCGCGACAGCACCGTGACCGGGATCTTCTGCGGATCGGTGGTGGCAAGAATGAATTTGACGTGCGGGGGCGGCTCTTCCAGCGTCTTGAGCATCGCGTTGAACGCGTGCCCGGTCAGCATGTGCACTTCGTCGATCATGTAGACCTTGAAGCGGCCCGCGCCCGGCGCGTAGACGGCCTGCTCCAGCAACTGGGTCATTTCCTCGACGCCGCGGTTGGACGCCGCGTCCAGCTCGAGGTAGTCGACGAACCGCCCGGCATCGATCTCGGTACACGCGCGGCAGACGCCGCAGGGCTTCGAGGTGATGCCGGTTTCACAGTTGAGGGATTTGGCCAGGATGCGCGACAGCGTGGTCTTGCCGACGCCGCGGGTGCCGGTGAACAGCCAGGCATGGTGCAGGCGCTGGGTGTCGAGCGCATGCGTCAGCGCGCGCACCACGTGATCCTGTCCCACGAGGGTATCGAACGATCGCGGCCGCCACTTGCGGGCCAGTACCAGATAAGTCATGGCGGAATTGTAGAGCCTTTGCAAGAGCCTGAGCGACGGCCGGCGTGAAATGCAAAGGGGACGGAATCATCTTCCGGGGAATCCCCCTTGGAAAACAACCCCGTCCCCTTTGAGAAACCGGTTGGCGAGCCTTACTCCGGCACTGACCCTAAACGACTATGGCTGCTTCGTTCCCGACCTGACCAGGTTCACCGTCGAACCATGCGAAGGGGCCCGCCAATCAAGATTCTAGCAGAGCTTCGCGTTGCTCGCTTGCTAGCCTCTTGATTGGCGGGCCCCAGGGGGCTGTAGGGGGGCCCCCTCCCCGGCCCTCCCCCCGAGGGGGAGGGAGGGAGGACTTTGCTTCGCTTGTCCTTTTGGCTCGCTTCGCTTTGCCTTGCTTGCTCGCTTTGCTTGCTTGCTCGCTTTGCTTGCTTGCTCGCTTTGCTTGCTTGCTCGCTTTGCTTGCTTGCTTGCTTGCTTTGCTTGCTTTGCTTGCTTTGCTTGCTTTGCTTGCTCGCTTCGCTTGCCTTGCCTTGCTTTGCTTTGCTTTGCCTGCTTGCTTTGGCTACTGGTTTGTTTGCGGGGGCGGGGTCAGGTCTATCCAGGCTTTGGCGCGGGGGAAGTAGAGGGCGGCGCGGGCGTGGCGGCCGTCCAGGGCGGTGACTTGGGCGCAGTAGCGCAGGAGTTGGTCGCCGTGGCGTTGGCGCATGCGTTGGGCGAAGGCGGTGGGGGATTCGTTGGGTTGGGGGCGGCCGGTTTTGTAGTCGACGATCAGCCAGCCGTCTTCGGTGCTCAGGGCCAGGTCGATGACCGAGACCTTGCCGGCGGCGTCGATCAGGGGCCATTCGCGGCGGGCGCCGGATTGGGACAGGAGCCAGAGGCCGCGGTCGTCGGACAGGGTGGCTTGCAGGGTGTCCAGCACGGCTTCGGAAGCGGCGTCGGCCTGGCTGGCGGGGATGCCGGCGCGGGTCAGTTGGCGGCGCATGGCGGGCAGGCGGTCAGCCAGTGCTTCGGCGGGCCAGGCGGCGACGCCGTCTTGGCCGATGCGGGCCAGCCACGCGTGAGCCAGGGTGCCGATGGCGGCGTCGTAGCCGGATTCGAGTTGCCAGGCGGGATGCTCGCCGCTGTCGCCCCAGGCGCCGCGCGCGGGGGCGGCGAAGCCGGGGCTGATGGCGATGTCTGCCTGGCGCGACAGGTGTGCCAGGCCGGTCGTGTCGATGCGGCGCAGGGGTTCGCCCTGCCACTCGGGGCCGTCTTCGGGCGGAGCGGCGGCGTCCTCGCTCGTCGACGGGGGCTCGGGCGGGGTCAGGCAGGGCCACAGGCGGCCCAGGAGGCTGGCCGATGACGGGGTCTTGGGCTGGCCGCTGGCCTCGTCGATCGAGACGTGGCCCACCAGGTGCAGGCGCTTGCGGGCGCGGGTGGCGGCCACGTACAGCAGGCGGTCGATTTCGTAGGAGGCGCGGCGCGCTTCGCGGGCGCCCAGGTAGCGCGACACGGGGTCGGCTTCGGTTTCGGCGCGGGGCTTGACGGGGCCGAACAGCACGCGGCCACCGCTTTGCTCGAAACGCACCAGCGGCGGCTGGTCGCCGCGCGGAGCGCGGTGCAGGCCGTACAGGATGACGGTGTCGAACTGCAGGCCCTTGGACTTGTGCATGGTCATGATTTCGACCGCGGCGTCTTCGTCGGCCGCGTCGGGTGCGGCAAACAGGCGGGCGATGCCGGCGTCCAGCGCGGCCGGATCGATGGCGCCGTGGGGCGCCAGGCGTTCGACCAGTTGGAACAGGCTTTCGGCGTCGGTGGCCACCGAGGGGCCGTTGTACAGCGCCGGGCCGCCCAGGCGGCGCCAGAGCGCTTCGACCCAGGCCGCGAACGGCATGGCGCCGGATGCATTGCGCGTGTCCAGCAGCACCATCGCCACCTGGCGCAGGCGAGCGTATTCGTCCGCGCGCAAGCGCGTCTGCGCCAAGGGCGTCGCCGGTGTGTCGGCGGATGGGTCCCCTTGCGGCGGGGCCTCGGTGTCGTCGAACAGCGACCCCTGTTGCGCGACGTCGGTGTGACCGGACCGCTTGCCGTGTGGCAAGCCGGCGGCGGCATCGAAGCCCGCTGAGGCCGTCTTGGCCGGCACGACGCGCAGCGCACGTTCCAGCAGCACCGGCACCGGCGTGACGTGGTCGGCGCCGAACAGGCGTTGCAGCGATTCCAGTGTCAGGCCGCAATACGGCGCACGCAGCACCGACAGCCAGGCCAGCCGGTCGCCGGGGTGCGACAAGGCGCGCACCAGCTGCACCAGGTCGGCCACCACCGGCCGCAGGGCCAGCGGCACCAGATCGACGGCGCGGCAGCGGATGCCTTCCTGTGCCAGCCGGCGCGTCAGGTTGCCCAGGTGGCTGCGAGCCCGCACCAGCACCGCGACGGGGTGCTTGCTGCCGGCGTTTTCCGCCAGCGCCTGGCGCACCAGGCCCACGGCGATGTCTTCGGCCTGTTCTTCGGCGGGGGCCGCGCCAGCGCGCGACCAGGCGGGATGAAAGCGCACGGCCGGGTCCGGCAGGGCCTCGTGGAACGCGCTGGACGGGCTGTACTTGATGGCGCCCGCGGCGGCATCGCTACGCTTGGGCAGCAGCTGCGCGAAGGACTGGTTGACCCAGTCGACGATGCCGGCTTGCGAGCGGAAATTGTCGGTCAGGTTGAGAAAGTCGGGTTGCAGTTCGCCCACGCCCTCTTCAGCCACTTCCAGGAACAGTCCGACTTCCGCCTTGCGGAAACGGTAGATCGACTGCATCGGGTCGCCCACCAGGAACAGGCTGCGGCCATCGCCCTGCTGCCAGCCAGACGTGAGGGTGGACAGCAGATCCAGCTGCGTCTGGCTGGTGTCCTGGAACTCGTCGATCAGCAGGTGCCGGATGGAGGCGTCCAGTTTCAGCAGCAGTTCGCCGGGATCGTCGGCGCTGCCCAGCGCCGCGGCGGCGCGCTGCGAGATTTCGATGAAGTCGACCTCGCCCGTGTCGGCGAAACGCAGGCGCAATTGCGCGACCGCCAGGGCCAGTGTCATGAGCTGCGCGCCCAGCACTTCCCATTGGGCGTCGGAGAAATGCGGCGCGGGAATGTCGCGCACGGCGGCCAGGCGCCGCACCCAGGCGGCGTCGGGGTCGGCGCTTTCCAGCCAGGCCACGAAGGGTTCCTTGTGAGCGCACTTGGCCGGAAAGCCCAGGTTCTTGTTGACCGTCTTGCGCAGCGTGCCGGTGCCCGTCAGCAACAGGTGCGCCACGGCGCGCCATTGATCCAGCACTTCGGCGTCGGCGGGCAGTTCGTCGGTCCAGTCGAGCAGCGCGGCCAGCTTGTTGTCGTCGTCGCTGTCTTGCAGCTGCGTGGCGGCCAGGCGCGCCGGCCCCGACAGGGCGTCGGCCCAGCCAAAGGGCATGGCCTCGCACAGGGCGTCGAGATCTTCGCCGATGGCCTCGGCCAGGGTGGCTTCCAGGGCCTCGCGATCGGAGCCGTGGCGCAGCAGCGGCAGCCATTGATCGCGCTGGCCCAGCATGGCGGCGATGGCTTCTTTGGCGGCTTGCACGTCGACGTCCAGGTGGCGCAGCAGGATGCGCACGGCGTCGTAGTCGTCGGCCAGGTCGAGCGTGGCGCGCGCCGCGGCTTCGTAGTGCGCGCGCGCGTCGTCGGTGATCTCGGGCATGCCGCCCAATTCGGACAGCCACGGCATGCTGCGCACCAGGCCTGCGCAGAACGAGTCGATGGTGCGGATGGCCAGGCGCGCCGGGTGATCCAGCAGATGCCAGCCCAGTTCGTCGTTGCGCGCCAGCGCGGCGCGGGCCAGGTCCCAGCTGCGGCGTTCGTGCGCAGCGTCGGGCGGGGCATCCAGGCCGCGGCGCAGCTTGCTGAGCACGCGCGCATGCATTTCGGACGCGGCCTTGCGCGTGAAGGTGATGGCGACGATTTCTTCCGGGCGGTTCACCGTGGCCAGCAGCGCCAGGATGCGGTCGGTGAGCAGTTCAGTCTTGCCCGACCCCGCGGGGGCCTGCACCAGGAACGAGCGCGCGGGGTCGAGCGCGGCCGCGCGCGCGGCGTGGTCCTGGGGCTGGCGTTCTGTATCGGCCATGGCTCAGGCGTCCTCGTCATCCAGGTGCAAGCGCAGGAAAGGCAGCGCATCGCAGTATTTCAAGTCATCGCGGCGATACGCCACGTTGGCGGCGTAACCCGCCACATATTCGTCGGCCAGCGATTCGATGGCACTGCGCCAGCGCTGGCGGATTTCGGGCCAGGTCAGGCCATCGAAGTATTTGCTGTCGGCGGCCAGGGTGATGCCGGGCATGCCGAGATCTTCGTCGGCCAGGCCCTGCGCCGCCACCTGGCGCGCGTGGATCTGGGCCAGCACCAGGCCGGCGACCTCGCCGCCCGCGGCGTCGGCCAGCACCGACGCGTAGAACGGCAACTGCACGTTCACGGGGCGGCTGCGCGACCAGTCGGGTTCGGGTTTTGAGGCGGCCACGCCGGTCTTGTAGTCGACGATGACATTGCGGCCGTCGGCCAGGGCATCGATGCGGTCCAGCCGCAGTTTCAAATGCAGCGCGCCGTGGCGCCATTCGTGGTTTTTCTCGACCTGCGCCACGGCAAATGGCAGGCGCTGGGCTTCCATGTCGAGCCACGACGCCAGCACGGTCAGGGCGCGCGCGCATTCCAGCGCCTTGAGCGCAGGAGCGTATTCCTTGAGTTCTTCGTCGGCGGCCTGCGCCACCGCCTGTTCCAGCAGCGCGGGCAGGCGGCCGGTGGCCAGCGTGTCGTGCAGCGCGTCTTGATCGGGCAGCATGCCCCACACCAGTTCCAGCGCCTTGTGCAGGAACTGGCCGCGTACGTTCACCGTGGCGGCGTCGGCATACGGCGCCAGCTCGCGCCCGCCCAGCCGGTGCCGCACAAACGCCCAGAGCGGATTGCGGGCCTGCGTGTCGAGCACGTCCAGGCCGCCGCCGCCGCGGTCATCGGGCGCCAACGGCGGGCCTTGCGCGTCGTCCAGGGATTCCTGGGGCAGCGCGGCGAGGCCTTGCGCGGGCGCGGGCGCCCAGTCGGTGGGCTGCGCCGCCGCGATCAGGGGCGACGGCCGCAGTTCGCGTTCGCCGTCCATGCGGGCATGGCTGACGATGAGGGCAGGCGCGCAGCGGCACAGTGCGGCATACATGCCTTCGGCCCATTCGCGTTCGCGTTCGGGGGTGGCCCGCGGCGCCTTGGCCTGGCGCAGCACGGCCAGCGGCAACAGCGGATTCGGCTTGGGCGAAGCAGGCAGCACGTCGTCGGTCAGGCCCAGCATCCAGACGCCGTCCCAGAAGCCGCCTTCGGCTTCCAGCAGGCCCAGCACGTCCAGCCGCGCCAGGGGATCGCGCTGCGGCTGGAACGAGGCCGACCGCGCCACGCTGTGCAGCAGGTTGACTGCCGCCACGCCGCCCAGCTTGCCTGCCGCGGGCGCCAGCGCCGAGAAACTGGCCAGCGCATCGCCCAGCGCACCCAGCACCTGGTAGCCGACGCTGTCCAGCACGCCTTCGCCGGGAAAGCCCAGCGCCGTCAGGGCGGCCTTCATGCGCAGCATCCAGACATCGCAGGATGCGCGGTTGCCGGCCTGCGTCCAGATGTCCATGGCCTGGCCCCAGGCTTGCGCCAGGGGCGGCACCACGGCCAGCTGCTTGCGCCATTCGGCCGCGGCGACGTGCACCTGGCCGCGGCGGCGCCAGCGCGCATCTATCGCGGCCAGCCGGGCACGTTCGCTGACGTCGCCCGCGCAGTGGCCCGCCAGCAAGGCCGCGCCCAGGATGTCGACACCGCAGCCCTTGCCGGCCGCGCATTCGGCCAGCGCCCGCAGCCAGGCCAGCGCGGCGCGCGCCAGGGGCCATTCGTTCAGCGGTCGGCCCACCGCAACGTTGAACGCAAACGCGGGTTCGCCGCCCCGGCCGGCCAATGCCTGGCTGAGAATGCGGCGTGCGAACGGCGATTCGGCTTCGAGTTGCGGCGAGACGATGGCGTAGCGGCCATGAGGATGCTGCTTGAGCTGGCTGGCCGCCCATTCGGCCGCGGCGCGCCATTCGGCCCCCTGGTCGGGCGCTTCGTAGCGTTGCGGCGTGGCCGGCGCGCGCTGCGCGTCGCGCCATTGGGCGATCAGGCAGCCCCGCTCTTCAAAGGCTTGCAGCAGGCGGCGAAAACGCGGCGACAGATCGGTAAAGCCCGCCAGCACCAGATGCCCCGGCGTGGCCAGGCGGCCGTCTTCCAGCGCACGCAAGACCCGGGCGTAGCCCTGGTTGGCGTCTTCGGCATCGATGGCGGTCAAGGCCTTGAGATAGCGCTGGCGCCAGCGTGCGAACCCGCGGTATTCGTCGGTATCGGCGCCGGACGGCACTTGCAGCGCCCATTCGTCCATGAGCAGGTCGGCGTCCATCGACAGGCGCGCGGCCTGGCTGGCGTCGAGCAGCACGCGTTCGGCTTCTTCGGCGCGGATGGCCTCGGTCCAGACCAATTGGGTGGCGAAGCTGTCCAGCCGGTAGGCGGGCACGCCTTCGTCGGCCTCGAACGCCAGTTCGTTGGCGGATTCGGCCAGCCAGGCGGACAGAGGCAGGATGCGGGGCAGTTCGCTGACCTGGCGCTCTTGGCGCAGCAAGCCGGCCAGTTCGAGCGTGAGCCGGCGCGACAGGCGGTTGTTGACCGTGAGCACGAGCATGTCGGCGGCGGGCAGGCCGCCGATGTCGGGCAAGCCGAGGTCGGGATAGGAAAGCGGTGTGTCCTGCATGGAAGGCGAAGAAGAATTCACCGCCGTAGGATACCGCGAGCCGACCCCTTCTACGTGGCTAAAAACCGCACAGTGAGGCCAGGTTTTCCCAGTGGATCTGCATCTCGGGCGTGGTGTAGCCCCAGAAGGCCAGGCCCAGCACCAGCGCCAGCGCGGCCCAGCCGGCCACGCGCCAACCGGTGTGGCGTCTGGGCGAGGCGGGTGGCGAGGCTGGCGTGGAACTCATGGCGGACTCGGGTTGATTACGCGGACGCGGCAGCCGGTTGCGTCACCGGTTGCTCGCGCACCGGCAGGCACAGCAGCGCGGCCACCACCGCCAGCACCACACCCAGCCACCAGACCAGGTCATAGTTGCCGGTCGTGGCATAGGCATAGCCGCCCAGCCACACGCCGATGAAACTGCCCAACTGGTGGCCCAGGAACACGATGCCGGACAACGTGGCCGCATAACGCAGGCCGTAGATCTGCCCGATCAGCCCCTGGGTCAGGGGCACGGTGCCCAGCCAGAACAGGCCCATCCAGGCGGCAAAGGCATACAGCACCCAGGGCGACAGCGGCATCCACAACAACAGCAGGATGCCGAAGGCACGCATGCCGTAGACCACCGCCAGAAGGCGCTTCTTGCTGTATTTGCCGCCCAGCTTGCCGGCGTAGAACGAGCCCAGCACGTTGAACAGGCCGATCAATGCCACGGCCGTGGCGCCCTGACCTGGCGTCAGGCCGCCGTCGGTGACGTAGGCCGGCAGGTGCAACGTGATGAAGGCCGTGTGGAAGCCGCAGACGAAATAGCTCCAGAACAGGAAATGGAACGACGGATGGCGCACAGCCTGGCGCACCGCGGCCGCCAGCGATTGCTGCGGTCCGCCTTGGGCTTGCGGGCGGCCGCGCAGGAAATACGCCAGCGGCGCGGCGCAGGCCACGAACAGCGACAGCACCCACAGCGCACCCGGCCAGTCCAGGCCGGAGATCAGCACCTGGCCGGTCGGCACCACCGCGAACTGGCCCAGCGAACCGCCCGCGCTGGCGATGCCCATAGCCGTGCTGCGGTAGGCCGGCGGTACGGCGCGGGCCACCACCGGCAGGATCACCGGGAACGTGGTGCCCGCCTGGCCCAGCCCGACCAGCACGCCCGCGCTCAGGTACAGCGTGGCCTCGTCGGTGGCGAAACGCGTGCCGATCATGCCCAACATGTACAGCACCGCGCCCAGTGCGATGGTGCGGCCGGACCCATAGCGGTCGGCCAGGATGCCCATGAAGATACAGGCCACGCCCCAGACCAGGTTCTGCAGCGCGAAGGCCATGGAGAAAACGTCGCGGCCCCAGCCATGGGCCAGTCCCATCGGCTGCATGAACAGGCCGAAGGTGGCGCGCACGCCCATGGCCAGAAGCACGACCAGAGTGCCCAAAACGAGGGTGCGCACGGAAAGCGTATCAGTATTGCCAGACATGATTGTTCTTATTGATGAAGAGAAACGCCCCCTCCTCGGGACGGTCCAGCCGCAGGCCGGACCTTCACATGATAATCAAATCGCCTGGCCGCCCCGGCATTAACCGCGTCGCCATGAATGCCGCGCGGCATTGAATATAGTTGATTTTATCAACCAAATATTCCAGAATGAGATTTTCCCAGGCAAGAAGACCATGACTCTGCAGACCCCGCTGACCCGCTTGCTCGGCACGCGCTATCCGATCATCCAGGGCGGCATGAGCTGGGCCTCGTCCAATGCGGCGCTGGCGCTGGCGGTATCGCGCGCCGGCGGGCTGGGCGTGATCGCCGCCGGCCCGATGTACCCCGACGTGCTGCGTGCCGCCATCCGCGACGTGCGCGACGGCACCGATGCGCCCTTCGCCGTCAACATTGCGCTGTACAACAAGCGCGCGCAGGAACACATGGACATCGCCATCGGCGAAGGCGTGCCGGTCATCATTGCGTCCCAGGGCGGCCCGCAGAAGCACATCGGCCGGGCGCGCGAAGCGGGCATCAAGTGGTTGCAGGTCATTGCCAGCCCTGAGCATGCCGCCAAGGCGCAAGCGGCGGGCGTGGATGCCGTGATCGCGGTGGGCCTGGAAGCCGGCGGCCACCCCGGTCCGGACGAGATCGGCCTGCAAGTGCTGGTGCGCGCGGTGGTGCGCCGTGTGACGGTGCCGGTGGTGGCGGCTGGCGGCATCGCCGACGGCGCGGGCATTGCCGCCGCGCTGTGCCTGGGCGCGGCAGGCGCGCAATTGGGCACCCGATTCCTGTTAACGCCCGAAGCCGGGGTCTGCGACGCCTACAAAGACGCCGTGCTGGCGGCCGGCGTGGCCGACACGACCCTGGTGGGCCGCGGCCGTTCACCGGTACGCATGCTGCGCAACGCCTTCGCGCACGACTATCTGGCCGCCGAACGCGGCGGCAACGCCGCCGCGCTGGACGCGATGTTTGCGGCAAGCTCACTGAAACAGGCCGCGTTCGACGGCGACGTCCAAGGCGGCAAGGTCGAGGCCGGACAAAGCGCCGGGTTGATCGACAGCCTGCAGCCGGCAGGCGCCGTGGTGGAACAACTGGTGGCCGAAACCCGCGAGGCGCTCAAGCGCGTGGCGGCGTTGGCGGGATGAACGAGACGGGGCCGCCCAAGGCGGCCCCCCTTCCCTGCCAGCTTCCCTTATTTCTTCATCAACCCCGCCGCCTGCACCAGCTTGCGCATGGCGGTCTGGTCTTTTTCCACGAATGCCGTGGCTTCCTGCGGCGTCATGTTCCACAGATCCACACCCTGCGCCTGCATCAGCTTGGCGTATTCGGGATTGGCATTCACCTTGGCCACCGCGTCGTTCAGGCGTTGCAGCACCTCGGGCGGCGTGCCCTTGGGCGCGGCCAGGCTGTACCAGGACGCGGATTCGGCGCCCTTTACGCCGGATTCGGCCAGGGTCGGCACGTCGGGCAACAGCGGGGAGCGCTTGTCGTTGGCGTACGCCAGCGCCTTCAGGCGGCCGCTGCGGATGAATTGCAGGCTGGCGGCCAGGTTCAGCACGGCCATGTCCACCTGCCCGCCCACCAGGTCGTTGATGGCCGGCGCCGCGCCGCTGTAGGGAATGTGGACGATGTCCACGCCCGCGCGTTCGCGGAACAGTTCGGCGCCCAGGTGCGGCGAGCTGCCCGGGCCGGCGGAGGCGTAGTTGATGCGGCCGGGCTCCTTGCGCGCCATCGCGATCAGCTGCTCGACGTTTTCTGCCTTCAGCGTGGGCCGTACCACCAGCATGTTGGGCTGGTTGGCGACGATGGACACGAAGGCGAAGTCCTTGATGCCGTCGTACGGCGTCTGCTGCATGAGCGGGGTGACCACATGCGCGGCGGACGTGCCCAGCAGCAGCGTGTAACCGTCGGGCTTGGCGCGGGCGACGAAGTTGGCGCCGATGGCAGCGCCGCCGCCGGCCTTGTTTTCGACGATGACGGTTTTGCCCAGCTGCTTTTCCAGCTCGCGCGCCAGGGCCCGGCCCAGCACGTCGGCGGGGCCACCGGCGGCATAGGGATTGACCAGCGTGATCGGTTGCGAGGGATACGAATCGGCCGCGACGGCCGAGGCGCTTAACGCGCCCGCCGCCGCGACGCATAACAGGCGCTGCAGAATCTTCATGGGTTGTCTCCTGGAATATTGTGTTTTTTTGGGGGTTGAATCAGGCAAGGCCCGGGGCGTCATGCCCCAAGGCCTCGAGGCCTGTTGAAACGGAATACGCGCCTGGCACGGCAGCCCTAGATTGCGCCCTGCGCGCGCAAGGCTTCGATCTGCGCGGGCGACAGGCCCAGCCGCCCGCCCAGCACGCTGTCGGTGTGCTCGCCGAGCAACGGCGGGCGCTCCAGCCGCGGATCGTCGAAACCGTCGAACTTGAACGGCACCGGCACGGCACCGAAGCGGCCAATGGACGGATGGTCGTAGCTGGCCACCATGCCGCGCGCCAGCACGTGTTCGTTATGCAGGATCTCTTCCACGTCCAGGATCGGGCCGGCCGGCACGCCACGCGCATCGCAACGGCGGCACAGTTCGTCGCGGGTCAGCCGCGCGGCGGCGGCCGACAGGCCGGCCATGACTTCTTCGCGGCGCGCCACGCGCACGGCGTTCTTCGCCAAATCCGGGTCATCGGCCCATTGCGGCAATTCCAGCGCTTCGCACAGCGGCTTCCAGTGCTGGTCGCTGCCGGTGATCTGGACCCAGCGGCCATCGCCGCATTCGAACGCGGCGGACGGCACCCGCCCCGGGTGCTCGGTGCCCAGACGCGGCGGCACTTCGCCCAGCGCGAAATAGCGCGCGGCGGCCAGCGACAGCAGGCCCACCTGGCCATCGAGCATCGAGAAATCGATATGGCAACCCTGGCCCGAACGGGCTCGTCCCACCAGCGCCGACAGGATGCCGATGGCGGCCCACAGGCCCGACGTCAGGTCGCTGACCGGCAGCCCTGGCTTGACCGGACCGCCGCCGCGTTCGCCCGTCAGACTCATGATGCCGCCCATGGCCTGGAACACGGTGTCATAGCCCTTGCGCGGCGCGTACGGGCCGGTCATGCCGAAGCCGGTGCACGAGAAATAGATCAGGCCGGGGTTGTCGGGCGCAATATGGTCGCGGTCCAGGCCGTACTTCGCCAGCGTGCCCACGGGAAAATTCTCGACCACGACGTCGCAGGTCTGCGCCAGGCGCCGGATCACGGCCTGGCCTTCGGGATGGCGAAAATTCACCGTGACCGACTGCTTGCTGCGGTTGAAGGCCAGGTAGTAGGCCGATTCCGATCCGCCTTCGCCCTGCACTTTCGGTTCGAAGCTGCGCGTTTCGTCGCCGCCGCCGGGTTGCTCGACCTTGATCACATCCGCGCCCAGCTCGGCCAGGATCATCGACGCAAACGGGCAGGCCAGCACGCGCGACAGGTCCAGGATGGTGACCCCTTCCAGCGGCCTCATCGCACCGCTCCCTGGCGAAAGCCCCGCATGATGACATTGGCGTCGCGGCCCACGCCCAGCGCCTCGGCCAGGCCCAGGTCGGCCGTGCGGTGGAATGCGCGCTTGGTCAGCCCCATGGCCGCCGGCTCCCAGCCGGCCAGGCGCTGCGCCATGGCCAGCGCCTGGTCCAGTACCTGCGCGGCGGGCGCGACACGGTTGGCGATGCCCAGCGCCAGGGCCCGGGCGCCGTCGATCGGTTCGGCCATCGCCACCAGTTCAAAGGCATGCTTGCGGCCCACCTGGCGCACCAGGTTGGCCATGACCACCGCGGCCACGATGCCGTGGCGCAACTCGGGATAGCCGAAGCGCACGTCGTCGGCCATCACCGTCAGGTCGCAGGCCAGCGCCAGGCCGGCGCCCCCGCCCAGCGCGTTGCCGTGCACCGCGCCCACCACCGGCGTGGCCATGCGCGAGAACACCAGGTGCAGGTCGGTAGTCAGATCGGCGCGGCGCAGCACCGCATCCGGTTGCTCCGGCGTCAGGGCCGAGAATTCCGTGGTGTCGGCGCCGGCGCAGAACGACTTGCCGTTGCCCGTCAGCACCACCGCCCGCACCGACGCGTCCTGGTCTGCCTGCCGCAGCGAGTCCAGCAGCGCCGTGGTCAATGCGGTGTTGAGCGCGTTGTGCTTTTCCGGGCGGTTCAACCGCAGCAGCCGGACGGCGCCCAGGTCTTCGATGATCAATTCCGACATCACGGATATCCTTTGCCAATGGCGACTTGCAAATTAATTGATTAAATCAACAATAAGGGTAAAAAAAGGCGCGCGCCTCGCGCTCAGCGCGGTTGTACGCCCCGGCCGCGGCGCGCGGGCACTTCCGCCTTGCACTCGTTCAGCATGTCCAGCGCGTGGCCCGTCAGCTTGTCCAGCATGCGTTCCATGGCGTCGCGCTCGGCCTGCGTCAGCACCGACAGCATGGCCTCGTTGCGTTCGACGGCCGCCGGGAACATCTCGTCGTACAGCGCCCGGCCCGCGCGCGTCAGATCCAGGCTGACGCCGCGCCCATCCTGGCTGTCGGCGCTGCGCTGGATCAGGCCGCGCTCGATCAATTCGGACACGGTGCGGCTGGCCTGGCTCTTGTCGATGTTGGCCTCCCGCGCCACGGTGTTCAGCGACATGTCCGGCGCCGCGCCAAGCAGCGCGATGATGCGCCATTCGCGCGGTCCCACGCCGTAGCGGCTTTCGTTCAGGCCCGCGGCGATGCGGCTGGACACATAGGCCAGGCGGTTCAGGCGATACGAGAACAGTTCCTTGAGCGCTTGCGGGGCGGGGCGCGCGGCGGTGGCAGGCTTGGATGCGGTTCGGGTGGCCATGGCGAAACTCGTCAAATGCAGGGGAATACGGGGCGCGCACGGGGTGCGCGTTGCTGCCCGCATGATATACAAATGCGGCGCGCGGCCATCACGCGGCCCTCGCTGCGGCGATCAGCGGATTGAACCCGCTTTGGGCCACCCGGCTGTGCAGTGCACGCCCCAGCACATCCTGGCAGTGCTGCGACACCGCCGGCAGCGCCTGCAGGTCCAGCCCCGTGCGCACGCCCATGGATTCGAACAGGTTGACCAGGTCTTCGGTGGCGACGTTGCCAGTATGGCCGCCGCCGTAGCGCACCTTGGCCGGATGGCCGCCGACCCCGCCGAAAGCGCAGTCGAAATACCTGACGCCCGCCTCGAGCGCGGCCACGTAATTGACCAGGCCGGTACCGCGCGTGTCGTGAAAGTGCGCCACCGGCGTCACCTCGGGCGTCTCGCGCGCCATGCGGCCATACAGCGCCCGCACCGAGGCCGGCGTGGCCATGCCAGTGGTGTCGCCCAGGGTCACGATGCCCACGCCCAGGGCCGCGAAACGGCGCACGTCCGCCATCACCGCGTCCGGATCGACGGCGCCTTCGAAGGGGCAGCCGAACGCCACCGAGATCGTGCCGATCAGGCGAAAGCGGCCATCGGCCAGCCGTGCCATTTCGGCAATGTTGTCCCATTGCGCGGCGCGGTCGCGCTTGAGGTTGCGCGCCGAATGCGACTCGCTGGCCGAGACCAGCAGGCTGATTTCGTTGGCGCCGATGCCGGCGTCCAGATCGATCAATGCGCGTTGCACCGCGCGGGCGTTGGCGCAGGTGGCCTTGTACCAGGCGCCATCCCGTCGCGGCAGCGCGGCCAGCAGCTCGGTCGCGTCGGCGAATTGCGGCACGACCTTGGGGTTGGAGTACGAGGTGGCTTCGACCCGCTCGAACCCCAGGGCGGCGAAGCGGTCGATGAGGCCCGCCTTGATGTCCGTGGCGATGAAGTCGGGTTCGTGCTGCAAGCCGTCACGCGCGAAACATTCGCACAGCACCACGTCGCGCGCGCTCATGATTGCGGCTCCAGCCCGAACAGCGCCACCGCGTGCGCGCGCAGCTTGTTCTTCTGCACCTTGGAACTGCCGGTCATGCCGATGTGCTCGAAGCTGTCCACGATCTCGACATAGCGCGGCACCTTGAAGTTGGCGCAGCGCGCCTTGCACCAGGCGGTCAGCTCGGCCGCGGTGCAGTCCTGCCCGTCCTTGAGCAGCACGAACGCGGCAGGCACTTCGCCCAGGCGCGCGTCCGGCACGCCCACCACCTGCGCCATGCGCACCGCCGGATGGCCGTGCAGGGTTTCTTCGACCTCGGCCGGTGCGACGTTTTCGCCGCCCACGCGGAACATGTCCTTCAGGCGGCCCACCATGCGCAGGCGGCCCGAAGCGTCCATCTCGCCCAGGTCGCCGGTGCTGAGCCAGCCGTCCGGGCCCAGCGCGCGCGCCGTGGCTTCGGGCATGTTGTAGTAGCCCTTCATCACGCTCCAGCCACGCGCCTGGATCTCGCCGGGCTCGCCCGCCGGCAGCGGCTGGCCGGTGCCGGGGTCCACCACCCGCACCTGCATGCCGGGATGCGGCAGCGCCCAGCCCATGGCACGCAGTTCGAACGGGTCGTCAAACGAAGACAGCGTGATGTTCGGCGACGCTTCGGACTGGCCATAGGCGTTGCAGATGCCGGGCACGCCCATCACGTCGCGGATTTTCTGCATGACCTGCGGTCCCGCCGCCGCCCAGCCGCCGCGCAGATGGATGCGGCGGCGGTCGAAATCCGGGTGACCCATCAACATCAGGAAGATGGTGTCGTTGCCGGACGTCAGCGTGCAGCGTTCTTCATCCAGCATGCGCAGCGCGTCAGCCACGTCGAACTTGGGCAGCGTGAGCAGGCAGCAGCCGGTCATCAGGCTGACCAGGATCGACAGCGTAGTGCCGGCCACGTGGAAGTACGGCCGGATGCTGAAGTAGCGGTCGTCAGGCCGCACGCCGATGCGCTGCGCCGCGGCCCAGGCGTTGGTCAACATGTTGGCGTGCGTCAGCATCACGCCTTTGGGAAACGAGGTCGTGCCGGAGGTGTACTGGATCAGCAGTACGTCGTCGGGGGTGACTGCACGCTGGCGGGCGGCGAGTTCGGTGTCGTCGGGGGGAGAGGCGACGTGGCCTGCCCCGGGATGGCCCGCCCCAGGATGACCTGCCCCGGGATGGCCCGCCCCAGGATGGCCTGCCCCGGGATGGCCCGCCCCAGGATGGCCTGCCCCAATGAACACCTCCCAGGGTTGGGCGCCGGGAGGGCAGCGCTCGCCCAGCACCACCACGCGCCGCAGCCGTGGCAGCCGCGTCCCGGGCAACGCGTTGTTCAGCGCCGGCTCGACCTGCGTCAGCAAATCCAGGAAATCGATGCCCAGGAACGTGTCCGCCGTCAGCAGCAGCGTCACGTCGGCCTGCTTCAGGCAGAACTCCAATTCATCGGTCTTGAAGCGCGTGTTGACCGGCACAGTCACGGCGCCAAGCATGGCGCAGGCGTAGAAGATCTGCACCCAGGTGCCGCCGTTGCCAAGCAGCACGCCCACGTGATCGCCACGGCGCACGCCGGCCGCCAACAAGGCGCGCGCAATGCGTTGCGCGCCGTCGTGCAGTTCGGCCCAGGTCAGGCGTTCGCCCGGCGCCACGAAGGCTTCCGCCGTGGCACGCTCGGCCACCTGGCGCGCCAGCGCCTGCGACAACGTCATCGGGGCGATCATGCTTGATCTCCTGCGCCGCCAAAACCGGCGATGGCCTGCTTCCAGTCGGTGCCGCGCAGGTTTTCCTCGATGGCCAGCAGTTCGATCGCCATCGCGCCTTCGCGCGTGGTCGCCAGGCCCTGGTCGATGCTGCGCTTGGTCAGCCGCACGGTCAGCGGCGCGGCGCGAGCGATAGCCGCAGCCATGGCGGCGGCTTCGCTGGCCAGCGCATCGGGTGCGTAGACGTGGTTGACCAGGCCAATATCGCGCGCTTCGGCCGCATCGAAACGACGGCCGGTAAACAGCAGTTCCTTCGCGAGGCGCGCGCCGGCAATGCGGGGCAGCCGCTGCGTCGCGCCCACCGTGCCCCAACCCACTTCGGGATAGCAGAACACCGCCTCGGACGAGGCCAGCACGAAGTCACACGCGCCGGCGATCTCGCAGCCCGAGCCGAACGCGGCGCCCTGCACCACGGCGATCACCGGCTGCGGCATGCGCTCGATGGCGCCATACGCGGCAAAGCCCTGCACGCGCCGCGCCGTCATCTCGGCGTTCGACATGGTCTTGCGCTCTTTCAGGTCGGCGCCGGCGCAAAAGGCGGAACCCGCCGCGTTGATCAGCACCACGTGCGCGGTCGGCTCGGCCGCCAGCCACTGCATGGCCTGCACCAATTCGGCACACATGAGGGAATTGAGCGCATTGCGGCTGTCGGGCCGGTTCAGCGTCACCGTGGCGACACGGTCCTGCACGTCCAGCAAGATCGTGTGGAAAGTCGGGGTCATGCCTCACTCCTGGATGTTCTAGGTATGGGGGCCGAACGCTGGGCATTGCCTGCCGCGTGGTCCGGCCGTGGCAGTCAATATAGGGCATATAGTTGATTAAATCCACTATTTTTGGCTCAGCCCACCCGATACCCCTTTTGCTCTTGGTCTGCACTGTTACCATTCCCGGACTCCCCCAGGGATATCACCCATGAAAGCCGCTCCCTTCATCACCCGAGTCGTTCTTCGCAACTACCGAGGCATCGGTCAGTGCGACGTCGCACTAGGCCCGCTGACGTATCTGGTCGGACCCAATGGCGCCGGCAAAAGCAATTTCGTCGACGCACTGCATCTGGTGACCGATGCGTTGAGCAGCTCGCTTGATCAAGCCCTGAGCCGGCGCGGCGGCCTCTCGGAAGTTCGCAGGCGGTCCAGCGGACATCCCACTCATTTTGGAATCCGCCTGGAATTCCGAATTGGAGATCAACACGGCCACTACGCTTTCAATGTGGGTGCGTTGAAGAATCGTGGCTTCGAGGTCCAAGCCGAAGAATGCAGCCTGGGCGGCGTCGGCAAGGGTCCGTTCTACCGCATCGAGCGCGGTGAAGTTGTGCAAAGCAGCGAAACGACGTTGCCTGCTTTCACGAAAGATCGCCTGGCGTTGGTGGCACTTTCCGGATTGAGCGATTTCAGACCCATTTACGACGCACTCACCAGCATGGGCTTCTACAATTTGAATCCCAAAATGATGCGTGATTTGCAGAAGCCGCAAGAAGGCCGTCTGCTCAAGCCCGAGGGCGAGAACATCGCAAGCGTCATCGGACACCTCGAAAAAGTGAATCCTGGCGCCATCGAAACCATCTCCGAATACCTTCAGACCGTCGTGCCCACCGTCCATGAAGTGACCAGGGTGCAAGTCGGTCCGATGGAAACCTTGGAATTCCGTCAAGACGTGCCAGGCGCCAAAGATCCTTGGCGTTTCTCCGCCCACAACATGTCAGACGGCACACTTCGCGCGTTGGGCGTTCTAACGGCCCTGTTTCAAACCAACCAGGATTTCGCGCCGACCCTGATCGGCATCGAAGAGCCGGAAACCACACTGCACCCCGCGGCCAGCGCGGCGCTGCGGGAGGCGCTCGAACGCGCCACGCAGAATACGCAGGTCATCGTTACCAGCCATAGTCCCGATCTGCTGGATGACGCTTCCATCCGAGACGATCAAATCCTGGCCATTGTGTCCGACGAAGGCGAAACCAAACTTGCCCCGATCGATATGGCATCCCGCGAAGCCATACGCCAGCATCTGTTTTCAGCTGGAGAACTTCTCAAGCTCGGTCAATTGGCCCCTGATCCTGCCGCCCTGCGTGACCAAGCCGCCCACCAAGCCCAGCTGTTTGACGGCGGCAATCCATGACCCGTGTGGCGTGCATCGTCGAAGGCCACGGTGAAGTCGTCTCGCTACCCATCCTGCTGCGAAGGATCGGGAACTGGCGCAACCCGGACGCCTACATCGAGGTATGCCCACCCATCCGAGTCCATCGCGACAGATTTTTGCGCCGTGAAGAAGAATTCCAGCGGCACCTGCTCTTCGCCGCGGCCAAATGTGGCGACGATGGCTGGGTCATGGTCTTGCTGGACGCCGATGACGATTGCCCCGCCGAACTGGGTGCCAGCGTCCTCGCCCGTGCCCGTGCGGTACTGCCTCACCGCCCCGTCTCCGTCATACTGGCAAATCGGGAATACGAGGCGTGGTTCATCGGCGCAGCCGCTTCGCTGAATGGGGAACGTTCATTGAAGATCACAGCCGCCGATCTACACATTGACGCGGAAGCGCCGAGAAATGCCAAAGGATGGTTGCGGGAACGAATGGGCAATCAGGTCTATGGCGAGACGACAGATCAGCCTGCGTTCTCCGCCAAGATGAATTTGCCGCAAGCCTTGGAACGATGCCGATCCTTCCGCAAGCTGTGCGACGAATGGGACAGGCAGATGGGCTCGCGCCCAGACGTAAGGTCTGATGCCGAATGATAGAATGCGCCTCTCAGCATTTCAGGCATAAAGAATAAATTCTTTATTTTCAATGCCTTGCCCGTCTCGCCGTAGTTAAATGGATATAACCGGCCCCTCCTAAGGGTCAATTGGTGGTTCGATTCCACCCGGCGAGGCCACCCTTCCCCCGGCCTAGACTGCGCCCCCCCGCAGCCCCGCCCCTGGCGTTATCCCGCCCCCTGCATCGCCAACCCCAAGAAAATTCAGCCCTTTCAGCAAGATGAGGGTTAATCCGGGCTACGCTCACGCGCCGCGCGACGGTAGCTTCTCGGGACGCCGTTGGTGACAAATTGATCATCCGTCAATATGTCCCCGGTATTTTTTTAGGCGATGATAGCGAATCGTCTTGCGCGCAACTTGAAATTGCTGTTTAAATTCTACGCGTAAGCCTCTAATTCATCTGGACTTTTCCTCGCGCACCGCAAGCCCGGACCGGGAAATAATTCTTCACAGACTGACAAGCCTGCTCAAACCATGGCATTTAACTGGAAACGTGCGATTGCGAACGCGATAGCGCCGGCGGCGCTGGCGATGTGCGCGCTCCTACCCTCCGCCGCGTTCGCCGCGAAAAACACCGACCCTTGCAAGACCAACGCCAAATCGGCGGCCTGCAAGGCGCAACAAGCCAAGAAGACTCCCGCCGCCAAAGCCGGCGCCGGCAAGCAAAGCGCAGGCAAGGCCGCGCCCAAGGCTGCCGCAGGCAAGCAGGCCGCGCCGAAGTCGGCCGCCGCCAAGGGCACGCCGAAGGCGGCCGCTGGCAAGCAGGCATCGGCCAAGGGCGCCCCCAAGCCGGCCGCCGGCAAGAAGGCCCCGCCCAAGGGCGGCAAGCAAGCCGTCGCAGCGCAAACCCCGGCCAAGAAGGGCGCCGCCGGCAAGAACGGCAAACCCAACAAACCCGCTCGCGGCCAGCGCAGCGCAGCCGCCGCATCGGCCGCCATGCCGCCGCCCGCCGTGTCGGTGCGCGCCGAAGCCGCCGCGCTGCGTTCCAGCACCGCCTACGTGCAGGACCTGGCCACGTCCACCGTGATCTTCGCCAAGAACGAAAACGTGGTGCGCCCCATCGCTTCCATTTCCAAGCTGATGACGGCCGTGGTGGTGGTGGACGCCAACCAGCCCATGGACGAAATGCTCGAGATCACCGACGAAGACGTCGATGGCCTGAAGCACACCACCTCGCGCCTGCGCGTGGGCACCAAGCTGTCGCGCGGCGACATGCTGCACCTGGCGCTGATGTCCTCTGAAAACCGCGCCGCCAATGCGCTGGGCCGTCACTACCCCGGCGGCCTGCCCGCCTTCGTGACCGCCATGAACGCCAAGGCGCAGTCGCTGGGCATGACCAGCACGCACTTCATCGAGCCCACCGGCCTGTCCAGCAACAACGTGTCGTCGCCGCACGACCTGGCCCGCCTGCTGCGCGCCGCCTCGCAACGCCCGCTGATCCACCGCTACTCCACCGATACCGAGTACGACGTCGAGATCAACAACCGCACGCAGACGTTCCGCAACACCAACCTGCTGGTGCGCAAGCCCGATTGGGACATCAAGGTCTCCAAGACCGGCTACATCAACGAAGCCGGCGAATGCCTGGTGATGCTGGCCCGCATCAACGGCCGCGACCTGGCGATCGTGCTGCTGGATTCGCAGGGCAAGCTCTCGCGCATTGGCGATGCCGTGCGCATCCGCCGCATCGTGCAAAGCGAAGTGGCCATGGCCTCGGCCCAGCCTGGCGGTTGATGCCTGCGGCAAACGCCCACGAAAAAGCCCGATCCTGGATCGGGCTTTTTTTCGCCTGCGCCGCCCTGCCCTGACGGCACGCCTGCCGCTGCGCCGGGGCGTAGGGCCTGCCTGCCGTGACAAGGCCGACTAGGCCGCCACGGGCCGTTTCTGGCGCAGGGGCTGCGGGTCGTACAGCGACGTCGGCAGGCCTTCGAGCACGGCTTGCGCATTGAGCGAGCGAATCGGCACGCCCGTATCGGCGGGAATGCGGCCTTCGGCTTGCAGCAACTGATAGCGCAGGCAGCAGACGCGCAGGAACGAGGTGAAGTTGGCCGCCTCGCCGCGGTACTCGACCAGTTCGTCGTACAGGCGTTCGATCAGCTGAGTGACCCGCATGCCGTCGCGCGCCGAGATTTCTTCCAGCACCTGCCAGAACAGTTGTTCGAGCCGCAGGCTGGTGGCCACGCCATGCAGGCGCAGGGAACGGGTTTCGGGCGCGTAGGACTGTTCGCTCGCGCGGATGAAGATTTCACACATGGGCGCTCCTGGTGCGGGGACGGGGCTGCGGTCCACTGTACGACGACAGGCTCGGGCGCGGCAAGTTGCGGCATCCCCTGGGGAACCCAGGCGCCATTCTGAAACGACACGTTTCGACGGGCCTCGCATCCGGACACGGTTGATATAAATCAAGGTCTCGGACGCGTGCCCATCCGAGCATGGTGAAACTGATCTGACTTCGGAGGTAGTGATGGAAAAAACGATGAAGGCCGCAGTTGCACGAGCATTCGGCAAACCCCTGGAAATCGAAGAAGTCGCGGTGCCTCGCCCCCGGGCCGGCGAGCTCCTGGTAAAGATTGAAGCCTGCGGCGTGTGCCATACGGACCTGCACGCGGTCGAGGGCGACTGGCCCGTCAAACCCAACCCGCCGTTCATTCCCGGCCACGAAGGCGTGGGCCACGTGGTGGCCGTGGGCGAAGGCGTGACCCATGTGAAGGAAGGCGATCGCGTCGGCATCCCCTGGCTGTATTCCGCCTGCGGCCATTGCGAACACTGCCTGGGCGGCTGGGAAACCTTGTGTGAACAACAGCAGAATGCGGGCTACTCCGTCAACGGCGGCTTTGCCGAGTACGCGCTGGCGGCGGCCGACTATGTGGGACTGCTGCCCAAGAACGTGGGCTTTGTCGACATCGCCCCGGTGCTGTGCGCCGGCGTCACCGTCTACAAGGGCCTGAAGATGACGGATACCCGCCCGGGCAACTGGGTGGTCATTTCCGGCATCGGCGGCCTGGGCCATATGGCGGTGCAATATGCGCGTGCCATGGGGCTGAACGTGGCAGCGGTGGACATCGACGACGACAAGCTCGCCTTTGCCAGGCGGCTGGGCGCCGAGGTCACCGTCAACGCGAAGACCACCGATCCAGCGGCGTACCTGAAAAAGGAAATCGGCGGCGCTCATGGCGCGCTGATCACCGCGGTATCGCCCAAGGCCTTCGAGCAGGCGCTGGGCATGGTGCGGCGCGGCGGCACGGTGGCGCTGAACGGCTTGCCGCCCGGCGACTTCCCGCTGTCGATCTTCGACATGGTGCTCAATGGGGTGACGGTGCGCGGTTCGATCGTGGGTTCGCGCCTGGATCTGCAGGAATCGCTGCAGTTTGCCGAGGAAGGCAAGGTGCACGCCACCGTGGCCACCGAAAAGCTGGAAAACATCAACAGCGTGTTCGACCGGATGCGCCGCGGCCAGATCGAAGGCCGCATCGTGCTGGACTTCGCGTAGCAAAAAAAAGCGCCTGCCTCACGGCAGGCGCTGGTTCATGACCGATGCGCTCAGTGCGTGATCTTGGTGCCCAGCACGGCCAGGAACTGCGACAGCCACGCCGGGTGTGCGGGCCAGGCCGGCGCCGTGACCAGGTGACCATCGGTATAGGCCTGGTCGATGCCGATCTCGGCATACGTGCCGCCGGCCAGGCGCACTTCGGGCGCGCACGCCGGATAGGCCGAGCAGGTGCGGCCCTTCAGAATGCCGGCGGCGGCCAGCAGCTGGGCGCCGTGGCACACGGCGGCGATGGGCTTTTTGGCCTGGTCGAAGGCGCGCACGATGTCCAGCACCTTTTCGTTCAGACGCAGGTATTCCGGAGCGCGGCCGCCGGGGATCACCAGGCCGTCGTAGGAACCCGCCTCGACGCGATCGAAGTCGTAGTTCAGCGCGAAATTGTGACCGCGCTTTTCGCTGTAGGTCTGCGCGCCTTCGAAGTCATGGATGGCGGTGGCGATGCTTTCGCCGGACTTCTTGCCCGGGCAGACGGCGTGCACCGTGTGCCCCACGGCCAGCAGCGTCTGGAACGGCACCATGGTTTCGTAGTCTTCGGCGTAGTCGCCGACCAGCATCAATAGTCTCTTGCTCATGCTTGTCTCCTGGGATGGGGGCTGGGCCGGTTCAGGCGCCCAAGGCTGGGCGGCCGGTTCTTGATGTTCTTTGGCCATTGTGCCCCCGGCGCCCTGCGCAAGGGTGGTAACGGGATACCACGCTTGGAGCGAACCGGGGCGCTGCCGGTCGACCGACGAAGCGCCCCTATTCCAGCGCCACCGTCACCGGCTTGGCACCCAGCAGGCTGACCAGCACATTGGGGTCGATCCCCACCAGGTAGCCGCGGCGCCCGCCGTTGATGTAGACGACCGGGTATTGCAGCACGTCGGCCTCGACCCACACCGGCATCTTCTTGCGCGTGCCAAAGGGGGACGTGCCGCCCACCTGGTAGCCCGAGTGGCGCTGCGCGACCTCGGGTTTGCAGGGCTCGACCTTTTTCAGGCCGGCCTGGCGCGCCAGGTTCTTGGTGGAAACCTCGCGATCGCCGTGCATGACCACGATCAGGGGCTTGGCCGACTCGTCTTCCATCACCAGCGTCTTGACCACCGCATGCGGGTCCAGCCCCAGCTGGCGCGCCGCCTCGCCGGCGCCGCCATGATCGACGTAGTCGTAGGTGTGCTCGGTGTAGGCCACCCTGTGCTGCTTGAGGAACTGGGTGGCGGGCGTTTCGGAAACGTGGCGGGCTTTACTCATGGGGATTGCGTTTGGAATAGGACGATAAGGCGACGACCCGGCGTCAGCCCCGTGGATGATGCGCGGCGTGCAGCGCCTTCAGGCGTTCGCGCGCCACGTGGGTGTAGATCTGCGTGGTGGAAATATCCGCGTGGCCCAGCAGCATCTGCACCACGCGCAGATCGGCGCCGTGGTTCAAGAGGTGCGTGGCAAAGGCATGGCGCAACACGTGCGGCGACAGCGGCGCGTTCACGCCGGCCAGCAGCGCGTATTTCTTCACCAGCTGCCAGAACGCCTGACGCGACATGGCTTCAGCGCGACCGGTGATGAACAGCGCATCGCTGACGCGGCCGGCGGCCAGTTCGGGGCGCGCGGTCTTCAGGTATTGGTCGATCCAGTGGGCGGCCTCGGCGCCCAGCGGCACCAGGCGGTCCTTGCCGCCCTTGCCCAGCACCACGCGCACCACGCCCTCGTTCAGGCTGACATCCAGCGCCCGCACGCCCACCAGTTCGGACACGCGCAGGCCGGTGGCGTACAGCGTTTCGAGCATGGCGCGGTCGCGCAGGCCGCGCGGCTGGCCCAGGTCGGGCGCGCGCAGCAACGCATCCACCTGCTGCTCGGACAACGTCTTGGGCAGGCGCGGCGGCTGCTTGGCAGCCACCAGCGTCAGGCAGGGATCGCCCGGCGCGCGGTGCTCGCGCAGCGCCCACGCATAGAAGCGCCGCAGGGCCGCCAGGCGCCGATTGGCGGTGGTGGCGCGGGTTTCCTCGTGGCGAAAGGCGAACCAGGCTTCGATGTCGCCCTTGTCCGCCTCGGCCAGGGGCTTGGCGGGGCCGGCCGGCAAGGCATGGGGGGACGCCGCGTCGCCGTAGCGATCGGCCATCTCGCGGGCATAGGCCTCGGGGTCTTCCAGCCAGCGCGCGAAACCCGTCAGGTCGCGGCGGTAGGCGGCCAGGGTATTGGCGGACAGGCCGTCTTCCAGCCAGACGGCGTCGATGAAGGCGTCGATGTCGGGCTGGGAAGCTAGCGATGGGCGGGGTTCTGGCATGGCAAGGACTGAAAAAATTGGTCCCATTCTACGGCGGCGTCAGCGGCCGGCCACCGCCGCGGCGGCCGACTTGAGCCAGACTTCGAACAGCTTGAGCGCGTCCGATCGTTCGCTGCGCAGCGGATAACCAAAGTAATAGCCCTGGCTGACCGTCAAGGCCTGCGGCACCGGCATGGCCAGCGTGCCCTGGTTCAGCGCCGGCTGGGCCAGGAAGCGCGGCATCAGGCCCACGCCCAGGCCGGCCTGCACCGCGGCCATCACCATGGTGAACAGCTCGTAGCGCGGGCCGCCGGCGGCCTGGGGGCCGTACAGGTAGTTGTGCGCGCCATACCACTGGCGCCAGGCGTCGGGGCGCGAGCTCAGGTGCAGGTGCGTCATGCCGGCCAGCGCGCTGGCGCCGGCCTCGGTCACCCTGGCCGCCAGCGCCGGGGCACACACCGGCACCAGTTCGCGCTCGGGAAACAGCAGCACGCCCTGGGTGCCAGGCCACAGCGTATCGCCGTGGTACAGCGCACCGTCGAACGGCTGGTCCTTGAACTGGAAGGGCAAGGTGCGCACCGACAGGCTGACGGTGATGTCCGGCTGTTCGCGCTGGAAATCGGCCAGCCGCGGGATCAGCCAGGTGGTGGCCAGCGTGGGCACGACGGCGATGTGGATACTGCGGCCCATGCCGGTGCGGCTGACCAGGCCGAAGGTGTCTTTCTCGATCTGGTCCAGGTGGTGACGGATACGGCCGGCGTATTCCGCGCCATGGTCGGTCAGCACGATGCGCCGCCGCACGCGGGTGAACAACTGCACCCCCAGGCGCGATTCCAGGCTGGCCACCTGTCGATGGATGGCGCTGTGGGTCAGGGACAATTCTTCGGCCGCCCGCGAAAAGCTGCCCAGGCGGGCGGATGCCTCGAAGGCCTGCAACGCGCTCAGGTTGGGAATGCCGTTTCTCATGGAGCGGGAACCGCGTGGAAAAAAACCGAAAAACCCGGGAAAACCCGCAGCCCGCTTATCGCGGCGCAGCATCGGGGGTCGTGCCGGGGGGTCACTAGATTGTGCAATTTTATCAATTGCGTTGTGCGATCAAGGAACATTATGCTCGGGAGTCCCAACCTCGGCTTACTACGTCCCCCACCATGTCCCAGCTAGATTCCCGCCTTGGCGGCCATATCCTGGTAGACCAACTGGTCGCCCAGGGCGTCAAACACGTCTTCTGCGTTCCCGGCGAGAGCTACCTGGCGGTGCTGGACGGCCTGCACGATGCCGACATCAAGGTCACGGTGTGCCGCCAGGAAGGCGGCGCGGCCATGATGGCCGACGCGCACGGCAAGCTCACCGGCGAACCCGGCATCTGCATGGTCACCCGCGGCCCGGGCGCGTCCAACGCGCTGGCCGGCGTGCACATCGCCAAGCAGGACTCCACCCCCTTGATCCTGTTCGTCGGCCAGATCGAACGCGGCATGCGCGAACGCGAAGCCTTCCAGGAAATGGACTACCGCGCCGTCTTCGGCACGCAGGCCAAGTGGGTCACCGAAATCGACCAGGTCGAACGCATTCCCGAACTGATCTCGCGCGCCTTCCACGTGGCCACCTCGGGCCGCCCCGGCCCCGTCGTGATCGCGCTGCCCGAAGACATGCTGGTCGAAGCCGCCAAGGTGGCCGACGCGCCGCGCTACGAAGTCATCGACGCCGCCCCCACGGCCGGCCAACTGGCCGACCTGCAACAACTGCTGGCGCAGGCCCGCAACCCGGTCGCCATTCTGGGCGGCACCCGCTGGGATGCGCGCGCGGTGCAGCAGTTTGCCGATTTCGCGCAGCGCCATGCGCTGCCCACGGCCGTGTCGTTCCGACGTCAGATGCTGTTCCCGGCCGACCACCCCTGCTTCATCGGCGACGTCGGCCTGGGCATCAACCCGGCGCTGCAGAAGCGCGTGGCCGACGCCGACCTGGTGCTGCTGGTGGGCGGGCGCATGTCCGAAAACCCCAGCCAGGCCTACACGCTGTTCGACATCCCCGTGCCCAAGCAGAAGCTCGTGCATGTGCATCCGGATGCCGGCGAACTGGCGCGCGTCTATCGCCCCACGCTGGCCATCAACACGTCCCCCGCGGCCTTCGCAGACGCGCTGGCCGGACTGAAGGCGCCCGCCCAGCCCGCCTGGGCCGAAGGCACGCAGGCCATGCGCGAGTCGTACCTGAAATGGAGCGACCCGGCCGCCGTCACCACGCCGGGCGTTTTGCAGATGGGCCAGGTCATGGCCTACCTGGAAAAGACGCTGCCGGCCGACGCCATCATGACCAACGGCGCAGGCAACTACGCCACCTGGCTGCATCGCTTTCACCGCTACACGCGCTACGGCACGCAGTTGGCCCCCACCTCGGGCTCGATGGGCTACGGCCTGCCCGCGGCCGTGGGCGCCAAGCGCGTCTGGCCCGACAAGACCGTGGTCTGCTTTGCCGGCGACGGCTGCTTCCTGATGCACGGCCAGGAATTCGCCACGGCGGTGCAGTACGACCTGCCCATCATCGTGGTGCTGGTCGACAACGGCATGTACGGCACCATCCGCATGCACCAGGAAAAGCACTACCCCGGCCGCATTTCCGCGACCGAGCTGAAGAACCCGGACTTCGCCGACTACGCCCGCGCCTTTGGCGGTCACGGCGAACGCGTCGAGACCAACGAGCAGTTCGGCCCGGCGTTCGAACGCGCCCTGGCCAGCGGCAAGCCGGCGATCCTGCACTGCTTCATCGACCCGCAGGCCATCACGCCGTCCACCACGCTGGACAAGATCCGCGACGCCGCGCTCAAGGCCCAGCACTGATCCCCCGACCGCCAGCCAGGCCACGAGCGGCGCGCAGGCGCGCGTCGCGCAAACCCCGGCTTGCCGCCCGAATTATTTTAGGTTTAAACTTTCCAGATTCCGAAAACGGAAATCCATAGCGGAGACCCAGCATGTCCTCGAATCCTTCCTTCCATTGGCAAGACCCCCTGTTGCTGGACCAGCAGCTCACCGAAGAAGAACGCATGGTGCGCGATGCCGCCCAGGCCTATTCGCAGGACAAGCTGGCCCCGCGCGTGCTGAACGCCTTCCGCAACGAAAAGACCGATCCGGAAATCTTCTCCGAAATGGGTGAACTGGGCCTTCTGGGCGCCACCATCCCCGCCGAATACGGCGGCGCCGGCCTGAACTACGTCAGCTACGGCCTGATCGCCCGCGAAGTCGAACGCATCGACTCGGGCTACCGCTCGATGATGAGCGTGCAGTCGTCGCTGGTGATGGTGCCCATCAACGAATTCGGCAGCGAAGCGCAAAAGCAGAAGTACCTGCCCAAGCTGGCGCGCGGCGAATGGATCGGCTGCTTCGGCCTGACCGAACCGAACCACGGTTCCGACCCCGGCAACATGGAAACGCGCGCGGTCAAGACCGCCGACGGCTACAAGCTGTCCGGCAACAAGATGTGGATCACCAACTCGCCCATCGCCGACGTGTTCGTGGTGTGGGCCAAGTGCGTGGGCGGTGAGTTCGACGGCAAGATTCGCGGCTTCATCCTGGACAAGGGCACCAAGGGCCTGTCGGCCCCCGCCATTCACGGCAAGGTCGGCCTGCGCGCCTCGATCACCGGCGAAATCGTCATGGACGAAGTGGAAGTGTCCGCCGACCAGATGATGCCCGGCGTGTCCGGCCTGAAGGGTCCGTTCACCTGCCTGAACTCCGCCCGCTACGGCATCGCCTGGGGCGCTGTCGGCGCCGCCGAGGCCTGCTGGCACACCGCTCGCCAGTACACGCTGGACCGCAAGCAGTTCGGCCGCCCCCTGGCCGCCAACCAGCTGATCCAGAAGAAGCTGGCCGACATGCAGACCGAAATCACGCTGGCGCTGCAAGGCTGCCTGCGCCTGGGCCGCATGAAGGACGAAGGCACCGCCGCCGTCGAGATCACCTCGATCATGAAGCGCAATTCCTGCGGCAAGGCCCTGGACATCGCGCGCCTGGCCCGCGACATGCTGGGTGGCAACGGCATCTCCGACGAATTCGGCGTGGCCCGCCACCTGGTGAACCTGGAAGTGGTCAACACCTACGAAGGCACGCACGACGTGCACGCCCTGATCCTGGGCCGTGCGCAGACCGGCATCCAGGCGTTCTATTGATCGCCTGCGCAATGCCTTGGCAGGCGCGGGGTCAGCGATGACCGCCCCGTTTGCCTGAGCCGGCAAGCCGCCCCATGGGCGGCTTTTTTCATGCGCTCGATCCACTGGCCGTGCGTTACGTAGGGTAATCAGGCACTAGCCGAGGCACTTGCCTTGCCGTACGCTTTGCGGCAATGGCCTGGCGCCGGCCCGCCCGACCCCGACTTTCCCATCACGACCAGGAGTCGCGCATGCTCGGCAGTTCCCCTCTCCGCCTGTGGGCCGGCGTGGCCATCGCTTTTGCGGGCCACGGCGCCTTTGCCGCCACCACCCTGACCATGACCACCGAATACCCGGCCACCTCGATGCCCGGGCAAGGCGTGTCCACCTTTGCCGAGCTGGTACGTGGCAAGAGCGGCGGCCAGGTGCTCATCGACGCCAGTTTCGATGCCGCGCGCGGCATCAAGTCCGGCGACATGATCGATGCCGTGCAAGCACGCAAGGTCGATGCCGGCGACGCCTTTGCCGGCGCCCTGGCGGCGAAGTACCCGCTGTTCGGCGTGTCGTCGCTGCCCTTCCTGGCCGACTCGCTGAGCAAGGCGCGCGCCTTGAACAAGTCCGCCCGCCCCGCCTATGAAAAGCTGCTGGCCGCGCACGGCCAGAAGCTGCTCTACACCACGCCCTGGCCGGCCTCGGGCATCTGGTCCAAAGAGAAAGTGGACAGCGTGGCGGCGCTGAAGGCGCTGAGCATCCGTACGTACGACACCACGTCGCAGGACGTGATGCAGAAGGCGGGCGCGCGGGCCCAGAACATTTCGTTCGCCGACGCCATGCCGCGCATCGCCTCGGGCGAGGTCAACGCGGTGCTGTCGTCAGGCGACGGCGGCGCGGGCCGCAAGCTGTGGGAACACCTGCCGCGCTTTGCCGAGATCAACTACGCCATGCCGGTATCGGTGGCTACGATGAACCTGCAGGCCTACCAGGCGCTGGATGCGAAGTCGCGCCGCGCCATCGACCAGGCCGCCGCCCAGACCGAGGCCGAGCAATGGAAGCGCATTGAAGGCAGGCTGCAGCAGAACTACGCGAACATGCGCAAGAACGGCGTGACGATCGATACGGCGGTGCCGATGCCGGTGAGGAAGGCGTTGAAGGATGCGGCGGCGGATTCGGTGAAGCAGTGGGAGGCTGCGGCGGGGCCGGACGGGGTGAATATCCTGAAGGCGATGCGGCGGCCGTGAGGCGATAAGGCGGCCGTCGGCGATAAGGCGTCAGGCGTATTCCCAGCTGAAACCCGCCTCGACATCCATGTTCAGCCCATCGACCGTCCACCATAAACCGGGGGGAACCTGCATGGTGAATCCACATCGCATGTCTACGTATCCACCTGGGATGGTTTCATAGTGAGAGGTAACCACCCCGGTGGAATTGGGGGCATTGTTGAGATACCCGGCAACAACGAGAGTTCCGGCAGCGGTCCCGATGAAGCGCGATCCCACCATGATGGGACGACCCGTCGTGTTCTGATACCACGTACGCAATACCGTGGTGCGCTGCCGCAGCGTTTGCCCGGCGCCGAATACCTGGCTCTTCAATTGTTGAATCGCAGACTGCGCCTGGGCAAGGTCGGAGGCCAGTTGCGCCACATCCAACGCGCCCACGTTACTCACGACGCCGAACAGCTTGACCACCCAACAACCGGTGGCATTCAACGGACGGGTCTCAGTCGCCGTACGCGCACCCAGCGAATTGTCGAATCTCAACGTATCACCATAGAACTCAAGGGAGTACGGCGGCGAGGATCGAAACACCCGATCCCCTTGCGCACTTTTCGAGAATGGGCCGGTGCCCGGGCCGGAAATCACGCCATAGGTAAAGGCTTGTTCCCCCGTCACCAATTGCATCGCATCGCGCTGGATCACCCCGGAAGTACCCGCCGACAACGCCCCATCGCCTCGCAACACGACTGCCCCCAGCGCCGCGGCCGACTTACCATTCAGGTCAGGCAGGCGCAGCGTGGTCGTGCCGTCACCGGTCGTGTAGCTGGCCCGAACCGAGGCATCGTTTTGCCAAGTCGCCTCTGGCACCACCGGGAATTTACCCGCCTGCACGCTCGCCCACATATCCGGATACGTCGCCCGATTGATCACCTGCCCGTCCAGCGGTGCCCAACCGGCGGGGATCGCCGTACGGCTCGGCCACCACGTCACGAAACCGAGCGGAATGCTGTCGATCGGCGGCAATTGCGTGACGGGTACGCGGCCATCGGCGGCCAACGTCGCCACGCCGCCGGGCTGCCCTTTTTCAGCAAGCGGCACGGCATCCTGCATCGCCGGCAATTGCGCAGCGGGCACACGGCCTTCGGCGTCCAGCGTCGGCACGCCGCCGGGTCGGCCCTTGTCGGCGGCAGGTATCAACGCGGGTAACTGGCCCGCCACGATCCGACCGTCCGCCGCCAAGGTGGCAACGCCGTTCGGCTGTGCCTTTTCAGCGGCGGGAATCAGGTCGGGCAATTGCACCGGCGCGATCTTGCCGTCTGCGGCCAGCGTGGCGACGCCGCCAGGCTGGCCCTTTTGCGCCAACGGCACGGCCGGTTCCGTGATCGGCAGGAAATCGACCGGCACGCGGCTGCCTTCGTCCAGGGGCGCGACACCGCCCGGCGCCGCTTTCTGTGCCAGCGGAATGGCGGGTTCCGGCAGATGCGCGGCCGGCACCTTGCCGGCGGCGTCCAGCGGCGTCACGCCGCCGGACGCGCCTTTTTCCGTGGCGGCAATGGCAGCATCGGCCTTGCGCTGCGCGGCGGCCGCCGCGACTTCCACGGCATCGACGCCGCTACGGGTCTTGGTGAAGTTCTCGTTCACGACGACCATGGCGTCGCGCAAGGTATCGCCGGTCTGGTCGTTCGGCGCCTGGCCGACCTTGATGGGTTTGAGGATTTGCATGAGGGGCCCTTGAAGACAGAACGCGGCAGTGCCGCCGTATAAAAAAAGCCCACCGGCACAATGCGGGTGGGCGATACATGGCTGGGGCGATGCCGGATTCATTGGCCCCATGCAAAAAGCCCGCTCAGTGTCCTGGGCGGGCTTTCGGGATCAATGGACGCAATTCGCCCACGACGCAGTCATGTTAGGCGGCTAGCACTTTCCGCGGCAAGCGAACTGCGACATGGCGTGCGCGGATGACGGACGCGGTGTGCGAACCGTCCGACACCTCGGACGGAATCAGTCTCCGGACAAGTCGAACAGGCTGGTGGCGTCCAGTTCCAGCACGCCTTCATCGTGCTGGTTCAGCACCGTCCAGGCCCAGGTGATGATGCCCAGGTCGGGACGCGACGACGACGTGCGCACGCCCTGCACACGGGCCTCCAGCCGCAGTTGGTCGCCGGGACGCACCGGCGTGCGCCAGCGCACTTCGCCCAGCCCGGGCGAGCCGAAGGATTCGGAATCGTGCAGCGCCGAGTCCACCGCCATGCGCATGGCCAGCGCGCAGGTGTGCCAGCCGCTGGCGATGAGGCCGCCCCAGCGGCCTTCGGCGGCGCGCTGGACGTCGGTGTGGAACCATTGGGGATCGTACTTGCGGGCGAACTCGAGAATCTCGGCTTCGGTGATGGTGACAGGACCGGCCTTGATCAGCATGCCGTCCTTGAAATCGGCGAACTTCATGGGTGGACTTCCCCTCGTGATGCAAGCGGCGCGCCAAAGCAGGTCGGGCTTGCCGTGCCAGGCTTGCCCAGTCTTGCCGCGCCGGTTCCGAGTCGATGAATCTCGACGTCAGTAGGTTTCGAAGTGCAGCCGCCCCTCGCGGCGCAACACGTCATGCAGGATAGTCCAATCCTGCCCCGATTGCATCGTCACATCACGCAGCGCGTCCAGCACGCCGACTTCCATGCCCTTCAATCCGCACACGTAGATGCAGGTGTTGCGGTCCGCCAGCAAGCCCAGCACATCGGCGGCCCGCTCGCGGATCATGTCCTGCACATAGCGCTTGGGCTGGCCCGCTTCGCGCGACAGCGCCAGATTGATGTCGATGAAGTCGCGCGGCAGTTTCATCAGCGGGCCGAAGTACGGCAGCTCGCGCTCGGTGCGGGCGCCGAAGAACAGCATCAGCCGGCCGTTCTCGCCGGTATCGATGCGACGCCGATAGCGCTCGGTCATGGCGCGCATCGGCGCCGAACCGGTGCCCGTGCAGATCATGATGAGGTTGGCCCGCGGATGATTGGGCATCAGGAAGGTCTGGCCGAAAGGGCCGATGACTTGCACCGTATCGTGCTTGACCAGGTCGCAAAGGTAATTCGAACATACCCCGTGGGCAGCGTTGCCCTGATGGTCTTCGGTGACGCGTTTCACGGTCAGCGACAGGTTGTTGTAGCCGGCGCGTTCGCCATCGCGCGGGCTGGCCAGCGAATATTGGCGCGCGTGGTGCGGCCGGCCCTGCGCATCGACGCCCGGCGGCAGGATGCCGATCGACTGGCCTTCCAGCACCGGGAACGGCAGTTCGCCGAAGTCCAGCACGAGGTGGTGGATGTCGCTGTCGGTGTCCGCGCCGGTGACGCGGTAGTTGCCCACCACGGTCGCGGTGACGGGGGTCTTGTGGGTGTAGAGGTTGACATAGGGATGCGCCGCCGACCAGGGCGGCACGCTGGCGCCGGCCGCCGTGTAGGCGACGTTCGCGGGCGGCTCCGGTGCGGCGGCATTGGCCGGCGGCAAGACCGCCGCAGTAACCTCGGGCAGCGCTTGTTCGCGCGGTAGTTCATCCCAGCCCAGCTGGTCCGCCAGCGTGTAGGCCTGGGCGCGCACGACCAGGCGCCAGTTGTCGATGGACCCGGTCGGGCACGGTGGCACACAGGCCATGCAACCGTTGCAGATGTCGGGGTCGACCACGTAGTTGTTGCTGTCGTGCGTGATCGCGTCGACCGGACAGGTTTCTTCGCAGGTATTGCAGCGGATGCAGATCTCGGGATCGATGAGATGCTGCTTCAGGACATCTACGGGCAGGGCTGCGTTCATCGCGGTCATCCCAATACGCACCGCGGCGGCGCCGCGCGCCGCCGCCGGGCCTCAGTTGAAACGGACGTACTCGAAATTCACCGGCTGGCGGTTCACGCCCATGACTGGCGGCGCGATCCAGTTGGCGAACTTGCCCGGCTCGGTGACGCGGCCCATCAACGAGGCCACGAATTCGCGGTCTTCGGGCGTGGGCAGCCACTGGTGCCGGTGGGCCTGCCACTGCGCTTCGGACAGCACCTCGCCTTCGGGCGACATGCGGATGCCGGCCAGCGTGCCGATCTGGCGGTTGAAGGCCTTGTGCGGCACTTGCAGGCGAAACGCAATGCCGCTTTTTTCGATGACTTTGTTCCAGCGGCCGATACCGGCGACCGAGTCGCGGATGAAGTCGTCGCGCAGCACTTCGTTCAGGGCATTGAGCATCGGCACCTCGGCTTCGCCAAGCTTGCCGTTGTTGACCGTCAGCACGCGGTAGGTGTCGTTCTTGAGCTGGTGGTCATCGGTGCGTTTGCTTTCTTCGTAGCGCCCCTTCAGGCCCGAGCCGTAGAAGATGGCGGCGTTGGACGATTGGTCGGCGCCGAACAGGTCGATGGTGACGCTGTAGTGGAAATTCAGGTAGCGCTGGATAGTGGGCAGGTCGATCACGCCGGCCGCGCGCACGCTGGCCGGGTCGTCGGTCTTCAACTGGTTCATCACTTCGCAGGTGCGCTGGATGACGCGCGAGATGCCGGATTCGCCCACGAACATGTGGTGGGCTTCTTCGGTGAGCATGAACTTGGTGGTGCGGGCCAGTGGGTCGAAACTGGATTCAGCCAGCGCGCACAGTTGGAACTTGCCGTCGCGGTCGGTGAAATAGGTGAACATGTAAAACGCCAGCCAGTCGGGCGTCTTTTCATTGAAGGCGCCCAGGATGCGCGGGTTGTCCGAATCGCCCGACGTGCGTTGCAGCAGTGCGTCGGCCTCTTCGCGGCCATCACGGCCGAAGTAACGGTGCAGCAGGTACACCATGGCCCACAGGTGGCGGCCTTCTTCGACGTTGATCTGGAACAGGTTGCGCAGGTCGTATTGCGACGGCGCGGTCAGGCCCAGGTGGCGCTGCTGTTCGATCGACGCAGGCTCAGTGTCGCCCTGCGTGACGATGATGCGGCGCAGGTTGGCGCGGTGTTCGCCAGGCACGTCCTGCCACACGTCGCGGCCGATGTTTTCACCGAAGTGGATCTTGCGCTGGCCGTCCTGCGGCGCCAGGAATATGCCCCAGCGGTAATCCGGCATGCGCACGTGGTTGAAATGCGCCCAGCCGTCGGGTTCGACGCTGACGGCGGTGCGCAGGTACACGTCGAAGCCATGCGAGCCGTCCGGCCCCATGTCCTGCCACCATTGCAGGTAGTTCGGCTGCCAGTGTTCCAGCGCGCGTTGCAGCGTGCGGTCGCCGGACAGGTTGACGTTATTGGGGATCTTGTCGGTGTAGTTGATGCCTGACATTGTCTCGCTCCTGGTTCTTTTTGATCGTGGGCCGCTCAGACGCGGTTCCAGTCGAATGTCGCCTGCTCGCCTTTGCCGTAAAGCTTGAGCGCACCCTTTTCGCCCGCGGCGTTGGGACGGTTGAAAATCCAGTTCTGCCAGGCGGTCAGCCGGCCGAAGATGCGCGTTTCCATGGTTTCGCGGCCGCCGAAGCGCAGGTTGGCTTCCAGGCCGGTGAGCGCATCAGGCGACAGCGCGCGGCGTTCTTCCAGCACCATGCGGACCTCGTCGTCCCAGTCGATGCTGTCCGGGGCAAAGGTCACCAGGCCCAGCGCCAGGGCGTCCTTGGCCGCCAGCGGCTGGCCGGCGCGGGCGCGCACCGCGTCCAGCGGCGGCGCTTCTTCGTAGAAGCGCCGTTGCAGGCGGCTCTGGCCATTGACCATCGGATAGGCGCCGAAGTTGGCCTCGCCCACGATCAGGCTGGCGGCGGCCTCGCCCGCTTCGCTGTCCAGCATGTAGCTGCGGTCGGCGGCCAGGGCCAGTTCAAGCAGCGTGCCGGCAAAGCACGAACCGGGTTCGATCAGCGCGAACAGGCTGCGCGAGGTCACGTCCAGCCGTGCCAGCGTGCGGCGCAGCAGGCCGGCGGTTTCGCGCACGAACCAGTGGTCTGCATGGCGTTGCAGGGCGGCATCGGCCGCCAGCACCGCCTGCGCGTCCCCTTCGGTCTTGAGGATCCAGGTGCCAATATCCAGCTCGTTCGTGCGCAGGGACAGGATGGCGTCGTCCAGCTCGCGCGCCATCTGCAAGGGCCACCAGGCGGCGCCGGCGGCCAGGATGTCCGGCAGTTCGGATTCCACGGGCGCAAATGGCGCGCGCACGGTCCAGGTGGCCTGGCGGCGGGCCCGGTCGAGCTGCACGTCGACATAGCGGTACGACAAGGCATCGGCGCTTGCTTCACGCATCAACGGCGTCAGCGCCACGCCGGTCTCGCCCTGCGGGCGGCCGCTGCCTTCGGCCAGCGCCAGCGCGCGCGCGCGCACCGCGGCCTCGAACTGGGCCGGCTTGACCACGTCGTCGACCAGTCGCCAGTCCTTGGCGCGCTGGCCGCGCACGCCTTCGACCAGGGTGCAAAAGATATCGGCGTGATCGTGGCGCACCCGGCGCTTGTCGGTCACGCGGGTCAGGCCGCCGGTGCCGGGCAGCACGCCCAGCAGCGGCACTTCGGGCAAGGCGACCGACGACGAGCGGTCGTCGATCAACAGGATCTCGTCGCAGGCCAACGCCAGCTCGTAGCCGCCGCCCGCGCAGGCGCCGTTGAGCGCGGCGATGAACTTCAGGCCGCCGTGGCGGCTGGAGTCTTCGATGCCGTTACGGGTTTCGTTGGTGAACTTGCAGAAGTTCACCTTCCAGGCGTGTGACGACAGGCCCAGCATGAAGATATTGGCGCCCGAACAGAAGATGCGGTCTTTCATGCTGGTGACGACCACGCTGCGCACTTCCGGGTGCTCGAAGCGGATGCGCTGCAGGGCGTCGTGCAGTTCGATGTCCACGCCCAGGTCGTACGAATTGAGCTTGAGCTTGTAGCCGGGACGCAGGCCGCCGTCTTCGGCGACGTCCATCGCCAAGGTGGCCACCGGGCCGTCGAACGTCAGGCGCCAATGGCGGTACTGGGCGGGGTCGGTCCGAAAATCGACCTGGTTGGCTGTGCTGCTCATCGCTTGTCTCCTTGTGCACCCTGGCGTATAGGAAAAATACTGCATTAGATGAATTATTATGCAGATTAGTGCAGGCGAAAATCAGCGTCAAGCAAAAGATGCATAAAAGTGCAGTTTTCAGGCGGCGAGCGCGTTTCGGCCGCCGCAATGAGCAAGGCCGCCCAAAAGGGCGGCCCTGGCACAAACCTGCCGGTGCACCGACCGCTACAACGGCAGGCCGCAGGCCTTGCGCACCTGGGTCCGCAGGCCGGCGAAGCTTTCTTGCACCTCGAGGTGGCTGGTGACCCAGGTCAGGTCGGCCTTGGCGTAGAAGGCCTCGCGACCGGCCAGGATGCGCTTGAGATCGGCCATGGCCTCGTTGTTGCCCGACATGGGGCGAAAGTCGCCCTGCGCCATGACCCGGCCCATGTGCTCTTCGGGGGTGGCGCGCAGCCACACCGTATAGCAATGGGCCAGCAGCAGGTTGAGCGTCGCCGGTTCGGACACCAGGCCGCCGGGGGTGGCCAGCACCATTTCGGGGTAGATCTGCACGGCCTCTTCGAGCGCGCGGCGCTCGTAGCGGCGATAGGCATTGGGGCCGTACAGATTGTGGATTTCCAGGATGCTGCAGCCGGCCACGCGTTCGATTTCGCGGTTCAGCTCGACAAAGGGGTAGCCCAGGTCGTCGGCCAGCATCTGGCCCAGCGTCGACTTGCCGGCGCCGCGCAGGCCGATCAGCGCCACGCGCTGGGTGCGGTTGGGCCGCTGCGCGCCGGCGCCCACGCCGAACAGCTGCGTCAGGGCTTCCCGCGCCCGTTGCAGGTCGGATTCGGTGCGGCCGCTGAGCAATTCGCGGATCAGCAGCCAGTCGGGCGATTCGGTGGTGACGTCACCGACCAGTTCGGCCAACGCGCAATTGAAGGCCTTGGCAATTTGCAGCAATACCAGGATCGAAGCATTGCCGACCCCGTGTTCGAGGTTGGCCAGGTGGCGCTCGGACACGCCCGTTACCTGCGACAGGCCCTTGCGTGTCATGCCGCGGATGGCCCGCAGGCGGCGTACTCGCTCGCCCAGGGCGACCAGGAAGGCTTCGCGTTGGGGTTCTTCGGATGGCGCCGCGTCTAGCGCTTGGTTCATGGTGTAGCTGACTCCGCAAATACCCTGATAACACTCGATTTATGCACTATAGTGCTTGACCCGGATCAATGGAAGCACTATTTTTCCTCCAACAGCTTCAACAGCGTGTCAGGTGCGACAAAACAGCACTGGATTGCATCCCGCTTGACGCGCCGACAGTGTAAAGGAGGAGATACGGTGAGCACGCCTGAACGATTCCACGCCCTGATGCGCCAGGTCACCGACCTGATGGCGGGGCAGGCGCTGGACGGCGCCCTGCAAGACCGCCTGAACCGCGATGCCGGCCCCGGCAGCCCCCTGTACGCCGACATCTTCAGCGCCTGTAGGCAAGGCGTGGCCGACGGCTGGATGTGCAACCGCGAAGGCGGCGGCATCCGCTACGGCCGCGTCATCAAGCCGGCCGACGATCTGGCCGGCTGTTCGGTCGACGTGGTCGACATGGACGACCTGGCGGGTCCGCACCACGCCCACCCCAACGGCGAAATCGACATGATCATGCCGCTGACCGCCCAGGCCCGCTTCGACGGCCACGGCGCCGGCTGGCTGGTCTATGGCCCCGGCAGCGCGCATGCGCCGACAGTCACGCAAGGCCGCGCGCTGGTGCTGTACCTGCTGCCCGGCGGCGCCATCGATTTCGCGCGCCCCTGAACCCCCACCCCGTCATGCGGCCCTGAGCGCCAGCATGGCCCGCAATGCCGACAAGGGCCGACCACAGGCCCGGGCCCAACGCCCGCCAGAACACCAGGAGACCACCGTGAATGCCTGTCCCGCCGAATTGAATTTCGCCAGTCACCTGGCGGCCCTGAACGCGCCGCGCGCCGCCAAGACGGCCTACATCGACGACACCCGTCAGCTGACCTACGGCGAACTGGCCGAGCGCGTGGCGCGCATGGCGGGCGCGCTGCGGCAGCTGGGCCTGCGGCGCGAAGAGCGCGTGCTGCTGCTGATGCAGGACACGGTGGATTGGCCGGTGGCGTTCCTGGGCGCGCTGCACGCGGGCGTGGTGCCGGTGGCCGTGAATACGCTGCTGACGGCCGACGACTATGCCTACATCCTGAGCCACAGCCGGGTGCGGGCCGCCTTCGTGTCCGACGCGCTGCTGCCGACATTGCAGGCCGCGCTGGCGCAGGCGCCCGGCGAGGTCGAGCACCTGGTGGTCTCGCAACCCGCCGCGCCGCTGCCGGCTGGCGCGCATGACCTGGACGCGCTGCTGGCCGCGGCGCCGCTGGCGCCGGCCGTGCGCACGCTGTCCGACGAAATCGCGTTCTGGCTGTATTCGTCGGGGTCGACCGGCAAGCCCAAGGGCGTGGTGCATACCCACGGCAACCTGTGGCACACGGCCGAGCTGTATGCCAAGCCGGTGCTGGGCATCCGCGAGGACGACGTGGCGTTTTCCGCGGCCAAGCTGTTCTTTGCGTATGGCCTGGGCAACGGCCTGACGTTTCCGCTGTCGGTCGGCGCCACGGTGGTGCTGATGGCCGAACGCCCGACTCCCCAGGCCGTGTTCCAGCGCCTGACACGCCACCGCCCGACCGTGTTCTACGGCGTACCCACGCTGTACGCGAGCATGCTGGCCGCGCCCGACCTGCCGCCGCGTGCGCAGGTCGCCATGCGGGTCTGCACCTCGGCCGGCGAGGCCTTGCCGCGCGACATCGGCGAACGCTTCACGCGCCATTTCGGCTGCGAGATCCTGGACGGCATCGGCTCGACGGAAATGCTGCACATCTTCATCTCGAACCAGGCCGGCCAGTTGCGCTACGGCACCACCGGCAAACCGGTGCCCGGCTACGAGGTGCAGCTGCGCGACGACAATGGCGCCCCGGTGGCCGCCGGCGCCATCGGCGACCTCTACATCAAGGGCCCCAGCGCCGCGCTGATGTACTGGAACAACCGCGACAAGACGCGCCAGTGCTTCCTGGGCGACTGGCTGAAAAGCGGCGACAAGTATGTCTGCGACGCCGACGGCTACTACACCTATGCGGGCCGCAGCGACGACATGATCAAGGTCAGCGGCCAGTATGTGTCGCCGGTCGAGGTCGAGAACATCCTGGTGCAGCACGAGGCCGTGCTCGAAGCCGCCGTGATCGGCGTGCCCGACCACGACGGGCTGGTCAAGACCAAGGCCTACGTGGTGCTGCGCCCCGGCTTTGCGCCCGATGCGCAGACCGGCGCCGACCTGCAGCGCTATGTGAAACAGCACCTGGCGCCCTTCAAGTATCCGCGTCAGATCGATTTCACCGACGAGCTGCCCAAGACCGCCACCGGCAAGATCCAGCGCTTTCGGCTGCGTCAGCTGGAACAAGCCGCGCTATGACCGCCGCCACCGCCTCCGCCGTCCTGGCCAGCGATACCGGCTGGGCCGCCCTGCACGCGCTGGGCCGCGACCTGCGCCTGGAATACCGCTGGCTCGCGCCGCAGCGCAGGGATGCGCCGCTGCTGGTGTTCCTGCACGAAGGGCTGGGTTCGGTATCGATGTGGAAAGACTGGCCGCGGCAGGTCTGCGAGGCCGCCGGCTGCCGCGGGCTGGTGTATTCGCGCCACGGCTATGGCCGGTCCACGCCCCTGGCCGCAGGCGCAAAACGCGCCGTCGACTTCATGCACCGCGAGGCGGCCGAGGTCCTGCCCGCGCTGTTTGCCGCATTGGGCATCGACCCCGCGCAGGACAAGCCGGTACTGTTCGGCCACAGTGACGGCGGCTCGATCGCGCTGCTGTTTGCGGCGCTGCATCCGTCGGCGGTGGCCGGCGTGGTGGTGGCCGCGCCGCATATCTTTGTCGAACCGCGCAGCCTCGCCAGTATCCAACTGGCGCGACAGGCCTACCAGGACACCGACCTGCGCGAGCGCCTGGCGCGCCACCACGATGACGTGGATTCGGCCTTCCGGGGCTGGAACGACATCTGGCTGGACCCCGCCTTTGCCACCTGGAACATCCAGGCCAGCCTGCCCACCATCACCTGCCCGGTGCTGGCCATGCAAGGCGTGGACGACGAATACGGCACGCTGGCGCAGATCCGCGGCATCCGCGATGCCGCGCCGCAGACGCAACTGCTGGAAATTCCCGACTGCCGCCATTCGCCGCACAAGGACCAGCCCGCCACCGTCATCCAGGCCATCGCCGGATTCATCGGCGCGCTGGACCCACCCGGCCGCCGGTAAGGCAGCCCATAACAACGTACGGAGACCCATCATGACCCATGCCCTGTCCCGGGCCGCGCTAGGCGCCGCCCTGATGCTTGCCGCCAGCGGCGCCCTGGCCGCCGACAAGCTCAAAGTCGGTTTCATGCTGCCCTACAGCGGCACCTTCGCCGCGCTCGGCAATGCCATCGAGAACGGCTTCAAGCTGTATGTCGCCGAACAGGGCGGCAAGCTGGGCGGGCGCGAGATCGAATACTTCAAGGTGGACGACGAATCCAACCCGTCCAAGGCGGCCGAAAACGCCAACCGCCTGATCAAGCGCGACCAGGTGGACGTGCTGATCGGCACCGTGCATTCGGGCGTGGCGATGGCCCTGGCCAAGGCGGCCAAGGATTCGGACACCACGCTGATCGTGACCAATGCCGGCGCCAACGCCATCACCGGCCCGCTGTGCGGACCGGGCATCTTCCGCACGTCGTTCACCAACTGGCAGCCGGCCTACGCCATGGGGCCCGTGGCCAAGGCGCGCGGCCACAAGACGGCAGTCACCATCACCTGGAAATACGCGGCCGGCGACGAGGCCATCGGCGGCTTCAAGGAAGGCTTCGAGCAGGCCGGCGGCAAGGTGGTCAAGGAACTGAGCCTGCCCTTCCCCAACGTCGAATTCCAATCGCTCCTGACCGAGATCGCCGCGCTCAAACCCGACATGGTGTTCACCTTCTTTGCCGGCGGCGGCGCGGTGAAGTTCGTGCAGGACTACCACGCGGCGGGCCTGGACAAGACCATTCCGCTGTATGGCTCGGGCTTTCTCACCGACGGCACGCTGCCCGCGCAGGGCGCATCGGCGCAGGGTCTCCTGACCACGCTGCACTATGCCGACGGACTGAACACGCCACGCGACAACGCCTTTCGCGCCGACTACGCCAAGGCCTACAACGCACAGCCCGACGTCTATGCGGTGCAGGGCTATGACGCGGCGCAGCTGATGCAATCGGGCCTGACCGCGGTGCAGGGCGACTTCGCCAAGAAAGCGGACTTCCGCCGGGCCATGCGCGGCGCCACGGTGGACAGCCCGCGCGGCCCGTTCACGCTGTCGGCCGCCGGCAACCCGGTGCAGGACATCTACCTGCGACGCGTCGACGGGCTGGAAAACAAGGTGGTGGACGTGGCCGTGCGCAAGCTGGCCGACCCCGCCCGCGGCTGCAAGCTCTAGGACAGGCCCATGGACGCCGGCATCCTGCTCATCCAGAGCCTGAACGCCTTCCAGTACGGCCTGCTGCTGTTCCTGGTGGCCAGCGGGCTGACGCTGATCTTCGGCATCATGGGCATCATCAACCTGGCCCATGGCAGCTTCTACATGATCGGCGCCTACATGGCGTTCGCGCTGGGGCCGGCGGTGGACCGCTGGCTGGGCGGCGGCTTCCTGGCCACGCTGGCGGCCTGCGTGCTGGCGGCCGCCGCGCTGGGTTACCTGCTCGAGGCCGCGTTCTTCAGCTACCTGTACCGGCGCAACCACCTGCAGCAGGTGTTGATGACCTACGGCCTGATCCTGGTGTTCGAGGAATTGCGCAGCATCCTGGTGGGCAACGACGTGCACGGCGTGCCGCTGCCCACCTGGCTGCAAGGCAGCATCGCGCTGGGCGACGTGATGACCTATCCGGTGTATCGGCTGTTCATCTCGGGCGTGGGCATCGGCGTGGCGTTGCTCTTGTACTGGGTCATCGCGCGCACGCGGCTGGGCATGATGTTGCGCGCCGGCGCCAGCAACCGCGAGATGACCGGCTCATTGGGCATCGACATCAACAAGCTCTACCGGCTGGTGTTCGCCGCGGGCGTGGCGCTGGCGGCGCTGGCAGGCAGCATTGCCGCGCCGGTGTCGTCGGTGTACCCCGGCATGGGCAACGGCGTGCTGATCGTCTGCTTCGTGGTGGTGGTGATCGGCGGCATCGGGTCGATCCGCGGCGCGTTCGTGGCGGCGATGCTGGTGGGCGTGGTCGAGACCTTCGGCCAGGTGCTGTTCCCGGCCGCCGCGGGCGTGCTGGTGTACGTGCTGATGGCCGCCATTCTTCTGTGCAAGCCCGAAGGGCTGTTCAAACAGGGCTGATCATGAAGCTGAACCGACTCCTTCCCTGCCTGACCCTGCTGGCGCTGGCGGCCTTCGCCTGGAGCGGCAGCGACTACTACACCGGGCTGGCCGTGAAGATCATGATCTACGCGGTGTTCGCGCTGAGCCTGCAACTGCTGGTGGGCGGCGCGGGGCTGGTCAGCCTGGGGCACGCCGCCTTCTTCGGCATCGGCGCCTATGCCGCCGCGTTGCTGTCGCCGGCATCGGAAACGGGCAACCTGTGGTGGCTGCTGCCTGCGGCGCTACTGGCCGCGGCCGTCTACGCCCTCATCACCGGCGCGCTGGCGCTGCGCACCCGCGGCGTGTACTTCATCATGGTGACGCTGGCCTTCGCGCAGATGGCCTATTACGTGTTCCACGACACCAAGGCGGGCGGCGGCAGCGACGGCATCTACCTGTACTTCCGGCCGCAGGCCGACGTCGGCGGCTGGCGCCCGTTCGACCTGGACCAGGGCGCTACGTATTACTTCTTCGTGCTCGCCTGCCTGGCGCTGACCTGGGGCTTTCTGGCCCTGCTGCGGCGTTCGCCCTTCGGGGCGGCGCTGGCCGGCATCCGCATCAACGAACAGCGCATGCGCGCGGCCGGGTATTCGACCTATCCGTACAAGCTGGCCGCGTATGTCATCGGCGCCGCGCTGGCGGGCCTGGCCGGATTCCTGTTTGCCTTGAAGGACGGCTTCGTCACGCCCGAGCTGCTGGCCTGGGAACAGTCGGGCCTGGTGCTGCTGATGGTGATCCTGGGCGGCATGGGCAGCCTGGGCGGCGCGGTGCTCGGCACGGCGGCGCTGGTGCTGCTGCAGGAACTGTTCCAGTCGCAGGCGCTGTTTGGCGATTACGCGCGCCACTGGCACCTGCCGCTGGGCCTGGCCATCATCGCGCTGGTCGCCCTGCTGCCCGATGGCCTGGCGGGCCTGCCCGCGCAGTGGCGCCGCCGCCGTGCGCGCCGCGACGCGCCCGCCGCCTCCACCCCGGCGCCGCTGCGCCTGCCCCTACCGGGAGAGCCCCATGCCTGATCCCCTGCTGGCCGCCCGCGGCATCACGCGCCGCTTCGGCGGCCTGACCGCCGTCAATGACGTATCGCTGGCGCTGCAACGCGGCGCAGTCCATGCCGTCATCGGCACCAACGGCGCGGGTAAGTCGACGCTGATCAACCTGCTGTCCGGGGAACTGGCGCCCACCAGCGGCGAGGTCTCGCTGGGCGGCCGCGACATCACCGCCTGGAGCCAGCCCGAACGGGCCCAGGCGGGACTGGGCCGCAGCTACCAGCGGTCCACGCTGTTTCCCGAACTGAGCGTGTTCGAGAATTGCCGCCTGGCCGCGCAAGCGCGGCGCCAGCGCTTCTGGCATTGGTGGCGGCCGGCATCGGCCTGCCGGACCAGCGCGGCGCTGGCCGAACAGGCGCTGACCCGCACCGGCCTGGCGGACGACGCCGCGCAGCCGGCCGGCCTGCTGCCGCACGGCCGCAAGCGCCAGCTGGAAATCGCCATGTGCCTGGCGGGCGAACCGCAGGTGCTGCTGCTGGACGAACCCCTGGCCGGCATGGGGCCGGAAGAAACCGACCGCATCCTGGCCCTGCTGCAGACGCTGAAGGACGGCCACGCGATCCTGTTGGTGGAACACGACATGGACGCCGTCTTTCGCATCGCCGACACCATCACCGTCATGGTCAACGGCAGCAGCATCGCCAGCGGCAGCCCCGCGGCGATCCGCGCCAACGCCGAGGTGCGCAGCGCCTACCTGGGCGAAGACCTGGCGGCAGCCCCCGCTTTCGGAGACCCCGCATGCCCGCATTGATCGAGGCCGGCGGCCTGCATGTGTATTACGGCGCCAGCCATGTGCTGCGCGGCGTCGACCTGCGCATCGCGGCGGGCGAATCCGTGGGCCTGGTGGGCCGCAACGGCATGGGCAAGACCACGCTGATCCGCAGCCTGGTGGGCCAGGTGCCCAGCGCGCGCGGCAACGTCGCCGTGCGCGGACGGGACTGCACCCGGGCCCGCCCCCACGCCATCGCGCGGCTGGGCATCGCCTACGTGCCCGAAGGCCGCGGCATCTTTCCCAACCTGAGCGTGCGCGAGAACCTGCTGGTGGCGGCGCGCGCCGGCGTCCAGGGCCGCCAGGACTGGCACTACGACCGTGTGCTGGAAACCTTTCCCCGGCTGGCCGAACGCCTGGGCCACGGCGGCCAGCAATTGTCCGGCGGCGAACAGCAGATGCTGGCCATCGGCCGCGCGCTGATGACCAACCCCGACCTGCTGATCCTGGACGAAGCCACCGAAGGCCTGGCGCCGCTGATCGTGGCCGAGATCTGGCGCATCATCCGGCGCATCCGCGAAACGGGCATGTCCACCCTGATCGTGGATCGCAACTACCGCGCGGTGCTGGCCCATACCGACCGCTGCCTGGTGATGGAGAAAGGCCTGATCGCGCAGGATGGCGACAGCGCTGCGCTGGCGGCCGCACCGGAACAGTTGACGCGCTATCTGGGCGTCCAGGGCCGACCATGAAAAAGCCCCGCCGTGCCGATGGCCGGCGCGGCGGGGCTTGCCTCTATCCCGTCAGGTCAGATCAGCGCTTCGATCAGGAACGGACCGCGGCGCTTCAGGCCGTCTTGCAGCGCACGGGCGAAGCCTTCGACCGTGTCCACGCTGACCGCTTCGACGCCCATGCCGCGCGCCAGGTGGGTCCAGTCCAGGCAGGGTTCTTCCAGGTCGAGCATGCGGCGCGCATTGCGGCCCGGTTCCTGCACGCCGACGTTCTTCATTTCGCCGTGCAGCGTGGCGTAGGACCGGTTGGCCAGGATCACCGTCAGGCAATCGAGGTTTTCGCGCGCCTGCGTCCACAGCGCCTGCAGCGTGTACATGCCACTGCCGTCGGCCTGCAGCGTGATGACCTTGCGATCCGGGCAGGCCACCGCCGCGCCCGCGGCCATCGGCAGGCCGATGCCGATGGCGCCGCCGGTCAGCATCAGCCAATCGTGCGGGGCGCTGCTGGCGCTGTAGATCGGAAATTCGCGGCCCTGGGTGATCGACTCATCGCAGACGATCGCGTTGTCGGGAAGGTGATGCGCGACCAGGATATTGACCGCGGCGCCCGTCAGCTTGCCCGTGGCCGGCACCTCGTAGGAGGCGGCCGGCGCGGCCAGGCGCGGCGCGTCGGCAGCGATACCCAGTTCGTCGGCCAGCCATTCCAGCGCATGCGCCAGGTCTTGCTCGCCGGTGGCCAGCACCACTTGCTGGCAATCGGGCGGGGCCAGCAGGCTGGGCTTGCCGGGATAGGCAAAGAAGCCCACCGGCGCCTTGGCGCCGGCCAGCACCAGGTGGCGCACGTCTTTCAGCTTGGCCACGGCCAGGTCGATGGGGTAAGGCAGCCGGTCGACCGGCGTGCGCGCGCCGCCGCGTTCGATGCGGCGGTTGGACGTTTCGGACAGCAGGCGCACGCCGGTGGCGCGCGCGATGCGGCCAGCGGCATTGAGCGCGCGGTCGCGCAGCGCGGCGCCGCCCAGCATCAGGGTCGTGACCTCGCCGCTGCGGATCGCCTGGGCAGCGGCGCGCACGGCCTCGATGGACGTGTGCGGCACGGCGGCGTCGGTGACCTTGACCGGCGCGGGCGTGTCGGCCGGGAGTTCGGTCCAGGCGGTGTCGGCCGGCAAGATCAGCGTGGCGATGTTGCCCGGCTTGCGGCGCGCCACGGCAATGGCCTCGGCCGCATCGGCGGACATGGCCTGGGCGGTCAGGCTGCGCTTGACCCAGTGCGACATCGGCCGCGCCACGCCTTCGACGTCGCTGGTCAGCGGCGCGTCGTACTGCACATGATAGGTGGCGTGGTCGCCCACGATGTTGACCATCGGGGTGCGGGCGCGCTTGGCGTTATGCAGGTTGGCCAGGCCGTTGCCCAGGCCCGGACCCAGGTGCAGCAAGGTAGCGGCCGGCTTGTCGGCCATGCGGGCGTAGCCGTCGGCGGCGCCGGTCACCACGCCTTCGAACAGGCCCAGCACGCAGCGCATCTTCGGCTTGCGATCCAGCGCCGCCACAAAGTGCATCTCGGACGTGCCTGGATTGGCAAAGCAGACGTCCACATCGTTGGCAAGTAGGGTGTCGCAAAGACTGTCAGCGCCGTTCATCGTGTTTCCCTGGTGGTTTTGTTGGCTGGGGCCGGCGGCGGCGCGCCGGCCCATTGGCATGATAGGTAGCGTAGCGCAAACCCGGTAGAGCCATTTTCGGCGCCAGGCATGGAACCATTTTGCGGGTTCCAACAGCCGGAATTTATCCGGCTGCCGTACCAAATGCACCGCACCCCTACGCCAGGATCTGCCCCAGGAAGGCCTGCGCGCGTTCGGAACGCGGCGCCGAGAAAAACTGCGCCGGCGTGTCGACCTCGACGATCGCGCCCTGGTCCATGAACACCACGCGGTCGCCGACCTCGCGCGCGAAACCCATTTCATGGGTCACGCACACCATCGTCATGCCGTCGCGCGCCAGCGACACCATGGTGTCCAGCACTTCCTTGACCATCTCGGGGTCCAGCGCCGAAGTCGGCTCGTCGAACAGCATGATCTTGGGCTGCATGCACAGCGCACGCGCAATCGCCACGCGCTGCTTCTGGCCGCCTGACAACTGGCCCGGATACTTGGCCGCATGCTGCGGGATCTTGACGCGTTCCAGGTACTGCATGGCGCGCTGCTCGGCGTCTGCCTGCGCCACGCCCTTGACCAGCATCGGCGCCAGCGTGCAGTTTTCCAGCACGGTCAGGTGCGGGAACAGGTTGAAGTGCTGGAACACCATGCCCACTTCGGCGCGGATGCGCTCGATGTTCTTGACGTCGTCGTTCAGCTCGATGCCGTCGACCACGATGCGGCCCTTCTGGTGCTCTTCCAGACGGTTGAGCAGCCGGATGGTGGTGGACTTGCCCGAGCCCGACGGGCCGCACAGGATCAGCTTTTCGCCGGGGCTCACTTGCAGGTCCAGCCCGTCCAGCACCTGGAAGTCGCCATACCATTTCGAGACGCCCTGCATCGTGATGATAGGCGCGATGCGATTCATTCCGTCCATGGCGTCAGGCCTTCGAGATGTCGTGGTTGTCGCCGGCGCCGCTCCAGTAGCCCGGCACGGTCAGGCGCTTTTCAGAGCGGCGGAACAGATAGGCCAGGATGCTGCACAGCGCGAAGTAGATGACGCCGACCATGGTGTAGACGGTCAGCGCCTGGAACGTCGCGCCAGCCAGCATTTCACCGGCGCGCATCAGTTCATACACGCTGATCACCGCCACCAGCGAGGTCTCTTTGATGAGCACCAGCGCGTAGTTGCCCAGCGCCGGGAAGATCGTGCGCAGCGCCTGCGGCAGCACGATGCGTTGCAGCCGCTGGCCACGGCGCAGGCCCAGCGCGCGCGCGGCCTCGTACTGGCCAGTATCCACCGACTGGATGCCGCTGCGGAACAGCTCGGCCAGGTAGGCGCCGAAGTTCAGCGTCAGCCCCAGCACGCCGGCCACGAAGCCGTTGATCACCACGCCCATTTCCGGCAGGCCATAGTAGATGTAGAACAGCTGCAACAGCAGCGGCGTGCCGCGGATGATGTCGATATACAGGCGCGCGGCGCGGCTCAGCGCCCGATGCCGCGACAGGCGGCACAGGCAGACGACCAGGCCCAGCGCCACCGCCAGGAATGCCGAACAGAAAAACAGCGCCAGGGTCCAGACCGTGCCCTCGGCCAGGGGGGTCAGGTACATGCGCAGGGTAGCGAGATCCAAGTCGTGCTCCTTATCCGTGCCGCGGGGGCCTTATTTGCTGAGCAGGTCCGATACGCCCCACTTCTGCCCGATGGCGCCCAGCTCGCCGTTGCGCTTCATCTCGGCCAGCGCGGCGTTCACGGCCTCGAGCAGCGCGGCGTTGCCCTTCTGCACGGCCATGCCGACCTGCCACTTGCGCTGCGGCTGGTAGCCGGTGTCCAGCTTCACGCCCGGAATGTTCTTGGTCTTGATCTGGTAGATGATGCTGGGCGGGTCGACGATGCCCAGGTCGATGCGACCGGCGCGCACGTCGGCCAGCAGCGTCGAATAGTCCTGGTAGGTCGACACCTTGGTGCCGGGCATGTCCTTGATCATGTTGAACTGCACCGAGTCCACCAGCACGCCGACCTTCTGGCCCTGCATGTCTTCGAACTTGCCGTAGCGCCGGGTGGCCTTGTCGCTGACCACGATGCCCTCGCCCCACTCGTACACCGGCGCCGAGAAGTCGATGGCGCGGGCGCGTTCCTCGGTGATGAACAGCGGCGCCGACATGACGTCGGCGCGGCCCGAGGTCAGCGTCGGGATCAGGCCCGAGAACGGCACGTCGGCCAGCTTGTCGGCCACGCCCAGGTGCTTGGCCACGGCGGCCGCCACGTCCACCATGATGCCTTCCAGGCGGTTCGACTGCGGGTTCTTGAAGCCATGCGGCGGCGCGGACGCGGTGGTGACCACGTTGAGCGTCTTGTCGGCGCGCACTTCGTCCAGCGTGCGCGCGGCAACGGCGCCGGCCTGGGACAGCAGCGCGGCCGAGACCAGGCCGAGCAGGATGGATTTGAGTTTCATGGAATTCCCCTTGTATGAATGAATGCCGCGGGCGCCGTGTCAGGCCGGACGCCCTTCCGGGTACTGCCGTACCGCCACCGCCGCCAGCGCGCAGAATTCCTGCATGACGGTAGCGGCCAGGAAAGCCGTGGCGCCCTGCACGTCCTGCGGCGGCGACACGGTGTTCACGTCGAAGGCCACGAAGTTCAGGCCGGCCAGCTGGCGCAGCAGGGCCAGCCCTTCCTTGGGCGAAAGGCCGCCCCACTCCGGCGTGCACACGCCCGGCGCGCACGACGGATCGAAGATGTCCATGTCGAAGCACAGGTACACCGGCCGCTGGCCGATGCGCTGCTTGATGTCGTCCAGCGCGCCCTTCTGGTCGGCGTCGAACTCGTCGTAGGGCACGATCGTGTAGCCGACCTCGCGGCCGAATTCCAGCACGCCCGGCATGAAGGAACTGCCGCGCGTGCCCACATGGAAACTGCGCTGCACGTCCAGCAGGCCCTCTTCGGCGGCGCGGGTGAAGGTGGTAGCCGTGTTGTAGCCAGGAATCGGATAGGTATCGGTGTGCGAATCGAAATGCAGCACCACGAAGTCCGGGTGGCGCCGCGCCACGGCGCGCAGTTGCGGCAGCGTCACCGCGCCGTCGCCGCCCATCGAGATGGGAATCGCGCCGGCATCCAGGATGGCGCCGATGCCCGCTTCGATCAGCGGATACGACGCATCCGGGTCGCCCGGATGGCAGGCCACGTTGCCCACATCGATGGCGCGCAGGAATTCCGGCGGGTTGTCGATGCCATGGCGGCGGAAGATGTCCACCGGCCGCAGCAGCCGCGACTGCTCGCGGATGGCGTCCGGGCCTTGGCGCGATCCGACACGGAACGGATGCGTGCCGCAATCAAAGGGGATGCCCACGACGCAGGCGCGCGCGGCGCCGGTGCCGGCGGCACGCGCCGACGGCAGGCCCATGAACCCCGAGACGGGATGAAAACAGACTTCGGTGGACGGCGGCACAGCGCGGCTCCCTGGCATCAGCCAGCCGCGCCAGAGGCGAGCCGGCTGAAAATTTAGATTCAATCGAATCGCTATGCGATACGATCACGTCAAAATTAGAGTAACGCGCAAAAAGACTACCCGCCAATTAGGGAATTTCCCTGAGCGGCCCGTCTATTACTTGATTGAATTAATCGGGAATAAGCCGTGACCGGCTCCCGCATGGTGCGCCGAGCGCGCACCAGATTGCGGCCTGCCCTGGGGCAGGCCCGCGCGGTCAGGCCACGTCGCCCGAAGACGGCAACGCGCCACGCAGCGAACCGCCGGGCGGCTCCCATTCATAGAACGGATGCGAGCGTCCCAGCGTGCGCGATGCGCTGATGGCATGGGCCGTTTCGACCACCTGGGGACCGAACACGGCCTGCGCCTGCTCGAACGACCAGCGGCTGGAAGGCACCGACACATTGACCGCGCCCAGCGGTGTGCCGCCCGCGTCCAGCACGGCCGCGCTGATGGTCATGTCGCCCGGATAGAACTCGCTGTTGGAACGCGCATAGCCATGCCGGCGCGCGAATTCCAGCTCGGCCATCAATGCGTCCAGGTCGGTGATGGTGGAGGCCGTGAAGGGCTTGCGGTCGCAGCGCTCGAGCAGTCCGCGCGCCACGTCCGGGTCCAGGCGCGCCAGCACCGCGCGGCCCGAGGCCGTGGTGTACAGCGGCAGGCGCATGCCGACTGGCATGTTGACGAACATTTCCTTGTGGGTGGCAAAGCGTGCCACGTAGACCATGTCCAGCCCGTCAGGCTCGGCCAGGCTGCAGGTTTCCTGGCAGTTGCGGTTCAACGAGTGCAGGAACGGGTTGCCGCCCAGCACCAACGGGCTGGTCTGCACATACTTCATGCCCAGTTCCAGCGACCACGGCCCCAGCGAGAACTTCTTGCTGGCCGGATCCTTGCGCAGGTAACCCAGCGTCCATAACGTATGCGCGAAGCGCTGCACCGAACTTTTGCTCAAGCCCGTGGCCTCGGCCAGTTCGGGCAAGGTCATCGCCGGCCGGCCTTCGCCGAAGGCCCTGAGCACGGAAACGCCGCGTGCCAGCGCGGCGATGAACAAGGGGGAATCCTCGGCGGGTTGGGGTTGCGTCATGGCGCGCGCAGCGTCGGGTGGAAAAGCGCATAGCGTACCGCATAATGGTTCAACCATATCGCATGGCGATGCCCATCAGCATCCTGGCTGCAACGCAGGCAACGCGCCTCGCCCAAAAAAAACGGCCCGCGAACGGGCCGATTGCTCATGCCGCCGCGTTTAGCGGATCGGCCACGGGTACATGGCGCCGCCCTTGCTCCACAGCGCGTTGGTGCCGCGTTGCAGGCCCAGCTTGCTGTCCTTGCCGACGTTGCGCTCGAACACTTCGCTGTAGTTGCCCACGGCCTTGATGGCGTTGTAGGCCCACTTCTCGTCCAGGCCCATGTTCTTGCCGGCGCCCGGCGTCACGCCCAGGATGCGCGCGACGTTGGGGTTGTTGCTCTTGAGCATGTCGTCCACGTTCTTCTGCGTGATGCCGTATTCCTCGGCTTCCAGCAGCGCGAACAGGGTCCACCGCACGATGCCCAGCCAGTTCTCATCGCCCTGGCGCACCATGGGGCCCAGCGGTTCCTTCGAGAAGCGTTCCGGCAGGATCTCGTAGTCGTCCGGCTTGGCGACCTGGGTGGCGCGCACGGCGGCCAGTTGCGAGGCGTCGTCGGTGAAGGCGTCGCAGCGGCCCGATTCGAACGCGCGCACGACTTCGGTGACCTTGTCGATCACGACCGGCTTGAACTCGATGTTGTTGGCGCGGAACCAGTCGGCCAGGTTGAGCTCGGTGGTGGTGCCCGGCTGCACGCAGACGGTGGCGCCGTTCAGTTCCTTGGCGCTTTTCACGCCCAGCTTCTTGTTCACCAGGATGCCCTGGCCGTCGTAGAAGCTGGCGGCCACGGCCGACAGGCCCAGCGAGGTGTCGCGGGTCTGGGTCAGCGTGACGGTGCGCAGCAGCACGTCGACTTCGCCCGATTGCAGCGCGGTGAAGCGTTGCTGGGTCGACAGCGCCGTGCCCTTGAATTTGGTCGGATCACCGAACACCGCGGCAGCCACGGCGCGGCAGATGTCCACGTCCATGCCTTCCCATTCGCCCTTGCTGTTGGTGGCCGAGAAACCGGACACGCCGTCAGTCAGGCCGCATTGCACATAGCCCTTTTTCTTCACTGCATCCAGCGTGGGGCCGGCCACCGCTGCCTGGGATACGCAAGCCAGGGCCAGAGCGCCGGCAGCAAACGAGATCAACCGCTTCATTATTGCTTCTCCTGAATTAGATGCCCGCGCCGGCCTGTAGGCCCGCTGCGGCTGAAACCGAGCCCATGCTTTGCGGGCCGGCCGCCAGATTACGCGATGTCCACGGCGTGAACAACGCGCTCAGGCCTAGTGGAAACCCCAGGTGAAAGTGTCCTGGAAACCTAGGTGAAGTCCGATCACCGAACTTTATCCACACCCCCATCCCCCAGCGGCCTCCCCCCTGCGTGCCATACTTTTTTCGCGCCTTGTCCGAAAGGCGGCGCGATCGACATTCCCACAAAAAACCGGCCGCGCCATTCAAAAAAACCTCGGGCGCGCGCTGGCTCAAGGCCGACTCATGGAGGAGACAAATCCATGGCACAAGCAAGGAAAACGCAGCCCCGCAACCTTGCGGCAGGACATCGCCGCCACGCCCTCAAGACCCTGCTCTGCGCCACGCTGGCCGCCTGCGCCCTGGCCACGGCCGGCGCCCAGGCCGCCGACGACTGGCCCAGCAAGCCCATCAAGGTGATCGTGCCCTACACACCGGGCGGGTCCACCGACATCGTCACGCGCATCGTGATGGAAAAGCTCGGCCCGCGCCTGAAGCAGACCATCATTGTCGAGAACCGGCCGGGCGCCAACAGCAGCGTGGGCGCGGGCATCGCCGCCAAGGCCGACCCCGACGGCTACACCTTCCTGTCCATCCTGCCCGCGTTCATCATCAACTTCCACCTGTACAAGCTGCCCTACAAGCCCGACGACCTGACGCCGGTGGCGCAGATGGCCGACCTGCCGCTGTTCCTGTTCGTTTCGCAGGACCTGCCCGTGAACAGCGTGGCCGAACTGGTGGCCTATGCCCGCAAGCATCCGGACAAGCTCACCTACGCCTCCAGCGGCAACGGGTCCAGCGCGCACCTGACCGGCGCCGATTTCGCCCTGCAGAACAAGCTCACCATGACGCACGTGGCCTACAAGGGCAGCGCGCCGATCCTGACCGACCTGCTGGGCGGGCGGGTGTCGATGGTGTTCGACCCCATCCTGGTGCCGATGCAATACGTGAAGCAGAACCGCCTGAAGGCGCTGGGTTTCACCGGCAAGGCGCGCTGGCCCACCGAACCGGCCATTCCCACCATGGAAGAAGCCGGCATGCCGGGCTTTGTCACCGGGTCCTGGGCGGGCCTGATGGCGCCGGCCAACACGCCCAAGCCGATCATCGACCGCATGGCGCGCGAGATCAGCGAAATCGTGCAAGAGCCCGACGTGCGGCAGAAATTCCTGGACGCCGGCTTCTTGCCCGCCAGCGGCACCAGCGACCAGTTCGCCCAGCTGATGAAGCAGGACTCGGCGCGCTACGCCGACATCATCAAGCAGGCGCACATCACGCTGGACTGAGCCGCCCCGCGGCGACGCATCCGCGGGGCGCGCCGGCAACTCGCGCCCCGCCCGACCCGAAGGCAACCATGATCGACAAGTTCATCGACACTCCCCACGCCGCGGTGGCCGGCATCCATGACGGCGCCACCGTGCTGGTCAGCGGCTTCGGCGGCGCCGGCATGCCCACCGAACTGCTGCACGCCCTGATCGACCAGGGCGCGCGCGACCTTACCGTGGTGAGCAACAACGCCGGCAACCGCGAAACTGGCCTGGCCGCGCTCATCAAGGCGGGCCGCGTGCGCAAGGTGATCTGCTCGTTTCCCAAGGCCTCGCATTCGTGGGTATTCGACGACCTGTACCGCCAGGGCAGGATCGAACTTGAATGCGTGCCGCAAGGCACCATCGCCGAACGGCTGCGCGCCGCGGGCGCCGGGCTGGGCGGCTTCTTCACGCCCACGGCCTACGGCACCGAACTGGCCGCCGGCAAGGAAACCCGCATCATCGACGGCCGCGGCTACGTGTTCGAGGCGCCGCTGCACGGCGACTTCGCGCTGGTCAAGGCCGACCAGGCCGACCGCTGGGGCAACCTCACCTACCGAAAAAGCGCACGCAATTTCGGTCCCGTCATGTGCATGGCCGCCAAGACCACCATCGTGCAGGTGCGCGCCAAGGCCGCGCTGGGCGAACTCTCGCCCGAAGCCGTGGTGACGCCCGGCATCTTCGTCACGCGCGTCACCGAAGTGGCCGACGCCGCTTTTTCCAGCTAGGCCCAGCAACTTCAAGGAACCCGCAATGCCTACCCCCCTGACCCGCGAGGCCATGGCGCGCCGCCTGGCCCGCGACATTCCCGACGGCAGCTACGTCAACCTGGGCATCGGCATGCCCGTGCTGGTGGCCGCCCACCTGCCCGCCGGCCGCGAGATCGTGCTGCACAGCGAAAACGGCATCCTGGGCATGGGCCCGCCCCCCGCCGACGACGCCATCGACCTGGACCTGATCAACGCCGGCAAGCAGCCGGTCACCCTGCTCGACGGCGGCGCGTACTTTCACCACGCCGACTCGTTCGCCATGATGCGCGGCGGCCACCTGGACATCTGCGTCATGGGCGGCATGCAGGTCGCGGCCAACGGCGACCTGGCCAACTGGTCGCTGAACAAGCCGGGCGAGGCGCCGGCCGTGGGCGGCGCCATGGACCTGGCCGTGGGCGCGCGCAGCGTGTTCATCATGATGGAGCACAACAGCAAGAACGGCTCGCCCAAGATCGTCGAACGCTGCACCTATCCCTTGACCGGCGCCGGCGTGGTGGACCGCATCTACACCGATCTGGCCGTCATCGACATCACGCCGGACGGCCTGTGGGTCCGGGATATGATCGACGGCATGACCTTGACGGAACTGCAGGCGCGCACCGGCGCGCCACTGCACGCAGGCTGATGCTGCCCAACCTTCCTCCGCCCGGCTACGCCGCGCCGCTGGCTCCCGAAGACCACCCCGACCAGTTGCGGGGCGATCCCGACTACATGCTGACGCTGGCGCGCGGCCTGCACGTGATCCGCGCGTTCGGCACGCGGCGCCATCCGCAGACCGCCGCCGAGCTGGCGCGCCGCGCCGACCTGCCGCGCGCGGTGGTGCAGCGCTGTCTGCACACGCTGATGCTGCTGGGCATTGCCGAGCAGCACGGCCGTCTATACGTACTGACCCCGCGCATCCTGGGCCTGGGCTACGCCTACTTCTCGTCGACGCCGTTCGTGTCGCTGGCCCAACCGGTGCTGGAAGAACTCAGCGCCACCGTCAACGAGACCTGCGCGCTGGCCATCATGGAAGGCCACGAAATGCTGTACCTGGCGCGCTCCGAGGTGAACCGGCTGCTGGCCACGTCGATGGGGCTGGGCAGCCGCTTGCCCGCCTATTGCACGTCCATCGGGCGGGTGCTGCTGGCGCAGCTCTCCGAACCGGCGCTGGCGCGCTACTTCGCCGCCGTCGACCTGCAACCCTACACGGAATTCACGCTGGTCACCGAAGCGCGGCTGCGCGCCGAGCTGGAACGCATCCGCGAACAGGACTACGCGGTGGTCGACCAGGAACTCGAACTGAACGTGCGCGCGATCTCGGTGCCGGTGCGCTCGGCCAGCGGCAAGGCCTGCGGCGCGGTGAACGTCAGCGTGAAGGCGGCGCGGGTGCCGCTGGAACGGCTGACCGGCGAATTCCTGACGCCGATGCGGCAGGCGGTGGAACGGATCGGGGAATTCCTGGCGGCGTAAGGGACGGGCCTTACAGGTCCACGGCGTGAGGGACGGACCTTACAGGTCCGCGTGGGGAAAGACAGACCTTACAGGTCCGTCGTGTCCAGCGTGAACGCCGCCGCCGCGCGGCCGATGCGGTCGTTGACCGCGTGCCAGTCGTCGTTGGCGGGCGGGGCCTGCACGACGATGCGGGCAAAGCCCTGGCCGTCCAGGTCGCGCAGCAGCGCATACAGTGCCTGGGCGTAGCGCGCCGGGTCCGCCGGCACCTGCTGCCATTGCATTCGGGCATCCAGGCCCGCAGGGGGGGGCCCATACGCCACCACCACGACCTTGCCTGCCGGCAGGCCGCGGCCTTGCAGCACGGCCTGCAAGCGCGTATCGGAAGCCAGTTCCAGCGCGGTGCGCGGCGCGTAATGCGCCTTGAGCGTGCCCGACGCGCGTGGCGCCGCGGCGTCCGGCGCGAACACCTGCACGCCCAGCACCGCTTCGATCTGCGCGGCGCTGATGTGGCCGGGGCGCAGCAGCACCGGGCCCGCGCCGCGATCCAGCCGCGACAGGTCCAGGATGGTGGATTCGATGCCGACCTCGGACGCGCCGCCTTCCAGCACCGGCATGCCCGCGGCGACCTCGTCGGGGAATTCGTTTTTCACGTGGTCGGCGCGGGTCGGCGAGACCTGGCCGAACTTGTTGGCCGACGGCGCGGCCACGCCGCCCTGCCCGTTCGGCTTGCCGGCCGCGAACGCCGCCAGCAGCGCCTGCGCCACCGGATGCGAGGGGCAACGGATGCCAATGCTGTCCTGGCCGCCGCTGACCGTGTCGGCGATGTGCGGCGCGCGCTTGAGGATCAGCGTCAGCGGACCGGGCCAGAAGGCGTCGATCAGCAGACGGGCCTCGGGCGGCACCTCGGACACCCAGTACGACAGGTCGCCATGCGGGGCGATATGCACGATGACCGGGTGGTTCGACGGGCGACCCTTGGCGGCGTAGATCTTGCCCACGGCCTGCGGGTTCTCGGCGTCCGCCCCCAGGCCGTAGACGGTCTCGGTGGGAAACGCCGCCAGCTCGCCGTCCAGCAGGCGCTGGGCGGCGGCGGCGATGTCTTGCGCGCTGGCAGTATGGGACGGCTGGACAGGCATGACGTTACTCGGGCGCTTGCATGCCCAGCGCGGCGGCCACGCGCGCGGCGTCGGCCTGCGCTTCGCGCAAGCTGGCAGCGACGATGGTGACGTGGCCCATCTTGCGGCCACGGCGCGCTTCGCGCTTGCCGTACAGGTGCAGCTTGGCGGTGGGCACGGCCAGCGCGGCGGCCCAGTCGGGTTCGCGCTGCGCATCGCCGGTGGCCGATGGATACCAGATGTCGCCCAGGATGTTCAACATCACGGCCGGCGCCAGCAGGTCGGTGCTGCCCAGCGGCAGGCCGGCCATGGCGCGCGCCTGCTGCTCGAACTGGCTGGTGACGCAGGCGTCCATGGTGTAGTGGCCGCTGTTGTGCGGACGCGGCGCGATCTCGTTGACGATCAGGCTGCCGTCCTGCAACACGAAGAATTCCACGCACAGGACGCCGTGATAGCCCAGGCCCTGCGCGATGGCTTGCGCGGCCTCGGTGGCGCGCGCCTGGCGTTCGGCGTGGGCAGCATCCTGCTTGACCGGCGCCGCGGTGGACACGGCCAGGATGCCGTCGCGGTGCACGTTGCGGGCCACCGGGAACACCACGCTCGCGCCATCGAAACCGCGCGCGATCACGACCGAGATTTCGTAGTCCAGCGGCATCAGCGCTTCGAGCACGCAGGCCACGCCGCCAAATTCGGCAAAGGCGGCCAGCGCGGCTTCGCGCGTGTCGATGCGGGCCTGGCCCTTGCCGTCGTAGCCCAGCCGGGCCACCTTGAGGATGCCCGGGAACAGCGCATCAGGCGCGGCGTGCAGGTCGGCTTCGCTGCGGATGGCCGCGTGCGGCGCCACCGTGATGCCCTGGCCGGCAATGAAGCTCTTTTCGGAAATGCGGTCCTGCACGATCGCTACCGCATCGGCGGCCGGGCTGACGCGGCAGCGCGTGGCCAGCGCGCGCAGGCTGGCGGCCGGCACGTTCTCGAATTCGGTGGTGACGGCCTGACAGGTGCTGGCCAGGCGCTCGAGGCCGGCCTCGTCGTCGTAGGCGGCCTGGATGTGCAGGTCCGCCACCATGCCCGCGGGGCATTCGGCGGCCGGGTCCAGCACCGCGACCTTGTAGCCCAGGCTTTGCGCCGCGTGGCAGAACATGCGGCCCAGCTGGCCGCCGCCGAGCAGGCCAAGCCAGCCGCCGGGTGCGATGGAGAAAGCAGTCGATTGCGTCATTCGGATCAGGCCTCGGGCGGAACCTTCATGTCACGCGCGGCCTGCGTCTGGCGCGCGCGGAACGCCACCAGCTTCTTGTGCAGGCCCGCGTCGGTGCCCGCCAGCGTGGCGATCAGGTGCAGCGCGGCGTTGGCGGCGCCGGCCTCGCCGATGGCGAAGGTGGCGACCGGCACGCCCTTGGGCATCTGTACGATGGACAGCAGCGAGTCTTCGCCGCGCAGGTACTTGGACGGCACCGGCACGCCGAACACCGGCACTTCGGTCAAGGCCGCCATCATGCCCGGCAGGTGCGCCGCGCCGCCGGCGCCGGCGATGATGCCGCGCAGGCCACGCTCGAACGCCGCGGCGCCGTATTCGGCCATGTCCTGCGGCATGCGGTGCGCGGAGATCACGCGGGCCTCATAGGCCACGCCGAAGTCTTCCAGCATGGTGACGGCGTGCTTCATGACCTCCCAATCGCTGGAAGAACCCATAATCACGCCCACCACGGGGGGAGCGTCTGCCGCTGCGGAAGTCTTGGCTGTCATAACCGATGTCGAGTAGTTGGATGGCCGCGGCGAAACCGCGAAACCCGGTATTTTACCCGGCGTCGGCGGCACCCTTACGACGGATCGGCGGAACCCAGCCAGAGATAGCGGGTGGGGTTGTCCGGGCAAGGCCCGAAACCGCATTGCAGCGTGGTGCTGCCCAGGTTGCCCAGCACCATGATGAAAAACAGGGCCATGACCACCACACCCAATGCCGAGACCGGCCGCTTGAGCACGTTGTCGCCCCATTTGCGGTCCGCCGACAGCATCACCACGCAGAAGACGATCAGCGCAGTAAAGGCGATGAACCCCCAGGTATAGAAATGCAGGCCCAGCAGCGTCGTGCCGTAGCCGGGGTCGCCCGGCGCGATGTGCAGCAGCACCTGGCGGCCCGAGGCCACCATGCCGCCCAGCGAGGCCGCGATCGTCATGGCGTAGTGCATGGGCGACGGCCCCAGCCGCAGATTCAGCAGCAGCCCGACGCCGGCCAGCATCAGCGCCACACGCTGCAGCAGGCAGAGCGGGCACGGCAGCTCGTCGTAGGCGAATTGCCAGGCGAATGCCAGGCCCAGGATGACGGTCACGCCCAGCAGGGCCAGGCCGTTGAGCACGCGCGAGCCGCGCGCGGGATGGCGGGTGAAGATCATGTCGGCGGCCTAGAGCGACAGCGCCAGCGGGCTGGTCATGTGGAACTGGCACCAGGCGGCGAACACCAGCAGGGTGATCAGCCAGAACGCCACGCAGGGACGGCGCTTGCCGAGCATGCCGAACCACACCGCGACCAAACCGGTCAGGAAAGGCAACATCATTGTCATGCGCAGCTCCCGTCTCTATGTCCGCGGCGAGTATAACGTAACAATAAGCAATAATTCTTACCGAAAAACAGGGATTTCCCTGATCGATCGGCCATCGCGGACAAAAAGAAACCCGCCCGGAAAGCGGGCGGGTTGCGGGGTGACCAGGCGCGTGGGCGCGATCAGGCGATCAGGCGATCCAGCGCTTCGCGGTACTTGGCGGCGGTCTTTTCCAGCACGTCCTGGGGCAGGCGCGGGGCCGGCGGGGTCTTGTCCCAGGTCTGGGTTTCGAGCCAGTCGCGCACGAACTGCTTGTCGAACGACGGCGGGCTGATGCCCACGCGGTAGCCGTCGGCGGGCCAGAAGCGCGAGGAATCCGGGGTCAGCACTTCGTCCATCAGGTAGAGCGTGCCATCGTCGTCCAGGCCGAATTCGAACTTGGTGTCGGCGATGATGATGCCCTTGGTGGCGGCGAACTTGGCGGCTTCGGCGTACAGCTTGAGCGTGACGTCGCGGATGCGTTCGGCCATTTCCTGGCCGACTTCCTTGACCACGTGGGCGAAGTCGACGTTTTCGTCGTGCATGCCGAATTCGGCCTTGGCCGCGGGCGTGAAGATGGGCTCGGGCAGCTGGCTGGCCTGTTGCAGGCCGGCGGGCAGCTTGATGCCGCAAATGGCGCCGGTGGCCTGGTAGTCTTTCCAGCCGGAACCGATCAGGTAGCCGCGGGCCACCGCTTCGACCAGGATGGGCTTCAGGCGCTTGACCACCACGGCGCGGCCGCGCACTTGGTCGACTTCGTCGGGCGCCACCACGTCTTCGGGCTTCACGCCGGTGGAGTGGTTCGGCAGGATGTGGGCCAGCTTCTGCAGCCAGAACTCGGTCAGCTCGGTCAGCACCTGCCCCTTGCCGGGGATGGGATCGTCGAGGATGACGTCGAACGCCGAGATGCGGTCCGAAGCGACGATCAGCAGCTTGTCGTCGCCCACGGCGTACATGTCGCGGACCTTACCGCGGCCCAGCAGCGGCAAGGACTTGATGCTGGATTGATGCAAAGCAGAAGTCACGGGAAAAATGGCCTATGGCAAAAATGAGGGCGCAAGAAAGCGCATAGGTTACTGCAAATAGGTCCGTCTTGCCGGGTCGCGGACCCCGGGTTAGTCTGGCTGCATTCCAAATGATGCGCCGGCCGCGAACTCGCGTCACGGCGCCCCCTTTTCACCTGGAGGAGACAAAGTCGTATGCAGGAAGCATCCTTAAAACGCGCGTCCCACGCCGACGCGCAGGTTCACCTGACCGGCGGCTGCCAATGCGGCGCCGTGCGGTTCGCGGTGACGGACGAGCCCATCATGGCCGCCACCTGTCATTGCCGCGATTGCCAGTATTCCAGCGGCGGCGCGCCGGCCCACGCGCTGATCTTCCCGGCCGGCTCCGTCACCCTGCTGCGCGGCCAGCCGCGCGAGCACCGCTACAAGAGCGATTCCGGCCACATCGTGATGCGCAGCTTCTGTCCGGAATGCGGCACGCCGCTGTTCGGCGGCTCGGACAGCACCACGTACGAAGTGGTGCGGGCCGGCTCGCTGGACGACCCCGAGGCCTTCCACACCCGCGTCAGCCTGTGGACCGACTCGGCCCCATCCTGGCACCACGTGGACAAGTCGGTGCCGCACTTTCCCAAGAACGCGCCGTCGGCCTAGCGCGACGCGCAAGAAAAAGGCGGGCCCGCCGGGGCCCGCCTTTTTTTCGCCTGGTTCCGGCCGGTGGCGGCCCCGAAAGGCGCCCCACCCGGCCGGCCCAGCGGCTTACTGCACCACTTGGGCCAGCTTGCCCGAAGCGTACTGGGCGGCGATGTCGGTCAGCGGCAAGGCCTTGATCTTGCTGGCGTTGCCGGCGGTGCCGAATTCGGTGTAGCGAGCCACACAGATTGCCTTGGCGGCGGCGCGGGCCGGCTTCAGGTATTCGCGCGGGTCGAACTTTTCGGGGTTCTCGGCAAAGAAGCGGCGGATCGCGCCGGTCATGGCCAGACGGATATCGGTGTCGATATTGATCTTGCGCACGCCGTACTTGATGGCTTCCTGGATTTCCTCGACGGGCACGCCGTAGGTTTCCTTCATGTTGCCGCCGAATTCACGGATCTCGGCCAGCAGTTCCTGCGGCACGCTGGAGCTGCCGTGCATCACCAGGTGGGTGTTGGGCAGGCGGGCGTGGATTTCCTTGATGCGGGCGATCGACAGGATGTCGCCGGTGGGCTTGCGCGTGAACTTGTAGGCGCCGTGGCTGGTGCCGATGGCGATGGCCAGGGCGTCCAGCTGGGTGCGGCGCACGAAGTCGGCGGCTTGTTCCGGGTCGGTCAGCAGCTGGTCCATGGTCAGCTTGCCGTCGGCGCCGTGGCCGTCTTCCTTGTCGCCTTCCATGGTTTCCAGCGAGCCCAGGCAGCCCAGTTCGCCTTCGACCGTGACGCCCAGCTTGTGGGCGATGTCCACGACCTTCTTGGTGACGTCGACGTTGTAGTCGTAGTCGGCGATGGTCTTGCCGTCTTCTTTCAGGGAGCCGTCCATCATGACGCTGGAGAAGCCCAGGTCGATGGCGCCTTGGCAGACCTTGGGCGACTGGCCGTGATCCTGGTGCATGACCACGGGGATGTGCGGGTAGGACTCAACGGCGGCCTGGATCAGGTGCTTCAGGAAGCCTTCGCCGGCATATTTGCGGGCGCCGGCCGAAGCCTGCATGATCACCGGGCTGTCGGTCTCCGCCGCGGCTTCCATGATGGCCTGGACCTGTTCCAGGTTATTGACGTTGAAAGCCGGAATGCCGTAGCCGTGCTCGGCGGCGTGGTCGAGCAACTGGCGCATGGAGACTAGGGCCATGAGTGGTCCTCCTTAGGTACTGTGGATTGAAAGATGGTTGAAATCGAGCCGAATGGCGAGATTTTACGGGGGAATCGAAGAAAGGTCTTGAAACGGCCGGTATCCCTATCCACCAGGACTAAACCGGCCGTCTGACGGGGCCGCAGGTCCGTCCTAGGGACGGCCGGCGTGCGGCACGTCCACCTGCGTCATCAGGATCCGCCCTTCGGGCTTGGCCCGGCGGTTGGCCTCGATGAAATCGGGCGCGGCCGCCATGAACAGGGTCTTGCCGTCCGGGCCACCCAGCGCCGCGGCGAAGATGCCGAATTCGCCGGTATCGATCTGTTCCAGGATCTTGCCGCCGCGCGCCACCCGCACGATGCGCTTGCCGATGGCGTCGGCCACCCACAGGGCGCCCTCGGCATCCAGTGCGCCGCCGTCCGGCCCGATGGCCGAGGCCGCGATCAGCACCGACAGGTCGTTGGAATCGGGCAAGGCGCCGAAATGGGCCCAGTCGCGCCGCGGCCCCAGGGCGCCATGAGCCAGGATATCGAATTCCGAGATGCGGTTGCCGAAGGTTTCGTTGACGATCAGCGTCTTGCCGTCAGGCGTGATGAACGAGCCATTGGGAAACCACAGCCCGTCGGCCACCACCTGGGCGACGCCGTCCGTGTCCACCCGCACCAGCGTGGTGGTGGCAAATGGCTCGCCGGCCATCAGGTCGAAGCCGAAGTTGCCCACGTAGGCCCGGCCCTGGTCATCCACCACCAGGTCGTTGATGGGCCCGCCGGTCAGGGCAGACAGGTCGGCATGCTGCGACAGCGTGCCGTCCGTTTCGCGGCGCAGGAGCTTGCGGTCTTTCATGGACGAGATCAGCAGGCGCCCGTCGGGCAGCCAGCCCAGGCCGGAGGGCTGCTGCAACACCCGACAGATCACCTCGACGCGCCCTTGCAGGTCCACGGCGAGCACCTGGCCGGTGTAGAAGTCCGACGCCCACAAGCGCCCGTCGTGCCAGCGCAGGCCTTCCAGGTAGGTGTACCCGGACGCCAGGACGGACAATTCGCGTTTCGGCATAGCTCTGTCTCCTATATAGGTATCGGACCTGGGCGGCCCACTTTTCTCGGTTGTCCGCCGGCTGGCGGCGGACCCGGGTGTTGCCATTCTGGCATGGCCGGCGGCACGGGTTCGATTGTGCCGATCCGTCCCCAACCTGACAACTAACTGTCAGGTTCACGGCGTTAACATCGCGCCCCAAGGGTTAACCCGTGCCGCTCCGGGCGCCCTCCGGCATATCCGTCATTGGACCGATTCGCCCCGCCTCGTGCCGGCGGGTAAGGCCCCCGGCCGACCGATAGAGTCCCTGTTTTCCGTTTTTAGAAGATGAATACTAAGAAGCTGACGCGTTACATCGGCATTGCCATGGTGCTGGGCGTCGTGGTGGGCTATTTCTGCAACAAGTACGCGCAGAACGCGCAAGAGGCCAAGGAAATCGCCTCGTACTTCAGCCTGATCACGGACATCTTCCTGCGCATGATCAAGATGATCATCGCGCCCCTGGTGTTTGCCACGCTGGTGTCGGGCCTGGCCAGCATGAGCGACGCCAGCGCCGTGGGCCGCATCGGCCTGCGCGCCATGTTCTGGTTCATCGCCGCCTCGGCCATCTCGCTGCTGCTGGGCCTGGCCCTGGTCAACATCTTCCAGCCTGGCGCGCACCTGAACCTGGCGCTGCCGGACGCGGCCGCCACCGCCGGCCTGAAAACGGGCGACTTCACGCTCAAGGCCTTCATCGCCCACGTGTTCCCCAAAAGCATCGCCGAAGCCATGGCGAACAACGAGATCCTGCAGATCCTGGTGTTCTCGCTGTTCTTCGGCGCGGCACTGTCGTTCATTCGCGGCAAGGGCCACAACACCATCTACAACATGATCGACGAGCTGGCCAAGATCATGTTCCGCGTGACCGACTACGTCATGCGCTTCGCGCCCCTGGGCGTGTTCGCCGCCATGGCTGCCGCCATCACCACCGAAGGCCTGGGCGTGCTGGTCAGCTACGGCAAGCTGATCGGCGAGTTCTACCTGGGCCTGGCGCTGCTGTGGGCCATCCTGTTTGCCGTGGGCTACCTGTTCCTGGGCAAGTCCACCTTCCGGCTGGGCGGGCTGATCAAGGAACCGACCCTGCTCGCCTTTTCCACCGCCAGCAGCGAATCGGCCTACCCCAAGACGATCGAGGCGCTGGAGCGTTTCGGCGTGTCCAAGCGCATTTCGGGCTTCGTGCTGCCGCTGGGCTATTCGTTCAACCTGGACGGCTCGATGATGTATCAGTCGTTCGCCGTGCTGTTCATCGCCCAGGCCTACAACATCGACATGAGCTTCTCGCAGCAGCTGACCCTGCTGCTGGTGCTGATGGTGACCAGCAAGGGCATGGCCGGCGTAGCGCGCGCTTCGCTGGTGGTGGTGGCGGCCACGCTGCCGATGTTCCACCTGCCCGAAGCCGGCCTGCTGCTGATCATGGGCATCGACCAGTTCTTCGACATGGGCCGCACGGCCACGAACGTGGTCGGCAACAGCCTGGCCACCGCCGTGATCGCCAAGATGGAAGGCAACGAGGAAGACTTGGCCCCCAAGGCCGACATCGGCCAGCCGGCCGGCGGTGCGTCGCAACCCGGCCAGACCGCGTCGCGCAACGCCTGAACGGACGCGTCGCACTGACGCATTCCTGAAATGGGAAACGGGCTCCGCATCATGATGCGGAGCCCGTTTCCGTTTCTTGACCGTGCGCCGCGCCCGGCGCAACATAGAAGCCCCTTGGCCCCATTAAGGGCGACGTGGAACAGGCGACGAGCAACAGGCGGCGTGCAACGGGTGTCGCGCCGGGCATCGCGCCTGGCACCCCGCACCCACGACCCATGCCATGAAATCTCTACGCTTGCGCACCGCGCTCGCGGCGGCGGCACTGATGGCAGCGCTGCCCTCCGCTCACGCCTGGACCCGCATTTCCTGCGACCTGACCGGCATCGTCGCCACCCTGCCCGAACAGATGCGCCAATACCGCACCGACGGCACCGAGGTGTCGCACGTGCTGTTCCGGTTGCAGGTGAAGGCTGCGGATATTCCCGAGGGCGCACGCGCCGACACCGACTGCACCGAATTCGTCGACCGCCTGATCGACGTGGCGCTGGACAACGTCGACCCGTCGGCGGTGCGCAAGGGCAAGCCCTTGAAGCTGCTGTATCGCTACGATGAATCGCTGGGCGAGGCCCGCGCCACCCGGTTTGAGCTGGCGCGCTAGCAGATACCGCCGTCACACCGCGATGCCCACAAGAAAACGCCCCGCTAGCGGGGCGTTGCAGGGCTAGTCGTTGACCGAACACGAGACGGGCGAACCGTCTTCGAATTCCACGTCGTAGGTGTGGACCGGGTCCCAGGGCAGCGTGAACCAGAGTTCATAGCCGTCGCCATCTTCGTCGAACAGCCACAGCGCGCGCAGCACGGCCTTTTCGGCCATGGCTTCGGCGGTTTCTTCGGCCAGCAGCTGGTCGTCTTCGATGCCCAGCTTCTTGTAGTGTTCGTACGAGTAGTTGTCGAGCAGGAACTCGGCAGCGGCCAGGACGTGGTCATCGAGGTTGTCGATGATGGCCTTGACCACTTTCGAGGCGCCGCTGTCGGGCTCTTCGCCGTCGGTCTGGATCATCACGTGGATGGGCGGGCGGCTGCCGCCCACGGGCACGTTTTCCGCGGCCCAGAGATCGGGTTCTTCGGGGTCTTGGGTGAAATTGAATCGTGCCATCGCGCGCTCCGGAAAAAGGGAAGACGGGCCCCGCAAGCCGGGGCCGCCTCGTCATCTGCCCATTTAACCAGATGCGCGCGACGCCCGCTTGCCCGGCAGCGATGTTTTTGCGCACCGGGCCTTGCGCAGGCGCAAAAAAGACGCGCGCCCGGGCCGCGGGGCGATCGGGCTGAGATCAGGCGGCGACGAGGCCGCGCGGCTCGGCCGCCGGCATCGTCGGCCGGGCTGCGGGATAGTGGGCCGAAAACACCAGCCGGCCCGCGCTCCAGGCATGGCTGATGAGCGGCAGCGCGCCCACCTGCGCCACCGCCACGAGGTCGGCGCGCAGCCCCACCGCGATGCGGCCGCGGTCGGACAGCCCGCAGGCGTCGGCCGGATTGGCCGTCACCAGCGCCATGGCCTGCGGCAGCGTCAGGTCGGTCTGCGCAGCCACCGCAAAGGCCGCGGCGATCAGCGTGGACGGCTGGTAGTCCGAGCACAGGCAGCTGGCCACGCCCGCGCGGATGGCATCGATGGCCCGCATCGAACCGCTCTGGCTCTTGCCGCGCAGCACGTTGGGCGCGCCCAGGATGGTGGGCAGGCCGCAAGACACCGCGGCGCGCGCCGTGTCCAGCGTGATCGGGAATTCGCTCATCGCCACGCCCAGGTTGCGCATGGTGGCGATGCGGTGGATCGAATCGTCGTCGTGGCTGGCCGTGGGAATGCCCAGGCCGTGCGCATGCGCCAGCAGCGTTTCCACCCGCTGCACCGCGCCATCCTTGGAACGGGTCTTGGCGCGGGCGGCTTCTTCGGCCTGCTCGCGGCTCATGGCGTGGTTGCCGATCATGTATTGCAGGTACGACTCCAGCGTCTTGAACTGGCCCTGGCCCGGCGAATGGTCCATCACCGACAGCAGGTCCACCGCGCCCTCGTCCATCAGCGCCTGCAATACCGGCAGCGACGTGGCGTCGGTAACCTCGTAGCGGCAATGCACGCGGTTGTCGACCAGGCTGTGCGAGCGAAATGCGCGCACGCTGCGTACCACCTGGGCCGCGGTTTCGTTGTTGCGCACACCCGACTCGCTGTTGGCGAACGACAGCGCATGATAGGGCGTGGTGATGCCCGCCGCGGCGTTGCGGCGGTCCACCTGGGCCACCGCGAAATCCAGCGGAAACAGCACTTTCGAGCGCGGCTCGGCTTCTTTCTCGATGGCATCGCAGTGCAGGTCGATCAGCCCCGGCACCAGCGTCTGGCCACGCAGGTCGATTTCCTGGTCGGCGCGGGCGCCGTCAGGGGCGATGGCCACGATCACGCCATCGTCGATCAGGACGGCGCTGTCTTCCAGCACGCGATCCGGCAGCACGACGCGGGCGTGGGTCAGGTAGATGCTTTGCATGGGGTCACTCCAATTCGACGGCGGCCTGCGCAGGGCGCAAGGCCAGGACCTGGGTCGCCACGGCGTCGCGCACTTCGGCGTCGTGGAAGATGCCCAGCAGGCAGCGGCCGGCGGCGCGCGCTTCGCGAATGAGCTCGACCACCACGGCGCGGTTGTCGGCGTCCAGGGAGGCGGTCGGTTCGTCCAGCAGCAGGATGGGGTGCTGCGCAATGAAGCCGCGGGCAATGTTGACCCGCTGCTGCTCGCCGCCCGAAAACGTGGCCGGCGCCAGGCCCCACAGGCGGGTCGGCACGTTCAGGCGCCGCAGCATGGCGCCGGCGCGGGCACGGGCTTCTTCGGCATCGGTGCCGGCCATGCGCAGCGGCTCGGCCACCACGTCCAGCGCCGACACGCGCGGAATCACCCGCAGGAACTGGCTGACGTAGCCGATGACATCGCGCCGCAGCGCCAGGATGCGCTGTTCGGGCGCGCCGACCAGTTCCACCCAATCGTTGCCAGCGCGCACGCGGATACTGCCTTCGGTGGCAAGGTAGTTGCCATACAGGCAGCGCAGCAGCGTGCTCTTGCCGGTGCCCGACGGGCCGGCCAGCACCAGGCAGTCGCCCGCGGCGGCGTCGAAGTCCACCGCGTCCAGCACCGGCAGGCGAATGCCGCCCTGGTTGTGCAGGGTGAACATCTTTCCGAGGCCCCGCACCTCGATCATGGGAGTCGCTACAGTCATGGTCAGCTCTGCAAAATGGAAGACACCAGCAACTGGGTGTAGGGATGCTGCGGGTCGTCGAGAATCTGGTCGGTCAGGCCGCTTTCCACGACTTCGCCGCCGCGCATGACCAGCGTGCGGTGCGCCAACAGGCGCGCCACCGCCAGGTCGTGGGTCACCACGATCGCGGCCAGGCCCAGGTCGGTCACCAGCTGGCGCAACAGGTCAAGCAGGCGCGCCTGCACCGAGACGTCCAGCGAGGCGGTCGGCTCGTCCATGAAGACCAGGCGCGGATGGGTCACCAGGTTGCGGGCGATCTGCAGGCGCTGCTGCATGCCGCCCGAAAACGCGGCCGGCGCGTCGTCCAGGCGGCCGGCGTCGATTTCCATTTTCTCGAGCCAGCTGCCCGCGGCCTGGCGCAGGTCGCCGTAGTGGCGGTCGCCCACGGCCATCAGGCGTTCGGCGATGTTGGCGCCCGCGCTGACCTGCATGCGCAGGCCGTCACGCGCGTTCTGGCGCACGAAGCCCCAGTCGGTGCGCGACAGCAGGCGCAGGCGCGCGCCTTGCAGCCCGGCCAGGTCGGTGAAGCCCTGGTCGCGGGTGTCGTACCAGACGCTGCCCGAGTCCGGCGGGGTCTGGTACGACACGGCCGACAGCAAGGTGCTCTTGCCCGAACCGGACTCGCCCACCACGCACAGCACTTCGCCCGGAAACAGGTCGAAGCTGACGTGGCGGCAGCCGTGCACGCCGTCCCAGGTGCGCGTCATGTCGCGCACGGAAAGCAAAGGTTGGGCGTTCATGCGGTGGCCTCTTTCGGGTGTTGCTGCGCCTGGCGGTCGTTGCAGTATTCGGTATCGGAGCAGACGAAGCGGCGCGCGCCGGCATCGTCCAGGATGATCTCGTCCAGGAAGCTGTCGCGCGAGCCGCACACGTCGCAGCATTCCGACCACTTCTCGACGGTGAAGGGGTGGTCTTCGAAGTCCAGGCTCTTGACCCGTGTGTAGGGCGGCACGGCATAGACGCGCTTTTCGCGGCCCGCGCCGAACAGCATCAGCGCCGGGCTGTTGTCCAGCTTGGGGTTGTCGAACTTGGGGATCGGCGACGGCCGCATCATGTAGCGGTCGTTGACGATGACCGGGTAGTCATAGGTGGTGGCGATGTGGCCATGCTGCGCGATGTCTTCGTACAGCTTGACGTGCATGCCGCCGTATTCGGCGAGCGCATGCATCGTGCGGGTTTCCGTTTCGCTCGGTTCCAGCCAGCGCAGCGGTTCGGGAATCGGCACCTGAAACACCATGATCTGCCCGGCTGCCAGCGGCGTTTCAGGAATGCGGTGGCGGGTCTGCACGATGCTGGCGGCGCGGGTGGATTCGGTGGTGGCCACGCCGGTCACGCGGCCGAAGAAACGGCGGATGTTGATGGCGTTGGTGGTGTCGTCCGAGCCCTGGTCGATGACCTTGAGCACGTCGCCCTGGCCGATGATGGCCGCGGTGACCTGGATGCCGCCCGTGCCCCAGCCGTAAGGCAGCGGCATCTCGCGGCTGCCGAACGGCACCTGGTAGCCCGGAATGGCCACGGCCTTGAGCAGCGCGCGGCGCAACATGCGCTTGGTGGATTCGTCCAGGTAGGCGAAGTTGTAGTGGTCATCGCGCGCGACGGTGGCGGCGGAGGTGGGGGTGGCATTCATGGGGCAACGGCCTCGTCCAGCTGGCGGGTGGTGTCGGGAGCAAGCGCGGGATCAGATGCTGAACCCGACGCGGAATCCGGCGCGGCGCGCTCGGCGCGCATGCGCCGCAGCAGCTCCAGGTTGGCCTGGAAGTCGACGTAGTGCGGCAGCTTCAAGTGCTGCACGAAACCGGAGGCCTCGACGTTGTCGCTGTGATACAGCACGAACTCGTGGTCGTTGGCCGGGGAATCGGCGCGTTCGCCCAGGTCCTTGGCCTTCAGGGCGCGGTCCACCAGCGCCATCGACATGGTCTTGCGCTCGCCGTAGCCGAAGGTCAGGCCGTAGCCGCGGGTGAACTTGGGGCCCGCTTCGCCGTTGCCGGAAAACTGGCTGACCATCTGGCATTCGGTAATCTCGATTTCGCCCACGGTAACGGCGAAACCCAGTTCCTCGATGTGCATCTCGACTTCCAGGAAGCCATAGCGGATTTCAGCGGCGAAGGGGTGGGTATTGCCATAGCCGCGCTGCGTGGAATAGCCCATCGACAGCAGGAAGCCTTCGTCGGCGCGCGCCAGGTTCTGCAGGCGCGCGGCGCGCGAGGCCGGGAAGTCCAGCGGCTGGCGGGTCAGGTCGAAGGGTTCGGGATCGCCGTCGGGAATGGCTTCGGCATCGATCAAGTCATCGTGCGCCAGGAGGTCGGTCACGCGCGGCATGGCGCTGTCCAGCGGCTCGTCGCCCGCCGGCAAGGCGTCTGCCTGGCGCTCGGCTTCCAACGAAAAATCCAGCAGGCGTTGGGTGTAGTCGTAGGTCGGGCCCAGGATCTGGCCGCCAGGCACGTCCTTGAAGGTGGACGAAATACGGCGTTGCAGGCGCATGCGGCCCGTGTCGATCGGCTGCGTATAGCCATAGCGCGACAGGGTGGTGCGATAGGCGCGCAACAGGAACACGGCTTCGATCACGTCGCCCGCGGCCTGCTTGAGCGCCAGCGCCGCCAATTGCGGATCGTAGAGCGAGCCCTCGGCCATCACGCGCGACACCGCCAGCGGCATTTGTTCGCGGATCTGGTCCAGGCTGAGCTCGGGCACGGCGCGGTCGCCGCGCCGGTAGTCGTCCAGCATGCGATAGGAATTGAGGATGGCGCGTTCGCCCCCTTTGACGGCCACGTACATGTCAGTTCTCCACGCGCGTGCTGCGGGGCAGCGCGCACAGTTGCCGCCCGTGCGTCAGGAAGACGTCGACGCCCAGCGGAAAACGTTGATGGTTCAGGCGCCATTCGCGCCAGAAACCGTCGGGCAGCCCGGCGGCGCGCAGCGCCTGGCGGGTCTGGATGCCGGGGCCGCTCAGCGTGACTTCGGCCCCCGCTTGCAGCGATTCGACTTCGATCAGCAGCGTGGTCGACAGGTCGGGATACGCCGGGTCGCCGGGATGGCAGGCCGACAGGGCCGGCGCCGCAAACCCCGCTGGCACGCAGGCAAAGCGCGCCAGCGAGGGCGACGGCACGATCGGGCAGGCGCAATGAAAGCGCAGGAAATCCAGCACGCCGCTATCGATGCCGTCGGGCAGCCACAGCGGCGTGTCGACGTCGACCAGCGTCAGAAGCAGCGCGGTCAATGCGGGCGACAACCCGGTGGGCACACCGCTGGTGGCGGCCGTTTCGACGACGCGGCCGGGGTGCGCCATGGCGTCCAGTGCCGTGCGGAAGGTGGCCTGCGCATCGTTCACCGGGTCCGCGAAACCCGGCAGCAGTTTGCGGCTGGCGGCCGCCGCGCTCGTGATGTGTTGCTGCATGTCAGTCCTCGCCCCGCACCATCGTGAAGAATTCGACCTTGGTCTGCGCGGCCACGCGCGCCTGGCGCTCGACGCGCTCGGCGCGTTCGCGCGTCAGCGGCCCGATCAGCTGGACCTGCACCGTGTCGTGCCAGTCGGGCAGTTGCAGCAGGGCGTCGGCCACGGCGGCCTGCTCGGCGTGGCGCAGCGAGCGCCCCTGCACGTAGGCAATGCCGACCACGCCGTTGTCCAGGCTGACGGCGCAACGCGTGACCGTCATTTCGCCCAGGTTGAAACGTCCGCCGGTGCCGCCGCTGCGGGCCCGCACCATGGCCATGCCGGTCTGCGCGGGGCGCAGCATCTGGTGGGACGGCAGGCCGCCCAACGAGCCGAAGGCCCCGTCCAGCATGGCCGGATCGGCCAACGCCAGCACCCGCATCCAGGCAGCCCGCTGCGCGTTGGCCTCGCCTTGCGCTGTGTGTCGATGATCCATTATTTCCTCTAAACGTCTAGACGACCGGATGGAGTATGATCGCGTTCACAACGAAGTTCAACAGCCTGGCGTGAATTTTTGATGACAGTTGCGGCGGGGACGCATCGCCTATCCCGCGCCCGCCGCTTGGTGCACAATCACAGCCATTCTTGATGAAGCTGATATGACAGCGCGAGCACATCCCATGGTTGAAAGAGGTTCCGGCATTGCCGTGTGGCGGCAGATTGGCGAGTCTTTGGCGGACGACATCCGCAACAAGCTCTACATGGCGGGCGAACAGCTGCCGTCCGAGCCCGAACTGGCCGCCAAGTTTTCCGTCAATCGCCACACCATCCGGCGCGCCATGGGCGAACTGGAACAAAGCGGCCTGGTCCGCATCGAGCAGGGCCGCGGCACCTTCGTGCAAGAGCACGCCATCGACTACGCGATCGGCAAGCGCACCCGCTTTTCCGAAAACCTGCGCAGCCAGGGCGTGCTGGGCCACCTGGAAACCCTGGGCAGCCAGACCCTGCGCGCGGCCGACGTGGCCAAGCACCTGGGCCTGGCGCGCACCGCGCCGCTGTTGCGCGTGCAATTGGTGGGCAAGGCCGAAAACCGTCCCATCAGCGCGTCCGAGCACTACTTCGACGAAAAGCGCTTTCCCGATTTCGCCGACCGCCTGACCGCCTTGAAGTCGGTGTCCAAGGTCTATGCCCACTACGGCATCGGCGACTACACCCGCAAGTGGTCACGCATTACCGCCGCCCTGCCCTCGCCCGAAGTGGCGCGGCTGCTGGGCCAGCCCAAGACGCGCCCGATCCTGCAGGTCGAAGCCCTGAACATCGACCAGGCCGGCGCGCCGTTGCAATACAGCATCACCCGCTTCGTCGGCGACCTGGTGCAATTGATGGTGACCGACGAAACCTGAACGCCCCGCGGCCTCGGCCGCGGCAGTGCGATTCCACTCATCTAGACATCTGGTTGTAATGCAACACCGCTAACGTCCCAGTCATGAACCAAGCACACGCCCCCTCGCCCCTGGCCGGTGTCACAGGCCAACGTATCCTGACCCCTCGCGGCATCGAGCACGCCAGCCTGCGCTTTCACGCAGGACTGATCGACGACGGCGGGGGCACGGCCGCGCGCGGCGCGTCCTGGTTCGACGCCGGCAACCTGCTGGTGCTGCCGGGCATCGTCGACCTGCACGGCGACGCCTTCGAACGCGCCATCATGCCGCGGCCCAGCGTCACCTTTCCGTACGACGGCGCTCTGTTCGACGTCGACCGCCAATTGCTGGCCAACGGCATCACCACCGAATTCCACGGCGTCACGCTGTCCTGGGAAGGCGGCCTGCGCGGCGAGGCCTACGCCGAACGCATGTTCGACGCGTTGGAGCGCATGCGCCACATCATGGGCGCGCGCCACTACGTGCACCTGCGCTTCGAGACCCATCACGTCGGCGGCGTCGAGACCGCCCAGCAATGGATCCGCGACGGCCGCGTGCGCTTCGTGGCGCTGAACGACCACCTGCCCAGCATGGCCCGCCGCCTGGGCGATGACCGCAAGCTGTTGCAATACGCCGACCGCGCCGAGTGCGACCTGGACACCTTCCAGGCCCGCATCCGCCAGGCGATGGGCGCGGCCGATTCCGTGGCCGACGCCATGCGCGAACTGACCGCCTGCGCCCAGGCGGCCGGCCTGAAGGTCGCCTCGCACGACGACCCGGACGCCGCCACCCGCCGCTACTACCACCAGCTGGGCTGCGGCGTGGCCGAATTCCCGCTGACCCGCGAAGCCGCCGGCGTGGCGCGCGACCTGGGCAATTCCGTGGTGTTCGGCGCCCCCAACGTGGTGCGCGGCGGCAGCCATACCAACGCCCCCAGCGCCACCGAGATGATCCGCGCAGGCCTGTGCGACATCCTCACGTCCGATTACTACTACCCCGCACCACTGGCCGCCGTGATGCGCCTGGCCCACGACGGCGTGCTGCCGCTGGAACAGGCCTGGAACCTGGTGTCGCTGAACCCGGCGCGCGCCGCCGGCCTGCAGGACCGCGGCCTGCTGGCCCCCGGCCTGATCGCCGACGCCATCGTGGTGGACGACCAGGTGCCCGGCCTGCCGCGCGTCTGCGCCGCGATCGTGGGTGGTGAATTGCGCTACGCCACCCGCGCCTTCGGCGACGACCACAGCCAGCGCATGGCCGCCTGATCATGCCGCTGGCTCACCGTTACGCCCTGTACCTGGCCCCCACCGGCCCCTGGCGCGACCTGGGCAGCCGCTGGCTGGGCCGCTGCGCCGACACCGGCGCGGCCCTGCCGCCGCTGCCCGGCCAACCCGACGCCGCGTCCGACTGGACCCGCGCGCCGCGCCACTACGGCCTGCACGCCACGCTCAAGCCGCCGTTCCGCCTGCGGACCGGCACCGCACCTGAAGACGTCGATGCCGCGGCTCGCCGCCTGGTGCAAGACGGCAGCGCCTTCGCCATCGAACTGGAATGTGAACCGCTGCGCGGTTTCCTGGCCTGGCGGGTGGCGCCGCAAGACACCGACGGCCATGCCCGCATCCACGCGCTGGCCGCGGCCGCCGTGCGCGGGCTGGACGAACTGCGCGCCCCGCCCACGGCCGACGAACTGGCCCGTCGCCAGCCGCACACCCTGCCGCCCGAGCAGCAGGCCATGCTGGCGCGCTGGGGTTACCCGTATGTGTTCGACACCTTCACCTTCCACATCACGCTGACCGGCAAGCTGGAAGGCGCCGCGCTGGCCCGGGCGCAGGCCGCGATAGCCGCCTTTGCCGACCCGTTGCGCGGCCAGGCCATGCCTGTGCCGGGCGTCAGCGTCTATGTGCAGCCGCAAGCGGGCGCGGATTTCATCGCCGCGCGCCACTACGGTTTCGACGGCACGCACACCGATGCCGTCGGCGCCGCCTGGCTGCAAGGGCCGGCCGCGACATGAACCCGCCCGCCCCCGCCAGCGGCGCCCGCCTCGTCTACCTGATGGGCGCCTCGGGCAGCGGCAAGGACACCTTGCTGCGGCTGATGCGCGCCCGCCTGCGCGGCGACGAACCCGTGCTGGTGGCGCACCGCTACATCACGCGCGACAGCGGCGCCACCGAAGACGCGCTGCGCCTGACCGTCGAGGAATTCGCGCGTCGCGCCGCGCTGGGCTGCTTTGCCCTGCGCTGGGCCAGCCATGGCCTCTTCTACGGCATCGGCATCGAGGTCGATACCTGGCTGGACTGCGGCGCGGCCGTCATCATCAACGGCTCGCGCGCGCACCTGGCCGACGCCTATCAGCGCTACCCGGCGCTGACCGCGGTCGAGATCACGGTCGACCCCGCCCGGCTCGCGCAGCGGCTGGCCGAACGCGGCCGTGAAACGTCCGAACAGATTGCGTCGCGCCTGTTGCGCGCGGCGCAGGACTTCGGCGTGCCCGACGGCTGCCGCCTGCTGCGGGTGGGCAACAACGGCGCGCCGGAAGCCGCGGCGGCAGAATTACTGGATATCGCCCGGGACCGGCTGGCCGCCTGACGCGGGCGCGCACAGTTCCAGCAGTATCTCGGAAAACCGGTCTTCCGCCGCCAGCGCCTGTTCGCGACGCCGCCGGATCAGGTTGATCGGCGGCAGTTCCCAGCCGAAATCCCACGGCACCATGCCCAGCTTGCCGCGCTGGCAGATCTCGCGCGCGATGTCTTCGGGCACCACCGACATCAGCGCATCGTTGGCGCTCAGCATGCCTTCGATGACGTCGGTGGAATAGGCTTCCAGCACCGGCGACGGCGAACGCAGGCCGGCGCGGATGAAATGCTCGACGATCAGCTGGCGCGTCGGCGTGTTGGCGGCCGGCAGCACCCAATCCATCTCGGCCAGCCCCGCCCAATCCGGCTTGCGGCGGGCCAGGCGCTGCGCCAGCCGGCTGTGTGCGATCAGGCGCGGCCGCTGGCGGTACAGCACGCGGTGGCTCAGGTCGTCCTGCGCCACGGTCGAGGTAGCGCGGCTGATGATGCAATCGAGCTCGTGCCGCCGCAGCATCGGCACCAGGTGGTCGGTGGTGGCGCGATGCAGCGTCAGCGTCACGCCATGGCGCTGGTGCAGCCGGCTGATCGCCGCCGTCAGCAGCGCGCTCGACACGTACGGCACCACGCCCACGTGCAGGTGGGCGGCGCGGCCGTCGTGCAGCGCGGCGACTTCGCGCGCCCACACGTCCAGATCGTTCTGCAGGTGGCGGGCGCGCACCAGCGCCAGCTCGCCCAGGGGCGTGGCCAGCAGGCCGCGGCCCGTGCGCAGGAACAGCGGCGCGCCGAAGATGTCTTCCAGTTCGGCCAGCGCCTTGGTCGCCGCGGGCTGGCTGATGCCGGTGGCGGCCGCCACACGGGTCAGCGTGCCGTGCCGGGCGATGTTGGCCAACAGCACGAGGTGGCGCTGCTTCAGGCGGTTGGCCAGGCGTGCAGGGTCCCAGATCACGACGCTTCCCCCTATAACCATATAGTTATTCAATTATGCCAATAAAGGCGATTGCAGTTATTTCGTAATCCTATACTGGGCCCATTCACTGCCGCCTGCCGACCCGACCGCCCATGTCCACCCCAGCCTTCACCACCCGACCTGAAATCCGCGGCACCTTCGGTGTCGTCTCGTCCACGCACTGGCTGGCCTCGCAAGTGGCCATGAGCGTGCTGGAGCGCGGGGGCAACGCCTTTGACGCGGCGGTGGCGGGCGGCTTCGCGCTGCAGATCGTGGAGCCTCACCTGAACGGCCCGGGCGGCGAAGTGCCGATCCTGTTCTGGAGCGAAACCGAAGGCCGCATGCGGGCGCTGTGCGGCCAGGGGCCGGCACCGGCACTGGCCACGCCCGGCTACTTTCGCGGCCTGGGCGTGGACCTGGTGCCCGGCATCGGCCTGCTGCCCGCCACGGTACCCGGCGCGTTCGGCGCCTGGCTGACCCTGCTGCGCGACTACGGCACCTGGGAACTGGCCGACGTGCTGCGCCCGGCCATCGACTACGCCCGCAACGGCTTTCCGCTGGTGCCGCGCATCTCGCAGGCCATCCTGGCGGTGCAGGCCCTGTTCCGCGACGAATGGACCAGTTCCGCTGCCGTGTGGCTGCCTGGCGGCCGCGTGCGCGCGCCCGATGCGCTGATGCGCACGCCGGCCATCGCCGCCACTTACACCCGCATCCTGGACGAGGCGCATGCCGCATCGACCGACCGCCGCGGCCGCATCGATGCCGCGCTGGACGTCTGGTACCGCGGCTTCGTGGCCGACGAGATCGACCGCTACTACACCCACGAGGCAGTGCGCGACACCACCGGCCAGCGCAACCGCGGCCTGCTGCGCAAGGCCGACCTGGCCGACTGGCGCGCCCGCTACGACGATCCGGCCACGGTCCAGTATGGCCGCTACACGGTGGCCAAGTGCGGGATCTGGTCGCAAGGCCCGGCGCATTTGCAGCAACTGGCGCTACTGCGCCACCTGGACCTGGGCACCGACCCGTGCTCGCCGCAATTCGTGCACCACGTGGCCGAGGCCGCCAAGCTGGCCTTTGCCGACCGCGCCGTCTGGTATGGCGATCCCGACTTCGTCGACGTGCCGCTGGCCGACCTGCTCAGCGACGAATACGCCCGGACGCGCGCCGCCACGATCGGCCCGCGCGCCAGCGACACGCTGCGCCCCGGCAGCCCCGGCGGCCGTGAGCCGCGCCTGCCCGACCTGGGCGCGGCCGTGCGTACGCTGGCCGCGTCCGACACGCGCTTCGGCGTGGGCGAGCCGACGTTTGCCGCCCTGCCGCCCGTGGCCGAATGGGCCGAGCGCGAGATTTTCGTGGGCGACACCTGCCAGATCGACGTCATCGACCTGGACGGCAACATGGTGGCCGCGACGCCTTCGGGTGGCTGGCTGTCGTCCAGCCCGGTGGTGCCGGGACTGGGCTTTCCTCTGACCACGCGGCTGCAGATGACCTGGCTGGACGAAGGCGTGCCCGGCCAGCTGCAACCCGGCAAGCGGCCCAACACCACGCTGTCGCCCGGTCTGGTGCTGCGCGACGGCCAGCCCTACATGGCGTTCGGCACGCCGGGCGGCGACCAGCAGGACCAATGGACCGTGGCGTTCTTCCTGCGCCACGCGCTGGGCATGAATCTGCAGGAAGCCATCGAGGCGCCGTCCTGGCATATCGACCATTTTCCGGGCTCGTTCTGGCCGCGCGCGCTGACGCTGAATCGATTGACCGTCGAAGCGCGTCTGCCGGAGCACACCGTGCAGGCCTTGCGCGACGCGGGCCACGAGGTGCGGGTGGGGCCGGACTGGTCCGAAGGCCGCATCAGCGCCTGCACCCGCGAACCCGCCGCCGGCGGTGGCCTGCTGCTGCGCGCGGGCGCCAATCCGCGCGGCATGCAAGGCTATGCCGTCGGCCGCTAGCTTGCCCGTACTGACTGCCCGTAACGACTGCCTTTACTGACTGACCATATTTCCATCCAGCCGGCGCCCAGACCGGCCACATTGCAAGGGGTAAACACCATGAAGCTCATCCAACGACTGCTGCGCGCCTGCACCCTGGGCGTCGCCCTGGCCGGCCCGGCCCTGGCGCATGCCGCCTGGCCCGAAAAGCCCATCACCCTGATAGTGCCGTGGGCCGCCGGCGGGTCCACCGACATCCTGGCCCGCGTGCTGTCCGAAGGGCTGACGCAATCGCTGGGCCAGCCGGTCATCGTCGAGAACCGCTCGGGCGCATCGGGCAACATCGGCACCACCTACGTGGCCCGCGCCAAGCCCGACGGCTACACGCTGCTGGTCGGCTCGATGAGCACGCACACGATGAACCAGGCGCTGTATTCCAGCATGCCGTTCGACGGGGTCAAGGATTTCACGCCCATCGCCGAACTGGCGCTAGTGACCAACACCATGGTGGTGCACCCGTCGGTGCCGGCATCCAACCTGAAGGAATTCATCGCCTACGCCAAGGCCAACCCCGGCACCGTCGCCTATGCGTCGGCCGGCCAGGGGTCGACCAACCATCTCAGCGCCGCGCTCTTCGAGAAGGCCGCGGGCGTGAAGATGATGCACATCCCCTACCGCGGCGGCGCGCCCGCCGTGATGGACACCGTGGCCGGACGCACGCAGGTACTGTTCAGCGCCGGCACGCAGACCTTGCCGCACGTGCAGACCGGCAAGCTCAAGCTACTGGCCGTGACCGAAGAGCAGCGCTCGCCGCTGCTGCCCGACGTGCCCACGGTGGCCGAAACGCTGCCCGGCTATGAACTGTCGGTGTGGTACGGCGCCTTCGGCCCGGCCGGCATGCCGCCGGAACTGACCGCCCGCCTCAACCAGGAAATCAACCGCATCCTGAAGCGGCCCGACGTCATCAAGAAAATGGCCGACATGGGCGTGCTGTTGATGGACACCACGCCGGAACAGTTTTCCAAGGTGCTGGCGCGCGATGCCGACAAGTACGGCAAGCTCATCAAGGAACTGGGGATCACCGCCGAATGAGCACGCTTTTGGACACCGCCGGCGCTCTCGACCGCCTGGCGCAGGCCTACGCCGACGCATCGGTGCAAGCGGCCTTCGCCGCCATCGACGCCCATGCGCATGACGTGCTCGGCCATACGCTGTGCACCATCAACCGCCACGATGCGGCCCAGATGCGCGTGGTGCGCCTGTACAGCTCGAACCCGGCGGCCTACCCGCCTGGCGGCAGCAAGGACAAGCGCGGCACCGCCTGGGGCAATCACGTGCTGCTCGAACGCAAGCTGTTCGTTGGCGAAGGCGAAGCCGCCATCCGCGAATTCTTCAACGACCACGATGCCATCCGCGAGCTGGGCTTGCAGTCGGTGATCAACGTGCCGGTGGTGCATGACGGCGCCTGCCTGGGCACCGTCAACTTCCTGATGCCGCGCGCCGCGCTGTCCGCAGCGGACATCGCCGCCGCGCGGCTGGCGGGCCTCTTGGCCCTGCCCGCCTTCCTGACGCTGGCGCCGGACTGACGCCCGCACCGGGCCGGGGTTGCAACCTCGGCCAAGCCTAGATCAGCGCGCGGCGGATGCGCGAGGACGCCATGTCGATCACCACCACGAACGCCACGATGATGATCATCACCGCGCAGGTCTCGGCATAGCGGAAGCTGCGGATGATTTCCCACAGCACGGTGCCGATGCCGCCCGCGCCCACGATGCCCACCACCGAGGCCGAGCGCACGTTCGATTCGAAGCGGTACAGCGAATACGAGATCCACAGCGGCAGCACCTGAGGGATCACGCCGTAGACGATTTCCTCCAGGGCGTTGGCACCGGTGGCGCGCACGCCCTCCACGGGCCGCGGATCGATGGCCTCGACTGCTTCGGAAAACAGCTTGGCCAGCACGCCGGTGGTGTGCACCCACAGCGCCAGCACCCCGGCGAACGGACCCAGGCCCACCGCCACGATGAACAGCATGGCGAACACCATTTCATTGATGGCGCGGCAGGCGTCCATCAGGCGCCGCATCGGCTGATAGACCCAGGCAGGCACCATGTTCGACGAACACAGCAGGCCCAGCGGCACGGCCAGCACGATCGCCAGGAACGTGCCCCACACGGCGATCTGCACCGTCACGACCATCTCGTCCAGGTACATGCGCCAATCGCGGAAATTGGGCGGAAAGAAGTCGGCGGCGAACTGCGCCATGTTGCCGGAGTCCCGCAGCAGGTCCAGCGGCCGCATGTCGGCGCCGCGCCAGGACATCACCAGCAGTGCCAGCACGATGGCCCATACGAGCAGGACCGGCAGCGACGAGCGCGGCGCGGCGGAATTACGGGAAGTGGGCACGGCCAGGGTCATATCGATTCCAGGTAGAAAGTGCGATGCGCACGCGCCGGCGCCTGCAATCAGGCGCCGGCGCGTGCGGCATCGTTACTGCTTGGCCGTGGCCGGTTGGCCCAGGCTGGCCAGCTTGCGGTCCAGTTCGGCCAGCTGCTTCTGCTTTTCGGTCTGGCTGATGGTGGCGTCGCCTTCGACCTTGGCCTTTTCGCGGGCCAGTTCGATCTGGCGGATCGGCACCAGTTGCTGGTTGTCCGACGCGCGGAAGCCCTGGTAGGTCAGCGCCTTCAGGTTGGCCATTTCACGCTCGGCGTCCTTGCCCTTGCCGTAGTTCACGAAGAAGTCGCGGATCTTGGCCTTCATGTCGGCCGGCAGGTCGGTGCGCATGACGAGTGGATCGGCCGGGATCAGCGGCGACTTCCACAGGATGCGCACGCTGTCGTTGGCGTCCTTGCCGGTGCTCAGGCGATAGCGCTCCAGCGCCTCGGTGTTGTTCACGGCTACGTCCACCTGCTTGTTGATGACCGACAGCAGGTTGGCTTCGTGGTTGCTCGACCGCACCGTCTTGAAGAAGGTCTTGGGTTCGATCTTGTTGGCGGCCCACAGGTAGTAGCCGGGCACGGCGGTGCCGGACGTCGAGTTGGGATCGCCCGCGCCGTAGCTGAGCTGGCCACGGCGCTTGAGCACGTCGTCCAGCGTCTTCAGGTCGCTGTCCTTGTTGACGATCAGCAGCGACCAGTAGCCCGGGTTGCCGTCCTTGTCGATCACCGAGGCGAACACTTCGCCGTTGGCGCGGTCCACGGCCTCGATGGCCGCCTTGTTGCCATACCAGGCAACCTGCACCTTGTTGAAGCGCATGCCTTCGATGATGCCGGCGTAGTCCGACGCGAAGAAGGGCTTGACCGGCACGCCGATGGCGCGGCTCAGGTCGTCGATGACCGGCTGCCAGACCGACTTCAGGTTGGTCGACGATTCGGTCGAGATGATGCCGAAGTTCAGCGGCTTGGCGTCCTGGGCGTGGGCTTGCGTGGACAGGGCGGCAGCGGCGATCAGGGCACAAAAGGTTCTGCGTAGCATGGGAAAGCTCCGGGTAGGAAAGGGGCGGTCAGGCGGCGTAGGCCTGTTGGGAAAGCGGCGCCAGGCCGGGCAGCGGCGTGACCGGCGGCGAGTATTCGGGAAGCAGCTCGCTCAGTTCCGAGCCGTACAGGTCGCGCAGCATGGCGGGGGTCAGGTCGGCCGACGGGCCGTCGTAGACCACCTTGCCGTGGCGCAGCGCCACCACTCGCGGGCAGTAGCGCAGGGCCACGTCGACCTGGTGCAGCGACACCACCACGGCCACCTTGCGGGTGCGGTTGATCTGCGCCAGCGTGTCCATCACGCGGCGGGACGATTCCGGGTCGAGCGAGGCAATCGGTTCGTCGGCCAGGATCACGCGAGCGTTCTGCACCAGTGTGCGGGCGATGGCCGCGCGCTGCTGCTGGCCGCCGGACAGCGTCGAGGCACGTTGAAATGCATAGTCGTCTATACCAACCTGGGCAAGCGCGTCGAGCCCTTGGCGGACTTCGGCTCGCAGGAACACGCGGATCAGGCTGCGCCACATCGGCACGCGCGGCAGCATGCCGGTCAGCACGTTGGTGATCACCGGCAGGCGGCCCACCAGGTTGAATTGCTGGAACACGAAACCGATACTGGCGCGGGCAGCCCGCACATTGCGCGACAGGCGGCCATTGCGCTGGATCAGCTGGCCGTTGACGGTCACGCTGCCCTGCCCGGCATCGCCGGCCACGAAGCCGGCCAGGTGGCGCAGCAGGGTGGACTTGCCCGAGCCCGAGGCGCCCAGCAGCGCCACCATTTCACCGTCGGCCACGCGCAGGCTGACGTTGTCCAGCGCCAGCGCGCCGGGATGGAAGGATTTGCTCAGGCCTTGCACTTCGATGGCGGTTGTCATCGTCGAATCCCCTTGGGTAGTTCATGGGCGCATTCTGTTTTCGCGGCATGACAGCGCGATGACCTGACGATCGAATCATTTGGCGGAAAATGGGGGCATGGCAACCGACTGAAAGACATCCGTCATATAAGGCCGCGCCGCTGTCGCATGCCGCGGGTATATTCAAGGAATCCCCCCTTTCCGCCAGGCGCTCATCATGATCAAAGGTTCCTGCCTCTGCGGCCGCGTTGCCTACGAAATCAGCGGCCCGCTCACCGACGCCCTCAATTGCCATTGCGCCATGTGCCGCAAATCGCACGGCGCGGCGTTCCGCAGCCGAGCCACCGTGCAGGCCAGGGACTTCGCCTGGACCAAGGGGGAAAACCACGTGACCTGGTACTGCTCGTCGCCGGGCAACTACCGCGGCTTCTGCGAGGCCTGCGGCACGCCGCTGCTCAGCCGCTTCGACCAGACCCCGGACATCTACGGCCTGCCGCTGGGCGCGCTGGACGACGATCCGGGCGTCAAGCCCGCCGCGCATTGCCACGTGGCCAGCAAGGCGCCGTGGTTCGACATCACCGACACCCTGCCCCAACACCCCGAGGCCTACGAGAGCGCCGACGCGGAGCTGCCGCACGCGGTGACCTGAATATTCAACCCAGGGGTTGAACTTCCAACGAAAAGCGGGCTATATTCAACCCTATGGTTGAACTTATGCCCACCCCCTCCCTGGATGCCGTCTTTCGCGCGCTGGCCGACCCCACGCGGCGCGAGATGCTGCGCAGCCTGGCCGAGGGGGACCGCAGCATCGGTGAACTGGCCGCGCCCCTGCGCATGAGCTTTGCCGGCGCCTCCAAACACGTGCAGGCGCTGGAACGGGCCGGCCTGCTGCGGCGCACCGTCAAGGGCCGCAACCATGTCTGCAGCCTGGAACCGGCCCCCATGGCCGAGGCCATGCAATGGCTGCGCTTCTATGAACAATTCTGGTCCAGCAAGCTGGACGCGCTGGCCGCCGCGCTCGCCGCCCACACACCCCCGGCCAGTCCCCAAGGAGAGCAACATGAGTGAATACGGCGTCGTCACCGGCCCCGAGTCCCTGACCTTCACCCGCGTCCTGCCCGGCAGCGTCGAGCGCGTCTGGGCGTTTCTGACCGAATCCGACAAGCGCGGACTATGGCTGGCCACCGGCGACATGGACCTGCGCGAAGGCGGCGGCGTCACCCTGCGCTTCGTGCACGCCGACCTGTCGTCCGTGGCCGAACCTACGCCCGACCCCTACAAACCCTACGAAAACGGGGTCACCACGCACGGCGTCATCACCCGCTGCGAGCCGCCGCGGCTGCTGGCCTTCACCTGGGGCGGTTCGCGCGGCGAACCGTCGGAAGTCACGTTCGAACTGTCGCCGCAAGGCCATGACACCCTGCTGGTGCTGACCCACCGCAAACTGGCCACCCGCGAAGACATGGTCGACGTGGCCGGCGGCTGGCATGCGCACCTGGGCGTGCTGTCGGCCCGACTGGCCGGCCGCAGCCCGGGTCCGTTCTGGTCGGCGCTGCAACGCTGGGAAGCCGACTACCGGGCGCGCATCCCGGCGCGCTGACTGCCCCTGGCCCGGGCCGCTAGCTCGGGCCGTTTGGCTCGGGCCGTTTGGCCCGGGCCGTTTGGCCCGGCCGCGCCGCCAGCCTGCCCTGCTGGCGCGGCCGAGTCGTTCAATAGCAACTATCACGCCCTGGCGGCGGATAAAAACTGGCTAAATATTGCGCTTTGCAGTAACATAAGTCCGTGATTTTTCCGCAAAAACCGGGCTTTTTTCACTCTGCGTGCCAACCCTGTGGTGGCGGGTCGGAACGGCAACCGGTTTTCTTGGGCGAAACCTACGACTGTCCCGCAGCGCATTGCAGCACCCCGCGCCGCCCGGCACTGCAGCAGACGCTCCAACCCGCTTCTTCCGGCAACGCGCCACAAGCGCCGACCCGCGACCAAGCCGCGCATCGCGCGCACACAGCCCTCGCGGCGCGAGTATCCGTCATTTCAGACATCCAATCGGGATGCCGTGGCCCCTACCCGCGCTTGCCCGGACGTTTTACGTTCAAACCGCTGGACCTGGATTTCAGGGTCCAACGCGCCCGCCGCCCCTGCGGCGCGCCATGCCAACGGCATGGCGGCGCGTAACGATCAAGGAGTAGAAAATGGCTAAAGAAGAACTCATCGAATTGGATGGCATCGTTGACGAAGTGCTGCCCGATAGCCGCTACCGCGTCAAACTGGACAACGGCATCGAAGTGGGCGCCTACGCCTCTGGCCGCATCCGCAAGCACCGCATCCGCATCCTGGCGGGCGATCGCGTCACCCTGGAAATGTCGCCGTACGACCTGACCAAGGGCCGCATCAACTTCCGCCACAAGGACGAGCGCGCACCCGCGCCGCACCGTCCCCAGCAGTACCGCCGCTAAAACGCCCGGCTCTGGGCCGGCCTGTGCGCCGGCCCCCACCGCTTGCTTCAGCTCGGGCAGCCCTTAACCTTGCCCGCGCCCTGCCGTAGTAATGCAGAAGACCCCGGTTCATGAAAAAATGGCGCCCAGCCGCCAGGCCCGGCGGAACCCGCACGAAGCAAGATGGATCTGACACAGGAACTGAAAGAAGCCGCTGACCAGCTCTCTTTGACGCGAAGACGATTCGCCAAGGGGGAAGAAGGCCTGCGCCTGCTTCATCAATCGCGCGAGGCGTTCATCAACAGCCTGCGCAACACCGGCCTGACCTACGCCGAAGCCAAGACCAAGTACGACAATTGCCTGGATGAGCAGGAAGTGCAGCTGCACGGCATGCTGGACCAGATGATGTATGCCGAGCGCATGCACCAGTTCGTGCTGCATCGCATCGCCCTGCAACAACCCGCCGCCGCAGCGGCCGCGCCCGAACCGCAGGCGCAAGCCGTCACGGCCTGACTTTCATCCCGGCGCGCCCGTGCGCGCCGTGCATCAGGGCTTGAAGGCGCCGATGAAGATCGCGGGGTCGACCCGCGCATCGTTCAGGCTGACATTCCAGTGCAGGTGCGGGCCGGTTGCCCGGCCAGTAGCCCCGACTTTTCCGACCAGGCCGCCGCGAGGCACCTCGTCGCCCACCTTCACGTCGATGGCCGACATGTGGCAGAACATGCTGACGAAGCCCTGCCCGTGGTCCAGGAACACGGTCTTGCCGTTGAAGAAGTAATCCCCCACCAGCGACACCACGCCCGCGGCCGGCGCCTTGATCGGCGTGCCCGCCGGCACGGCGAAATCCAGGCCGGAATGCGGATTGCGTTCTTCGCCGTTGAAAAAGCGCCGCAACCCGAACGGGCTGGACAGACGGCCGCCGGTGACGGGGCGATCCAGCAACACGTTGCTGGGCGTGACGCCGGCGCGATAGGCGCGGTTGGCGGCGCTTTGCTCGGCCATCTCGCGCTCGATGCGCTTCATGTCGTCGGGGTCCGGGTTGACCTGGCGCGGGTTCTTCAGCGTGATGTGCTGCGCCACGTATTCCTTGGGGCGCACCGTGAAGGCCACCTGGCGCGTGGCATTGCCGTCGCGCACCGAAATTTCCTGAGCGCCCGGCTTGACCGCCAGCGGAATGCCGACCACGGCGATCCATTGCTTGCCGTCTTCGCGCAGCACCAGCACGCGGCGATCACGGTAAGTGACTTCCGGGGCGCGGGGGCCGTCGCCCAGCGCCAGCACGGCCACGCCGCCGGGCACCGGCGCATTGAGCTTGCGGGTGATGAAGCCGGCTTGCGCGCCGGAGGCTTGCTGCGCCCGGGCCGGCAGGCCCAGGCACACGGCGGCGGCGGCCAGGCCCAGCCGCAGCATGTCTCGGCGTTGCGGCATCACTGTTGCAGGCACAGGTTGGCCGGTTCGATCAGGCTCTGGTCGCGCCGCGTGATGCGGGTAGACAGGCGGGCTTCGGTCTTGCCCTTCCAGGTGGTGGTGGTCAGCACGGCCTCGACGCCCAGGCTGTCCTGCTGGATCAGTTCAAAGCCGTTGCGCACCGCCTTGCGTTCGAAATTCACGCCGATGCCCTTCCAGGCCGAGGCAACGCAATTGGTGTAGTCCTCGGCCGAGCGTTGGGTGGACCCGTAGAACACCGGGTCGCGGTCGCGCACGTCTTTGACGTTGGCGCAGGCCGATACGGCGAGCAGGACGGCGGTAAGGGACAAGGCGGTACGGACCTTCATGGGACGGCTCTCTGGCTGGGGGTGAAAAAGGGGGCGGCCAACTATACCGCAGCGTCCCCGGGGGCTGGCTGCGGGCGGCGCGCCGATTTCGGGCGGAAGGCGGCGATGACCTCGGGGCGGGTCTCGGCATAGGGGCCGCCGATCAGGTCGATGCAGTAAGGAATGGCGGCAAAGATGCCCGGCACCAGCGTCGACCCGTCGTCGGCCTTCAGGCCTTCCAGCGTTTCGCGGATGGCCTTGGGCTGGCCCGGCAGGTTGACGATCAGGGCGGCGTGCGACGGCCGCTCGCGGATGACGGCAACCTGCCGCGACAGGATGGCGGTGGGCACGAAACGCAGGCTGATCTGGCGCATCTGTTCGCCAAAACCGGGCATTTCCTTGGTGCCGACGGCCAGGGTGGCCTCGGGCGTGACGTCGCGCCGGGCGGGGCCGGTGCCGCCGGTGGTCAGCACCAGGTCGCAGCCGCAGGTGTCGACCAGTTCGATCAGCGTGTCGGAAATGCGCGCGGGCTCGTCGGGAATCAGGCGGTCCACCGCCTGCCAGGGCGAGGCCAGGGCGCCGCCCAGCCATTCACGCAGGGCGGGCAGGCCCTGGTCCTGGTAGGCGCCGGCCGAGGCGCGGTCGGAAATCGACACCAGGCCGATGATCAGTTCGTCGGGGTGGCGGCGGGCGATTCGGGTAGGGGTAGTCATGACAGGATGCTATCGCATTCTTTGGCGGCCGAGCCGGGCGTGCACGCGGGCCGGTGGGCCGCAGGTTGTCGCAAAAAGGGGAATCCGCGGGCACCCTGGGGTTTGCGCGCTTGTCTCGGTCATGGCGCCTGGATAACATCCGCTCACAATCCGATCCCTTACTTGAGACGCGCGCCGCGCCTTCCTGGTTCCTCATGTTCAAACGCACCCTCGGGCAGCATGCGCTGGCGGCGGCGCTGGCCCTGGCCGTCGCCGTGGCCGCCGGCTGGGGCGCCTGCCATTCGCTGGCCCTGCGGACCGGCCCGGCGCCCGCCGCATCGGCCGGCGTGTACATCCACAACCTGGGCAACACCCTGGCGGACCAGACCCGCAACCTGTCGCGCCTGAGCCAGGCGCTGCGCACCGGCGACCGGCTGGTGGTGCTGGGTTCGTCCGAACTGACCAGCACCGACCTGCGCTTCGTGCCGTACCGCTTCCTGGCCGACGAATTGCAGATGCCGGTCATGGCCTACGGCCACTCCGGTTTTCAGTCGCTAGGCATGCAACTGGTGCTGGCCGCCCTGGCCGACGACCTGTCGCCCGCCTCGCGGGTGGTGGTGATGGTGTCGCCCGGCTGGTTCGACGGCGATGGCGGCCTGGGGCCGGACGAATTCCGCGAGCATGCCAATCCCCTGCTGCCCCGCCTGCTGCGCCAGCCTGAAGGCCGCGAGCAGGTGGCGCGCTGGCTGCGCGACAAGGGCGATGCCCGCGTCGCCTGGTCGATGGCCTCCGAACAGGCCTATGTGTTCCGCCAGCGACTGGTCGACCTGTGGACGCCGGCCTACGCCGCCCCGGCCCCGGAAAGCGAAACCGCGGGCCCCGGCGCCGCCGCCCGCGTGGTGGACTGGGATGCCCTGGCGCGCGAGGCCCAGGACGCCGAGCAGGCACAGATGGCCCACAACCGCTACGCGGTGCGCGACGATTTCTTCGACAAATACCTGCAAACGGTGCCGGCGGGCGGCAAGACGGCCTTCCAGCCCCAGCCGCTGACCGGCAAGGACGAATTGCGCGAGCTGGCCGCGCTGATGCAGTTGCTGCGCAACCACGGCGTGAATGCGCTCTTCGTGATGCAACCGCTGCACCCGCTGGTGTTCAAGGACCTGGACCGCTTCACCCCGATCCAGCACGAGGTCAACGCCCTGTGCGCCCGCTACGCCATGACCTGCATGGACATGTATGGCGCCCCCTACGAGGTCGGCACCCTGCGCGACGTGCAGCACCTGGGCGAACTGGGCTGGCTGCGGGTGAACCAGCGCATCGCCGAGGTATTCCGGCCATGACGCCCCCCATTTCCCCCCTGGCCGCGGTGCTGGCCGCCAAGAAGGGACCGCGATGAAGAAAACCCTGTGGCTGTGCCTGCTGTACCTGGGGCTGCTGGCGGTCATGATGATCCAGGCCGACACGTCGGCCAACCTGGGCAAGCCGATAGAGATCGAATTCCAGTATCAGAAGTTCTAGGGTTGCCGCCCGGGGCGAAGTTGCGCCAAGCAACCAGGGACAGGTCACAAATCTGTAATAATCTGGGCCTCGCCGGAACCTCTCCCCGCCCTCCATGTTCTCCCTCTTCCATGGCCTAGACCTCTGGGTCGGCCTCAGCCTTGCGCTGGCCCTGACGTTCGTCCTGGCCTTCGAATTCATCAATGGCTTTCATGACACGGCGAACGCCGTCGCGACGGTCATCTACACCAAGGCGATGCCGCCGCACCTGGCGGTGGTGCTTTCCGGGATCTTCAACTTTCTGGGCGTGCTGCTGGGCGGCGTGGGGGTGGCCTACGCCATCGTCCACCTGCTGCCGGTGGAACTGCTGATCAACGTGGACACGGGGCGCGGGCTGGCCATGGTGTTCGCCATGCTGGCCGCCGCCATCGCCTGGAACCTGGGCACCTGGTACTTCGGCATTCCGGCGTCCAGCTCGCACACGCTGATCGGCTCGATCCTGGGCGTGGGCCTGGCCAATGCCCTGATGACCGACCTGCCCCTGGCGGACGGCGTCAACTGGGGCAAGGCCATCGACATCGGCGCCTCGCTGGTGGTGTCGCCGGTGGCGGGCTTCCTGGTGGCCGGCGGGCTGTTGCTGGCGCTCAAGCGCTGGCTGCCGCTGTCCAAGATGCACAAGACGCCCGAACAGCGCCGCGCCATCGACAATAAAAAGCATCCGCCGTTCTGGAACCGCCTGGTGCTGGTGCTGTCGGCCATGGGCGTGAGCTTCGTGCACGGCTCGAACGACGGCCAGAAGGGCATCGGCCTGATCATGCTGGTGCTGATCGGCATCGTGCCGGCCAACTTCGTGCTGGACACCAACAGCACCACCTACCAGATCGAACGCACCCGCGACGCGGCCACCCACCTGTCCGCCTTCTACCAGCGCAACGAAGCCATGCTGGGCGACTTCCTGGCGCTCAAGCGCGCCGGTTCGGCGTCGGACCTGCCGCGCAATTTCCGCTGCGATCCCGAGCTGACCCTGCCCACCATCGACGCGCTGCAGGCCGACCTGCACGGCGTCAGCAACTATGCCGACCTGTCGGCGGCCAAGCGCATCGACGTGCGCCGCTACCTGCTGTGCCTGGACGACACGGCCAAGAAGGTGGCGCGCATCGAAGGCCTGCCCGCCCGTGAACGCACCGACCTGCAACGCCTGCGCGCCGACCTGACCGCCACCACCGAATACGCGCCCTTCTGGGTGATCGTGGCGGTGGCGCTGGCGCTGGGGGCCGGCACCATGGTGGGCTGGCGCCGCGTGGTGCTGACGGTGGGCGAAAAGATCGGCAAGCAGGGCATGACCTACGCCCAGGGCATGTCGGCCCAGCTGACCGCGGTGGGCGCCATCGGCCTGGCCAACGTGTTCAGCCTGCCGGTCTCGACCACGCACGTGCTGTCGTCCGGCGTGGCCGGCACGATGATCGCCAACAAGAGCGGCCTGCAGGGCGGCACCGTGCGCAACATCCTGCTGGCCTGGATCCTGACCCTGCCCGCCTCGATGCTGCTGGCGGCCGGCCTGTTCTGGGTCGGCGTGCAGATCGCCGGCTAAGGGCCAAAGCCCATGCCCCCCGGCCGCGCGATCCGCGCGGCCGGCGCAACACTCTGGCAACCGCGCCGGGCTATGCCCAGCGTGGGCGCGCCACTACCATGGCGCCATGGCTACCTCTACCCCCACCCTGCATTACATCTATGACCCGCTCTGCGGCTGGTGCTATGGCGCCGCGCCGCTGATCGAGGCCGCCCGCGGCATCGCAGGCCTGACGATCGCGCCCCACGGCGGCGGCATGATGACCGGCAGCAACGTACAGCCCGTCACCGATGCGCTGCGCCGCTACGTCATGCCGCATGACGAGCGCATCGCCGGCCTGACCGGCCAGAAATTCGGCGTGGACTATACCGACGGCCTGCTGCGCGACCACGGCGCGGTGTTCGATTCGACCCCGCCCACCACCGCGGTGCTGGCCGCCGAGACGTTGGCCGGCCGCGGCCTGGACCTGCTCAAGCGGCTGCAACGCGCGCACTACGTGCAAGGTCTGCGCATCGCCGACCCCGCCGAACTGCAACGGCTGGCCGAAGACATCGGGCTGGATGCCGAGACCTTTCGCGCGGCCTATGCGCAGGCCGACGGCGAAGCCACCGCGCGCCACGTCGCCGACAGCCGCGCACTGCTGACGCGGGTGGGCGGGTCGGGCTTTCCGACGTTGGCACTGGAAATGAACGGCGCCTACACCGTGCTGGAACCGGGCCGTTACCTGGGCCGTCCGTCGCAATGGCAGGCGGACCTGCGCGAGCGGCTGAAGTAAACACCGCCCGGCATCAGGAATCGCCGATGTCTCCATCGCGCTGCAAGGCGCGGTGCATCGCCGGGCGTGCGGCCAGCCGCTCGGCATAGGCCGAGAACACGGGATTCTCCGGAATCAGCTTCACCTGCATCATGAACTGCAAGCTGCCGCCCAGCACGATATCGACCGCGCTGAAGTGGTCGCCCAGGAAATAGGGCCGCGCCTGCAACACGTGCGCCACCACCTGTTCGACCTCGTCGGCCGAGCCCCAGCCCATCGTCCCGCTCTGGTGCGCCGTCTTGAAGGCGCGCTCGGTCATGGCGGGTTCGAATACGCCGGTGGAATAGGCCAGCCACGTCAGATAGGGCCCGCGCTGCGGGTCGCCGATCACCGGACCCAGGCCGGCCTGGGGATACAGATCGGTCAGGTACAGCGCGATGGCCGGGGTTTCGAAGATGGGCACGCCGTCATGCACCAGCGCCGGCACCTTGCCATGCGGGTGGATGTCGATGTAGTCGGGCGAGATATGGCCGGAGCCGTCACGGCGGCGGATCGACACCATCTCGGTGTCGTAAGGCACGCCCAGTTCTTCCAGCAGCCAGAGTATCCGGAACGACCGCGAACGCGGCGCGTGATAAAGGGTCAGCATGGTCGGTCTCCTGGGTTAGTCACCGCCGCCCAGCGCGCGCAGTTGCGCCTTCAGGCGCCGCACTTCCTGGCTGAGGTCCAGGATCAGCGCGACGGCATCCAGGCCGGCGCCGAAATCGTGTTGCAGCCGGCGCGCATCCAGCGCGCGTTGCAGGTCCACGCTGTAGAAGCGCCATTGCGCTGGCTGCGGGCCGGCGGCCTCGACGATGCCGACTTCGACCAGTTGCGCGACCCATTCCACTTCGGCGCCGCAGGCGCGGGCCAGGTCGTCGGCGGACAGCGGCTGCGATTTGCCCACCACGGTGGCGCTGGTGATGACGAGTTTCTTCATGATCAGACCCCCAGGTGGCGCCGCGGGTTGAACGGCAGGTCTTGCTGCAGCTTGCGATAGGCTTCTTTGGCAGCCTCGGTGTCGGCGGGCGGCAAGGCAAGCTCAAGCACCAGGTACAGATCTCCTGGCGGATCGCCCGGAATGCCGCGGCCGCGCAGGCGCAGCTTGCGGCCATTGCCGGACCCGGCAGGGATCGACACTTCGACGGTGCCGCCCGGGGTGGGCGCATTGACCTTGGCGCCCAGCGCGGCTTCCCAGGGGGCGACCGGCAGCGTCATGTAGAGGTCGCGCCCTTCGGCCCGGTAGCGGGCGTGCGGCTTGAAGCGCACTTCCAGGTACAGATCGCCGTTTTCACCGCCGCCGTAGCCAGGCATGCCCTGCCCCGCCAGGCGGATGAACTGGCCTTCGCGCACGCCCGGCGGAATGCGCACGCTGAGCGTGCGCGTCTGCACTTGCGGGCGGCCCTGGTCATCGACCTGCATGGACCGCAGGCTGATGTCGCGCGTGGCGCCTTGCAACGCGTCTTCGAGGTCGACCTCGATGGCGGCGTGATGGTCGTCGCCGCGGGCGCGAAATTCCTGCTGTGCGCCCTGGCCTGCCGTGCGGCGGCCGCGCCCGCCGAACAGCGACGAGAAGAATTCACTGAACTGGGCTTCGTCGCCGGGGGCCGCGCCGCGGTGGAATTCGAAGCCTTCGTCCCAGCCGGGGGGCGGCTGGAAGCCGCCGCCGGGCGACACACCCGCGGCAAGGTTGTCGTAGGCCTCGCGCTTTTCCTTGTCGCGCAGCACGTCGTAGGCTTCGTTGACGTCGCGCATGCGCGCCTCGGCGTCGCTTTCCTTGCTGACGTCGGGGTGGTATTTGCGGGCGAGCTTGCGGTAGGAACGCCGGATCTCGTCTTCGGAGGCGCCGCGCTCCACACCAAGAATGCTGTAGTAGTCCTTGAACTCCATTTTCCAGCCCATGGTTAGGGTTGCAGCCAAAGGCGGCTCGCGCCGGATTCGGCCCTGAACATAAAGAAGATAGGGGCTGACGCCCGATTTTTCAATGCGATTCGCCAAGTTTGCCGCTTCGCGCATAATTGCAGGTTACGCCCGGTCGCGCAGGCCGGGCCGGCGGCCCCGCGCCCGTTGCGCCAGGCCACCGCCAACGAACAGGAACCGATCGTGCTGGAAATCATCGACGTCGACTTCAACAACCCGGAACACGGCGCGCAAGTGCTGGCCATGCTCAACGAGTACGCCAGCGGCCCCATGGGCGGCAATTCGCCCCTGCCCGAACACGCGCAGCAAAACCTGATCCCGGAACTGGCGCGCCGCCCCACCGCGCACGCGCTGCTGGCCCGGGTCGACGGCCAGGCGGCCGGCGTGGCGATCTACCTGGAAGGTTTTTCCACGTTCGCCTGTCGTCCGCTGGTGAACCTGCACGACCTGGGCGTGTCGCCGCGCTTCCAGGGCATGGGCGTGGGCAAGCAGTTGCTGGCCGCGCTGGAAACCCGCGCCCGCCAGATGGGCTGCTGCAAGATCACGCTGGAAGTGCTGGAAGGCAACGACGTGGCGCAGGGCCTGTACCGCAAGCTGGGCTTCGAAGGCTATTCGCTGGACGCAGACACCGGCCGCGCCATGTTCTGGCAAAAGAAGCTGGCCGCCTGAGCCAATCACGCATTCCAATACCGGGCGCTGCCGCGGCGCCCGCCCCCAAGGGACATTCCATGAAGATGAGCAACATTCCCTTCGGCACCACGGACTGGTCCGAAGTCGACGCCACCGAACACCCCGGCGACACCGGCATGGCCTACTGGCGCACCCGCCAGTTCGGCGACGTGCGCGTGCGCATGGTCGAATACACCGCCGGCTACCTGGCCGACCACTGGTGCAGCAAGGGCCACATCCTGTTCTGCCTGGAAGGCGAGCTGCACACCGAACTGGAAGACGGCCGCCGCTTCGTGCTGACGCCCGGCATGAGCTACCAGGTGGCCGACCAGGCCGAGCCGCACCGCTCGTCCACGGCCACCGGCGCCAAGCTCTTCATCGTCGACTGACGCGCCGGCGCGACACGCTGAATTTCAGTTGCGTTACGCTTCACCCTGCGTACCCTGTACGCAACCTCCCCTCACCGCCACACCGGAGAAGCACTTGGGCGCCCCGTTTACGCTGTTCGTCGATTCCCAGTTCCTCAGCCCCTACGCCATGTCGGCCTATGTGGCGCTGACAGAAAAACAACTGCCCTTCGAAGTGCGCCCGATCGACCTGGACGCAGGCGAACAACGCATGCAGCCGTACCAGAGCCGCGCCCTGACCGCGCGCGTGCCGGCCCTGACGCATGCCGACTTCAACCTGACCGAATCGACCGCCATCGCCGAGTACCTGGAAGACCTGCATCCGGCGCCGGCCTGTACCGCGCTGTATCCGGCCGACCCGCGCGATCGCGCCCGCGCCCGTCAGTTGCAGGCCTGGCTGCGCAGCGACCTGGCCGCCCTGCGCCAGGAACGCCCCACCGAAACCGTGTTCTACGACCAGCCCGGCCAGCCCCTGTCCGACGCCGGCCACGCGGCCGCGGCCAAGCTGATCCACGTGGCCAGCGCCCTGATCGGCGCGGGCCAGGCGACGCTGTTCGACCAATGGTGCCTGGCCGATCTCGACCTGGCGGTGGCGCTGCGGCGCCTGTGGCTGGACGGCCTGCCCGATCCGCTGCGCGACTACGCCGACGCGCAGTGGCAGCGCCCGTCGGTGCGCAAATGGCTCGAGCACAACGCGGCCGCCCGCGGCTAGCACGGCCACCGGAGCCGCCATGCAACTGCTGGATCACGTCTCCCTGACCGTCGCGGGGCTGGACACCGCCCGGCCCTTCTACGATGCCGTCATGCAGGCGCTGGGCGCGGTCAAGGTCTACGACCGCCCCGACGCCTTGGGCTACGGCGAGCGCTGTGGGCCCGGCGACGCCGGGCACAGCTATCTTTCCGTCCTGGCCGATACCACCGAATCCGTGGCCAGCGCGCGCCGCCACTGGTGCTTCAAGGCGACCAGCCGCGCGGCGGTCGACGCCTTTCACGCCGCCGGACTGGCCCATGGCGGCCGCGACGACGGCGCGCCCGGCCTGCGGCCGCACTACCATCCGCGTTACTACGCCGCGTTCCTGCTGGACCCTTGCGGCAACCGCATCGAAGCCGTCTGCCACGACGCGTCCTGACGCGTCGCCGGGCCGCGGCAAGGCCAACAGGGACGGATAGTCCCCGCGTTTGACTTGCATCAATCCCGCCCATGTTGCGACGCAACATTCAATCAGGTGTAATGGGGGGGTCAAGTCAGCTGGTTCCACTGGGAACCCGCCCGGCGGCAACCTTGTCGTCGGCAGCATCCCTACAGGAGATCGCCATGGCCGAATCCGGCAACGATCGCGTCCCCGCCCCGTCCTTCAATCCCTGGACGGCCGCCTATGAATACGCTGTGGACGCCTGGCAGCGCGCCGTGCTCTATGCCGACGTGATGCGCCAGCGCGGCAACCAATACCACGAGCACATGGCCAAGCGGGCCCCCAACGTGCTCAGCATGGAATACGAGCTGGTGCTGGACGGCCGCGAGCTGGAACGGCCGGTCAATTACGGCCTGCTGCGCATCAAGCCGCCCGAAGGCGTGGTGGTCGACCCCATCAAGCGCCCCTTCCTGGTGGTGGACCCGCGCGCCGGGCACGGCCCCGGCATCGGCGGCTTCAAGCCCGAAAGCGAGATCGGCGTGGCCGTGCGAGCCGGCCACCCCTGCTATTTCGCCACCTTCCTGCCGCGGCCCATGCCCACCCAGACCGTCGAAGACGTGATGATGGCCGAGGCGCATTTCCTGGAAAAGATCATCGCGCTGCACCCGGACGCCGAAGGCAAGCCGGTGGTGGTGGCCAACTGCCAGGCCGGCTGGCAGATCATGATGACGGCCGCGGTACGCCCCGAACTGTTCGGCCCCATCATCATCGCTGGCGCGCCGCTGTCGTACTGGGCGGGCTGGCGCGGCATGAACCCGATGCGCTATGCGGGCGGCCTGCTCGGCGGCAGCTGGCTCACCGCCTTGACCAGCGACCTGGGCAACGGCACCTTCGACGGCGCCTGGCTGGTGCAGAACTTCGAAAACCTGAATCCCGCCAACACCCTGTGGTCCAAGCAGTACAACCTGTATTCCAAGGTCGATACCGAAGCCGGGCGCTACCTGAGCTTCGAAAAATGGTGGGGCGGCCACGTCTTCCTGAACGGGCCGGAAATCCAGTACATCGTCGACAACCTGTTCGTGGGCAACCGACTGTCCACCGCCGGCCTGGTGACCTCGGACGGCATCCGCATCGACCTGCGCAACATCCGTTCGCCCATCGTGGTGTTCTGCTCCAAGGGCGACAACATTACGCCGCCGCCGCAGGCCCTGGGCTGGATCCCCGACCTGTACCAGGACGACGCCGAAGTGCTGGCGCACGACCAGACCATCGTCTACGCCGTGCATGAAAGCATCGGCCACCTGGGCATCTTCGTGTCCGGCAGCGTAGCGCGCAAGGAGCACCAGGAATTCACGTCGAACATCGACATGATCGACGTGCTGCCGCCGGGCATCTACCAGGCCGAAATCACCGACAAGACGCCGGACATGCCCAACGCCGACCTGGCCTACGGCAACTACGTGCTGTCGTTCGAGCAGCGCAAAATGGACGACGTACGCGCCATCGTCGACCGCAAGGAAGACGACGACCGCCGCTTCAAGGCCGTTGCCCGCATCTCGGACATCAACCTGGGCATGTATCGCAGCTTCGTGCAGCCCTGGGTGCGCGCCACGGTCACGCCGCAATCGGCTGAATGGAGCCAGCGCCTGCATCCGCTGCGCCTGCCCTACGAGCTGGTGTCCGACCGCAATCCGCTCATCGCGCCGATCGCGCAGGTGGCCGAGCAGGTGCGCGAGCATCGCCAGCCGGTCTCGCCCACCAACCCGTTCCTGATCGCCCAGGAGATGTTCTCGAACCTGATCGAGACCAGCCTGAACATCTTCCAGGAGCTGCGCGATTCGGCCGACGAGCGCACCTTCATGAGCGTCTACGGTTCGCCGCTGGTGCAGGACCTGGCCGGCCTGGGCGGCAAGGACGGCCTGCCCCGCCGCCACCCCGGCGTGTCGCCGGAACACCGCCGCTTCATGGAAGAACGCGCCACCGAGCTGCGTTCGCTGCTGCAGGAAGGCGGCCTGCGCGTGGCCGCCATCCGCATGCTGCTGTACGTGGCCGGCGCCGAGGGCGGGCTGGACGAACGCAGCTTCGCGCTGATCCGCAAGATGCGCGCCGAAGCGGGCAACGCCATGACGCTGCAGGAATTCAAGGACATCGTGCGCGACCAGGCCATGATGATGCGGCTGGATTCCGCTGCGGTGCTGCAGACCATGCCGCGCCTGCTGCAAGACGCGCCGCCCGACGCGATCCGAGAAGCGCTGGACACGATGAAGCACGTGCTGGAAGCCGCCGAGCCGCTGAGCCCGGCCGCACGCCAGAGCCTGGCGGAAATGGAGCAGATCTTCGTGACCGCGGAACGCGCCGCGCAGCGCCTTGCCGCGCCCGCCGCGCGTAAGCGCATTGCGGCCGCCCGGCAGGATGCCCCGGCCGCCGCCCTTCCCGCCAAGACTCGGCGCGCACCGGCCAAGGCCGTCAAAGCGGTTGAATCCAAGGGCAAGCCTGCCGCCCAGGCCACCGAAGCCACCGCCAAGCCTGCTGCGAAGGCCGCTCCCACGAAAGCCGCTGCCCGCAAGACCGCCACGAAAAAATCCGCCGTGAAGAAGACCACGAGCGCCCGTCAACCCGCCCGAGTCGAATCCGAATGAGTCTGCCCACCTCCACGCATTACGACAAGCTCATCGCACGCGCGCAAACGCTGGACGCCGCGCTGTGCGCCATCGCCCACCCCTGCGACGAACCGTCGCTGTCGGCCGCGCTGGAAGCGCGTGACCTGGGCCTGTTGCGGCCCATCCTGGTGGGCCCGGAACGCAAGATCCGCGACACGGCCGCGCAGTTCAAGCTGAACCTGGGCGATGCCCGCATCGTCGATGTGCCGCACAGCCACGCCGCGGCCGAAACCGCCGTGGCGCTGGTGCGCAGCGGCGAAGCGTCGCTGCTCATGAAGGGCAGCCTGCACACCGACGAACTGATGCACGAAGTGGTGGCGCGCACCACGGGCCTGCGCAGTGGCCGGCGCATCAGCCATGTGTTCATCATGGAAGTGCCCACCTACGCCGAGCCGCTGTTCATCACGGACGCCGCCATCAACATCTTTCCCGACCTGGAAACCAAGGCCGACATCATCCGCAACGTGATCGACCTGCACCATGGTTTGGGCCTGGGCGAGCCGCGCGTGGCGATCCTGTCGGCGGTGGAACAGGTCACCCCAAGCATTCCCAGCACCATCGAGGCCGCCGCGCTGTGCAAGATGGCCGACCGCGGCCAGATCGCCGGCGGCGTGCTGGACGGCCCGCTGGCGCTGGACAACGCCATCAGCCCCGATGCCGCCCGCATCAAGGGCATTCGCTCGCTGGTGGCCGGCGTGGCCCAGGTGCTGGTGGTACCCGACCTGGAAGCCGGCAACATGCTGGCCAAGAACCTGACCTTCCTGGCCAACGCCGAGGCCGCCGGCATCGTGCTGGGCGCGCGCGTGCCCATCATCCTGACCAGCCGCGCGGACAGCCCGCGCTCGCGCCTGGCGTCCTGCGCCGTGGCCGCGATCTACGCGCACCACCTGGCCGAACAGCAGGCCCGTCCGCTGGCTTAGCGCGCCGGGGCTTCGGCCCTGCCCCTTGTCCGTTGCATCGAAAGGCCATTGCCCATGTCCGACACCATCCTGGTCATCAACGCCGGCAGTTCCAGCATCAAGTTCTACCTGTACAACATCGACGACAAAGCGGCCCTGGCCCCGCGGCTGGGCGGCCAGCTCGAAGGCATCGGCACCAGCCACCCGCGCCTGCGGGTGCGCGATGCCGCCGGCCAGACGCTGGTGGAACGGGACATCGCGCCCAGCCACGCCCCCGACGTACCCAACGGCCAGGAAGTGGTCGGCACCTGGCTGAGCGGCCACCTGGGCGGCGCGCCGCTGGCCGTGGGGCACCGCGTGGTGCACGGCGGCCCGGACCTGTCCGAACCGGTGATCGTGGACGACGCCATCCTGGCGCGGCTCGAGGCCTACACGCCGCTGGCGCCGCTGCACCAGCCCAACAACCTGGCCCCCATCCGCGTGATCCGCGAGCGGCGCCCCTGGATTCCTCAGGTGGCGTGCTTTGACACCGCCTTCCACCGCAGCCATTCCGACGTCGCCGACCGCTACGCCCTGCCCGACAAGCTGTACCAGCAAGGCGTGCGCCGCTATGGCTTTCATGGCCTGTCGTACGAATACATTGCCCAGCGCCTGCGCCAGGTGCTGCCCGAGATCGCCATGGGCAAGATCGTCGCCGCGCACCTGGGCTCGGGCGTTTCCGCCTGCGCCATGCACCAGGGCAAGAGCGTGGACAGCACGATGGGCTTTACCGCCCTGGAAGGCCTACCCATGGGCACGCGCCCCGGCCGCCTGGATGCCGGCGTGGTGCTGTGGATGATGGAACAAGGCATGACGCACGACGAAATCGAGCACATGCTGTATCACGACTGCGGCATGAAGGGCCTGTCCGGCATCAGCAACGACATGCGCGAACTGCTAGCCAGCGACGCGCCGTCGGCCAAGCTGGCGCTGTCGTACTTCGCTTGGCGCGTGGCCGAAGGCATGATCGGACTGGGCTGCGCCATGAATGGCATCGACGGCATCGTCTTCACCGCCGGGGTGGGCGAGAACTCGGCCGAGATCCGCCGCGCCATCAGCGAACACTGGGGCTGGCTGGGCATCAAGCTCGACCCCGAACGCAACGCCCACCACGGCCCGCGCATCTCCAGCGACGACAGCCGCATCGGCGTCTACGTCGTGCGCACCAACGAAGAACTCGTCATCGCGCAGCACACCCTGGACCTGGTGAAACAACGATGAACGCCCCGCTTCCCCTGGCCGGCAAGCGCGGCCTCGTCACCGGCATCGCCAACGCCGACTCCATCGCCTGGGGCTGCGCCAAGGCCTTTCGCGCCCTGGGCGCGGAACTGGCGGTGACCTACCTGAACGACAAGGCGCGGCCGCACGTCGAACCGCTGGCACGGCAAGTGGATGCGTCCCTGCTGATGCCGCTGGACCTGCTGCAGGACGGCCAGCTGGAAACCGTGTTCGACCGCATCACGGAACAATGGGGCGGCCTGGACTTCGTGTTGCACTCCATTGCCTACGCCCCGCGCGACGACCTGCATGGCCGCGTCACGGATTGCTCGCGCGCCGGCTTCCTGCAGGCCATGGACGTCTCGTGCTGGTCGTTCATCCGCATGGCCAAGCTGGCCGAGCCCCTGATGCCGGGCGGCGGCGCACTGTTCTGCATGAGCTACTACGGCTCGCAGATGGTGGTGGAGCACTACAACATGATGGGTCCGGTCAAGGCCGCGCTGGAATCGGCCACCCGCTACCTGGCCGCCGAACTCGGCCCACAGGGCATTCGCGTGCACGCCATTTCACCCGGCCCGCTGAAAACGCGCGCCGCCTCGGGCATCCATGAGTTCGACGCCTTGCTGGACCGGGCCCAGGCCAAGGCCCCGGCGCGCAGTTTGGTATCGATCGACGATGTGGGCGAGGCCACCGCCTGGCTCGCCACCGATGCCGCCCGCCTCATGACCGGACAGACCCTGTACATCGACGGCGGGTATCACATCATCGATTAGCGAGGCCGGGCTGACTAGGGACTCTGGCCGCCCCGCTCGGGCCGGCAGATGCCGGGTCCGACATCACGCCAGCGTGTCGGGTGCCGGCCCCTGGCGCCAGCGCTCGATCGCCTCGACCGCCTGCTCGGGGCTGGCGAAGATCTTGTCGCGCCCGATCCGGTCGGCCAGGCCGCTGCGGTCCAGCGCCATGCGGAACTGGCCGTGGCCGCCCGCCACCAGCAGCACCATGCCGCGGTCGCGTAGCGCGCGCCGCAATTCATACAGCGCTTCGATCGCGTCGGCATCCGCCTGCGTCATCGCCTCGGCATCCAGCACGAACCAGGTCGCGTCGCCCGATTGCTCGATCACCTCACGCGCCCGGCGGCGGAATGCATCGGCATTGAAGAACCAGACCGACGACTCGAACAGCCAGATCACCGTGCCGGGCACCGGCTGCGCCTGCGGATTCAAGTGCATCTTGCCCAGCACCGATTCGCCCGGCAGCCGGCCCAGCAGCGCATCGCGCGGATTGCCCGACACATACATGGCGTACAGCAGCGTCGCGCCCACCGACACCGCTACCCCCTGCAGCACGCCAAAGCCCACCACCCCCACCGCTGCCAGGATGCCGAAGGCCAGCTCGATGCGCGAAATGCGGGCCAGCCGCAGGAAGGCCTGCCCATCGAACAGGCTGACCGCCGCCAACAACAGAATCGCCGACAGCACCGCCTGCGGCAGCCAATACAACGGCGCGCTCAGCAGGCCCACCACCACCGCCAGGGCGGCAGCCGCGCTCACGCCCACCAGCGGCGACGAACCGCCCGCCGCCAGGCCCACCGCCGTGCGTGAATCGGCCCCTGTCACCACGAAGCCCTGGAACAGGCCTGCCATCACATTGGCCGCGCCAAAGCCCACGAGTTCACGGTTCGGGTCCACGTGCTCGCCGGTGCGCGCCGCGAAACTGCGCGCCGTCACGATGCCGCTGGAAAAGCTCACCACCAGTACCCCGGCCGCGCCCAGCAGAATGTTGTCCACCCCTTCCAGGCGCAGCGGCAGGCTCAACGCCGGCAAGCCCGCCGGCACCTCACCCACCACCGCGATGCCCAGGCTGGGAAAATCGAACAGCCACGACAGCAAGCACGCCCCCACCACCAGCAGGATCGGCCCAGGCCACGTCGGCCGCCAGCGCTTGACCGCCACCAGCAACAGGCACGAGGCCACGCCCAGGCACAGGGTCGGAATGCGGATCTCGGACATCCGCCGCGACAGCTCGAGGAACGGATGCACCAGCCCGCTGTTGCGCAGCCCCACCCCCGTCAACCCGCTCAGCTGCGACAGCGCCAGCGTCACCGCCACCCCCGCCATATAGCCGATCAGCACGGGCCGCGACAGCAGATTCGCCAACACCCCCAGCCGCAGCACCCGCGCCACCAGGCAGCCCACGCCCACCGTCAACGCAATACCCGTCGCCGCCACCAGCCGGTCCTCGGGCGTCGTCAACGCCATGCCCGTCAGCGTCGCCGCGATCAGCGTGCAGGTGGCCGTGTCCGGCCCCACGATCAGCGTGCGCGACGACCCGAACAACGCGTACCCCAACATCCCCGCGATCGCCGCCCACAACCCCGCCACCGGCGGCACCCCCATCATCGCCGCGTAGGCCAGCCCCACCGGCAACGCCACCGCCGCCACGCTCAGGCCGGCCGTCACGTCACGGCCAGCGGACTGCCGCGTGATGCCGCGAAAATTATTCAGGCCAGGAAGAAAACGTAGATTCATGGAACGGCAAGGCAGGGTGAAAAACAGGAAAAACCGCGGCGAGCGGGCGAGCGACAAGGCTACACCAGTCCACGTCCCCATTACCTGTCGTCAGATCAAGCCGGCGCCGCCACTTCACTCCAAAAAGGAATTGATTTCCTTAGCCATTTATCCCATTTATCAAGTTCCCGATTGCGTCGCGTCGTGGGCGCAACAAAAAGCCGCCCCATAAGGAGCGGCTTTCATCAAGCAGATACCAAGTCGTGCGCTTACTTGGCCCGCTCCTGCAGCACGGCCACCGCCGGCAAGGTCTTGCCTTCCAGGAACTCCAGGAAAGCACCGCCACCAGTCGAGATATAGCCCACCTGCTCGGAAATCCCGTACTTGGCGATCGCCGCCAACGTATCGCCGCCACCGGCGATCGAAAACCCGTCCGAGTCGGCAATCGCCTGCGCCACCACCTTCGTGCCGTTGGCGAATTGATCGAACTCGAACACGCCGACCGGCCCATTCCAGACGATCGTGCCGGCCTGCTTCAGGATCGCGGCCAGCTGCTCGGCCGTTTGCGGGCCGATGTCCAGGATCATGTCGTCCGCCGCCACCGCGTCGGCCGCCTTCACCGTCGCCTCGGCATCCGCCCCGAAGGACTTCGCGCACACCACATCCACCGGAATCGGCACATCCGCGCCGCGCTGCTTCATCAGCTCGATCACCGCGCGCGCCTGGTCCACCTGGTCCGGTTCCGCCAGCGACTTGCCGATCGACAGTCCGGCCGCCAGCATGAACGTATTGGCAATGCCGCCACCCACCACCAGCTGGTCCACCTTGTCGGCCAGCGACTGCAGGATCGACAGCTTCGTCGACACCTTCGAGCCGCCCACGATCGCCACCAGCGGACGCTTGGGTTCGTGCAGCGCACGGCCCAGCGCATCCAGTTCGGCTTCGAGCAGCGGGCCCGCGCAAGCCACCGGCGCAAAGCGGGCGATGCCATGCGTCGTGGCCTCGGCCCGGTGCGCCGTGCCAAATGCGTCGTTCACGTACACGTCGCACAACGCCGCCATCTTGCGCGACAGCGCCTCGTCGTCCTTCTTTTCGCCGACATTCACGCGGCAGTTTTCCAGCAGCACCACCAGGCCCGGCTCGACCTTCACGCCGTCGACCCAGTTCTGCACCAGCGGCACCGGCATGCCCAGCAGCTCGGACAGGCGCTGGCCCACCTTGGCCAGGGAATCGGCCTCGGTCAGCACGCCTTCTTTCGGGCGGCCCAGGTGCGAGGTGACCATCACCGCGGCGCCGGCGTCCAGCGCCAGGCGGATGCCGGGCACCGAGGCGCGGATGCGGGTATCTTCGGAAATGCGGCCGGCGTCATCGAACGGCACGTTCAGATCGGCGCGGATGAACACGCGCTTGCCGGACAGGGCGCCGGCCTTGGCCAGCGCGGACAGGGTATTGACCTTGGACATATGCTTTGCTTCCTACAGTTGGCGAACAAAGGGGACGAACCCGCTTTCCGCTTGGGCGGAAAACCCGTTCGTCCCCTTCGGCCTGACAGCGATGCTTACTTGGCCGACATCAGCGCGACGGTGGTGTCGAGCATGCGGTTCGAGAAGCCCCATTCGTTGTCGTACCAGGACGACACCTTGACCAGGCGGCCCGAGACCTTGGTCAGCGACGCGTCAACGGTGCTGGAGGCCGGGTTGTGGTTGTAGTCCACCGAGACCAGGGGTTCGGTGTTGTAGTCCAGGATGCCCTTGAGTTCGCCTTCGGAGGCGGCCTTCAGGATGCCGTTCACTTCTTCCACGGTCGTGTCGCGGCTGGCCACGAACGACAGGTCGACCAGCGACACGTTGATGGTCGGGACGCGGATCGAGTAGCCGTCCAGCTTGCCGTTCAGTTCCGGCAGCACCAGGCCCACCGCAGCGGCGGCGCCGGTCTTGGTCGGGATCATGCTCATCGTTGCCGAACGCGCGCGGCGCAGGTCTTCGTGGTAGACGTCGGTCAGGACCTGGTCGTTGGTGTAGGCGTGCACGGTCGTCATCAGGCCGTTTTCCACGCCCAGCTTGTCGTGCAGCGGCTTGACCAGCGGGGCCAGGCAGTTGGTGGTGCACGAGGCGTTCGAGATGACGGTGTGCTCGGCCTTGAGCACGCCGTGGTTCACGCCGAACACGACGGTGGCGTCAACATCCTTGCCGCCCGGAGCCGAAATGATGACCTTCTTGGCGCCGCCCTTGATGTGGGCGCCGGCCTTTTCCTTGCTCGTGAAAAAGCCCGTGCACTCCAGCACCACGTCGACCTTCAGCTCGCCCCAGGGCAGCTCGGCCGGGTTGCGGTTGGCCAGCACGCGGATCTTGTCGCCGTTGACGACCATGAATTCGCCGTCGACTTCGACCTTGCCCGGGAACTTGCCGTGGGCGGTGTCGTAGCGGGTCAGGTGGGCGTTCGTCTTGGGATCGCCCAGGTCGTTGATGGCGACGATTTCGATATCGTGCTTCTTGCCACCTTCGTAGTGGGCACGCAGGATGTTGCGGCCGATGCGACCGTAACCGTTGATGGCGACGCGAATAGTCATGACTAAGCTCCTTTTTTACAAAACTTGGCGGACGGTCTCGGCCACCTTGTCGGCGGTCAGCCCGAAGAACTTGAACAGCGCGCCGGCCGGAGCGGACTCGCCGTAGCGGTCGATGCCGACCACGGCGCCTTCCAGGCCCACGTATTTATGCCAGAAGGCGGTCACGCCGGCTTCGACAGCCACGCGCGGCAGGCCCTTGGGCAGCACCGATTGCTTCCAGGCGGCATCCTGGCGATCGAACACGTCGGTGCTGGGCATGGAAACCACGCGCACCGCGATGCCGTCCTTGGCCAGCTGGGCCTGCGCGTCCAGCGCGATGGCCACTTCGGAACCGGTGGCGATGATGACCGCGCGGGCGCCTTCGGCATCACGCAGCACGTAGCCGCCGCGGGCGATGGCATCCACGGTGGCGGCATCGCGCGGCACGAACGGCAGGTTCTGGCGCGACAGCAACAGGGCCGTCGGGCCGCCGTCATGCACGTCCATGCCGATGCTGGTCGGGCGCGTCACGGCGGCGTTCCAGGCCACGGCGGTTTCGGCCGTGTCGCAAGGACGCCAGAGCGACAGGTTGGGGATCAGGCGCAGGCTGGCCGCGTGCTCGATCGATTGGTGGGTGGGACCGTCTTCGCCCAGGCCGATCGAATCGTGCGTGAACACGTGCACCACGCGCTGCTTCATCAGCGCGGCCATGCGGATGGCATTGCGCGAGTAGTCCGAGAACGTCAGGAACGTGCCGCCGAACGGCAGGTAGCCGCCGTGCAGGGCCACGCCGTTCATGATGGCGGCCATGCCGAATTCGCGCACGCCGTAGTTGATGTGACGGCCGAACTGGATGCCCTTGTCGCCGGCGCGAACGGCAGCCACGCCCTTCCAGTCGGTGAAGTTCGAGCCGGTCAGGTCGGCCGAGCCGCCCAGCATTTCCGGCAGCGCGGCGGCCAGCGCCGTGATCGCGAACTGCGAAGCCTTGCGGGTGGCGACGGTTTCGGCCTTTTCCAGCGTGCTGTTCAGGAACGCCTGGAACTGTTCGGCGTAGCCGGCGGGCATTTCGCCCTTCATGCGGCGGGTGAACTCGGCGGCTTCGGCCGGGAACGCGGCGGCATAGGCGTCGAACGCCGACTGCCATTCGGCCTGCGCGGCGGCGCCCGTCTTGCGGCCGTCCCAGCCGTCGTACACGTCTTGCGGAATCTGGAAGGGTTCGGCCGACCAGCCCAGCGCGGCGCGGGTGGCGGCGATTTCGTCCTTGCCCAGCGGGGCGCCGTGCACGTTGTGGGTGCCGGCCATGTTGGGCGAACCCTTGCCGATGACGGTGCGGCAGACGATCAGCGTGGGCTTTTCCGATTGCGCGCGGGCAGCCTTGATGGCGGCGTCCACGGCGGCGGCGTCGTGGCCGTCGATGCCGCGGATGACGTTCCAGCCGTAGCCCTCGAAGCGCTTGGCGGTGTCGTCGGCGAACCAGTGCTCGACGTGGCCGTCGATGGAAATGCCGTTGTCGTCGTACAGCACGACCAGCTTGGACAGCTTGAGCGTGCCGGCCAGCGAGCAAACTTCATGCGAGATACCTTCCATCAGGCAGCCGTCGCCCGTGAAGGCGTAGGTGTGATGGTCGACGATGGTATGGCCGGGCTTGTTGAATTCGGCGGCCAGCAGCGCTTCGGCCAGCGCCATGCCCACGGCATTGCCCAGGCCCTGGCCCAGCGGGCCGGTGGTGGTTTCCACGCCCGGGGTGATGCCCACTTCGGGGTGGCCCGGCGTCTTGGAATGCAGCTGGCGGAAATTCTTGAGTTCTTCGATCGGCAGATCGTAGCCCGTCAGGTGCAGCAGGGCGTAGATCAGCATCGAGCCGTGGCCATTGGACAGCACGAAGCGGTCGCGGTTGGCCCAGGCGGGATCCTTGGGATTGTGGCGCAGGTTGCCGATCCAGAGGGCCTGGGCGATTTCCGCCATGCCCATGGGAGCACCCGGGTGCCCGGAGTTCGCTTGTTGCACGGCATCCATCGCGAGGGCGCGGATGGCATCCGCCAAGGCAAGTTTAGGGGCGGTCGGATTGCTCATTCGGAAGGCTCTTTGAAGCTGGCGCGCCCAAGCAGGAAATGGGGGCCAGTTGAGTAGGTTGCGAAGCAAAAGATTTTAGCATCCGGGGCCTACCCCCCTGCCATCGGGCGCCGGCACGAGCCAATTAGGCGCATTCTCGGGGGAATGCGCCCAGTCCGGCGGGGATGACGGGCGTAGAAGCCACAATTGCGGCGAGACGGTCCGAGATTCATGATGGCTGGCATATCTGGCCGTTGGAAGCTTCTATCATGAGCAGCATGCTGAACCTCACCATTCCCGTAGAAGGCATTTTCGCCTTGCGCACTGCGCTGGGCGAAGATCGCGCCATCGCCGTCGCGCAGGCCCTGGAACATGCCCGCATCCAGGGAGAGGCCGACCTTGCCAAGCGCATACTCGACGAAGCGCGGGCCTATTTCGTCTCACGCGAGGAATTCGAGCGCGAGGTGGCCAAGCTCGCCACCCGCGAGCAGATCGACCAGATCATGGCGCACATCGCACAACTGCCCAACCGTGAAGAACTCAAGCGTTTCGCCACTCACGAAGATCTGGCCGAACTACGCAGCCAGTTCCTGCGCCTGGACAAGAAAATGACCATCGGCTTCCTGTCCCTGCTGGCCCTGAACCTCACCTCGAACGCCCCGCTCTTCATCGAATGGGGAACCAAAGTGGTAGGCTACGCGCTCAAGTGACCTGGGCTGCGGGCCGCCCCAGTGCCGGCAGCCTGCCCTTCGTTTCATTTTTCGACCCCACCGCACGCCCCATGTCCGTTCCCCGCTTTTTCTGCGACGCTCCCCTGTCCGCCGGCGCCTGCATCGCCCTGCCGGATGCCCTGGCGCACCACGCCCTGAGAGTGCTGCGGCTGCGCGCCGGTGAAAGCGTCGTGCTGTTCAACGGCCAGGGCGGCGAATACCCCGCCACGCTGGACATTGACGGCAAGGCCGGCTTTGCCCAGTTGGGCGCCTTCGATCCCCGCGAGGCCGAGCTGGCCGGCCGCATCACCCTGGTGCAGGGCCTGCCGTCCGGCGACAAAATGGACTGGGTGGTGGAAAAAGCCGTGGAACTGGGCGCCGCCCGGGTCTGCCCCATCGCCGCGCAGCGCAGCGTGCTGCAGTTGTCGGGCCCACGGCTGGACAAGCGGGTGGCCCACTGGCAGCGCATCGCGCAGTCGGCCGCCGAGCAATGCGGCCGCAACCGCCTGATGACGGTCGACGCCCCTCTCTCCCTGGCCGACTGGCTGGCGTTGCCGGCCGACGGCCCGCGGCTGTTGTGCCATCCCGATGCCGACACCGACCTGGCCGGCCTGTTGCAGGGCACGCCCGGCCTCGCGTCGCTGACGCTGCTGGTCGGCCCCGAAGGAGGCTGGTCTGACAAGGAATTGGCCCAGGCCCGCGAAGCCGGCGTGCAGGCCGTCAGGTTCGGGCCGCGCGTGCTGCGCACCGAAACGGCCGGCCTGGCCCTGATCGCTGCGGCGGCCGCCCTGCTGGGCTGGTAACGGGATAAAAAGGGATAGAAAACACAACCGGCATCGCTGACGCCGGCGGAGTATCCGGCAAGCCTATCGGGCTGCCACGACTGAAATCAGTCGTTTTCGCCGTAAGGCGCGGCGGCCACGCCGGGTTCCGGATCCGGGTGCTTGCCCGCATGTTCCACGACATACGCAAAGATGCGGCCGTTTTCGTGGGCGAATTCGGCGGCGTCCGCGCACACCGATTCAATGCGGGCGGCGTCTTCTTCCAGGGCGGGGTCGCCCGAATGCAGCTTGTACAGCCACAGCACCACGCCGATCTTGTGATCCAGCACGGTGTCGCACAGACAATCGTAGAGCGCGTCCAGGTTGCCGCCGAAGTACTCGGGGAAATCCACCGCCTTGGCGATGGCGCGCAACACCGCCGAACGGCTGCGGGCAGGATCGCAATTGGCGACGAACAGGGGCAGGCCGAGCTCATGCGCGGCCTCGACCACGGCCTTTTTGTCCAGCCCGTCGTGAGCCAGCGCTCCACCTCGCTTCAACTGCCGCTGCAGGGTAGATTGGGCATTGCGCGTCATGCCTGTGCCTCCTTGAAAAAGGCGATCACTTCATCGGTACGCTGCATCGTATCGGCATAACCCAGATCGATCAATCGCTTGGTGTAGCTGGATTCGAACAACAGGTAGGACATCAGCGCGCCGCCGCCGGGGCGGCCTGGGTCGGACGATACACCGAGTACGCGAAAAAGGGCACGGGCCTGGGTCGGCATATCGTCCAGGTGTTCCAGCGCCAGCGAATCCAGCGACCGGCTGGGGGTGATCGTCAGCACCTGGATGCGGCGCACATTGACCTCGTCGCCCTCCCGGGGCACGGCATGGTCCACCAGGTAGTTCATCCGTTCCAGGCGTTCGACGTCCATCGACAAGCCATCCAGGAAGATGCTGGACAGGGCATGGCCGCCCACCTGGGCCAGCGACGGGTAAGGCGGTGCGTCCTCGCGATGCTCGGGGTGGGTATCGTCGCGGAAACCGGTGCCGATCACCAGCACCCGGTGCGCGCCCAGGTGGATGGCGGGGCTGATCGGCGCCAGTTGCCGCATGGACCCGTCGCCGCACCATTCGCCTTTGCCGTGCACCGGAATCTGCCGGGCGGGAAACACGAAGGGAATGGCGGACGACGCCATCAGGTGGTCGACCGTGATGGGCGTGGGAATGGCCAGCCGCAGGTAGCGGTGCCAGGGTTCGATGGGCGTGTGGGCCTGGTAGAACGTCAGGTGCTCGCCGCTGGTGTAGCCCGACGCGGTGATCGCCAACGCCGACAGCGCACCGCTTTCCAGATTGGATTGCAGGCTGTCGAAGTTCAGCACCCGGCCCAGCAATGCCTGCATCGGGCTGTTGTCCAGCAGCGACTGCGGCCGCTTGCGGGTCAGGCCCGAATACATCCAGCCCAGCGACAAGAGGCCCAGCCAGCGCACGCCCGTGCGGATCAGGCCGGGCGCGTCGGCCCGGTAGATCATGTCGGTGTTCAGCGACGACCACAGGCGTCGGATGCGGCGCACGCCCAGGTGCGGCCTTTCGGCCCGGCACGCCAGCGCCGCGGCGTTGATCGCGCCGGCCGAGGTGCCGCAGATGATGTCGAAGGGGTTCTTGAAACGCGAATGCCAGTCCGGGTCCAGCAGTTCCATGATGGCGCTGAGCACGCCCACCTGGTAGGCGGCGCGCGCGCCGCCCCCGGTCAGGACCAGGCCGGTCGGCGTGCGCGGGCACGCCGGGCCGGCCGGAGCGACTTCAACGCGGCGTGTTGGCATCGACCACAGTCATCGCGGTCATGTTGACGATGCGGCGCACGGTCGAGCTGGAGGTCAGGATGTGCACCGGCGCATTGGCGCCCAGCAGGAACGGGCCCACCGCCACGTTGCCGCCCGCCGCCGTCTTGAGCAGGTTGTAGGCAATGTTGCCGGAATCCACGTTCGGGCACACCAGGAGGTTCGCGTCGCCCTTGAGCGTGGACGACGGCAGGATGCGCATGCGCAGCGCTGCGTCCAGCGCGCAGTCGCCGTGCATTTCGCCGTCGATTTCCAGTTCGGGGGCGGCTTCGCGCACCAGTTCCAGCGCGCGGCGCATCTTGGCGCCCGACGCCGAGCTGCCCGACCCGAAATTCGACCGCGACAGCAGCGCGACCTTGGGCGCCAGGAACATGCGCTGCATTTCGTTGGCCGCGGCGATGGTGAATTCGGCGATCTGCTCGGCCGTGGGTTCATCGTTCACGTGCGTGTCCACCAGCACCACCGTGCGCTCGTTGAGCAGCAGGATGTTCATGGCGGCGTACACGTTGCGCCCAGCGCGGCGGCCGATCACTTCATCCACGAAACGCAGGTGATCGTGGTACGCGCCGACCGAGCCGCAGACCATGCCGTCGGCATCGCCCAGGCGCACCATCATCGCGCCGATCAGCGTCATGCGGCGGCGCATTTCCACGCGTGCCATTTCCTTGGTGATGCCGCGGCGGCACATCAATTCCCAGTACGTCGTCCAGTACTGGTGGAAGCGTTCGTCGTATTCGGGGTTGGTGACTTCGACGTCTTCGCCCAGGCGCAGGCGCAGGCCCAGTTTTTCAATGCGGGTCAGCAGCACCGACGGGCGGCCCACCAGGATCGGACGGGCCAGGCCTTCGTCCACCACCACCTGCACCGCGCGCAGCACGCGTTCGTCTTCGCCCTCGGCGAACACGATGCGCGCCGGGCCGCCTTCGCGCACGATGCGCTTGGCCGCCGAGAACAGCGGCTTCATGAACGCGCCCGAGTGGTACACGAACTGCTGCAGCTGCTCTTCGTAGGCTTCCAGGTCGGCCAACGGACGCGTGGCCACGCCGCCGTCCATCGCAGCCTTGGCCACCGCCGGGGCGATGCGCACGATCAGGCGCGGATCGAACGGCTTGGGAATCAGGTATTCAGCACCGAACGAAATATCGAACGTGCCGTAGGCCGCCGCGACCACTTCGTTCTGTTCTTCCTGCGCCAGTTGGGCGATGGCATACACCGCCGCCTTTTCCATCTCGCGCGTGATGGTGGTGGCGCCCACGTCCAGCGCGCCGCGGAAGATGTACGGGAAGCACAGCACGTTGTTGACCTGGTTCGGGTAGTCCGAACGGCCGGTGGCCATCACCACGTCGTCACGCACCGAATGGGCCAGCTCGGGCAGGATTTCCGGCGTGGGGTTGGCCAGCGCCAGGATCAGCGGACGCGAGCCCATGGCCGCGACCATTTCCGGCTTGAGCACGCCGCCGGCCGACAGGCCCAGGAAGACGTCCGCGCCCTCGATCACCTCGGCCAGCTTGCGCGCGTCGGTCTTTTGCGCGAAGCGCGCCTTGTCCGGGTCCATCAGCGTCGTGCGGCCTTCATAGACCACGCCCTCGATGTCGGTCACCCAGATGTTTTCCAGCGGCAGGCCCAAGTCCACCATCAGGTCCAGGCAGGCCAGGGCGGCAGCGCCCGCGCCGGACGTCACGACCTTGACCTTGTCGATTTCCTTGCCCACGACCTTCAGGCCGTTGATGAAGGCGGCCGACACACAGATGGCGGTGCCATGCTGGTCATCGTGGAAAACGGGAATCTTCATGCGCTCGCGCAGCTTGCGCTCGACCGTGAAGCATTCCGGCGCCTTGATGTCTTCGAGGTTGATGCCGCCGAAGGTGGCTTCCAGGCCGGCAATGATCTCGACCAGCTTGTCCGGGTCGGTTTCGTTGATTTCGATGTCGAACACATCCAGGCCGGCGAACTTCTTGAACAGCACCGCCTTGCCTTCCATCACCGGCTTGGAGGCCAGCGCGCCGATGTTGCCCAGGCCCAGCACCGCGGTGCCGTTGGTGATCACGCCCACCAGGTTGCCGCGGGCCGTGTAGCGGAACACATTGGCCGGGTCCGCCACGATTTCCTCACAGGCCGCCGCCACGCCGGGCGAATACGCCAGGGCCAGGTCGCGCTGGTTGGTGAGCTGCTTGGTCGGCGTGACCGAGATTTTGCCGGGGCGGCCGTGCTCGTGATATTCAAGGGCGGCTTTGCGAAGGTTGGCATCCATAGGGGCGGCTACTGGCTAGAGTGAGGAACACGAAAGGGGGCAATTCTATTCCGATGGCGAACGGCGCGAAACGTTCCCTGCACCCTTCGGCGTGCGCTTGCCCCTTTGCCGCAAGCGCCGCCCATCTTACCCCTGGCTTACAAATTGTCGCTATTCGGTGAGTCCTGGAATTCGGGAAAACGCCCATACGGATCGAACAGCGCCTTGATCCGCCGCTGCGACACGGTCTGTGACGACGCGCCCGGGTCGATCGGCAGCACGTCCGTCGCCAAGGCCGGCCGGGCCTCGAGCGTCACGCTTTGCACCCAGGCCAACGTGCCGCCATGCCCCAGCAGCAGATGGGCCAGGTTGACCGTGGCCGGCGCCTCGGGCGCCAGTGCATCCAGGCGGTAGCGCGCCGGCCAGCGCAGCCCCGGCCGGTAGTCGGTGGCAAACGCCCCGCCCGATAGCTGGAACAAGGCCGGCACCAGGCGCTGCACCGTCGTCGACCGCAGCGGCTGCACGTCGGCCGCGCCAAACGGCCCCAACGTTTCTTCCACGCCATCCGCCAGCACCAGGTCCACCGCCAGCACGCCGGACGCCACGCACTGCCCCGTGGGCCACAACGCCGGGGCCGCCAGCCACTGCGCCAGTGTCATCGCGCCCGGCAGCCCGTCGAACTGCGTCAGCCCCGCCTGCGCCAGCGCGGCCAGCGGCACGCCCGGCTGGGCCCGCCAGCGCGGCGTCGGCCCGGTCAGCCGTGCCAGCCCCGCCAGGCGGCTGGGGTCCAGCCGCAACAACGGCCCGTAGGCGGGTTCGAACGGCCCCTGCGCGTCGTCCAGCGCCATCACCACCCCGTATTCCGCACACAGCGTGCGAGCGTGGGCCACGTCGGCCTCGCGCACCGGCGTCAACAACGCGCGCGGCCCTTCGCCGCCCGTCTCGCCCAGGTCCTGCACCGCCCCCTGGCATGACAGCCCCAGGCGTTGCAGGAACGTGGCCCAGGGGGTCAGGACGGGCCGTCGGCCCATCAGGAAAGCGCGCCGGGATGGCTGCATGAATACAATTCCTTTTTCCGCTTCAAAACGCCTTCGAGAATCCGATGCCCCGCCTTGCCGCCCGTACCCACGATTTCCTGACCTTCCAGGTCGTCGAGCTGTTCAAGCAGGCGCAAGCCCTGCAGGCGGCCGGCAAGGACATCATCAGCCTCGGTATCGGCGAACCGGACTTTACCGCGCCGCCCCAGGTCGTGGAAGCGCTGCAGCGCGCCGCCCAGGCGGGCCAGAGCGGCTACAGCCCCCCCGCCGGCATCATGCCGCTGCGCGAGGCCATCGCCCAGTTCTACCACGACCAGTTCGGCGCCACGATCAATCCCAAACGCGTCATCGTCACCGCCGGCGCGTCCGGCGCCCTGACCCTGGCCTGCGCCGCGCTGGTCAACGCGGGCGGCGAAGTCCTCATGCCCGACCCGTCCTACCCCGCCAACAGCAACTTCGTGCTGGCCGCGGGGGGCGTGCCGCGCCTGATTCCCAGCTCGGCCGACAAGCGCTTCCAGCTGTCCGCCCAGGACGTCGCCCAGCACTGGACCGAGGCCACCCAGGGCGTCATGGTCGCCTCGCCCAGCAACCCCACCGGCACCTCCATCGACCCCCGCGAACTGGCCGACCTGCTGGCCCAGGTCCGCGCCCGCAACGGCTTTGCCATCGTCGATGAAATCTATCTGGGCCTGTCCTACGAAGGCCTGCCGCGTTCGGCCTTGACGCTGGACGACGACATCATCGTCATCAACAGCTTCTCGAAATACTTCCACATGACCGGCTGGCGCCTGGGCTGGATGATCGTGCCCGAAGACATGGTCGCCCCGGTGGAAAAAATCGCCGCCAGCCTCGCCATCTGCGCCCCCACCCTGGCCCAGCACGCCGCCCTGGCCTGCTTCACCCCCGACGCCCTGCGCACCTTCGAACACCGCCGCGAAGCCTTCAAGCAACGCCGCGACTACCTGCTGCCCGAATTCGACCGCCTGGGCCTCAAAGTCCCCGTCAAACCCGACGGCGCCTTCTACATCTACGCCGACATCACCGACTTCGGCACCGACAGCGCCACCTTCTCCCAACGCCTCCTGCTGGAGGCCGGCATCGCCGCCGTCCCCGGCCTGGACTTCGGCCCCACCCACGGCCACCACACGATGCGCTTCTCCTACGCTACCGGCCTGGACCGCCTGGAAGAAGCCGTCGCACGCATGACCAAGCTACTGGCCCGCTAAAACAAAAAGGCGGCCAACAGGCCGCCTTCAACAAGCTCGCACGACAAAACAAGCACCCAAGCAAAAAACAGCCTCACCAATCCGTCACAGAGGCCGGAAAACAGAGAAGCAATCGCCCCTCGACTCGCACTCAAACCGGACAACGATCCCCACCAGCGCGCAGCGCCCCCGCCCCAGCCTGGCGGCATCACAATTCTCGAAACCGGTAGCTCGGCACGGGCGGCCTACGAAGCACCCACGCAACAAAAAAACAATCAATCCCGAGCCAAAGCAATTCCAGAAGCCAACGCCAACCGCCGCCGCTCCGCCTGCACCTTAGCCCCATAGCCGTTGTCATCCGGCCCGGTCGACCCGACATAACACGCCAACCCGCCATCCACCGACCCACGCCGGTTGATGCAGTCACGCAGAATCGTCGCGCCCACGGCAATATTGGCCCCGGGATCCAGCGGGTTCTTGCCCACCGCATCGAACTTGTCCTGGTGCACGCTGGTCATCACCTGCATCAGCCCCTGCGCCCCCACATGGCTTTCAGCCAGCGGGTTGTAGCGGGACTCGATCGCGATCACGGCCAGCAACAGCAGCGGATCCAGCTGCTTCTCGCGGCCGACCTTGTAGACGGTATTCAGGAGCGGACCGGTCGCGTCATACGCGACCTTGTACTTGCGCGAGATATAGTTGCGCAACGCTTCCGCCTGCGGCCCGGTCGCGACCAGGGCGGGCTTCTTGGGCGCGGCGGGCGCCGCGCGGGCAGGCCCCAGCATGCCGGTGGCATTGCTGGAAGGCGCGGTAGGGACGGCCATGGCAATCGCCGACGAGGAATCGCCGAACTCGGACCCGGTGTCGGATTCGACGCCGGTCTGCATGGATGAAGGCGCTAGGGCGGTCAACAAGGCTTTGTGCACTTGCAATGCCTGGTCGCGCAAACCAGGCAGGGCGAATCCCATGCTTACCGTCACGATCACTGCAATGCCCAGGTAGACGGAGCAGATGCGCAGGGATTCGGCAAGATATTGGTGCACTCCTTGGGCCATGTTCCTGAACAGGCTGGCCACTGACGCATCGGGCATAAAACCTCCTGCGTTAAAAAAGAGGGAGTCAATGTTAACCTCTCTTTCTCCCCAAAATGTAACCAAATCGCCGGGATCTGTAGTGAAATACCGCGACCTTAGAGACTTCCTCGCTCAACTCGAACGCATGGGCGAGCTCAAACGCATCGCCGCGCCCGTCTCGACGCGCCTGGAAATGACTGAAATTTCCGACCGCGTATTGCGCGCCGAGGGCCCGGCCCTGATGTTCGAAAAAGCCCTGCACGACGGCAAGCCCGCCGAGATGCCGGTGCTGGCCAACCTGTTCGGCACGCCGTCCCGCGTGGCCCGCGGCATGGGCGCCGACGACGTCAGCGCCCTGCGCGACATCGGCGAACTGCTGGCGTCCCTGCGCGAACCCGAGGCCCCCAAGGGCCTGCGCGATGCGCTGGCCAAGGTCTCGATGCTGAAATCGGCCTTGTGGGACATGAGCCCCAAGAACGTCAAGAGCCCCGCCTGCCAGGAAATCGTCTGGGAAGGCAAGGACGTGGACCTGAACCGCCTGCCCATCCAGACCTGCTGGCCCGGCGACGTGGCGCCGCTCTTGACCTGGGGCCTGGTCATCACCCGCGGCCCCAACGCCAAGCGCCAGAACCTGGGCATCTACCGCCAGCAGCTGCTGGGCCCCAACAAGCTGATCATGCGCTGGCTGTCGCACCGCGGCGGCGCGCTCGACTTCCGCGACCATGCGCTGGCCCATCCCGGCACGCCCTTCCCCATCGCCGTGGCCCTGGGCGCCGACCCCGCCACCACCCTGGGCGCGGTGACCCCGGTGCCGGACAGCCTGTCCGAATACCAGTTCGCCGGCCTGCTGCGCGGTTCGCGCACCGAAGTTGCCCAGGCGCTGGGCAGCAACCTGTCGGTGCCGGCCTGGGCCGAAATCGTGCTCGAAGGCCATCTGCTGCCCTCGTCCGACCCCCGAGCCATCGCCCCCACCGTGCCCGACGGCGTCAACCCGCCGCCCGATACCGGCTACGAAATGGCGCTGGAAGGCCCCTATGGCGACCACACCGGCTACTACAACGAACAGGACTGGTTCCCGGTGTTCACCGTCGAGCGCATCACCATGCGCCGCAACCCGATCTACCACTCCACCTACACCGGCAAGCCGCCCGACGAACCCGCCGTGCTGGGCGTGGCGCTTAACGAAGTGTTCGTGCCGCTGCTGCGCCGCCAGCTGCCCGAGATCGTCGACTTCTACCTGCCGCCCGAAGGCTGCAGCTACCGCCTGGCCGTGGTTTCGATCCGCAAGCAGTACGCCGGCCACGCCAAGCGCGTCATGTTCGGCCTGTGGAGCATCCTGCGCCAGTTCATGTACACCAAGTTCATCGTGGTGGTCGACGAAGATATCAACCCGCGCGACTGGAAGGAAGTGGTCTGGGCGATGACCACCCGCATGGACCCGGTGCGCGACACGCTGCTGGTGGAAAACACCCCCATCGACTACCTGGACTTCGCCTCGCCGGTATCAGGCCTGGGCGGCAAGATGGGCCTGGACGCTACCAACAAGTGGCCCGGCGAAACCCAGCGCGAATGGGGCACGCCCATCGCCATGGACGCCGACGTCAAGAAGCGCGTGGACGACATGTGGGGCCAACTGGGCCTGTAGGTCTGTGCTTGCCGGCGGCCAAGCGCGGCCGACCTGCAAGCGGGTGCCCCCCAAACACAAACCCCGCCTGCGAAGGCGGGGTTTATGTTTGAAGCGAAGAGCGGGGCAGAAGAGCGAGCAACTCAACGACCGTCGTCGTCCTGGCGGGAATCTTGCCAGAGCTTGAACAGTTGCCATCCCACCAGCGCGCCACCGGCCAGCTTGAGCAGCTTGGACTTCTTGCCGCCGCGCATGAACATGGCCGACACCGACGAGCTGATCAGCGGATAGCGCCGTGCCAGGCCAATGGCCTGCATGGCCCAGCGCGAAGCGCCGCCGGACGACAGGCCCGGCAGAAAGCTCTTGAACAACGCCGCCGGCTCGAGCTTGCGCCCGGCCGAGACGATGCCCTGGGCCAGCGATTCGCGTTCGATCGCGGCGCGTGCGCGCAGCAGTTCGATGCGTACCGCGCGGTCGACAGCGGGAGACCGTTTCGTCATGGTTCAGCCCTCCTCGCGCCGGCGCGCCCGATCGTCGTCGTCCTGGGCATCGCGCACGCGTTCAAGCAGTTCCGCGTCGCGGCCCAGCTCTTCCAGCGTGGCCGCGAACGGCGGCGGGCCATACAGCAGCCCATGGCGCACCACCAGCAGCAGCACGACGCCAACCACCAGGTAGAAAGCCGCCAACAGGCCCAGGGCCAGGTAGCGGTCTTCGGTGGGCCAGAACGCCACCGCGACGGTAATGGTGAAAACCAGCACCGCCAGCGTCAAAAACAGCAACGCGGCAAATGCCAGGCCCAACAACTTGAGCAGGCGCGCTTTTTCGCCGGACGCTTCCAGCGCCAGCAATTCCAGGCGCGTGCGCATCAGCCCGACCAGGCTGGACGCCACGCCAAAGACAGATTTGCGTAGACCCATGGCTGAAAGGACACCGGGCGGGAGACGCGGCAAAACGCCTGCGCCGCCCGCCCGGGACGTCCCTGCCTATCAGCGGCGGCTGATCAGCAAGCCGAGCAGCAGGCCGGTCACGCCTGCGATGCCGATGGCTTGCCAGGGATTGTCATGCACGTAGTCGTCGGTGGCGCGGGCGGCTTTGCGGCCGCGCTCGAGCACTGCGTCCTGGGCTTCGTAGAGGGCTTCGCGGGTGCGCTTGAGCGAGGTCATGGCGCGTTCGCGCAGTTCGGTGGCTTTGTCGCCCGTGCTGCTGGCGGCTTCGCGCAGCAGGCTTTCAGCGTCGTTCAGGCTGGTCTTGACACTGTCGATGAGTTTTTCTTTTGCGACTTCTTCGGATTTTCTCGTGGCCATGTTTTGAGCTCCTGTTGTGTGTCTATGACGAAACCATCATACCAGCCGCCCCGCGGCGGGCACGGCCGGCTTGCTACCGTGTGCTACTTGATTTGCGTAATCTCAACGGCGGATTTGACGCCGCCCTGATCGATGTCTTGCTTCATGACCAGGTTCACCGCCGGGCAATACCAATCGGTGACGGTGGTGTTCATGCCGGGAATGGGAATGGTCAGGCCCTGGAAGGTGGCCATGGTGGGATCGGAGTTGCGGGTGTACGAAATGGGATGGCAGGACTGCTGGCCCAACGCCGTGCTGATGGCGGTGGCGCGGCCGACGGCCTTCTCGCCGATGCGCACCGTGGTGCTGGGCTGGCCGCCCACCGGCGCTTCCTTGCCGATCTTCAGGCGGAAGGACGAACCGGGCAGCTTCTGGCCGGCATTCAGTTTGCCGTCGTACGCGAACAGGCCCAGCATGCGCAGGTCGAACTGGCCTTCGGAAGGCTTGGGCGCTTCGCCCGCGGAAGCGTACTTGAGAAAGGTGGCCTGGCCGCCTTTGACGGTCATCAGGTAATCCAGGTTGGACTTGCCCGGCGGCAGGCCCGCATAGCTGAAACGGGCCACGCCCTGCACGCGTGCGCGGCAGTTGTCGCCATTGCTTTTTGTAACCTCGGTGAAGGTCAGATCAGCGCCAAGCGCGATGTTGCCCGAGCCGGTGAGCTGGACCGCGCCGCCGTCGTGCATGAACTTCGCGTCGCACACGCCCGCCTGCGCCACGCCGGCCGCGCCCAACGCGCCCGCCACCAATATCAGGGATGCCAATTTTCGCAAAGCCACAAGCCACTCCAGAAATCCAGAAAACGCCGCCCGCTGTGCGCGGCCGGGTGGCTTGATACTACACCGGTTGGCAAAAGCGCCGCATGACCGAACGTGTCAGTCCGAGCACCCTTTTCCCGACGGGCTAGGCAGCGGCGCGGGACGCCTCGGTCACGGCCGGCACCTGCGCCTCGGGCGCCGGCACGCTGGCCAAGGCCGCGGGCTGGGCCCGTTCCGGATTGCCATGGCGGCGATGCAGGAAGTCGACCACCCCGGCGCGACACGACAGGTAGACCGGATCGTTGGCCAGCCGCACGCGGTCGCGCGGCCGCGGCAGCGGCACCGGCAGGATCTCGCCGATGGTCGCTGCCGGCCCGTTGGTCAGCATGACGATGCGGTCCGACAGCAGCACGGCCTCGTCGACGTCGTGCGTGACCATGATGGTGGTGGTGCGCGTCTTGGCCACGATCTTGAGCAGCTCGTCCTGCAGATGGGCGCGGGTCAGCGCATCCAGGGCGCCGAACGGTTCGTCCATCAACAGCACGCCGGGCTCGATCGCCAGGGCGCGGGCGATGCCCACGCGCTGCTTCATGCCGCCGGATATCTCGCGCGGCAACTTGTTCTGTGCGGGCAACAGCCCCACCAGGTCCAGCGCAGCACGGGTGCGGTCGGCCAGCTGGGCGCGTTTTTCGGTGGCGCCAAAGACCCGCTCCACCGCCAGATGCACGTTCTGGAAACACGTCAGCCAGGGCAGCAGCGAATGGTTCTGAAACACCACCGCGCGGTCCGGGCCGGGCCCGGTGATCTCGCGCTCGGCGCACAGCAGCACGCCGCGGGTGGGTCGCGTCAGGCCGGCGATCAGGTTCAGCAAGGTGGACTTGCCGCAGCCCGAGTGGCCGATCAGCGTGATGAATTCGCCCTGCCCGACGGTCAGGTCGATATCGCGCAGCGCCACGAAAGCGCCTTTGTGGGTGGTGAACGTCTGGCCCACGCGTTCGATGCGTACGAATTTCTTCATGGCGCTATTCCTCGGTGTAGGTGAAGCGGCGGGCCAGCGCGACCAGCAGCGTTTCCAGGATCAGGCCGACGATGCCGATCACGAAAATGGCGATGACGATGTGTTCGACCTTCAGGTTGTTCCATTCGTCCCACAGCCAGAAGCCGATGCCGGTACCGCCCGTCAGCATCTCGGCGGCCACGATCACCAGCCACGCGGTGCCGATCGACAGCCGCACGCCGGTCAGCATGTAGGGCAGCACCGCCGGCAGCAGCACCTTGGTGGTGACCTTCCATTCCGACAGGTTCAGCACCCGCGCCACGTTCAGGTAATCCTGCGGCACGCGCGACACGCCGACGGCGGTGTTGATGATCATGGGCCAGATCGAACAGATGAAAATCGCCCAGATGGCCGCCGGGTTCGCGGCCTTGAACAGCAACAGGCCCAGCGGCAGCCACGCCAGCGGCGACACGGGCCGCAGCAGGCTCACGATGGGCGAGAACATGGCGCGCACCGGCGCATAGCGGCCGATGGCGAAGCCCGCCGGAATGCCGATCAGCGCGGCCAGCCCGAAGCCGATGCCCACCCGTTGCAAGGACGCCAGCAGGTTCCAGCCGATGCCCTTGTCGTTCGGGCCGTTGTCGTAGAACGGATCGGCAAACAAGGTGACGGCCGCATGCCAGGTCACCCCCGGCGTGGGAATCTCGGGAATGCGCATGGCCACCACCTGCCACACCAGCACGAACAGCGCGAAGCCGGCCACCGGGCCGACCACGGCGCGCAGCGCGGCTTCCAGGTAGTCGCGCCCGGCGTCTGCCCAGAGCCTGGCACGGGCGCCTGCGCCTGCCGTCGCGGCGGTCCCGGCCATGGCCGCCCCCGCTGTGCCGCCCGCCAAGGCGCCCCCTTCCCTATTCGTCACGCTAGACATGGTGTTGCTCCTTATCGCGAACCGGCGCTCAGGCCTTGACCTTGAAACCGTCGGCGTAGGCCGCCGGGTTGCTGCCGTCCCACACCACGCCGTCGATCAGCTTGGACGTACGCATTTCGCTGGCAGGCAGCGCAATGCCGGCGGCCTGGGCGGCCTGCTTGTAGATATCGATGCGGTTGACCTGGCGCGCCGTGGCCAGGTAGTCGGGGTGATCCTTGAGCAGGCCCCAGCGCTTGTGCTGGGTCAGGAACCACATGCCGTCGCTCAGATACGGGAAGTTGGCCGCGCCGTCGCCCGAAAAGCGCATCGCGTGCTCGTCGTTCCACTGCTTGCCCAGGCCGTCGTCGTACTGGCCCAGCATGCGGCCCACGATGGCGCTGGCGTCGGTGTTGACGTAGGACTTGGCGGCAATGGTCTCGGCGGTCTTCTGGCGGTTGGCCGGCGAGGCGTCGATCCATTTGCCCGCTTCCAGGATGGCGGCGGTCACCGCGCGCGCCGTATTCGGGTTGCGCGCCACGAAGTCGGCGCTGGTGCCCAGCACCTTTTCGGGGTGGTCGGTCCAGATGGCCTGGGTGGTCACGGCCGTGAAGCCGATCTTGTCCAGGATGGCGCGGGCGCCCCACGGCTCGCCCACGCAGTAGCCATCCATATTGCCCACCCGCATGTTGGCGACCATCTGCGGCGGCGGCACGGTGATGACCTTGGCGTCCTTCATCGGATCGATGCCGTACGCGGCCAGCCAGTAATACAGCCACATCGCGTGCGTGCCGGTCGGGAAGGTCTGGGCAAAGGTGTATTCACGCTTGTCGGACGCCATGACCTTGGCCAGCGATTCGCCGTCGCGCACGCCGGCCTGCAGCAGCTTGTTCGACAGCGTGATGGCCTGGCCGTTCTGGTTCAGGTTCATCAGCACGGCCATGTCCTTCTTCGCCCCGCCCACGCCCATCTGCACGCCATAGATCAGGCCGTAGAGCACGTGGGCCATGTCCAGCTCGCCATTGAGCAGCTTGTCGCGCACCGCCGCCCAGGACGCTTCCTTGGACGGCGTGATGGTCACGCCATGCTTTTTGTCGATGCCCAGCACCGAAGCCATGACGACAGACGCGCAGTCGGTCAACGGAATGAAGCCGATCTTGACCTCGGGCTTCTCGGGCGCATCGCTGCCCGCGGCCCAGGCGCCGGCCCGCACCAGGGGATCGACCAGCGACAGGAGGCTGGCGCCCGCCAGCGCCCGCGCGGTGCCCGCCAGCCATTGGCGGCGGCCGCTGCTGGCGGGGCTGGCCGAACCGCAGGCGGCGTCGGACAGAAGGGGTTTCACAGGCGTCTTCGGTTGCGTCATACGGGGCTCCTGGCAAAAAAAAACGTCCCGCGCGCCCTGCGGGAACAACCCGTCGGCGCTGCGGAACGTCGTTGTTCCCTGCCGCGAATCGCGGCGCTTGGCGTGGGCGAGCCGCACGCGGCGCCCCCATCAACCCGTAAGCAATCGCTGTGCCAACCCGAGGCCGGTACGGTACGACGCGTTGGCGACCCGCGCCGGCGCTGGTTTTGAGGGTGGCTATCCCGAAAACTCGCAGGCCTCACGCCACCGCCGCGACGCCCCGAGTGATCCACTTTGGTGCGCCGGTCATGCGGCGGCGCACCATCGACGTGCGATTTTTCGCGCCCTGGTCAGCCGCTGCCCCCGCCAGCCCCGCGTCCTGCGCCTGGGCATGGAACTTGCATGAGCTACCCCGGCAGGCACGCTGGACGGGCGTGCCAAATAAGTTATGGCTATATGGATTCAAGAAATCAGAAGTTGTGAGGATGAAACCCCATCCCTATGATCGACTGACCTTCTGCCGGGTGCGCCCGAGGCTGCGTAATGAAGCTTTTCCCGATTTTTGCCGACCTGAAAGACCGGCCCGTGCTGGTCGTGGGCGGCGGCGCCGTGGCCGAGCGCAAGACGCTGGCCTTGCTGGAAGCTCATGCCGACGTGGCCGTGGGTGCGCCGGACCTGACCCCCGCCCTGGCGGATCTGCGGGCCCAGGGCCACATCCGCCACCTGCCCGGCCCGTTCGACCCGGCGTGGCTGGATGGCGTATGGCTGGTGGTTGCCGCCACCGACGACCGCGGCGTCAATGCCGCCGTATCCGAGGCCGCCCAGTCCCGCCGAATTTTCAGCAATGTGGTGGACGACCCTGAACTGTCGTCGTTTCAGGTGCCATCCATCGTCGACCGCTCGCCGGTCATCGTCGCCATTTCGTCGTCGGGCGTGGCCCCGGTGCTGGCGCGGCGCCTGCGCGAACGCATCGAATCCCTGTTCGACCACACCCTGGGCCACCTGGCCGGGCTGGCCGAACGCTACCGCCAACGCATCCGCGCCGGCCACCCCGACCTGGGCGCACGCCGCCGCTTCTACGATTGGCTGCTGGACGGCCCCGTGGCCGGCCTGCTGCGCCAGCAGCAACCGGACGCGGCCGAGGCCGCCCTGAACGCCGCGCTGGCCCAGCCGCTGGCGCCGGCCGAAGGCAGCGTCGTGCTGGTGGGCGCCGGCCCCGGCGACCCGGGCCTCTTGACGCTGAAGGCGCTGCGCGCGCTGAACGAAGCCGATGTGATTCTGTACGACCGCTTGGTCAGCAATGACATCATGTCGCTGGCGCGCCGCGATGCCGAACGCATTTCGGTGGGCAAGCTGCCGGGCGAAGACCATCACGCCACGCAGGCGCGCATTCATGCGCTGCTGGTCGAACACGCACGCGCCGGCCGCCGGGTGGTACGGCTGAAAGGCGGCGACGCATTCATTTTTGGCCGTGGCGGCGAAGAACTCGAACACCTGCGCGCCTACGGCGTGCGCTACGAGGTCGTGCCCGGCATCACCGCCGCGCTGGCCTGTGCGGCCTACGCCGGCATTCCGCTGACGCACCGGGAACACGCCCAGTCCGTACGCCTGGTGACGGCGCACTGCCGCGAAGACGAAGACAACCTGGATTGGCCGGCCCTGGCCCGCGAAAAGCAGACCCTGGCCTTCTATATGGGTGTGGGGCAGTTGGAGCTGCTGACGCAGCGCCTGATACGCCACGGCCGTGCGCCGCAGACGCCGTTCGCCCTGGTCGAAAACGGCAGCCGCCCCGAACAGCGCGTGCTGTCGGGTTCGTTGCAGGACTTGCCGCAACTGGCGCGCGCCCATGCCATCCGGTCCCCCGCCCTCTTGATCGTGGGCGAAGTGGCCGGACTGGCACAGTCATTGCATTGGTTTGGCGAGCACCTGGAAGGGGCGCCGCAGCGGCTGGCGGCCTAGGGCCCGTCCCGTTCGGGACGCGTCAACCTGTTCCGCTTGGGCCCCGCGGTTCTTGAGGCCCCATCAATGAAAGCAGGCCGGGGCCACGGCGAACAGGCCCCGGAAAGACGGCATCAGTCCGTCTTTTGCGTCGTGCCGAAAATGCGGTCGCCCGCATCGCCCAGGCCCGGCATGATGTAGCCGTGCTCGTTCAGGCCGTCGTCGATGGATGCCGTGTAGATATGCACATCCGGGTGCTTGGACAGCACCGCGTCGATGCCGACCGGCGCGGCCACCAGCACCAGCGCGCGGATTTCCTTGCAGCCGGCGCGCTTGAGCAGGTCGATCGCGGCGACCATCGAGCCGCCGGTGGCCAGCATCGGGTCGACGATCAGGGCCAGGCGCTGATCCAACTCGCCCACCAGGCGTTCCAGGTAGGTATGGGCCTCCAAGGTTTCTTCGTTGCGGGCCACGCCCACCACGCTGACCTTGGCGCCGGGGATCAGGCTGAGCACGCCGTCCAGCATGCCGATGCCGGCCCGCAGGATGGGCACCACGGTGACTTTCTTGCCGGCGATCTTCTCGACCTGCACCGAGCCACACCAGCCTTCGACCGTGGCGGGGGCCAGCGGCAGGTCTTTGGACGCTTCATAAGTGAGCAGCGCGCCCACTTCCTGCGACAGTTCACGGAAGCTCTTGGTACTGAGGTCGGCGCGACGCATGATCCCGAGCTTGTGGCGGATCAGCGGATGGCGGATTTCGTGCACGGGCATGTGCGTAAATCTCCAGAATTATTGATAGACAGGGTGTTTCGCCTCAGGCGCCACCGTCACGCGGTGCGCGCCTGAGAATCGTAATCGGTTTATGGGAAACGCGGCGGATGGGCGCGCCGCGGCGCGCCCATCCTGCCCGCGCTATTGTTCAGCCAGCCAGGCGATGAGGGCGTCGTCGAACGCCCGCACGGCACCCGCCTGTTCGTGGTTGACGATGCTGACCACGACGAAGCGCTTGCCGCTGGCCCCCAGCACATAGCCTGCGATCGAGCGCACGTCGCGCAGCGATCCGGTTTTCAGGTGGGCCATGCCGGCAATGCCGTCGCCCTTCAGGCGGCGGCGCACCGTGCCGTCCACGCCTGCGATCGCGAAGGATGAAATGTACTCGGGCATGACCGGCGAGTTCCAGGCCACGGTCAGCATCGACGCCAGGCTGTCGGCGGACACCCGCGCTTCGCGCGACAGGCCGGCGCCGTTGTCGATCACCAGTTCCGGCATGTCCAGGCCCTGCTTGGCCAACAGGCCCTTGGCCACGGTCTCGCTGCTGAGCACCGTCGCGGGCCGGCGGCCGCGCTCGGCGCCCAGGGTCAACAGCAGGGTGCGCGCCATGACGTTGTTGCTGCGCTTGTTGATCTGGCGGATCACTTCGGCCAGGGTCGGCGAATCGTGCGAGGCCAGCACCACGGCGTCGCCGGGCACCACGCCCGTGCGGACCTGGCCCTTGAAGGTGCCGCCCAGTTCCTTCCAGAGCATGCGGAAGACTTCGGTGGCATAGTCGTTCTGCGACAGCGCCAGGCGGTACAGGCTGAATTCGCCGCAGGAACCGGCCACCTTGCCGCTGACGCGCAGCGTCACGCCCTGCTGGGTAATGACGGGGTCGGTCTGGACCACGGGCGCGCCGGGGCAGCGCACGTCGCTCCAGTCCACCTTGCCTTCGATCTTCAGGCCGGGCAGCGGCGGGTCGATCAACGGCACCCATTTATTGGCGGCCGGATCGGGGCTGAACAGGATGCGCACGGCGCCAAAGCCCACCATCAGCGCGTCGGGGCTGGCGTTGTAGGCACGGTCGGGCGCGCCGTCGAAGGCGCCGGGGTCGGTCGCGACCTGGCCGAAAATGCTGCGGTCGATCACCAGGTCGTTGATCTGCTTGACCCCGCGCAGGCGCAATTCGCGCAGCAGCGCCCACAGGTCCTGCATCAGGAATTGCGGGTCGCCGCCGGCGCGCAGGTACAGCGGACCGGGCAACACGCCGCGGGCGTCCGGCCGGGCGCCCGGCTCGGTCATGAAATCGGTGCGCCAGACGTAATTGGGCCCCAGTTCGGACAGCGCCGCCCAGGTGGTGACCAGTTTCATCACCGATGCCGGGTTGCGGGCTTCCTTGGCGTTCAGGGTCGCCAGCCGCGGACCGCCGACCTCTTGCACCACCAGCGACAGGGCGCTGTCAGGCAGCTTGGTGGCCTTCCAGGCGTTGACCACGCTGGGCGGCAGGCCGGGCACCTGCGCGCAGGCATTGCCGGCGGCCAGGGCCAGCAACCCGCCAGCCAGCCATCGCGCCGGCCCGCTCCACCGCTTTTTCCCTGATCCTGTCATGCCCTGTCCACCTGGTTGCCTGTCCCGCGAAACCGAGAGCATACAAAACCTGGGACGGTTACGGGTGGCGGCGGGTCGATGCCCCGCGCCGAGCCGCCCCGTTCGGGACGATTCGGCGGCATCCGGGCGGCCCAGGCCGTCGATCGGCCGGCAACCGTGCCGCCCGTCAAGCGCAGGCGGCTACTGCAGTTTCCACTTGCCGCCCGCCACGGTCGCCATGACCAGCGCGCGTTCGTCCAGGCCGTTGTGGTCGGTGGCGCTCATGTTGACCACGCCGGTGGCCGTCGGGAGGTTCTTCACGTTTTCCAGTGCGTCACGCAGCGCCGCGCGAAATTCCGGCGTGCCCGGCTTGGCCGACTTCAGCGCCACGGGGATGGCCTGTTGCAGCAGCAAGCCCACGTCCCAGGTATAGGCGGCGAACAGGGACACGCTGCCAGGGCCGTTGGCCGCCTCGTACTTCTTGGCGAAGGCCCGCGCCGTGGCCTTGACCGGATTGCTCTCGGGCAGCAGGTCGGCCACCATCACCGGCCCCACCGGGACCCAGGCGCCGTCGCAGGCCGTGCCGCACACCCGCAGAAAGTCGTTGTTGGCCACGCCGTGGTTGAAATAGATCTTGCCCTGGAAGCCGCGCTCGCGCAGCGCCCGGGCTGGCATCGCGGCCGGCGTGCCGGACGCGCCCACCACCACGGCGTCCGGGGCGGCGCCGACCAGTTTCAGGGTCTGCGCCACGGCCGACGTGTCGGTGGGCGCGAAGCTTTCGCGGCCCACGATCTCGATGCCGTGCTGCCTGGCCGCCTTTTCCACTTCCACCCAGAAGGTTTCGCCCAGTGCGTTGTTGAAGCCGATGAAGGCCAGCTTCTTCACGCCGTTGGCGGCTGCGTGGCGGGCGATGCCTTCGGCCATCAGGGAATCGGAATGCGGCGTCTTGAAGACCCAGCGGCGCTTATCGTCCACCGGGTCGATCAGGCGGGCCGACGACGCCAACGTGATCACCGGCGTGGCGCCGCTGGCCACCGTGTCCAGCATGGCCATGGTGTTGGGGGTGGTGGTCGAGCCGACGATCAGGTCGACCTTGTTCTCGGAAATCAGCTTGTGCGAATTGCTGACCGCCCGGGTGGTGTCGGACGCGTCGTCCAGCACCACGTATTCCACCTTCACGCCACCGATCTCCGTGGGCAGCAGGCTGATGGTGTTGCGTTCAGGGATGCCCAACGAGGCCTGGGGGCCGGTGGTGGACAGGGTGGCGCCGATCTTCACCTGGGCCAACGCGGGTGCGGCGGCCGCGACCAGCAGGGCCGCCAACGCGGCCTTCAATGTGCAACGGGGGGTCATGCGTCGTCTCCTTTGGGGCGCGGATATCGTTATGCGTCTTGCCGATCCGCTACGGCGTGAAAGCGTTATACGACGGGAACCCCCGCTTGCGGCAGGAAAGCGCCCTTATGGAAAACCAGCGCCCCGCCGTCGTCGTCCGGAGCGTGCAGGCGCAGCACCTCGCCGATCAGCACGGCGTGGTCGCCCACTTCCAGGACCTGACGAGTGGCGCACTCGAAGCGCGCGGCGCAGGCGTCGAACACCGGGATACCGTCCTGCCCCACATACCAGTCCAGCCCTGCGTAACGGTCGGCCACCGGCTGCGAAAACACCCGCGCCAGGTCGCGTTGGGGCGCCCCCAGCACATGGATGGCAAAGCCGCCCTGCGCCATGAAATCGCCGTAATGCATGCTGGCGCGGCGCAGGCTCCAGAGCACCAGCGGCGGGTCCAGCGACACCGGGGCGAAGGAATTGACCGTCAGGCCGATGGGCCCCTGGGCGCCGGCGGCGGTCACCACCGTGACGCCGGTGGCGTAGCGCCCCAGCGCCTGCCGCAGGCGAACGGGGCTGAGATCAAGGGTGGCGCAGGTCATGGGGGGCTCCGGCGGTTCGGCGAGGGCGGGACGGTCTTGCGGGCAAAAGCGCGCGTGCCCGGGAAGGCACGCGTACCGCCGTCAGGCCGGCTGGACGGCAGCCCGGCGCACACCCGACAGCGGCAGGGCCTCGTCCATCAGGCGCTGCATCGAATCCAGCACCCGGTCCTGCGGCATGAGGCCGAAATTGTGCAGGCTCATCACGTGGTCCAGGCCCATGTCGGCCAGCCGTGCGAGCTTGTCGGCCACGGTGCGGGGCGAGCCGAACAGCGACAGGCCGCTGGCGATGATGTCGTCGTAGACCTGTTTGCGGGCGTACAGGCGCGTTGCCACATACAGGTCAAAAGCACGGGCGGCGCGTACGCGGGCCTCGTCGTCGGTGGCGGCGACGTGGGTGTGCAGCGCCACGGCCGCCATGCCGGTGGCGTCTTCGATGCCGGCTTCGGCCAGGCCGCGGCGGTAGTCCTGCATCATCAGGCCGATCTCTTCGAAGTTGTCGACCGCGGCGTAGGGCACGAACAGCATGCGGCGCCCCTGGCGGCCCACGTGGTAGGCGGCCTCGCGGCGCAGGATCGCCACGTAGACGGGCACCGGCTGCTGCACCGGCTGCACGTTCAGCCGGACCTCGTGAATGCGATTGAACTTGCCTTCGTAGCTGACCCGTTCGCCGGACAGCAGCCGCTCGACCAGCATCAGGTTTTCGTCGAAACGCTCGCGCTTGACGGCGGGGTCGACGTCGTAGCCCTCGAACTCGTGCTTCAGGTAGCCCGAGCCCACGCCCAACGACAGCCTGCCTTGCGAAAGCTGATCCACCAAGGCATAGTTTTCCGCCACCGTCAGCGGGTTGTGGAAGGTCAGGATCGAAATCGCCGTGCCCAGCCGCAGGCGCGTCGTCTGCTGCGACAGGGCCGCCAGGAACACCGCCGGATTGGGCACCGCACCGTATTCATGGAAGTGGTGCTCGGCCACCCAAAAGGTGTCGTACCCCCACTGTTCGGCCTGGCGGGCCTGCTCCAGCACCTGGCTGTACAGCTGGCCCAGGCTGCGGGACTGGTCGGGGTAATGGTCTTGGACCGAGAAGATGGACAGCTTCATGGTTGTCTCCGTATTTGTCCGCGGCGGCGCGCTGATGTATTTTTTAGTGATACGCGTATTCTAATAAGAGACGAACTGATGTCAACAGAGAGCAGCACCGGGATCCAGTCCGCCGAAATCGCCCTGGACGTCCTGACCCGGCTGGCCGAGCTGGGCGGCCCCGTGTCGGTGTCGGAACTGGGCCGCAGCCTGGACATGCCGCGCGCCAAGGCGCACCGCTACCTGGTGTCGCTGGAGCGGCGCGGCTATGTCGAGCAGGACCCCGCCAGCGCCCGCTACCGGCTGGGGCCGCAGGCCCTGCATACGGGGCTGGCCGCGCTGGCCGAGGTGGATTTCGTGAAACTGGCGGCCGGCTGCCTGGAAGACCTGAGCGCGGCCATCGGCCAGACCGTCTTCATTTCCATCTGGGGCCAGCACGGCCCCACCATCGTGCAATGGCGCGACGCCCGCCTGCCCGTCACGGTGAACGTGCGGGTCGGCTCGGTGCTGCCGCTGCTCAACAGTGCCACCGGGCGCGTCTTCGCGGCCTGGCTGCCCGAGGCGCTGGCGCTGCCACGCGCCCTGCAGGAATGGGATGCGGCGCAGCGCCAGGGCGCCGACCCGGCGGGCCTGCTGGGCGATCCCGCCGGCCCCGCCCTGGCCACGGCCGATGTTGCCGACCCTGCCGCCGTCCTGCGCCGACGCTGGCTCGCCACCCGCGAACGCGGCTACGCCTGCGTCAGCGGCCACCTGCTGCACGGCATCGACTCGGCCGCGCTGCCGGTGCTGGACGCCCAGGGCCAACTGGCCGGGGCCATCACCGGCCTGGGCCTGCACGGCGGCTTCGACCTGTCGCCGGACGGCGCGCCGCTGCGCGCGCTGGCCGCAGCGGCGGCCGATTGCTCGCGCCGGCTGGGCTGGCGCGGCGGACGCTGAACCGGGGGGGCCTGGGCGTGGCCGCCCCGGCCAACCGCCCTTTTTCCCAGCCCCTTTACAATAGCGAGTTGCCCCAGAGCCGGCCCCCGGGCCTGACTCGTTTTTTCGCCGCCCCATTGCCGGCGGCCCGGCGCCCTTGCTGCGACCTTCGCCACGCCCGCCCCCTGATACCGATATCCCGTGCAAGCCCTTACCGTTTCCGACTTCGACTACGAGCTGCCGCCCGAGCTCATCGCGCAGACGCCCGCCGCCCAGCGCACGGGCAGCCGGCTGCTGCACCTGGACGGCGCCAGCCAGCTCCATGACCGCCGCTTCGCCGACCTGGAAGGGCTGCTGCGCCCCGGCGACCTGCTGGTGTTCAACGACACCCGCGTGATCAAGGCGCGCCTGGCCGGCCACAAGGCTACCGGCGGCAAGATCGAAGTGCTGGTCGAACGCATCACCGACACCGACCGCGCCCTGGCGCACGTGCGGGCCAGCAAGTCGCCCGGCCCCGGCATGGTGCTGCGCCTGGCCGACGCCTTCGACGCCACCGTGCTGGGCCGCGAAGGCGAACTGTTCGACATCCGCTTTCCCGGCCCGGTGCTGGACCTGCTGGATGCGCACGGCGCCACGCCGCTGCCGCCCTACATCACGCACGAGGCCGACGCCGGCGACGACGACCGCTACCAGACCGTCTACGCCCGCGAACCCGGCGCCGTCGCCGCCCCCACCGCCGGCCTGCACTTTGACCAGCCCACACTGGACCGCCTGACGGCCCTGGGCGTGGACCGCGCCTTCGTCACCCTGCACGTGGGCGCCGGCACCTTCCAGCCCGTGCGCGTGGACAACCTGGCCGACCACATCATGCACGCCGAGTGGTTCACCGTGCCGCAAGCCACCGTGGACGCCATCGCCGCGGCCCGCGCCAAGGGCGGCCGCGTCATCGCGGTGGGCACGACCAGCGTGCGCGCCCTGGAATCCGCCGCCGCGCAGACCGAAGGCCGCACGGCCCCCGGCCTGCCGCTGGCCGCCGCCCAGGGCGACACCCGCCTGTTCATCACCCCTGGCTACCCGTACCGCGTCGTCGACGCCCTGGTCACCAACTTCCATCTTCCCCAGTCGACCTTGCTGATGCTGGTGTCGGCGCTGGCCGGCGTCGAGCCGATCCGCCGCGCCTACGCCCACGCCGTGGCCCAGCGCTACCGCTTCTTCAGCTATGGCGACGCCATGTTCATCGAATCCCCTGCCCCATGACCGGACTGAATTTCGAACTGCTCGCCACCGACGGCGGCGCCCGCCGCGGCCGCATCACGCTGAACCACGGCGTGGTGGAAACACCCATCTTCATGCCCGTGGGCACCTATGGCAGCGTCAAGGCCATGATGCCGCACGAGCTCAAGGAGATCGGCTCGCAGATCGTGCTGGGCAACACCTTCCACCTGTGGCTGCGCCCGGGCACGGAAATCATGGAAAAGCACGGCGGCCTGCACGGCTTCATGCAGTGGGACAAGCCCATCCTGACGGATTCGGGGGGGTTTCAGGTGTTCAGTCTGCAGGGCATGCGCAAGATCACCGAGGAAGGCGTCAAGTTCGCCTCGCCCATCGACGGCGCGCGCCTCTTTCTGACGCCCGAAGAATCCATGCGTATCCAGCGTTCGCTGAATTCGGACATCGTCATGGTGTTCGACGAATGCACGCCCTATGAAATCGACGGCCGGCCCGCCACCGTCGAAGAGGCCGCCCGGTCCATGCGCATGTCGCTGCGCTGGGCACGCCGCTCGCGCGAGGAATTCGACCGCCTGGAAAACCCGAACGCGCTGTTCGGCATCGTCCAGGGCGGCATGTACGAGGCGTTGCGCGACGAGTCGCTGGCCGGCCTGCAGGACATCGGCTTTCATGGCTACGCCATCGGCGGCCTGTCGGTGGGCGAGCCCAAGGAAGACATGATGCGCATCCTGGCGCACGTCACGCCCAAGCTGCCGGCCCAGGCGCCGCGCTACCTGATGGGCGTGGGCACGCCGGAAGACCTGGTCGAGGGCGTGAGCCGCGGCGTGGACATGTTCGACTGCGTCATGCCGACCCGCAACGCGCGCAACGGCTGGCTGTTCACCCGCTTTGGCGACGTCAAGATCCGCAACGCCAAGTACCGCGACGACACCCGCCCGCTGGACCCCAGCTGCGAATGCCACACCTGCGCGCACTTTTCGCGCGCCTACCTGCACCACCTGCAACGCGCCAACGAAATCACCGGCGCGCGCCTGAACACCCTGCACAACCTGCACTTCTACCTGACCATCATGAAGGAAATGCGGGAAGCCATCGCCGAAGGCCGCTTCGACGCCTGGCGCGCCCAATTTGCCGCCGACCGGGCGCGCGGGGTGGAATAGATACGGCCGGCTGACGCCGGCCTTGTCTTGCCATGTGTTTGTGGGGCATCCCGAACCGGAACGCAGCGGGCAGCTATTGCGGCGGCCACTGCTGGGCGGCATGCAAAATCCGCAAGACACGCACTATGGCCACATCTGCCGCGTACACAACAATGTAGTTCGCACGCACCACCATTTCGCGCGTGCCGGGCATTTTGCCAGGACGATACAACATGGGATGGGCCGGCAATTGCCTCGCCTTCGTTCAATATCGTCTTTCAGCCGTTGCGCCGCATCGGGATTGTCATCCGAGATGTAATCGACAATCGCCAGCAAATCGGCCCGCGCGGTTGGCGACCATTCAAGCCTTGGCACGGCGCTTGCGGTCGATAAGCGCCTGAGCTTCGTCCATCACCTGCTCGTGGGGGATACCCGGCCGGGTATCAGCTAGCGCTTCCTGAACCTTGGCGCGAAACCACACGTCGTGAGCTTGCGCATCGGTCGTCAACGCGGCGGGCAGGCCCCCTTCCTTGGACACGCGAGTCAGCAGAATACGCACGGCATCCGAAATCGTCAGTCCGAATTCGGCCAGCTTTTCGGTGGCATCGGCCTTGAGCTTGTCATCCACGCGCACGTGGAGCATCGAGGTTTGGGGCATGGGAGACTTCCGTTGGAAAACGTCCAATCAGCGTATCTCAAATGAGATACGCAAGACCCCAAATGAGCGCGTTTTGCAGACACAATAACGAGCGACACTGACCGGGACTTTTAATTCACCATCCCGCCCCCACATGACGGTCTACGCTAGAACAGTTGCCCCGCCGCCGGGCCGCCCCAAGGCGGGGCAGCTCCCACGAGGGGCAGTTGGCGCACGAAGTGCGCGCGGCGTGGGGGTCTAAATGCCCGCGGCGTGGGGGCCTTAAACCTCGCTACAATAGTCGGCTTGCCCTATCCATGGCTCGCGCGGGGATGGGCGCAGAACAAGATCGACGACAGCTCGATACAAACAAACCCAAACAGACTATACGCAGGAGAATTACATGTCCGCTATCGATACCGCCAGCCTCGTCGTGGCCCAGGCTGCCCCGGAAGGCAATGCGCTGATGGGCATGCTGCCCATCATCCTGATGTTCGTGATCCTCTACTTCCTGATGATCCGTCCCCAGATGAAGCGCCAGAAGGAACACCGCAATCTGATCGCCGCCCTGGCCAAGGGCGACGAAGTCGTCACCGCCGGCGGCATGCTGGGCAAGGTCACCAAGGTGAACGACAGCTACGTCACCGTCGAAGTGTCCGAACTGGCCGACAAGCCGGTCGAGATCATCATGCAGAAGTCGTCGGTCTCGACCGTTCTGCCCAAGGGAACCATCAAGGCCCTGTAAGCGTCCCATAGGAGCGCCGCCGGGCCCCGGGGTCAGGCGGCGCCGCTCCGCCGCCCGCCGCGCCTGTCGCCCGGGCGGCCCTTTCATCACTCTTACATGAAGTAGCCGGCAATGAACCGCTATCCCCTCTGGAAGTACATTACGGTCCTGATTGCGGTCTTTATTGGCCTGCTCTATACGCTTCCCAATTTCTACGGCGAGTCCCCCGCCGTCCAGGTTTCCAGCGCCAAGGCCACCATCAAGGTGGATACGGCCATGCTGAGCCGGGTCGAGCAGGTACTGGCCGACGCCAAGATCCCCAACGAAGGGGTCTACTACGAACAGAACGGCACGCTCGGCACCGTGCGCGCCCGCTTCACGTCGACCGACCTGCAACTGCAGGCGCGCGACCTGATCGACAAGTCCCTCAATACCGTCCAGGGCGACCCCCACTACACCGTGGCGCTGAACCTGTTGCCCGCCTCGCCCACCTGGATGCGCGCGATGGGCTGGTTCGCCCCCAAGCCCATGTACCTGGGCCTGGACCTGCGCGGCGGCGTGCACTTCCTGCTGCAAGTGGACATGCAGGGCGCCCTGACCGCCCGCTACGATTCCCTGGCCGCCGACGTGCGCTCGGTGCTGCGCGACCAGAAGGTCAACGTGGCCGGCGTCGAACGCTCGGGCATGGGCGTGGCCGCCACCTTCGCCAACTCGCAGGACCGCGACCGCGCCATCTCGACGCTGCGCACCCGCCTGCCTGACCTGGAATTCACCGAAAGCGAAGAAAACGGCAAGCTGCTGCTGATGGGCGCGCTGAATCCGGCCGCGGTCACCCGCGTGCAGGACTCGGCCCTGAAGCAGAACATCAACACGCTGCACAACCGTATCAACGAGCTGGGCGTGGCCGAACCGGTCATCCAGCAACAGGGTTCGGACCGCATCGTGGTGCAGTTGCCCGGCGTGCAGGACGTGGCCAAGGCCAAGGAACTGCTGGGCCGCACCGCCACGCTTGAAATCCGCATGGTCGACGATTCCCCCGCCGCGCAAGCCGCGCTGCTGGGCGGCTCGGTGCCGTTCGGCCTGGAACGCTATTCCGACCGCGACGGCCGCCCCATCCTGGTGCGCCGCCAAGTCGTCCTGACCGGTGAAAACCTGCAGGATGCCCAGCCCGGCCGCGACTCGCAGACCCAGCAGGCCGCCGTCCACCTGACGCTGGATTCCAAGGGCGCCCGCATCTTCCGCGACGTCACCCGCGACAACATCGGCAAGCGCATGGCCATCCTGCTGTTCGAGAACGGCAAGGGTGAAGTCGTGACGGCCCCCGTCATCCGCAGCGAAATCGCCGGCGGCCAGGTGCAGATCTCGGGCAGCATGAGCTCGGAAGAAGCCGCCGACACCGCCCTGCTGCTGCGCGCCGGCGCGCTGGCCGCGCCGATGTCGATCATCGAAGAACGCACCATCGGCCCGAGCCTGGGCGCCGACAACATCTCGAAGGGCTTCCATTCGACGTTGTACGGCTTCCTGGCCATCGCGGTCTTCATCATCGTCTACTACCACCTGTTCGGCGTGTTCTCCACCGTCGGCCTGACCCTGAACGTGCTGCTGCTGCTGGCCCTGCTGTCGATGCTGCAGGCCACGCTGACGCTGCCCGGCATCGCGGCTATCGCGCTGACACTGGGCATGGCCATTGACTCGAACGTGCTGATCAACGAGCGGATCCGGGAAGAACTGCGCGCCGGGGCGTCGCCACAACAGGCGATCCACCAGGGATTCGAACGCGCGTGGGGCACCATTCTCGACTCCAACCTCACCACGCTGATTGTCGGCCTGGCCCTGCTGGCATTCGGTTCCGGTCCCATCCGCGGCTTCGCGGTGGTGCATTGCCTGGGCATCCTGACCTCGATGTTCTCGTCCGTCGTGGGCGTGCGCGCGCTGGCCAACCTCTGGTACGGCCGCAAGAAGAAGCTCACGTCGATTTCCATCGGCGAAGTCTGGAAGCCGAAGACCAACTGAACATGAGTGCGGGCGGCCACGCCGCCCGCCACCGACAAGCCAGGGCAAAAAATGGAATTTTTCCGGATTCACCGCACCATCCCGTTCATGCGCCACGCGCTGGTGCTGAACATCATCAGCCTCGTCACGTTCGTGGCGGCGGTCTTTTTCATCCTTACGCGCGGCTTCCACCTGTCGATCGAGTTCACCGGCGGCACGGTCATGGAAGTCAACTACGCCCAGACGGCGCAGCTTGAAAACGTGCGCGGCGTGGTCTCCAGGCTGGGCTACACCGATTTCCAGGTGCAGAACTTCGGCACCTCGCACGACGTCATGATCCGCCTGCCCCTGCAGGAAGGCCAGACCTCGGCCACCCAGAGCGAGACCGTCATGGCCGCCCTGAAGACCGCGGACCAGGGCGTGGAATTGCGCCGGGTCGAGTTCGTGGGCCCGCAGGTGGGCCAGGAACTGCTGCACAACGGCCTGATGGCGCTGCTGGTCGTGGTCATCGGCATCATGGTGTACCTGGGCTTTCGCTTCGAATGGAAGTTCGCCGTCGCCGGCGTGATCGCCAACCTGCACGACGTGGTGATCATCCTGGGCTTCTTCGCCTTCTTCCAGTGGGAATTCTCGCTGTCGGTGCTGGCGGGCGTGCTGGCGGTGCTGGGTTACTCGGTGAACGAATCCGTGGTCATCATGGACCGGATCCGCGAGAACTTCCGCAAGTACCGCAAGGCGGATGTGCACGAAGTCATCAACAGCGCCATCACGCAGACCATCTCGCGCACCATCATCACCCACGGCTCGACCCAGATGATGGTGCTGGCCATGCTGTTCTTCGGCGGCCCCACCCTGCACTACTTCGCCATGGCCCTGACCATCGGCATCTGGTTCGGCATCTACTCGTCGGTGTTCGTCGCCGCCGCGCTGGCCATGTGGATGGGCGTCAAGCGCGAAGACCTGATCAAGCCGGTCAAGAAGGAAGGCGAGGAAGGCGAAGCCGCCTGATCTTTCCGCCCCTGAAGAAAAACCCGTCGCATTGCGGCGGGTTTTTTTATGGGCGGAGGAGTTGCGGTCGCTACGAATAGCCCGCAATTCAGCTTGAAGATATTCTGGTCTTCCTCCAACAATCCAACAGGAAATAGCTGTCATGCGTGAAGCGGGCACGTTGACATGGTCCTTCTCGAACGGACGTCGCAACGGCCTCAAATCTTACCCAACACGACATATCCCAAATTCGGGGCTACGCCCTAGGCAGGATTTCGTCAACGCAGTTACGGCAGGCATTGGCTAGCCTCCTGGCACCACTGTACTGACCGCCCCCGCCCAGGTGTACGGGTACGGTGTCCCTTGTATTCGATACCATAGGCGCCATGAAACTCGTCCTCGATCATCTCGCCGTCGCCGCCGCCGACCTGGACAGCGGCACCCGCCATGTGGCCGACCTGCTGGGCATTGCGCCCGCGGGCGGCGGCGCGCATCCGCGCATGGGCACCCACAACCGGGTGCTGGGCATGGCGGGCGGCGTGTACCTGGAAGTCATCGCCATCGACCCCGATGCGCCGGCGCCGCAGCGGCCGCGCTGGTTCGGACTGGACCAGCCCGCCCTGCGCGCACGCCTGGCCGACGGCCCGTTCCTGGCGCATTGGGCGGCGCGCGTCACGGCGCCTGACGACCTGTCCGACTGGCAGGCCCGGCACCCCGACCGCATCGCGCCCGCCATTCCCATGACGCGCGGCGACCTGCGCTGGCGCCTGACCGTGCCGGACGACGGCAGCCTGCCTTCCTGGCGCGACGGCGACCAAGCCGCAGGCGACGGCCTGCTGCCCACCCTGATCCAATGGGACGTGGAAGCCTATCCCGGCGTCAGCCTGCCCCGCCAGGCGCTGACGCTGCAATCCCTGGCCGGCACCCATCCGCGCGCCGCCCTGCTGCGCCAGGGGCTGGCATGGCTGGGCGCCGATCACCTGATCACCGTCGAGCAGGCCGACGGCCCGCCGCGCCTGCAAGCCCGCATTGAAACCGCCCAGGGCGTAAAGACCCTCACATAGGGTCCAGGCCCTGACGCCTGCCGGCCCTGCCCCACCCCACAACAGAACGAGAGACACCCCATGACCGCCCCCATCAAGCGCTTCGACGACGAACCCTATCTGCAGCAGTGCGAGGCCACGGTCACCGCAGTCACCCCCGAAGGCATCGAACTGGACCAGACCGTCTGCTACGCCCGCAGCGGCGGCCAGGCGGGCGACAGCGGCACCCTGACCTTGCCGGGCGGCCAGGTGCTGGCGCTGGCCGACACGGTCTACGCCGATGATCGCAGCCGCATCCTGCACGTGCCCGCCGAAGGCGCCGCACTGCCGCAAGTGGGCGACCGCGTCAGCGTCGCCATCGACTGGGCGCGCCGCCACAAGCTGATGCGCCTGCATACCTGTCTGCACTTGCTGGGGTCGCTGGTGCCGGCGCCCGTCACCGGCTGCAGCATCTCGCCCGACTCGGCGCGCATCGATTTCGACCTGCCCGAATCCACGCTGGACAAGGTCGACCTGACCGAACGCCTGAACGCGCTGATCAACGCCCGCACCGACGTGGCCGTCAACGCCATCACGCCCGAGGAACTGGCCGCCCAGCCCGACCTGGTGCGCACGGTGGGCGCCGCGCCGCCCGCCGGCACGGCGCGCATCCGCATCATCGAGATCCCCGGCGTGGACCGCCAGCCTTGCGGTGGCACGCACGTGGCCAACACGGGCGAAATCGGCCCGATCACGGTCACCAAGATCGAAAAGAAAAGCCGCACCAACCGGCGCGTGGTCGTCGCCTTCGCCTGAGCGCCACGCACCGGACCCGCGCGTAGGCGTTGATCTCGCCCCCCCAAGAAAAAGGCTGCCAGGACGGCAGCCTTTTTTTCCGGCGAAGGTCTCGCTCGCTGGCCGGTTCAGCCTTTTTTCCACCAGCGCCACGGCGCGCGCAGCGGCCACTGATAGCGGCTGCACAGGATGCGCGGGGCCAGCAGGTGGCCGACGGCGATGGCGATGCCGGCGGCGGTCATGACGTCGGACAGGTAGTGATCCAGGTTCACAAGGCGGCTGACGGCAACCAGCGCTCCCAGCGACAGGAAGGCCCAGCGCCAGCGCGGCGCCAGGATGCCCAGCACCACCGCCACGGCAAAGGCCGCGTAGGTGTGGCTGGACGGAAAGGAATTGAACTGCTGGGCGCGCGAGAACGATTCGCCCAGCCCGTAGATGCCTTTTTCGAAGAACAGCTCGGGCCGGGCCCGCGCCACGGAACGCTTGAGGATCAGCACGATCAGCCCGCCCACCGCCATGGTGGACAGCATCAGCAGGCTGCCGCGCGCCATGCTGGCAAAGCTCATGCGCACCGGGTTGCTCCAGCCGCGCGCCAGGCCGGCCAGGCCAACGATGTAGAACGCCAGCGCCACGCCGATGTAGCGGCCGCTTTCGCCCAGTTCGCCGATCCATTCGAACGATTCGTTGACGCCGTCGCTGACCGAATGCCGGATCCAGACCGCCAGCGGCAGGTCGATCCACAAGGCGCTGGCGGCGGCGATCAGCGCCAGCAAGGCGCCAGCAAGCAGCCACGCGCGGGTGGACAGCGGATTGCGGAATTCGTCGGCAGCGGCAGCCGGAGCAACGGCCGTGGGCGCGGCCACGGGGGGCATGAGAGGATTCGGCGTCATCGGACCGTTGACGTAAAGATAATTATTATCGGAAAGGGAATCGGCGAAGGCCAGCTATCGTAACGGCCCCGGGTGACCAATCCAAGAAGGAAATTTGCAGCAAGGGGTAAAATTCCGCCTTTCCCTTCTTCTGCCCCCGGGATCTACACCCGTCACGGCGATCAATATGCAAGAAACTTCCCTCAAGCGCGCGCACGCCGCGCCCGACGGCGCCCCCGCCGCCGCCCTGTCCCCCGACGCCGCCACCGGCGCGCCCCGCAAGCTGTATATCCGCACCTTCGGCTGCCAGATGAACGAGTACGACTCGGACAAGATGGCCGACGTGCTGCGCGGCGACCAGGGACTGGAACTGACCGACAACCCGGAAGACGCCGACGTCATCCTGTTCAACACCTGTTCGGTGCGCGAGAAGGCCCAGGAAAAGGTCTTTTCCGACCTGGGCCGCGTGCAGCACCTGAAAAAGACCAACCCGAACCTGGTGATCGGCGTGGGCGGCTGCGTGGCCAGCCAGGAAGGCGAGGCCATCGTCAAGCGCGCGCCCTATGTGGACGTGGTGTTCGGCCCGCAGACCCTGCACCGCCTGCCCGACCTGATCAAGCGCCGCCGCGAACAAGGCCGTTCGCAGGTCGACATCAGCTTCCCGGAAATCGAGAAGTTCGACAACATGCCGCCCCCGCGGGTCGACGGCGCCACGGCCTTCGTGTCCATCATGGAAGGCTGTAGCAAGTACTGCAGCTTCTGTGTCGTGCCCTACACGCGCGGCGAAGAAGTCTCGCGCCCGTTCGACGACGTGCTGATCGAAGTGGCCGACCTGGCCGACCAGGGCGTCAAGGAAGTGACGCTGCTGGGCCAGAACGTGAACGCCTATCGCGGCCGCATGGCCGACAGCGACGAGATCGCCGATTTCGCCATGCTGCTGGAATACGTGCACGAGATCCCCGGTATCGAACGCATCCGCTACACGACCTCGCATCCCAAGGAAATGACCCAGCGCATGGTGGACGCCTACGCGCGCCTGCCCAAGCTGGTGTCGTTCCTGCACCTGCCGGTGCAGGCCGGCAGCGACCGCGTGCTGGCGGGAATGAAGCGCGGCTACACCACGCTGGAATTCAAATCGGTGGTGCGGCGCCTGCGCGCGGCGCGCCCCGACCTGACGCTGTCGTCGGACTTCATCGTGGGCTTTCCCGGTGAAACCGAGGAAGACTTCGAAAAGACCATGAAGCTGATCGAAGACGTGGGCTTCGATACCTCGTTCTCGTTCGTGTATTCGCGCCGTCCCGGCACGCCGGCAGCCGACCTGCAAGACGACACGCCGCAAGACGTCAAGCTGCGCCGCCTGCAACGCCTGCAGGCGCTGATCAACGAGCAGGCGGCCACCATCGCCCGCAACATGGTCGGCACCCGCCAGCGCCTGCTGGTCGAAGGCCCCTCGCGCCGCGATCCCAACGAATTGATGGGCCGCACCGAGAACAACCGCATCGTCAATTTCGCCGCGCCCGCGCGGCTCATCGGACAAATGGTCGACGTCATCATCACCGAAGCGCACACCAATTCGCTGCGCGCCCGGGTGGCTGACGTCGACCGCGTTCCCCAAGAGGCCGAATGACCACTTCCCGCCCCCGCGCCCGCCGCAGCATGCCCGCCGTCGTCACCCTGGACGGCGACAACACCCACCTGGCCAATCTGTGCGGCCCGCTGGACGAAAACCTGCGCCAGCTGGCCGATGGCATGGGCGTGAAACTGTCGCGCCGCGGCAGCCGCGTCACCATCGAAGGCGAACGTGCCGAACTGGCCGGACGCGTCCTGCGGCGCTTTCACGAGCAAGCGGTGCACCGCGCGCTGTCGGTCGACGACATCCAGCTGGGCCTGGTCGAGATCGGTGTCGGCCGCCAGGAAGACAAGCTGCAGGAAGCGCCGGTCCACGAGGCCGACCCGCTGCCCGCGCTGGACGACGAAAGCGACGGCATCGCCCTGCGTACCAAGCGCAGCGACCTGCGCCCGCGCACACCGCGCCAGCGCGACTACCTGAACAACATCCTCAAGCATGACATCACCTTCGGCGTGGGCCCGGCCGGCACCGGCAAGACCTGGCTGGCGGTGGCCTGCGCCATCGACGCGATGGAACGCGACACCGTGCAGCGCCTGGTGCTGACGCGCCCGGCGGTCGAAGCCGGCGAACGCCTGGGCTTTCTGCCCGGCGACCTGGCGCAGAAGGTCGACCCCTATCTGCGACCGCTGTACGACGCGCTCTACGACCTGATGGGCTTCGAGAAGGTGCAGCGCCTGTTCGAAAAGCAGACCATCGAGATCGCGCCGCTGGCCTACATGCGCGGCCGCACCCTGAATCACGCCTTCGTCATCCTGGACGAGGCGCAGAACACCACGCCGGAACAGATGAAGATGTTCCTGACCCGCATCGGCTTCGGCAGCAAGGCCGTCATCACCGGCGACCCGTCGCAGGTGGACCTGCCGCGCGGCCAGGACAGCGGTCTGGCGCACGCGGTCAAGGTGCTGCACGACGTGCAGGGCATTGCCACCACCCGTTTCACCAGCCGCGACGTGGTGCGCCACCCCTTGGTGGCCCGCATCGTCGACGCCTACGATCGCGCTTCCGAAAATGACGCCTGATCTGTCCCTTTCCGTCCAGTATGGGGTCGAAGAACCCCGCCTGCCCCGCTGGCGCCTGCGCCGCTGGGCCGAGCGGGCGCTGGCCGCCGCGGCCGAGGACGGCCTGGTCGAATTCTCGGCCGCCGAGCTCAGCCTGCGGCTGGTGGGCGCTGCCGAAGGCCGCCGCCTGAACCGCGATTTCCGCCAGCGCGACTACGCCACCAACGTGCTGACGTTCGAATACGGCGTGGACCCGCTGGGCGTAGCCCGCGGCGATATCGTGATGTGCGTGCCGGTGCTGGTGCGCGAGGCCCGCGAACAACGCAAGGCGCTCCTGGACCACGCCGCCCACCTGACGCTGCACGGCGTGCTGCATTCGCTGGGCTACGACCACATCAAGGCGCGCGACGCCCGCCGCATGGAAGCGCTGGAAACCGCCACGCTGGCCCGCATGGGTATCGCCGACCCCTATTTCGCCCCTTGATACCGGGCCTGGGGTCAACCCTGACAAATCGGCGTGAAATGGCGTCCTACAAGGCGCAGATCGCGTCGGTTACCCCCATTTTCGGACTCGGCGTTACAAATCGGGCGCCAGTTTCGGTTATGCTGGCCCCTCCATAACTTGTCCTCCCGGACGATGTCTGACCCTTACCCTGCTCCCGAAGCGACCCCTGCTCGCTCAGCCAAACCCGCCACCAAATCCCTTCTAGACCGCCTGCTTTCCCTTGTGCGCCGCGAGCCCGAGGACCGTGAAGGCATCAAGGCCATCCTGGAAGCCGCACACGACCGCAACTTGCTCGACGCGGAGTCCTACAAGATGATCAAGGGCGCGCTGGCCGTGTCCGAGGGCACCGTCGGCGACATCATGGTTCCGCGTTCGCGCATGGACCTGCTCGACGTCACGCAGCCCATTCCCTACCTGGTGGCCTCGGTGATCGAAACCGCGCATTCGCGGTTCCCCGTGTACGAAGGCGACCGCGACAACATCATCGGCATCCTGCTGGCCAAAGACCTGCTGCGCTGCATGCTGGAACCCGGCATCGAAGTGCGCACGCTGGTGCGCCCGGCCGTGTTCATTCCCGAATCCAAGCGCCTGAACGTGCTGCTGCACGAATTCCGCGCCAGCCGTAACCACCAGGCCATCGTCATCGATGAGCACGGCGGCATCTCGGGCCTGGTCACCATGGAAGACGTGCTCGAACAGATCGTCGGCGACATCGAAGACGAATTCGACGAAACCGAAGAAGACTCGATCTTCCCCGAAGGCGAAAACCAGTGGCGCGTGCTTGCCGCCACCGACATCTCGCACTTCAACGACGTGTTCGGCTGCCAGTTGCCCGACGACGAATACGACAGCGTCGGCGGCTGGATGGGCGGCCAACTGGGCCGTATTCCGCGCCGCGGCGATACCGCCGAATTCGACGGCCTGAAGCTGGAAGTGGCCCGCGGCGACGCGCGCCGCGCCATCTGGCTGCGCGTCAAGCGTGGCACGGCCGCGCGCAACGTTTCCCCCACTGACAACGCATGACCCGCAGCACTCGCAGCCGGCTCCTGCGCGGCGCCGCCGGCCTGACGCTGGCTGGCGCCGTCCATGCCCTGACCTTTGCGCCCGGCCCGCTGCCCGATTGGGCGCTGGCCATCACGCAGATCCTGGCGCTGGCGGTGGCCGCCCGCGTCACCCTGTACGCCCCGACGGCCCGCCAGGCCTGGGGGCGAGGCTGGCTGTTCAGCTTCGTGACCTACGCGCTGGGCCTGTACTGGATCTTCATCAGCCTGCATCGCTACGGCGACCTGGCCGCGCCGCTGGCCGTGGCCGCCGTGCTGGCCTTGTCCGCCTTCCTGGCGCTGTTTCCGGCCACGGCGGGCGCGCTGGCGCGGCGCTATGCGCCGCTGGCGCACGATTCCACGCCGGCCCGCGTGCTGTCGGCCACGCTGGCCTGGGGTGCGCTGTGGGCCGGCTTCGAGTGGGTCCGCGCGGTGCTGCTTACCGGCTTCCCGTGGCTGAACATCGGCTACGCGCAAGTCGACAGCCCCATTGCCGGCTGGGCGCCGCTGCTGGGCGTGCACGGCATGGCGTTCGTATCGGCGTTCGCGGCCGCCGCCATCGCCAGCCTGTGGCGGCCGGTGGGCGACCAAAAACAGGCCCGCGATGGCCGCCGTGCACTGTCAGCCGGCGTGGCGCTGGCACTGGTTGCCGTGGGCTGGCCGCTGTCGCGCATCGATTGGTCCGCCCCCAGCGGCGAGCCGCTGAACGTGCGGCTGGTCCAGGGCAACATCGAGCAATCGCAGAAATTCGACCTCGCGCTGCTCGATCAAAGCATCCGGCGCCACCTGGAACTGGCGGCCCTGCCGCCCGCGCCGGGCGTGCCGGCGCCGCAAATGATCATCCTGCCGGAAACGGTGATGCCGGTCTTCCAGGATCAGCTCGATCCGCGCGTGTGGGAAACCTGGCGCCAGGTCGCGGCGCGGCAGAACGCCGTGGTCGCCATGGGCGTGCCGGTGCACGACGTGGTGAACGGCCGCGACCGCTACACCAACAGCGTGCTGGGCTTTGACGGCCAGACGCCGGCCATGCAATTGCTGGGCGGCGCAACCGCCATGCGCTACGACAAGCGCCACCTCGTGCCGTGGGGCGAATACGTGCCGCCGGGCTTTCACTGGTTCGTCGACATGCTCGACATTCCGCTGGGCGACTTCGACCGGGGCCCCGAACGCCAGACGCCGTTCGCCGTGGGCGGCCAGCACATCGCCTTCAACATCTGCTACGAAGACCTGTTCGGCCCCGACCTGCTGCCCGCGCTGCAGTCGGGTCCCAACGGCGAACCGGGCGCGACCATCCTGGTCAACGTCAGCAACCTGGGCTGGTTTGGCGATTCCTGGGCTTTGCGCCAGCACTTGCAGATCGGGCGCCTGCGCACCATCGAAACCGCCCGTCCCATGCTGACCGCCACCAACACCGGCATCACCGCAGCCATCGATGCCAAGGGCCATGTCGCGGCCCAGCTCGCGCCGTTGCAGCCGGGGGTGCTGCCGGTCGTGGTGCAGGGCATGACGGGGCTGACGCCTTACGCGCGCTTTGGCGACAAGTCGGCCCTGGCGCTGATCGGCCTGGCGCTGATCGCCGCCTTCGGCACCAACCGCCGCACGCGGCGCGGCTGATTTCGCGCGGGCGTCCGCCCGCCGTCTTTGCCCGCCGTCTTTGCCCGCCTTTATTTGCGCGTTCTTTTTTTGCCCGTCATCTTGGGTGCCCGACCCGCCTTCCAGCGGGCCGTGCAACGGTTTCAGGCATTCCGTTCAAGCAAACAGATTGGCCGGCAACGCGCCGCTGTCGTCTTCCGGACGCAGCGGCCCGAAGCCCGCGCCCGTCAGTTCGATGGCGTTGGCAATGCGCGCCATGTCATCGGCATCCAGCTCCAGTTCGGCAGCCCCCACCACGCCATCGACCTGCGCTGCATTGCGCGCCCCGACGATGGCGCCCGTGACGCCCGGCCACGCCAGTGTCCAGGCGATGGCCACCGCCGCCTGCGTGGCGCCATGGCGTTCGGCAATGGGTTTCAAGGCTTCGGCCAGGGCCAGGTTGCGCGCCAGGTTGGGCGCCTTGAATTCGGGGCTGCGCGAACGCCAGTCGTCCTGGCGCAAGGCCTGCGCGCGCTCGGCGGTAAAGCCGCCGCTGAGCAATCCCGATTGCATCGGGCTGTAGACAATGACGCCGGTGCCGTTCTGCGCGCACCACGGAATCAGGTCGGCGGCGGCGCTGCGCTGGATCGCCGAAAACGGCGGTTGCAACGATTCCACGTGGCCCAGTGCTTCGGCGTCCTGCAACTGCGCCAGGTTGTGGTTCGACAGGCCCACCGCGCGCACCTTGCCCGCTTGCTTGAGATCCAGCAGTTCCTGCCAATAGGCTTCGAGCGGCGTGCCGTCGCCCGCGGGCCAGTGCATCTGGTAGAGATCGATACGTTCGACGCCCAGGCGGCGCAGCGAGCCTTCGATTTCACGGCGGATGCTGGCCGGCGCGCCGTTGCGCCGCGGAGTCGCCTGCCGCTGGTCGGCAGACCACGTCAGGCCGCACTTGGTGAACACGTAGGGCCGCTCGCCGGGACTCATCTGCGCCAGCGCGCGCCCGACGATTTCCTCGGAATGCCCCAGTCCGTAAACGGCGGCGGTGTCGATCCAGTTGATGCCGCGATCGACTGCCAAGCGGATGGCCGCGATGGAATCCGTGTCGTCCTGCGGCCCCCAGCCGATCGCCCAGTCGTTGCCGCCCATGGCCCAGGCGCCCAACCCGATGCGGGTGATGGACATGTCGCTGCGCCCCAACGGACGCGTGGGAAAAGAAGTCTTTGTGCTCATGCGAAAAAAATCTCCTGCCGGCAAGACATCATGGCGGGGCCGGACACCGCTGGCCCCCAGCATCCACGATAGCACTCGGCCAAGCCCTTGATTTTCCGGGGATCATCGCGGCATCCGCGGGCGTTTCCGAACGCCAGGAAACGCCGCCGATGCGCATCGATCGGGACGCGGTCGCCACTCATACGTCCCCTTGAATCAAAAAACCTCTCAACTTTTTCATTTTTTGCATCACATCGACTTGCACACCCCATTTAGTTCGTGCATAATCTCGTTTCTTCGCCAACGGCACTAAACAAAACCGGCAACGAACCACGAAAAACGGCACTGAAAAGCGCCAGAAATCGTGAAAACGTTGAAGGATTTTAGAGCCGGTTGTGACCAGGGGGTATAGCTCAGCTGGGAGAGCGCTTGCATGGCATGCAAGAGGTCAGCGGTTCGATCCCGCTTACCTCCACCAGTC